>NZ_JBKFFO010000006.1:0-366608 GCF_046506645.1 Streptomyces sp. 5K101 | reverse complement strand
GTACGGCTTGCGTTCACTCACCCCACCGATTCCAGCAGGCCACCGGCATCGGACCGGCACGTTCCGCCTCCGTCCACACCATCAGGCGACACCAGAACAACTCATATACTCACGAACCGCCCACTCACAGCCCGGCCACCCAAGGAGGAAGCCCGCCGCGTTCTGGCCAGCGACGTACGAGCAGCCGTCCCCGACCACGCCGAGCGGATCCTCACCGACCCGGCCTGGCCAGCGCTCGCCACCGTCCTCGCCGACGCCGAAGCCCGCGGCCACCAACCCCATCAACTCCTCAAGGAAGCCGCTGCCCAACGCGAGCTGACCACCGCCCGCCAACCCGCCCGCGTCCTCATCACCCGCATCCAGCACACCGGCCGAAACCCAGCATCCAACCGCCGAGCCGAAGCCGCCCGCCGACGCTCCACCATCGCAGGCTCGGTCCCCGCCCAACAAAGCCGTGGGGCCCAGCTCTCACCGGTGGCGACGACACCCGCTGAACAGCAACATCGACAGCGCCGATAGCTCAAGTCAGAACCGCAGGGGGGTAGGTTCCTGCGCGCATGAACGGCCCCTGCGTCGGCCACGGCCATATCACGCCAGCCAGCAACGGTTGAAATATCAATTAGGTATCCAGTTGTCAGCGGAATGCCACTTTCGGCCAAAGTGGCTACGCGCGTAGTCAGCCACGTGCGCATCACCAGCAACGATCGAGGATCGAAGCCCAAGGAACGTCTTGATCTTTTCGGCCCTCCGGACGCCCCCCTACCGGCAGATGACGAGCCGTGCATACCCTCCACGGGACGACCAGAACATTCAACGGGGGCATCTGATGAGTTTCTCGCCACGCGCGCGCATAGGTTTCTGGCCACCTGTAGCCTTGTGAATCCACTAGCGCCACCATCCTCCGCGCCCACCTAGCCAGAGAAGGCAACAAAGCCTGCCGGAAATAATGTCGGCAGGCCCATTCGCATGCCCTAAATAGAATTTCCAACACACACAAACGGAATTCCTGAGACCTGTTGACAGGGGGGGGTGAAAGTTTGTTTAGATCATGAACGTCCATTCGATTCCCCGGTCAACCGACAGGGGACGAATCAGGAGGATCAAATGTCTGAAGCAATGGTTTCCGCGGTCGACGAGACCGCGTTCGCCGACCTCGTCAGCAAGATCCAGGATGCCGAGGCGTCGATGACCGACGAGCAGCGCGCGGTCATCGACCCCGCGGCCGGCGAGAAGGCCCTGGAGGAGCTCGCCGGCGTCAGCCCGGAGGAGCTGCAGGCGTTCCTCGAGGAGAAGGCGGGCATCTCGCCCGACGAGGAGGCTCAGGGAAGCGTGATGGCGGCTGCCGCCACGGTGGCCTTCCACTGTTGATCTGAGTCGATAGCCTCATGATGATCAGCGCTTCGCACAGCCCGGCCGGTATCGCGTCACCGGAGGGCGGCAGCACGTCTTCGCCTTGGTGCGGAGCGCTGCCGAACGAGTCCGGGCCCTCAAAGGCCCGGACTCGTTCCTGGCTCGCTTCGCTCGATCTCGACCGAGGCGACATAGTGCATGTCCAGACGTTCGCAGCACGCAACAGCGTGGCGATGGTGCACTTCGAGGACGGCACCGCCCTCTTCCTGAAACAGGTGGATCCGGCAACCGCCGTTGCCGTTGGCACGGCAACGGGCAACGAAGAGACCATACTCAGGCTGATACCTGAAGCCGGTGTGCCGAATTTCGCCATGTCGGCAGTTCCTCGTTTCGTCGCCGTCGACCGAAAAACTGAAACCCTCATAATGGAAGGGAAGGTTGGCTTCACGTCGATGCGGGAAGTGACCCGGAACTCTCCGGAAATTCCTGTTCCGGTGCTGGCGGCACTGGCATCGGTGACAGCCGGAATCCACACCGCACGCGCGGACGGGATCATCACGGACTCGAGGTTCGCCCCGCAGCTCATCGTCTTCCCCTTCGCGTCCTTCGTAGCGCTAACCCCTCGCGAGCTTGCGAGTGGACCCGGAATGGATTACTCCGACTATGCGGCCGCCATGCAGTCGGTCGACGAGAGCGTGGCGCGGCTGCGGGACGAATGGGGTCCGAAGGGCCTGGTGCACTTCGACCTACGGGACGACAACATCCTGCTCAAGGACGCCGACAGCGAGCACCCCAAGGTTGCGCTCGTCGACTGGGAACTGGCCGGTTTCGGTGACCCGATGCTGGACGTGGGCACGATCGTCGGCCAACTACTGATCCAGTGGCTGCACACCTTGCGGGGGGATGCCAGCCGCTTGTCCCACTCCGGCACCTGGGCCACCGTGCGACGCAACGTCGGCCTCTTCCTCGCCGCCTACGAACACAGCGCTCCGCTCTCGGCCGAGCAGCGGGATGCAGTCTTCCGCTACGCCGGGTTGTCCATTCTGATGTACGCAGCCGGGCGGCTGGAACAGATCGGCTCACTGGGCCGGATCGGGCACCTGTGCCTTTTCGTGGGCTGCAAATTGCTGAACGATCCGCAGGGCTTGGCCAGGCTCCTCGCTCCCGGCCGCCCCCGGGAGGCAGGAGCATGAACCAGTACCGAGCAGCATTCTCCTCGATCTCCGAAGACGTGGAAGTCCGGAACGAGTCCACCTTCCATCACCGCGAGTGGGGCGAGCTCCGGCCCGCCCCTGGCGTCGAGTCCGCGCCCGGGGACCTCCCCGTCCTACCTCACCTGTCCCGATTCCTGTACCTGAGCTACTACGCCGGTGACACCCGGGCCGCTCGCTGGCTGATAGATGGCGCGCCAGTGGTACTGGGCACCCGCAGGCGCGAGGACCCGGCCGTGGCACGCGCACTTGCCGAGGCCAACCAGGGCAGCGGCTACTGGGAGGCCGACTGGCAGACGGTCGAGGCTGGACCCGCGGGCCGCCGGGTGCGCAAGAACGGCCTCACCCTCACCGTCACCGCGGAGGAGATCCTGCCTCCGGCAGCCGCAGCCGGTCAGCCGGTCAGCGTCAGGTTTCCGCCCGACCGTCCGTACACGTATCCCGGCTGGTACCTCGCCATCGGCGACGAGGGCATGCCCCGCCACGGCGAACGGCCAGTCGTACGCCTGTACTACGCGCCACGGGACCCCGAGTCCGCCGCCAACCTGATGCGCGCGATCACCGGACGGCTGTGCACCGCGCGGGTCCCGTACCAGCTGAAGGCCGCCAACCATCCGGAGGGGTATGAGCGGCGGGATGCGATGGTCCTCTATCTGTACCGGGACGACTGGCGCCGCCATGAGCGGGAGCTGGCAGACATCCACAGCGAGCACATCGACGCACTCCGTGACACCGGACCTGCCCTCGCGTTGGAGCTGGGCAGAGGCTGGTGGCTGGCGGACGAGCCAGAGCATCGGGAGGGCCGGCTCATGAGCTTCGGCCAGCACCGCTGTCTGTTGGTCGCCGAGGGGCTGGTAACGGCCTGGCGGGACGGGCGCACCACTGCGGCGGACCGGCT
Organism: Streptomyces sp. 5K101; assembly: GCF_046506645.1. Taxonomy (NCBI): domain Bacteria; kingdom Bacillati; phylum Actinomycetota; class Actinomycetes; order Kitasatosporales; family Streptomycetaceae; genus Streptomyces; species Streptomyces sp. 5K101. Next base: position 363,149 of record NZ_JBKFFO010000006.1, on the reverse strand, counting down.
CCGCGCCATCGAGGAACGGTACCGGGCGGAGCGACTCGACCCAGCAAGGCCCTACCTCAACGCCCAAGGGAGCACCGCCCGATGACCCATGCCGCTGTGCGGGCCGGGCAGCCCGTGCGCTCGCTACCCGGCCCGTTCGTCAACCGCGTCTGCCTCCGGGTCGACGGTGGTTACCGCTGGGGAGAAAGCGTCCCGACAGCCGCGCCCGCTTACCTCGACGCGGCAGCCCTGCGCGATCTCTCGGAGGCAATCGCTACGACACAAGCTGCCCCGTACGCGTGTGTCCCTGTGCTGGCCGACGACCGCACGGCCGTCCACTCGGTGGTAGCTACCCCTGGGCTGCTCAGCGACACCGTCTTCGGTGACACGACCAGTGCCACCGCTCCACTTGGGGATTGGGCGTTCGGCGAACTCGGCGGCTTCCTCGCCCACCTGCACTCCATCCCCGTCGAGCGGGTGGCTGCTTTACCCACCAGGGCCCGCCCGGCCTGGCTGGAAGCGGCGCCACATGCAGCGGACGGCATCCGTGCCGCCCGCGACCGCCTTGACAAAACCGCGGCACCGCGGATCCAACGCCTCGCCGGCACATTGGCGGAGGAGCAGCCCGAGGCGCTCCCACGGGCCGTGGTACACGGCCGTCTATCGACCGCCTCCTGCGTCCCCGCCCCTGCGCCACGCGTGCTCGGCTGGCGGGAAGCAGGCATCGCCGACCCCATGATCGACCTCGCATTCCTGCTACGAGACCTCGTTCAGGCGGCAGCTGCCATGGACGCGCAGGAACTCCAGGAGCACCGGGCCAGACTTACAGCCGAGGGCTACCAGGCTGCCCGAGGCACCTCACTCAGCGACGACGAGCACACACGTCTGGCAGGCCACCTCGCCTCCGACGTCCTCCAACACGTCGCCCTCCGCGCCTGGTCGGCATCCGACCCAGAAGGCGCCGATGCACTGTTGCGACGGGCAGAACGGTCCCTGCCGGGCATCCTCAGCGCCTTCGGAGTTCCTGAAGAGGTGACCGGCTGATGACAGAGAACGCCACCACCAGCCCGCAGCAGGCGCTGGCCGGGGTGCGGCTGTTGTGGGGCGTGTGCGGCTCCTTCTCCGCTGTTGCGGTCCCTCACGTGAACGCATGGCTGCGCGGCACCGTCGGGGTCCAGGAGATCCGCACCGTCATGACCACGCAGGCGCACGCCCTCATGGGGCCGCGCATGATCGAGGCTGTCACCGGCCATATGCCGGTGACCGTCTGGGAGGACCACAAGGGCGGAGGCGCCGCCCACGTAGCCCTCGGCGCCTGGGCGGACGTGCTGGTGGTCCTGCCGGCCACGGCCAATTTGCTGGCCAAGGCAGCACACGGCATCGCGGACGATGTCCTGACGGCCACGCTGCTCGCCGCCGAGTGCCCTGTGGTCATCGCACCCGTCATGAACGCGGCCATGTGGTCCAAACCCGCCGTGCGCCGCAACGTCGACCAACTGCGCGAGGACGGCTACCAGATCGTCGAACCGAAGGATGGCATCTCCCTGACCGAGGGCCGACGGGAACCCGGCTCACTCGGCGACTTCCAGCCGGCCATCTCTGCCGCTCTGGTCCAGGCAGCTGCACGACACACACACCCACAAGGACAGTGATCAGCACATGCCGAAACTTTCACCCGACACCGTGCTCCACAGGGCGCCGTCCTTCATAGCCGAGGTCGACACCAGCAACGAAGTGAAGATCCACTTCGAGAGCCGGATCCTCAAGTTGGGTCATGACGCGCTCGGGCTCCTCGACCTTTTCCACCAGCCCCGCACGGTCGGACAGGCGCTGACGCTGCTCGGTTCCCGAATGAAAGGACCGAGGGCCGCGCAGGAAGCACTGGCAACCGTGGTGTCACTCCACCAAGCCGGGCTGCTGCGCAACGAGCCGGCCGAGGGCTTCAGTAACCAGCCCTTCCCCAAGGGGGGTTACGACGCCGCGCTCGTCCATATCGCCATGCTGGAAGACCCGGTGCGTAAAGCTGCCTTCCAGCAGGCGGTCCGCGAAACGGTCTGTGAGGGGGACGTGGTCCTTGATCTGGGAACAGGGTCCGGCATCCTGGCGATCACCGCGGCCCAGGCGGGAGCCCGCAAGGTCTACGCGGTCGAGCCGGCCGGCATGGTCCACCTCGCCCAGCGGATAGCCGAGCGCAACGGGGTGGCCGACCGCATCGAGTTCATCCGCGGCTGGTCGCCCCAGCTCGAACTCCCCGAGCGGGCCGACGTCCTGCTGACGGACATCGTCGGCAACGAAGCACTGGACATGCAGATCTGGGAGACCGTTCAGGACGCCCGGCGTCGGCTGATGAAGGACTCGCCTCGCCTGGTGCCTGGTCGGCTGACCTCCTTCGCAACGCTGGCCCGGATACCGGACAGCCTGCTCGACAAGCACCGCGTCACCCAGGACCATCTCGCACGCTGGAAGGAGATGTTCGGCATCGACTTCGGCCCCATGGCGGAGTCCGAACGCCAACGCTCCATCGGCTTCTACGAGCGCCCGGAGAACGTACAGACCTGGGATTTCCTTTCCAAACCGGCCGAGTTGTACCAGGTGGATCTCCAGCAGGATATGACGGGCCCGCTGGAAACGCGCTGCACCCTCGCTGCCGACCAGGAGGGCGAGGCCAACGGCGTCGTCGTCCACTTCGAAGCACAGCTCGGGCCGAACACCACACTGTCGACAGCCCCCTGGCTGGGCTGCGCCCGCAGCCACTGGTACACCGCCGCCTGGGCGCTCCCCGAACCGGTCAAGGTCACGGCTGGGCAGGAACTCTCCTACTCCTACCGGTACTTCGGCGACGGCACCTCCCACCTCGAACCCGCCAGCGGCCAGTGACCGGCCCGGCGGACAGCGCATCCAAGGAGCCCCTGCGTTGAAACTGCGATCCAGCGTCCCCAAGATCACCGGAAACGGCCCGCACCGCGAGATCACCGCCGAGACCACGTATGCCCGCATGGCCCCACACCTCAAGCGGATCGGGGTGACAAGGGTCGCCGACATCACCGGCCTCGACCGGGTCGGCATCCCCGTCTACAACGCCATCTCGCCGCGGTCGTTCGACATCATCTCCGTCTACAACGGCAAGGGCGCCACAAAGATCGACGCCAAGACGTCGGCAATCATGGAGGCCGCTGAGCGTTTCGCCGCCTCTCTGCCCATGCGGCCGGCCGCGATCGCCTCCTATCCAGAGCTCAAAAAGTCCGGACGGCGTGTTCTCGACCCCGAATCGTGCAACTTCGAGCTGCACCACGCCTACAGCATCGACAGCCCCATCTCCTGGGTCGAGGGCTTCGACCTGATGCACGAGTGCAGCATCCTCGTGCCGCAGTTCCTGGCCGGCTACTACATGAGCTACCACGAGGTCCCCTGCTATCCGGTCTCCACGACAAACGGCATCGCTTCGGGAAACTCCCTGGAAGAGGCCATCTGCCACGCCCTGTGCGAGCTCGTCGAGCGAGACGACTGGACGATGGCCGACCTCATCTCCAACCGACTCGGCAAGTTCGCCGCCGCCGACGAGGCCGGACCCGTCGGGGACGCCATCCGCGCCTGGGCCCAGGAGCGCCATCCAAGCCTCGACCCGTCGACCCTGCCGCCGCGAGCGCAGTTCTTCATGGAGAAGTTTCTCGACGCCGGCATCGACATCGAGGTCAAGAACATCACCTCCGCGACCGGCATCCCCAGTTTCCAGGCCGTGGTGTCGGAGTACGTCGCCGACTCGTTCTCCCGCTCCCACCACGGCATCGGCACGCACCCGGACGCCGAGGTCGCGGTCGTGCGGGCCATCAGCGAGGTCGCCCAGTCCCGCGTCGTGGACATCCAGGCCATGCGCGAGGACATCACTGCCGCCGGACAGCCCGTGGAGAAGGCTCTCTTCCACGTGCGGCGCAGCAACCGAGCGAACCCCGACTCGTGGGCCATCAAGCCCTCCGCCCGCCCCGTCCGTTTCCATGACGTCCCGTCCCATCCCAGCACGGACGTCATGGACGACGTCCGGCTGCTGCTGCAACGGCTGCGGGCCCGCGGACTCGACCAGGCCATCGTCGTCGACTTGTCCGCGCCCGGCGTACCCGCCACGGTCGTACGCGTCATCGTGCCCGGCATCGAGTCGTGGACGGTCGACCGCAACAAGCTCGGGCCCCGAGCCGCACAGGCGTGGAACAGCGCCCTGGCAGCCATCCACGCCGCTCAGCAGCGACTCCGGACAGCCGGTTCCGCCCAGTGACGGGAGAAGAGACCATGCGTACGGTCGTGTTCGTCGGCCCCAGCCTGCCGCCCGAGGAGGCGGCGGCCCACCTGCCCGACGCCGAGTTCCTGCCCCCCATCGAGCGGGGCGACATCGATGCCCTGATGACGCAAGAGCAACCTCCGCAGCGCATCGGCATCATCGACGGAAAGTTCCTCCAAAGCTTCTCGATCTCCCCCAAAGAGATCCTGCGGGCCATGGACCGCAGAGTCCGCGTGTACGGCTCCTCCAGCATGGGAGCTCTCCGGGCCGCCGAACTCGACGACTATGGCATGACCGGCGTCGGCACCGTCTACACCATGTATGCCTCCGGCACGCTGGAAGACGACGACGAGGTCGCCATCACCTTCGACAGTGAGTCGCTGCGCCCGGTGTGCGAACCCATGGTCAACATTCGTGTCGCGATAGATGCGGCGCTGGGCCGGAGGGTGGTGAGCAAGGAGAACGCGGAGCTGTTCCTGACAACCGCCAAGTCCCTGTACTTCCCGCAGCGCACCAGCTCCGCCGCCCTGCACCACCTGAAGGGCGTCATGCCCGAACCCGATCGGCAGCGCCTCGCCGACTACCTGCGTTCGCCCGAGGCCCCCGACGCCAAGCGGGACGACGCCATCGCCCTGCTCACCAGGATGCGGCAGGACGCCGAAATCCACGAGACCGTGCCTGCTCCGGAGGTGGCTGTCCGATGACCACGATCGCCCCTGACCTGGCGGAGCGGTTCCGCACAGACGGGTTTGCCTTTCCCGTGAACGCCCTCGCGCCGACCGAGGCCGGACAGGCCCTGGCCGAGTGCCACACCTACCTGCGGACGGTCAGCGCCGCGGGCGGCGCCCTGGCGCGGTACGCCACCTTCCCGAAGATCCATCTGGTGTCCACCTGGGCCGACCGGATCGTGCACCATCCCGCGATACTCGATGCGGCCGAAGCATTGCTCGGACCGGATCTGCTGGTGTGGTCCACCAACCTCTTCGTCAGGCCCGCGCACAGCGGCAGTTCACTCGCCTGGCACCAGGATGCCGTCTACCTGGGGCTGAACGGATTCCAGCAGCACGCTGTACGTGTCTGGGTCGCGCTCACCGACACCACGGTCGCCAACGGCACCATGCGTTACGCCCGTGGCTCACACTTGCGTGGAACGTTGCCGCACCGGTTCAGCGGTTCCGAGCTCGAGGACATCATGCGTGGCGAGGAGATCGCCGTCGACATCGACGAGGCCGCCGCTGTAGACGTCGTCCTCAAGGCCGGCGAGTGCTCCATCCACCACTTGGCCATGGCCCACTGCTCGGGCCCCAACCAGACCGCCGACGGACGGTTCAACCTCGCGATCGACTACATCAGCCCGCAGGTTTCTCCAACCGAGGGCGAAGACAGCGCACTGCTCGTCCGTGGCACGGACACCGGTGCTTTCCTTCCCGAGACCAGGCCCACTGCCGACTTCGACAGGGCGGCGCTGCAGCAGTTCTACGCCGCTGTAGCCCGCCGCCAGAAGCGGATCGACCAGGTGGTCCTGAATCGGGACAGCCAGGACGGCGGCGAGGCTGACCGGACACAGGACCAGGCATGACGAAAGCGGGAGCAACCGGCAAGGGCACTATCCCGAGCCCCGCCGTCGCCGACATCACATGGCTGTCCAGGATTGTGCCCCCGTGGTGGACGAGTGGACGTACCCCTGAGCGCATGGACCTGTCCAGCTGGATGCCCCCTGTGATCGACCAAGGCCAGGTTCCGCTCTGCACCGCCGCGGTGACCACGGCGATCGCCGGTTACTACGCCCGCCGCGCCGAGCAACTGGAGTTCACCGCCTCCGTCCTCTTCAACTACCGTCTCTCTCGCACGCTTGCGGGTTCCGCCGAGCGCAAGGGCTCCCGCCTGGAGCACAGCTTCCGCTCCTGGGCGGAATCCGGATTGTGTGAGGAAGCGGCCTGGCCGTACGACGAACACGGCCGGACCAGGGTCGACCGGGACCCACCCGAGCACTGCCACGCCACCGTCCGGCGCACCAGACCTGTCGCACGCCCGCTCTCCGCGCCGGACGGAGCCGGGATGCTCGAACTAGCCCGCCGTGCAATTGCCCTGGGCCTCCCCGTGAGCGTGGAGATCCGGCTCTGCCCAACAATCTCCATGTCCCTGGTCAACGGCGGAGTCATCCCAGTTCAACTCGCAACTGAGCAGTCCGTGGGACCCCACGTGGTCCTACTGACCGGCTACGACGACCAAGCCGACACCGCTCCCTATGACCGCGGCACCGGACCAGGAGCCTTCCAGGTCCGCAACAGCTGGGGAACCGGCTGGGGGCACAAGGGATACGGCCTGCTGCCCTACGCCTTCTTCGAACAGCAGCTGACCGGCGAGAGCTGGGTCGTCGTGGAGCAGGACTGGGAGAAACAGTGACGGCGGCGTACGCGGCACGTTCTTCCCCAAGCGCGCCACGCACAATCGGATACGGCCACCCGAGAACTCTCCTTGCTTTGCGGCGGAGAAAAGGCTGGGACGATGGTACGGGCACCGAGCACCCATGCAAGGAAAGGTGATTGACGTTGCGAAAATTCCTGGCGACCGCTGCCCGATGGGCGGCACCGACCGTTGTCCTCGCCCAGGTCTGTCTCGTCTGGACCGGCGTGTTCAGCCTGGGCGAGGCCGTGGCGGTGGGACTGCTCCTCGAAGTCCTCCTTGCCGGGATCGTCATCACCGAAATCACCCTTGCCAGACGGGCCTTCAAGACGTCCCGGAGCCAGGGAGCCGACGGACAGGAGGCCCTCAACCAGGCCCTGTCCGCAGTCCTCCCCGCACCAGTGGCCAAGGCCATGGGGATGGAATTCGGACTCTTCCGTGCCCTTTGGCGCTGGATCCGCCGCAAGCCGGACGCGCCAGAGGGCCACGAGATCCTGACCTACGGCTCCGAAATCAAGCCAATCATGTGGGCGATGGTCTTTCTCGTGCCGCTGGAGATCCTCGCTGTCGAATTCCTGGTCCCCTGGACAGTGGTGCGCATCGTCCTGCTGGTTCTCTCCGTGTACGGAACAGTGTGGGTACTCGGATTCATCGCCGCGCTCTCCATCCGCCCCCACATCGTCGGCGACGGCAAGGTGGTGCTGCGCTTCGCCCACTTCACTCAGATCACCATTCCGCTCGAACTCGTGGAGTCGGTGCGTCCGGCACGGCACAGCGGCTACCGGAGGGCGGTCCAGATCGATGACGCCGGCGTACTGGCAATGCCGATCGGCGACTCCACCACCCTCAGCGTCAAGCTGCGCGAGCCGTACCCGGTAGCGCCCAAGCCCGGGAAGCCGACGCAGGAAGTGAGCGAAGTCCGCTTCGCCGCGGACAATACTCGCGAAGCCGTCCGCGTCCTCACGGCGAGCATCACGGCCGACTGAAGCCCCATCCCAACCTTCGCGGTTCGAAGGCGTCTACCTGGCGGGTAACTCTGCACCCTCGTTGTGGTGATCTACCGCTGATCACGCAGGTCGATTGCGTGAGCGATGCGTGAGCGGACGACGGAGCGCCAGTCATCACAAGCAGGATCAAGCATCCCGCCAGGTGCTGCTGACCTGCACCGACAGCAGCACCCGGCACGGAGGAACACCTTCGGTCAAGGATTCGATCCCACTCCTAAAGCGGGTGTCGCAGGTTCGAATCCTGCCGGGGGCACCAGCAAGTACCAGGTAATGGGACATATCGACCCTCCGTGAGTGCCACGGAGGGTCGCATTTATCCCAGATGGGAACCTGATGGGAACGGCACGATGGGCGCCTTTGGATGACTCTACGTCGACGACGCGATTCGGTTTTACGGGCATTTGCCCGATTCAGTGACCAGCTACCGCGGCTGGCGATCTGCCTCCTGGGCGATGCTGAGCACAATGTGGCGGCGGTGGGCGATTCGCGGATCGTCGGCCGCGAGTCGTGCGTGGTTACCGAGTACCAGGGTGCCGACGGCAGGTCTACCCCGGCCGACCGCTGGCACCAGCTCTCCGCAAACCAGCAGGCGGTCGATGTCTCTCACGCCAACGTTCGCGCCGCGGCAGACCAGGCCATGGCCACCCTCAAGGCTTGGCGGCTCCTGCGCAAGCTCCGTTGCAGCCCGAGCCGCATCACCGAGCTCGTCCGGGCGGTCCTCGCTCTCCAACTCAACATCCTGATGGATACCCAGACTCCGGGCGATGCCAGCGAGGAAGCGGTCCTTCGAGGAGCGCACCAGATCCACCGCGTCCCCTTGAACTCTGCGAGGTAATGCTTCCGCTTCACCACCATGGCCACTTCCCCTGGATCAAAAGATCCAGCATCCAGGTGTCGGAAGTTCGGGGGTCACTCCACTCGACCCCGCCCCTGCACCTCGGCCCCTGCCCTCGCCCCCTCCGGGGCCCACGCCGGGCACTCACACAAAGAAGGGAATCTTGAATAAGTCCAGATATAATAAGCCCACCTATCCATACAGAGGTGTGCCGTGGACAAACCCGCCGAGATGTTCGACCGCGACTTCGAGTGGGCCGAGCTGACCCGATTCGCCGCCCTACCCGGCCCGCGTGCCACCCTCGGTGTGGTCTCCGGCCGCCGCCGCCAGGGCAAGACCTTCCTCCTGGACGCCGTCACGCGGGCAAGCGGCGGCTTCATGTTCACCGCCACCGAGACCACCGAAACCGACGCCCTGCGCCAGTTCGGCGAAGCCCTCGCCCGCCACCGCGACCAGCCCACCCCGTTCCGCTTCACTCATTGGGACGAGGCCGTCACGGAACTCATGCGCATCGCCGACAGGGGCGGCCCCACCATCGCGGTCATCGACGAGTTCCCCTTCCTCGCCAAGGCCTCCCCCGCCCTCCCCTCGATCATCCAGCGCGCCCTCGACCCAGCCGCCCAGCACACCAACACCCCCGTACGGCTCCTGCTGTGCGGCTCCGCCCTGTCCTTCATGGGCGGACTCCTCGCCGGCAACGCCCCGCTGCGCGGCCGCGCCGGCCTGGAACTCGTCGTCCCCACCCTGGACTTCCGCCTCGCCGCCGAGTTCTGGGAGATCACCGACCCGCGCACCGCACTGCTCACCCACGCCATCGTCGGCGGCACCCCCGCCTACCGCCGCGAGTTCACCCAGGGCGACGCCCCCGCCGGGCCCCACGACTTCGACGCCTGGGTCACCCGCGCCGTCCTCAATCCCGCCCGTCCGCTCTTCCGCGAGGCCCGCTACCTGCTCGCAGAGGAACCCGAACTCCACGACACCGCGCTCTACCACTCCGTCCTGGCCGCCATCGCCGCCGGAAACGCCGCACGCGGCGGCATCGCCGATTACCTCGGCCGCAAGTCCACCGACCTCGCCCACCCGCTCAGCGTCCTCCAGGACGTCGGCATGATCACCCACGAGGCCGACGCCTTCCGCCGCAACCGCTCCGCCTACCGCATCGCCGAACCTCTCATCGCCTTCTACCACGCGGTCATGCGCCCCGCCTGGGGCGATCTGGAACGCCCCGGACGCGCCCCCGCCGTCTGGCGCCGCGCCCAGTCCACCTTCCGCAGCAAGGTTGTCGGCCCGCACTTCGAACAGGTCTGCCGCGAATGGGCCCGCTGGCACGCGTCCCCCGCAACCCACGGCGGGCAGGTCACAAGAGTCGCCAGCGGCACCGTCAACGATCCTGCCGCGAAGACCAGCCACGAAGTCGACGTCGCGGTCCATGGCGAGACCGACAGCGGCCGCGAAACACTACTCGCCATCGGCGAAGCCAAATGGAACGACGTCATGGGAAAGGGCCACCTCGAACGTCTCCAGCACATCCGTGCTCTCCTCACCGCGCGCGGCACCGCCACCGACGTCACCCGGCTGCAGTGCTACAGCGGCACCGGCTTCACCGACGAACTGCGCCACCTCGCCGAGAACGACCCCGCCATCCAGCTGATCGATCCAGTTCGCCTCTACCACGGCGACTGACCCGGCCGCAGTCACCGCCCCTGTACCGGGAACATGACCTCCACCATTACCGGCGTCCCGGAGAGCCTCAGCTCACGCTCATTCCCAGTCTGCTGACCTGCGAAAACGGCCACTGGCTCAACTCCCTAGGAGCTGCCTCTTGTCGGGCCGATGGTCAGTCGTCGGTGGTGTGGGTGACCGACAAGCGTTGGGTGAAGGTCTTGCCGCCGTCGCGGGATTCGTAGACGCCGTCCTGGGTTGCGATGAGGGCTCGGTTGGCGTCGACGGCAGTCAAGGCCTGGGGCTGCCCGCCGGGGACGGTGGCGGTCTTCTTCCAGGTGGCGCTGCCGTCGGTGCTGCGGTGCAGTGCACCGGTGGGGTCGATGCCGTACAGCGCGTCCGGCTTGGTCCACGAGAGGTAGGCCATCACCGGCCCGGCGCCGCGGCTGAAGCTCTTGCCGCCGTTGGTGCTCTTGGCGATGCCGTTTTGAGTGGTGGCCAGCACGATGTCCGGGTCGTTGGGGCTGACGGCGATGTCGAGGGCGGCGAGTTCGGCGCGCTTGTCCCAGGTTTTGCCGTCCTTGCTGACGCGCAGGAGGCCGCCGGTGCTGTCGTAGCCGTAGATGGTGTTGTGGGCGTAGTCCAGGGCATGGAAGTCGACTTCGCCGCCGAGGGAGAGGGTCTTCCAGGTCTTGCCTGCGTCGGTGCTCTGGATCAGGCCGCGGTTGGCGTGGTCGCCGCTGCCTTCGGCGGGGTGACCGCTGCCGAGGAACGTCTTGGGGCCGGCGACGGTGAAGCCCATGTAGTCGGCGGTGTCGCTGACCCGCTGGGAGGAGCCGTCGTCCGCCACGGCGATGACGCCCTCGTGCGTGGCGACGTACAGCCGTCCGTCCGCGGGGTCGACGCCGAGCCCATGGATATGACTGAGGGCCGTTCCCTCGGAAGGAGAAGTCTCCGAGCCTGTGGTGCCGTCACCGGAACCGCCTGTGCAGGCGGTCAGAACGGCCGCGAGTAGAGCGGCGGCAGTTGCGGCGGAGCGGGGACGGAGGGCCATCGGAGTCCTTTGTGATGGTGCTGGTGTCGAGTGCGGCTGCGCATTGCCGCGTGAAGCCGGGGCCGCCAGGCCGAGGCGGTGCGCATGGGGCCGACGGGTCACGATCTGGTGGTCTCCGGTCCCTGTTCGGGAGCGGCAACGGGGGCTGCCTTGCCGGGAGCCTGCTCGCGCAGCAGGAGCAGTTCCTCGCGAGCGCGGCGGATCTCCTCGGCGACGCTCTCCTTGGTGCGCCCGGGCGCCGCTGTGCAGCCGTTGTGGCTGCGCATCGGGCGGATGCAGCACATGTACGTGAGGGCTGCGGCGAGCGCGGTCGCGGCGAGGGGAATCCAGGTGCCGGTCATGCCGGGGAGCCCTTGTGGAGGCCGGTCTTCGCGGCCTGCTCCTCGCGGAGGGCTTCGACCTCCTTGCGTAGCCGCGCGAGCTCCTGCTCCTGCTCGGTGGTGGGGGCGGTATGCGGCGGCTGATCGGCATCGGAGCGCCGGGAGCGCATCATGAACCACATCATCAGCCCCATGCCGACGGGGCAGGCGAGGGCGGGAAGTACGTACAGCAACTGGTCCATCTCAGGGTTCCTCCGGTTCTGCTCAGCGGTCGGACGGCACGGCGGGGGCGATGGCCGGGACGGGAGAACGCCACGGTGGCAGTCCGACTCCCGCCCCCCGCTCGGTTCGGCTCAGCGGACCTTCTCCATGGACAGCCCGCAGCAGCAGTGGGGTTGCGGCCCCCGCCATGACCAGGCGCCGCGCCGTTGGTCACGGTGATCTCACAGCCGCACTCCGCGTCCGGGCAGCGGTACACCTCGCCTTCGACGAACGCCATGAGGTGACCTCCTTCTCGGTTCGTGCCTACGCCGTCGACGGTAAAACCTTCACCCATGGGCAAGGTCAAGGGAGCCGAAGGCCGCGATGGCCTACTCGCCTAGGGTTGATACGGGACTTTCTTCCATAATTTTCCGTTTTTCCTGTCGGCGCGGTGACTCCTGTCCGGAGAGGAAGGATCGGTCGCATGGCTCGCAAGCCCGCCAAGGAGGGGGCGGACGGCCGTCGGGCCCGGGCTGCAGCGTTGCGTGAGCAGGCAGCGCGGGCCGAGCGGCGGCGTCGCCTGCTGATCATCCTCGCTGCGAGTGTCGTGGTCGTCGCGATCGTCATCGGGATCATCCTCGCGGTCGTCTCGACGGGCGGCGATGAGCCCCCTTCCCAAGGTCCGGCGGAGGCCGGGATCCCCACGGCCCCAATGAAGACCGCGACGGGCCGTACGACGAACCCGCCGTGGGACGCACCGAGCGATCCTTCCGCGCGGGTGAAGGCCGCCGGGCTGCCGATGCTGGGCGAGGAGGGCAACGTCGAGCATATCCACGCCCACCTGGACGTCCTGGTGGGAGGCAAGCCGGTCGCAGTCCCGGCGAACATCGGCGTCGACCAGAAGGCACAGAAGATCAGCCCGCTGCACACCCACGACTCGAATGGCGTGATCCACATCGAGTCCCCGGTCAAGGCCACCTTCTCCCTCGGTCAATTCATGACCGAATGGGACCTCGCCCTGACGCAGAACTCCATCGGCGGGATGAAGGCCAGCAGTGGCAACGAGTTCCGCACCTACGTCAACGGCAAGGAGTACGGGTAACCCTGCCGCGATCGAGTTCAAGGAGCACGACGAGATCGCGCTCGTGTACGGACCGGCAGGCCAGAAGGTCGACGTGCCCAGCAGCTACGACTGGCCGGAGGGCGAGTAGACCCTGGCACCCGGCCCCGGCGCTACCGTGAAAGGGGTGAGACAACCATGTGCGGCTGGATGAACGGCATGATGAGCGGGATGGGTGCCTGGATGGTCTTCTGGGGCCTGCTCGGACTCGTCCTCCTGACGCTCGTCATCGTCGGATGGGTCTGGCTGATCCGGTCTCTGACCCAGAATCCGGTGAGCAAGCGACCACACGTCGATACACCGCAGGACATCCTGCGACGGCGCTACGCCGCGGGCGAGATCGACGAGGAGGAGTACCTGCGCCGACTCTCCGGGGTCGGCCAGAGCTGATCCTGATCGCCACGAGTACGGCACCCTGCGTGTGGCGGACGTCACGGCTGGCCGCCAGCCGGGTAAGCGCCACCGGCGAGTGACGTTCGGGGTACTGCGCGACGCGCGCCCATGGACACCGGCACGCACCAGTCAGCCCCGAGGCCACGGCTGCAAGAGCACGCCGTGACGGCCGCCGGACCGGCGGTCGCGTTCTTACTCAGGCTCGACGGCGGTGGCTTAGCATGGCGGGCATGTCGCGACGCGTGCCGCACGCGCTCCGGATGTTGTCCGGGGCGCTTTTGGTGTGCGCGCTCGTGCTCTGCCTGTCCGGGCTGGCCCGTTCCACGATGACCATGCCGGGCCAGATGGAGATGACGCCACCCGCCCCGGCGGGTGGGCATACGCGCGGGCAGGTGCTGGCCGGCGCCGCCCCGCTTGCCGCAGGGCCGATGGCCGAGTCGCCTGACCGTAGTGCGCAGTGTCCGATGGCCGAGCAGCAGTGCGCCGCCCCGAAGGCCGTCCTCGCCCAGGACGGGCCAGCGGCACCGGCGCTCAGTGATCTGCCGCAGGCCATGGCCTCCTGCTCCCCCGCGGCCGTGGTCGCGCAGCCCAATGCGCCTCCTCCGGCGCTGCCCCCTCCTGATCTGCACCGTCTGTGCGTGTCGCGGACGTGACGGTTCGCCGCCCATGAGTCTTTGCCTCACGGGACGCCGACTTCTCTCACGTCCGCCTCGGCACGCCCACAAGCCATTCCCCATGGCGCGTGCCGTCGTATCCGAACAGGAGTAACGACGCATGCCGTCGTCCATCACCTTGCTCATCACCGGTGTGAGCACCGGTCTACTCGCCGGCGGCGCCTCCTGCGCCGCCGTTCAAGGGGGCCTGCTGGCCGGCGCGGTCACCCGCCGCGACCCCGCCCCGGCCCCCGCTCCCTCCACCTCAAAGTCCTCCAGGCCCTCCGCGAAGCGACCGCCTTCCCCGCGCGGTGCGGGCGCGGCCGCCCGGCGCGGGGCCTCCGCCGCATCCCTGGAGCTCACGGCCAAGAACCTCGCCCCGATCGGTGCGTTCCTCGCCGGAAAGCTGCTTTCCCACACCACTCTCGGCGCACTGCTGGGCGTCTTCGGCGCCGCGCTCCAGCCCAGCCCACGTACGCAGGCCGTGCTGCTGCTGGCCGCCGGGGTGCTCATGGTGCTCTTCGCGCTCGATCTCTTTGGGGTCAAGGCCGTGGGCCGGCTCGTTCCGCGACCTCCCGCCTCCTTCGGGCGGCTCATGCGACGCAGCGCGAAGACCGACTCCGTCGCCACTCCCGCCTTGATCGGATTCGCCACGGTGCTGGTGCCCTGCGGGGTGACGCTGTCGATGGAGCTGGTCGCGGTCACCTCCGGATCTGCGGTGGCGGGGGCCGCAGTGATGGCCGGGTTCGTCATCGGCACCGCACCGCTGTTCACCGCGCTCGGCTACCTCTTCCGCCGTACGAGCCGGGCGCTGTCCGGCCAGCTGGCCGCGCTCACCGGTGTGGTGGTGCTGGCGATCGCCGTGTGGACCATGGCCTCCGCGCTGCAAGCCGGGGGGTGGGTCACCTTTACGGCTCCGGGCAAGTCGGCCGCGGCGAGTGAACCGTTCACCGTCGAGGGCGGCTCTCAGGGCGAGTCGGAGACCGGTTCCGGAGGCGGACAGACGTCAGTGCCAGGCGCACCGGTGCGCATCGACGCCTCCGGCAAGCAGGTCATCACGCTGACGGTGACGGACTTCTACGTCCCCACGCAGTTCACCGCGAAGGCCGGCGTCCCGACGACGCTGGTGCTGCACGGCAAGGACTCCGGCGGCTGCGCTCGCGCCTTCACCATCCCCGAACTGGGGGTCCAGGAGATCGTCAAGCGCAACGGCGACACCAAGGTCGACCTGGGTACCCGTAAGCCCGGCACCCTGCGCTTCTCCTGTGCCATGGGCATGCAGACCGGCGCCATCACCTTCCAGGGAGACACCAAGTGAAGCTCTTCGACCGCAAGAAAGACCCGGGCTCCGAGGCCGGTCCGCAGGTGGTGCTCCTCGTCGAGGGCATGCACTGCTCAAGTTGCGGCCTGCTCATCGACGACGAGCTGGAGGATATCGCCGGCGTCCGCTCATCCAGCACCAACGCGAAGACTGGACGCACCACTGTCCGTCTGGAGGAGGGCACGGCCGTGGAGATCGCCGCGCTCATCGCCGCGGTGGAGCAGGCCGGGGAGTACACGGCTCGGCCCGCCGACTGACGAAACGCCCAGCGGCGCGGCCATGAGCACCGCCGACGTGGCCCGGCCGGGCAGTGACCCCGGCCGGGCCCACCCGCCTGCCGATCGCGAAGTGCGGGGCAGGCCTGCGGCGTAGAGGATGACCCATGTGCCCGAACCGAAAGACAGCGAGCGGCTGCGCCGCTACTGGGACAAGCACGCCCGCAGCTACGACCGGCAGATGCGGTTCTTCGACCGCACTCTGTTCGGCGAGAGCCGCACCTGGATCTGCTCCCAGGCCGGCGGCGACGTCCTGGAAGTCGCTATCGGCACCGGCCTGAACCTCCATTTTTACCCTCCGGACATCCAGCTGACTGGTATCGAGTGGAGCCCGGAGATGCTGGCTCGGGCCCGTCACCGCGCCGACGAGCTCGGGCGGACCGCAGACCTGCGCGAAGGCGACGCCCAGGACATGCCCTTCGCCGACGCCTCCTTCGACACCGTGGTGTGCACCCTGTCCCTGTGCGCCATCCCCGACGACCAGCGCGCCATCGCCGAAATGATCCGCGTGCTCAAGCCCGGCGGCCGACTCCTCCTGCTGGACCACGTCCCCAGCACCGCCTGGCCCGTCCGCGCGTTCCAGCGACTCATCGAACTGGTCAGTGTTCCGCTGGGCGGCGAGCACGTGCTGCGGCGACCGCTTCAGCACGTACAGGCGGGGGGCCTGGAGGTCGAGCAGCGGGACCGGTTGAAGCTCGGCATCGTCGAACGCCTGGCCGCCCGCAAGCCCGCCGCTGAGTCCGTCGACGGGTGAAGCGCGGGTGGGGCGGGCAAGCCGCCCTTCTGCCTGGTCAGCGGAGCGGCTGGAAGCGGCGCAGCCGCAGGCTGTTGGAGACCACGAAGACCGAGGAGAAGGCCATCGCGCCACCGGCGATCATCGGGTTGAGCATGCCGAGCGCGGCCAGGGGCAGCGCGGCGACGTTGTAGGCGAAGGCCCAGAACAGGTTCGCCTTGATCGTACGAAGGGTGCGCCGGGCCAGTCGGATCGCGTCCGCCGCCGCCCGCAAGTCCCCGCGTACCAGGGTCAGATCAGAGGCGGCGATCGCCGCGTCGGTGCCGGTGCCCATGGCCAGGCCCAGGTCGGCCTGGGCGAGCGCGGCTGCGTCGTTGACGCCGTCGCCGACCATCGCCACCACCCGGCCCTGCTGCTGGAGACGTTCGACCTCAGCGACCTTGTCCTCGGGATGGACCTCGGCGATCACCTTGTCGATGCCGACCTCGGCCGCCACCGCGCGGGCCGCAGCCTGGTTGTCGCCGGTCAACAAGACGGGGGTGAGCCCGAGCCGCTTGAGGTCGGCCACCGCCTCGGCGCTGGTCGCCTTGACGGTGTCGGCGACCACCATTGCGCCGCGCACCTGCCCGTCCCAGGCGGCGAAGACGACCGTACGGCCCTCCGCCTCGGCCTCCTTCTGCGCGCGCCGCAGCTCCTCCGGCAGCGACAGCCCCTCCTGCTCCTCCAGCCACGCCGCCCGCCCCGCGCGGACCGTACGGCCCTCGACCTGCCCGGTCACACCCCTCCCCTGAGTATTGGCGAAGCCGGTCACCGCAGGCAGCACGCCCAGCCGCTCCCGAGCCGTGGTGGCGATGGCAGCGGCGATCGGGTGCTCGCTGGCATCCTCCAGCCCGCCGGCCAGCCGCAGCACATCGCCCTCGTCCGCACCGTCGGCCGGTATGACGTCGACCAGGCGCATCTTGCCCTCGGTGACCGTGCCGGTCTTGTCGAGTACGACGGTGTCGATCCGCCGGGTCGACTCCAGGACCTCCGGGCCGCGGATCAGGAGCCCGAGCTGGGCCCCGCGTCCGGTGCCGACCATCAGCGCGGTCGGTGTGGCCAGGCCGAGCGCGCATGGGCAGGCGATGATCACCACGGCGATGGCCGCGGTGAGCGCGGTCGCCGCCGCAGCGCCGGTGAGCATCCACACGCTGAACGTGGCTGCGGCGAGGGCGATGACGACCGGGACGAAGACCGCCGAGATACGGTCCGCCAACCGCTGTACCGCGGCCTTGCCGGTCTGCGCCCGCTCCACCAGTGCGGCGATCTGCGCCAGCTTGGTGTCCTCCCCGACCCGGGTCGCGCGGACGAGGAGTCGGCCGTGGCTGTTGACGGTGGCGCCGGTGACCGGCCAGCCGGACTCGACCTCCACCGGCACGCTCTCCCCGGTCAGCAGCGACTCGTCCACCGCCGAGGCGCCCTCGACGACCTCCCCGTCCGTGGCGATCTTCTCCCCGGGCCGCACCACGAACAGATCCCCGACCATCAACACCTCGACGGGAATGCGTACTTCGGCTCCATCGCGCAGCACGGCGACGTCCTTGGCGCCCAGGTCCATCAGCGCCCGGATCGCCTCACCGGCCCGCCGCTTGGCGCGGGCCTCGAAGAACCGCCCGGCCAGCAGGAACGCCGTCAGTACGACGGCGACCTCCAGGTACAGGTGCCTCTCGCCCACGGCCAGGGCCACCGCACTCCACACATATGCCGCCAGCACGCCCAGAGAGACCAGGGTGTCCATGGTCGCCGAGCCGTGCCGCAGGTTCACCGCCGCCGCTCGGTGGAACGGCCACGCGCCCCACGCCACCACCGGCGTGGCCAGCGCCAGCGCGACCCACTCCCACCCGGCGAAGTGCAACGCGGAGATCATCGAAATGACGACCACGGGCAGTCCGAGCAGCGCCGAGACGATCAGGCGGCGCCGCAGCCCGGCGACATGCGCCTGCTCGGCATCGACGGCCTCAGCCTCCTCTGCCTCCGGCACGCGGACCCCGGACACCTCGGCGCCATATCCGATGGCCTCGACCGCGGCGATCAGCTCCGCCACCTCGACCGCCGGGTCCTCGCGGGTGACGTGCGCGGTCGCGGTCGCCAGGTTCACCGTCGCGCTCACGCCGGGGAGCTTGCCCAGCTTCCGCTCGACCCGCGCCACGCAGGAGGCGCAGGTCATCCCGGTGATCGCCAGCTCTATGGGGCTGCCGGTGCCGGTATCGGTCGTCGTGGTCATCGTGGTGGTTCCTTCCCGATCCATTCTCGGCCTGCCGGCGTGACCACGGCGAAGCCCTGCCCGGCGGCCGGCCGCCAGCCCAGCTCACCTGCGTACAGGCGTCGCAGCACCTCGGGCGGCTGGTGGTAGCAGAAGACTGATATCCCGGCGCCGACGATGGACGGAGTGTCCAGGAACAACGGCAGCTCGGCCAGAAAATAGCGCACCGCCCGCTCGACCTGCTCCTCGTCCGGCCGCTGCCCGGGCGGCAGCTTCCCGGCCAGCACCCGGCCGGAGGCCTCCCGGCATGCGTCCCGGAAGCCCGGGTCCTCGGCGTACCGCTTCAGCCCTTGCTCGTGGAGCCGGGCGAAGGCCGCGTTGCCCTCCAGCTCGGGCCAGCCCAGCACCCGCGCCCCGGGATCGGCCACCCCGAGCGACCGCAGCGCCGTGGTGATTTTGTTACGGGTGTACTGGCCCTGCCTGCGCGCCTTCCACGCGGCCTTCTCCGGCGCGTATCCCAACGCCTCGAAGGTGAAGGCACTCGGCGCGTCCGGCACGAAGAAGTCCACCCGCTCGAAGCGGGTCAGCCCCCACGCCGCCAGCTCGCGAATACGGTCGGCGGAGAAGTAGCTGTTGAACGGGCTGATCCCGAAGCAGGCGTGCTCGCCTTGCTCCACCACGGCCGCGCAGGCGGCGCTCAACGGCTCCACCGCCATCGGCGGACAGTCGTCCCCTTGATCCGTCGTCATGCTCGGCACCGTAGAACCTTGCCCTTAGGGCAAGGTCAAGGCGACACTGGAGACACGCACCAACGAACGGAGACCGGCATGCTCACCGTCGGCCGCATCGCCGCACAGAGCGGACTCAGCCCCAAGGCCGTACGCCTGTATGAGACCGCAGGGCTCATCGACCCGCCCGACCGCACCCCCGCCGGATACCGCACCTACACAAGCGACGCGCTGCCCGTACTGCACTTCATCCGCCAGGCCCAGGCCCTCGGCCTGAGCCTGAAGGAGATCAAGCGCATCCTCGACCTGCAACGCCGGGGTCAGCAGCCGTGTGAGCTGGTCACCGGCCTGCTGGATGAGCACCTGGCCGAGATCGACCAGCGCATCGCCGACCTGCAGGCCCTGCGCGAGACCTTGCAGAGGGCGCGCGACCGCGCCGACCAGGCGGCGGACCGCGGAGAGCCCGGTGTGATCTGCCACATCATCGAGTCCACCCCAACCCAGGGCAGCTGACCCCGCGTCTGGCGACGTGACCCCGTGCGGCTTGACCTTCCTAGAGGCAGGGTTCCAGGCCCACGGAGAGTGGTTGCGATGAGACTGTCCAGCGGTACGCGCTCTCGCGCGCAAGTACGGCATGCATCGGCGCACTGTCCGGGAAGCCTTGGTCTCCGCGTGGCCCGCGCCACGGAAGAAGCCGCCACCCCGGGCGGTCGCCAGGCAGCCGACCAGGCCATGTCCTTGGTCAAGGGCCGCACCCGCCGCGGCGAGCTGGGAAGATCACCAGCGAGGAGAACCGGCTGGAGGAACGCCTCGCCGAGTTGCGCGCCCGGAAGAGCACGCCGCATCCCGAGCCCGCCGACAGCAAGCGCAAGCGCCATGAGCGGGACTACGAGCCCAGCTTGGTCCACGCGTGGGCCCGCGAGAACGGCTACGAGGTGCCGGACCGGGTTCAGTGGCTATGGGACGTATGGCCATCCTCTGCCGGCTCGGCGGGTGCCTCGGCCGGGTGGTCCTGCTCAACGGGAGCCTGCTCCGGCTCTGCGGGGGTCTGGGTCGTGGAGCCGTGGTCGTGGCTGTGGCCATCGGAGCTGATGGTGCCGGCGAGGGCGGTCATGCCCAGCCAGGCGAGGGCCGCGAGGACGACGACGCCGGCCGCGAACGGGGTGACGAGGTGCCGCCAGCGGCCCTTGGAGTCCTTGGCGACGAACGCGACGTACGACATGAGCAGGCCGACGGGGGTCATCCAGGCGCTGCGCTCGGGGAACTGCTCGAAGTGCTGGATGCCGCCGCCGACCAGGCCGACACCGAAGGACAGCAGCAGGGAGAACGCGACCAGCGAGACTGCCTGTCTCAGCACCGGACGCTCGTCGGCCAGCACGAACTCGTTGAGGATGGTGCCGAGGAGGAACACGAAGGCGCCGACGACGCAGATGATCGCGTACAGCGACGGATTGATCGGGTAGTGGACGACGGCGCCGGCAATGAGTGCGGCGCCCAAGAAGTAGAGCATCTGGCCGCTGTAGCGAGCCGGGAGTGACTTCTTGTCGAAGGTGGGGCGGCGATGTTTCGAGGCGGGAGTCTGGTGGCGCTCGGGCTCGAGAACGGTGGTCATGCGGGTATGGCCTTTCAGATCTTGGTGTGTGAGAGCAGGCAGCAGCCACGCCGACACCAGTGGTGCGGCGTCACGCTGGTGCAGCTCTCAGCAGCGCAGGATCGAAAGTCGGTGCAGGCACGGTGGGTCGCCAGTGCGGCTGATCCAGCGGTGCGTGAGTGCTGCCCATCGGCGGAGCACGTAGAGGACGCACGTGCGGGTGCGGCAGAGAACACCACGCCCCCAAGACCTATGAGAAGACGGGACTGTTGTACGCCCGATGCGATGAACGTTCTGGAACGAGGGCTTTGCGCCCCGCGGCTGAAGGCCCTCTGGAACAAAGCCGGTCGGTACGCACCTCGGTGCGCACCGACGTCTTCGACCCCTGATCTGGACTCAGTGTTGTACGGCAGCTTGCCTGTTGTTTCCTTTCGGCGTCAGGCGACGCTGTTTTACGGCCGAGGCAGTGGTGTGGAGCGCACGATGCGAAATCCCACGTCGTCGATCCGGAAGGTCGGGTGACTGCGCCGCCGCACCGACGCCCGGCAGCTCCAGTGCTCGTCGGCCCATCCACCACCACGGAGCACCCGGTAAGCCCCGTACACCTCGGCGTCGTAGACGTCCCAGCACCAGTCCCACACATTGCCCAGCATGTCGTACAGGCCCCATGCGTTGGGCTGCTTGCCGCCGACGGAGTGGATCCGCCCATCGGAATTGCCCTGGTACCAGGCGATCTCGTCGAGCCGGCCGTACCGCGGGCCAGTAGTGCCCGCACGGCAGGCGTGCTCCCATTCGGCCTCGGTCGGCAGCCGGTACCCGTCTGCGGAGGTGTCCCATTCGGCCGTCTCGGCGTCGACGCACAGGTGATACGCAGGCGTCAGCCCCTCACGTCGGGACACGGCGTTGCAGAACCGGACCGCGTCCCACCACGAAACACCCTCAACCGGGAGCCGCTCGCCTTGGGCGCTGCTCGGCCGTCGGCCCGTGACTCGTGCATACCAGGACTGCGTGACCGGGAACGCCGACATCTGAAACGGCGCGACCTCGACCGGCCACCTGCTCTGCGTCCGCCGGTCCGACAGCGTCACCTGTCCCGACGGGACCGCAACCATCTCGTTTCCTGCCCCCGCGTCCACGACAGGCCACCCTATCGGCGTCTCCCCACCGCCTTGCCGATCTCTCCGACAGCGGTGGAGCCAGATCGACTTCGTACACCGTGGAACCACTTCTGGTCGGTGCGGTGACCCCCAATGAAGTGCTTACGACAACCAGTAGGCACCGGCCTCGGCTCCTCGTAGTGCAGCGCGGGCCACCGCGGCGGATTCGTTCTCCATGGTCCTCATCCTCCGTCCCGCCGCGCGCCGAAGCACCTATGACCGCGGCACCGGACCGGGCGCCTTCCAGTCCGCAACAGCTGGGGAACCGGTTGGGGTCGCAAGGCATACGGCCTCTGCCGGACGCGTTCTTCGAACAGCAGCTGACCGGCGAGAGCTGGGTCGTCGTGGAACAGGACCGGGGAAGCGGTGACGGCGGCGTACGCGGCGCACCGTTCTCCACCGCCCGCCACGCACGATCGGATACGGCCACCTGAGGAATCTCCTCGCTTTGCGGCGGAGAAAGAGCTGGGACGATGGCGGGGGCATCGAACGGCCTTGCAGCGAAAGGTGATTGGCGTTGCGAAAACACCTGGCGACGGCTGCCCGATGGGCGGCACCGACTGTTGTCCTCGCTCAGGTCTGTCTCGTCTGGACCGGCGTGTTCAGCCTTGGCGAGGCTGTGGCGGTGGGACTGCTCCTCGAAGTCCTTCTCGCCGGGATCGTCATCACCGAAATCACGCTCGCCAGACGGGCATTCAAGACCTCTCGGAGTCAGGGAGCCGACGGACAGGAGGCCCTCAACCAGGCCCTGTCCGCAGTCCTGCCCGCGCCCGTCGCTAGGGCGATGAGGGTGGAGTTCGGACTCTTCCGGGCTCTTTGGCGCTAAATCCGTCGTAAGCCTGACGCGCCAGAGGGCCACGAGATCCTGACCTACGGCTCCGAAATCAAGCGAATCATGTGGGCCATGGTCTTTCTCGTACCGCTGGAGATCCTGGCTGTCGAATTCCTGATCCCCTGGCCGGTCGTACGCATCATTCTGCTGGTCCTCTCCGTGTACGGAACGGTATGGATCCTCGGGTTCATCGCAGCGCTCTCCGTTCGCCCCCACACCGTTGGCGACGGCAAAGTGGTGCTGCGCTTCGCCCACTTCACCCAGATCGCCATTCCACTCGAACTCGTGGAGTCGGTGCGTACGGTTCGGCACAGCGGCTACCGGAGGGCGGTCCAGATCGCCGATGGAGTACTGGCGATGCCGATCGGCGACTCCACCACCCTCAGCGTCACGCTGCGCGAGCCGTACCCGGTGGCGCCCAAGCCGGCAAGCCGACGCAGGACGTGCGAGAAGTCCGCTTCGCCGCGGACAACACGCGCGAAGCCATCCGTGTTCTCACAGCGAGCACCACCGCCGGTTGAAGCCCCTTCACACCGCGTCTTGCTCGGCGGGCGTGCGATAGGTTGCTCGCCATGACTGAGCTCGGACCCGTCGCCTGGCCTCCTGCCCCGATCAGGACCGAGCGGCTCGTACTCCGCGAGTCCGAGGCCCGGGACCGTGCGGCGTTCATCGAGCTGTTCGCCTCGGCAGAGGTGGGCACCTACCTCGGTGGCCCTCGACCGCGTGATGAGCTCGAACGCGCCATGCCTGAGGTCCCCGGGCGGCGTCCTGGCCTTTTCGTGATCGACCTCGGCGGAGCAATGATCGGCACGATCACGCTCGACCGGCGCGACGCAGAACGTCCGGGTCATGTCCGTCCGGACGGCGGCGAGGCCGAACTCGGCTACATGTTCCTGCCGAAGGCGTGGGGACACGGGTACGCCGCCGAGGCGTGCGCAGCAGCGCTCGACTGGTTCGCCGACGCGCTTCCCGGCGAGCCGGTGGTCCTCTGCACCCAGAACGCCAACGACCGCGCGATGCGCCTCGCGGCGAAGCTGGGGTTCACCGAGGTGGAGCAGTTCGAGGAGTACGGCGCCGAGCAGTGGTTCGGCGTCTGGTCCTCGGTCACGCCGTCCGCTTGAACTCGTGCTCGACCGCGACGGCTCTGCGGCCAGGTGACCCTACTGACGATGGCGGGGCGTGGTCTGGCGTGGTGGCCGGGTCAAGGTGATTTGGCGGACGAGTTGATGGAAGCAAGCCAGGCACGCGACGGGTGGCAGGACGGCTCCGGCGATCCCCGTCAAGGTCCTCTCGGCCTGCGCCAGGCACAGCAGGACCGCGACCACGGAGAACAGCAGAACGATGAGCCATGAGTGCACAGCTCGGCGCCGGTGCAAAGCAGTTCGCAGGATGGAGAGAGAGGCTGCCAACCAGGGGCCGTACACGAGAAGAGGCCACCAGGGAATCGTCCCGCTCTTCGTGTCGGACATGATGCTCTGCAACGGCCCGTAGGCCGCCATACCACCGAATACGCTGACCATCGCCACAATGGCGGCGACGAAGGCGACGATGAGGAAGCCGCCGGTCTGCAACCATTTCAGCCGGGATTTCCGGACTCGAATCTTCCGGTGCCCGGGAGAAGAACGTGGGATGCGCGGCAATTGAGCGGTGATCCGTGTCAGGTTCTCCATCGGGTCGGTGAAGTCGACGCCGGGTGACGCATCGCTGCGAGGTGGCGGCACCGTGGCCGCCGGCTCTGCCGGAACAGCCTCCTGCAGGAGATAGGCGAGTTCCTCAACGGGGTCCCAGCGCGAGTCCGGGGGGACCCAGGCAGTCCCTGAGTCCAGGGCATCGACAGAACCGCCGTGCCAGCCCGTACCCGTCCCATAGGTGTACGAGTCCGGATACCATTCATGCCGCACAAAGGACGGATCCGCGTAGTCGTGATTCATGGAAAATCCGCTCCCGTCACGCGCGGTCCGCGTGGCAACCAGAGTTTCCCGGCCCGTTCCATCGCTGGTTGAGTTCCTCCTGGGCCGCCTCCAGCAGTGCGAGGAAATCACGGAGCAGTGAATCGGTGGCCTGGGGTTGGACCCGCGCGCCGTCCCCGTGCAAGGTGCCACGCGCATCGAGCGCCGACTGCGCCACGCCAAACGTGTAAGTATATTTTCCCGCTGTCGCATCACGGGTCGCGGGCAGATCATCCTTCCTCGCGTCGCGTCGGGGCAAGCCGTGGAACCCTGCTTTCGTCATATCCCGACTAACGGCGCTCCCTCTCCTCCAGATGCGTGGCGAATGGGTGACCCTGGCGCGGGGAAGCGCCGCGAGAACGTTTCATAATTAGCACTATCTGCTTCTCACCCTGCGCGTCATGAGTCGAGCGTTTGTCCTCCTCGCCGGCCAGTCCGGCGGCCCGCGCTCGGCGCAAGCTCTACGGGCAGGACTCCGCAGGATCCAGGGTCGAGATCCCGCTCAGTGGGATGTCGATGTGCCGGCCCTCCGTCAGGAGGCGGACGGTGCCGCCGTCCCCGCCTTCCATCAGGGTCCCGCAGAGCGTGCCCGCCGACGTGCCGACCCGGACGAAGCCGCCGGACGCCGACGCGTCCTCCGGGGTCGGCCACCACGACGCCGTGGCGGCCGTGGAGACCAGGACGACGGCGACGAACGTCAGGGTCAGCCCGGTCCTCAGGCGTCGGCTCGCGCCGCTCCCCGCGTCCGGCGGCGAGAGCGGCCAGGCGACGCGGCCGACCAGATACGTCGCCCAGCAGGCCACGGCGAGCCCCACGAGGATCAGGACGCCCGCCACGATCTCGACGCCCCGGGGCGCCTGCGAGCCGTTGCCGCCCTTGAGGACGCCGCAGATCCCGACGAAGCCCAGCACGGCCAGCTGGATCGAGTGCCATCCGCGGGCGGACGCCTGCACCTGCGCCATCGGCTTCTGGTCGTCGCTCATCCTGTCCCTCTCCCCGCACGAGTGCGGCCAGGGCAGCAACTCGTCGCGCCCGGAGCAACAGGGCGCGCCGCGCGGGCGGCGGACGTCATCCTCAGGCGCGGCACTCCGCGCGCATCTGGGCCGCCGCGTGGTGCGCTCCGTCGCGGCCGTCGCCGCCCCAGTCCTGCCCGCGGTCGACGAGTCGCACCGTCAGCCGCTGGTCGTGCACCGGGACCCTCTCGATGACCAGGCCCCTGCCGCGCAGCGACGTCTGGTCGATCTCGAACGTCTTGACCGCGCTGCCCGGATCGCCGGGATCCTTCAGGACGAGGTACGTGGACGGCCGGCCCGCCACGTCCCGAGCGCGGTCGCTCTCGGGGACGACGACGGCCACCGAGCAGCTCGTGTAGCCGCTGCCCACGTACCAGGACCATGTAGCGCTGTTCCCGCGGTCCTTGACCGGTGAGCCGGACATGGGCAGGGCCGTGAAGCTGCCGTCGCAGCCGTCGCCGCGGTGGCCGCCCGAGCGCACGGTGTACCAGCCGTCGTCGCCGTCGCTGTAGCGCCCCTCCTCCTCGTAGCGCCCGCCACCCGTGCAGCCGGGCCCGGCCCAGGCCGTGTAGGAGGGGCCCTTGTCGGAGCGCGAAGGCTGCGGCTTCTGGGGCGGCTTCGGCTTCGGGCGGCCCAGGGACCGGGACGGCGAGGGCGCGGGACTCGGCACGTCGGACGGCTCGATCCGCTGCGGGGCGCCGCCGAGTTCGTCGAGGTTCTCGTCCGGGCCCGACGCCTGCGCGCCGGCCGGCTCCGTCTCACCCCCGAAGGGGCCGCACGCCGTGAGGGCCAGGGCCAGTGCCGTCAGGGCGACCACACCCGTCATCAGCCGCCGTGCCGCTCCGGGCGACCTCGCCGCCCACGTTCCCGCGCCGTCGTCGCCGCACCGTTCGCACGCCATGTCGCACCGAAACCCCGTAGGCCGACTGATCGGTATGTCAAAACGCGTCCACTATGCATCAGTGCGACCGGGCGCATAAGTGTTAACGCGAGTAAGACTGCGGGCCTACCGGAATTCCTCGGGGCACGGCGTACCGCGCGGGAGTTGATAGGGCGCCGCGAGCCGGTAGACGCCCGGGCGAGGTGCGAGCAGTTCCGTCCACTCGTCGCCCTGCGGGTCCTCCTCCGCCTGCAGCAGGCATCCGTGCCGGTTCTCGAAACTCCGCGGCCCCTGCGACCGCAGCTTCGACGCCTCCGTCTCCTGCGGCCCCGGCACGCTCCTGCCCTCCTCGTCGACGAGGCCGAGCCACGGCGAGTACGGGACGCGGATCAGCACACGGCCCGCCGACCGCACACGGATCGTCAGCTCCCCCGCCCCCGCGTGCTCGACCGTCGCCGGCGGGTCGGCGATCGGCATCGGGTCCTTCACCGCGAACAGCTGCCAGTTCGCGTCGCCCCACACCCGCGTCAGATACGGCTGCCCCTCGCTGACCAGCTCGGCCTCGCGCACCGCACCGCTGGAGTCCGGGCGTCCCTTCGGCAGGACGACGTAGTGCACGGCCCAACGGTCCAGCCAGGCGCGGTACGTGGCGGAGGTGAGGACGTTCTCCTCGTCGTAGAAGAGCGGATTGCGCTTCATGTCCGCCTGGCGGTTCCAGCCGCGTGCGAGGTTGACGTACGGGGCGAGCGCGGACGCCTCGCGGTGGCTGCTCGCCGGGACCACCTCCACCCGGCCGCGCTCCGCGCCCACCTTCTGCAGCCGGTCGATGAGTGGCGCGAGCTCGCGGTTCCACGACGCGGTGGGCGCGGTGCGGACGATGTCGTCGACACCCTTGAACCCGATCCAGGCGTTCAGGCCCACGAAGGCGAGCAGGACGGCGTACCACTTGCGCGAGCGCGGTGCCGCGTACGGCAGCGCCGCGAGCAGCACCACACCCGCGAACAGCATCGGCAGCCGGGACACGTTCGACCCGATCTGCGAGTCGATCAGCCACGTCAGCACCGTGCCGAGCGCGTACACCGCCGCGCCCGTGCGGACCGTACGCCACTCCTTCGGCACGAGGACGAAGACGAGGACGCCGAAGGCGAAGGGCAGCGACGTCGACGGGAGCGACATCGGCTGCGTGCCGGAGAACGGGAACAGCCAGGCGGAGAGCGCCACGACGACGACCGGCGCGAGGCCGACCGCGTACGCGCCCGGGCGGCGGCCGCCCAGGAACAGGGCGGCGGCCACGACGCCGAGGAAGAGGCCGGCTACCGGGCTGGCCGCGGTGGCGAGCCCGGCGAGCGGGAACGCGACGGCCGCCTTCGCCCAGCGGTTGTGGCGCCAGCGGTGCGGCCAGCAGAAGACCGCGCCGACCGCGCCGAGCGCGAACATCATGCCGAGCCCGAAGGTGACCCGCCCCGACAGCGCGTTGCACAGAAACGCGAACACGCCCGCGAGCGCGCAGGCGGCCGGGTTCCGGACGGCCCGCACGCGCACGAGCATCAGGGCCGTCAGGGCGGAGGAGACCGTCCCCGCGAGGATCATCGTCGTGCGTACGCCGAGTACGGACATCAGGTAGGGCGAGACCACGCTGTACGAGACGGGGTGCATCCCGCCGTACCAGGCGAGGTTGTACGCGGAGTCGGGGTGCCGGCCGACGAACTCCGCCCAGGCGTCCTGGGCCGCGATGTCGCCGCCGCTGTTGGCGACGAAGAAGAACCAGAGCAGGTGCACGAAGGCGGCCGACGCCGTGGCGAGGGCGACGGGATGATGTGCGAGGCGGGCGGCGAGGTGGCGGGAACGGGACGCCGGGGGCCGGTCGCCGGGCCCGTCGTCAGGGGCTTCGTGTACGCGCGGGGCTGCGTCGGCCTCGTGGACCTCTGGGGCTCCGTGGACCTCTGGGGCCTCGTCGACGTCTGGAGCGTCGTCGGCGCCCGGGGCGTTGTCGACGTGCGCGGGCTCGTTGGGCAGGGCCGGTCGGGTGGACTGTATTCGCGGCCCGCGACGCCTGTCCGGGTCCGGGCCGCCGCCGTCGGGCACGCACGTGCTGCTGCCGTCCGCCCGTGTCGGCTCAGCGGTGGTCACTGCGGCTCTCCCCGTTCCGTCCCTCTGTCTTGTCCCTGTGTGCCGTCGTCCCCCGGGCTGCCGGGCTCCGTCGCGTGCCGTTCGTACGGAGAGGACGCCGTCCCCGCGCCCTCAGTTGCCCGGGACGCTAACACGTGGGCGTCCCGGTCGCCCGGGACGCCCACGTGCTGCCGATGGCCCTCGGGCCCTCAGCCGATACGGGTCAGCTTCGCGCCGAAGCCCGGTTCCAGCAGGTCCTGCTGGAGTGCGACGGGCACGCTGATGGTGCCCGCGCCCGAACCGGCGGTGAGGCTGCCGACGACCGTGCCCGCCGTCGCCGTGTGCGGCAGCTTCTTGCCGCCGTCCGTCATGCCGAGTTCGACCTTCAGGCCCGACCACCCGACGACCGTCAAGTCCTTCGTGGCCACGACCGGGGTGTGGCCGCCGAGGCCGTCGTCGACGTGGCCGACGACATCGCCCTTCTTGATGACGGTCTTCGCCTGCAGCGCCTCGCGGGTGGCGACCAGCACCTCCTCGCTGACGCGGTTGACCGTCTCGAGGATGGACGGCTTGTTCTGGCCGAGTACCGCGCCGACGATCGTCTGCGTCGTGCCGCCGATGTCCTTGTACGCCGCGAACAGCAGGTTGCCGCCGGCCTTGGTGGTCGATCCGGTCTTGATGCCGATCGCGCCGTTGCGCGGCATCAGCGTGTTGTAGTTGCTGTGCCGCTTGCCGGACGGGTCGTACCACTCCTGCTGACGGGTGATGTCCACCATGACCTTGTTCTTCATCAGGGCCTGACCCAGTTTCACCTGGTCGGCCGCCGTGGAGACGGTGCTGGCGTCGAGACCCGAGGGGTCGGTGTACGTCGTGTTCGTCATGCCGAGTTCCTTGGCGGTGTCGTTCATCTTCTTGACGAACGCCTCCTCGGAACCGGCGTCCCAGCGGGCGAGCAGCCGGGCGACGTTGTTGGCGGACGGGATCATGACCGCGCTGAGGGCGTCGCGTTCGGAGATCGTGTCGCCCTCCTTGATCGTGTTGAGGGTCGACTCGTCGTTGGTCCTGTCGTAACCGCCCTCCTTCTCGGCCAGCGCGTCGACGGGGATGGATGCGCCGTCCTCGCCCCGCTTGAAGGGGTGGTCGCGCATGATGATGTACGCCGTCATCGTCTTGGTGACACTGGCGATCGGAACGGGCTTCTCCTCGCCGAACTCGCCGACGACTCCCAGCCCCGACACCGCGATCTGTCCCTGGCCCTCGCCAGGCCACGGGAGCGCGGGCCTGCCGCCCTCGAAGGCGACCTCCGCGTCGGCGGTGAGCGCGAGCTCCGGAGCCGGGAGCGGACGGAACATCTGCACGACCGCAAAAACGATCAGCAGAAGCAGGACCAGCGGGGTCCAGATCTTGATGCGTCGCACGACGGTACGGACCGGGGTCTCCGGCGGCGGAGGGGTGTTCGTCAGCTCGGCGAGCAGGTCGAGCGGGGGCAGCGGCGGCATGGGCTGCTGCTTGGTCCGCTCGGCCTCGGTGAGCGAGGCGGGAGGCAGGGGCGCGGCCGCGGCCTGCGGCTTGTAGGCGGCGGCGTGCGCGTCGTCGCGCCGCAGGGGCACGAAGGTGCTGGAACGCCCGGCCCCGGCCGCCTGCTCCTGCGTGGACTCGGCCGCCGGCTCGGAGGCGGCCGGCTTGGGCAGCGGCGGCAGCTTGAGCGCGGTCGTGGGCTGGTCGACGACAGGGCGGCGCAGCGCCTTGATCGCGGTGGTGGGCTGGTCGACGGGAGGCCGTTCGGCGCGGCCCGCACCCGCCTCCGCGTTCGGCTTGGCGCTCTGATCGGACTTCGCGTCCTCGTTCGCAGGTGCGGAGGAGTCGGCGGAGCCGTCGCCGTCCGCTGCTTCAGCGGAAGCTTTCTCCGCCGGTGACGGGGCGTCGGCGGAGGGCTCGTCGTCGGTCTTGCTCACCCACGCCGCCACCGCCGCGCGCAGACGCGCGTCGTTCCCGTTGCCGCCGGGCCGGCCGTCGCCGTCGCTCTTGGCCGCCTCCGGGGCCGCGTCGGACGCACCGCGCGCGGGCAGTGTCCGGAAGACCGCCGTCCGCTCGCTCAGCGGCGGCTCGGAGGCCTTGGGGCTGTCACTGTCGTCGGAGTCGTCGCCTGCGGCGTCCGGACGGGACGCACCCGAAGACGCGGCCGCGTCGTCCTCCTCGGAGCCCGAGGCCGAGTTCACGCCGTCGCCGTCTTCGGACGGCGTCCGGGCCGACGCCTCGCCGCCATCGGCAGCCCCAGTGCCCGCGCCGCTCCGGGCCGCAGCACCACGGGGCGCGTCACCCTCGGTCGTGTCGGCCGGCTCCGACGGCAGCGCCGGGGCCCCGTCGGCCTCGGCGTCCGGGGACACAGCGTCATCCGGCGCGGCGGCCTCCTCCGCAGGCCCCCGCAGGGACAACGCCCGGAAGACCGTCGTCCGCTCGTCCAGCGGCGGCTCCGCGGCCGACGCCAACGGCTCGGCCGGCTGGGAAGAGGTCGGGGAACCCTCGCGGAACACAGCGAGCCGCGGGTCGCGTTCGCTCCCCGTCGTCGCCCCCGACGATTTCCGCTGCTCCGCCCTGTCGGGGGACTCGCCCGCCACCGTGCCTCCTTCATGAGTCATTGCCGTGCGCCCATGCGTATCCAGGTGCGTACACCACCCGTGTACGGCACTACGAGTGTCACGACGAGCCCCCGAAACGCACGAGCGCCCGCCGTGTCCGAACCATCTACCAGTGTCCTGTGTGAGCGCTTGGCTCCCGTGCTAGACGAGAACGACATACCTATCGGTTCCCTAACAAAGCACCCAGGCGCTCTCGACAGACCAATGTGAGAGGGGTCACCCTGTCATTCATCCACGCGGGGAGGCATGGATGGGCAGGAGCCGCAGAACACTTCCGGAGGAGCTTCTGCTGCTCGCTCTGGACCCGGCCACGGGTACCACAGCGCAGCCGCAGTCGCTCGACCTCGGCCTGGCCGGGGCACAGCTAGTAGAGCTGGCTCTGGCAGGACGGATAGCCCCAGACGGGGATCGTATCGCCGTGGTGATGCCACGGCCGACCGGAGATCCGACTCTGGACTCCGCACTGGAACTGCTGCGCCGACGCGGCAGTCCGGTACGGGCGGTCCACTGGATCGGCGGGCCCCGGCTGGGGCTGCGCCAGATTTACCTCTCGCATCTGGAGCGGTGCGGCATGGTGCATGCCGTGGCGGGCCAGATGTGCGGAGTGCTGCCGACGACTCGCTACCAGGCGACGGACACGGCGATCAGCCGGGACATCAGGGCCCGGCTGGACAGTGCGATCCGCACCGGTGTACCGCCGGACCCGCGGACCGCGGCGCTCGCCGCACTGGCCCACGCGGTCGGTCTCGGCAAGCACCTGTACCCCGGGAACGAAGGGCGTTCCTCGAGGTCCCGGCTGCGGGACCTCATCCGGCACGACCCGATGGGCGGTCTCGTGGCGCACGCCGTCATGGACGTCCAGAACGGAGTGGCCGCCCAGCCGCGCCGTAGCCAGCCGGCGAACGGCAGCAGCCGCCAGCCGGGACCGGTACCGATGCAGCCACGCCGCAGCGGCATGGCCCGCGTCGCCGCGCACTGAGCGCGCCACCGCACCGCGTACCGCAGCACCACCGCTCGGGCACACGCACCATCCGCACCACGCCGCACCGATGTCCCCATGACCCGGTTCGGGAGCCGCAGAACGCGCGGGGCAGCTTCACCGCTGCCCCGCGCGTTCGCGTGTGTGGCCATTCGGCAGCGCAGGAAGGCCCTTTGGTGGCAGTCTGCTGAACAGTAGATACGCAGAGCAACGCGGTGGAGGTGCAGTTCCGTGGCG
The DNA here is from genome assembly GCF_046506645.1 of Streptomyces sp. 5K101. Lineage (NCBI taxonomy): Bacteria > Bacillati > Actinomycetota > Actinomycetes > Kitasatosporales > Streptomycetaceae > Streptomyces > Streptomyces sp. 5K101. The sequence continues at coordinate 330,564 of NZ_JBKFFO010000006.1, read as the reverse complement.
TCCAACGTCAATCCCACTGTCCGGAGACGCCGATTGGGCCAGGAGCTGCGCCGGCTCCGGGAACTGAAGGGCATGACGGCCGAGGAGGTCGCGGAGCGCCTGCTCGTGTCCCAGTCCAAGATCAGCAGGCTGGAGAACGGCCGCCGTTCCATCAGCCAGCGCGACGTCCGCGACCTGTGCGGGGTGTACGAGGTCGAGGACTACCGCATTGTCGACTCGTTGATGCAAATGGCCAAGGACTCCCGCCAGCAGGGCTGGTGGCACGCGTTCGGCGACATCCCGTACAGCGTGTACATCGGCCTGGAGACGGACGCGGCGAGCCTTCGGGTGTACGAACCGCAGGTCGTGCCCGGCCTGTTGCAGACGCGGCAGTACGCCGAGGCGCTGATCGCCGGCGCCCTGCCGGAGAGCGGGGTCCCGGACATCGAGAAGCGGGTCAGCGTCCGGCTGCGCCGCCAGGAGCGCATCAGGGACGCCGAGCACCCGCTGCGGCTGTGGGCGGTGATCGACGAGGCCGCGCTGCGCCGGAGGGTCGGCGACCACCAGCTCATGCGCGAGCAGCTGGAGCACCTGATCGAGCTGTCGCACCAGCCGCACGTCACCGTGCAGGTTCTGCCGTTCGACATGGGCGCGCATCCGGGCATCAACGGGCAGTATGCGATCCTGGAGTTCCCCGACGCCTCGGACTCGAGCGTCGTCTACATCGAGGGCGTCACGAGCGACCTGTACCTGGAGAAGGCCAACGACGTGCAGAAGTACAGCGTCATGTACGAGCACCTGCGGGCCCAGGCGCTGAACGTGGAGCAGACGCGGCAGTTCATCGAGACGATCGCGAAGCACTACGCACGGGAGACCGCGGGGGGCTTCATCGGCTGAAAGTGCCGCACGGTACACCACCGGACGGGCGTGATGGAAGAGTCGCTTGGTATATGCCATCCGGTCGAGTGAATGCCTGTCTCGCGCTCCCAGCGCGGCGAGTAGCGTCGATCACGCCAGCATGAACGTTGGCGCACATCACATCACTTGCCGAAGCGGAGCGATCATGGCAATCATTCAGGGCGCCACGGAGACCTGGACGAAGTCCTCGTACTCCACGGGTAACGGTGCTTGCGTCGAGGTCAAGTCCCCCGTGGTCGACGCGGTTTCCGTGCGCGACTCGAAGGTCACCGCCGGTCCGACGATCACCTTCCTCCCCGACTCGTGGAATGCGTTCGTGAACGAAGTGGCGCAGCGCCCGTTCGGTCGCGACTGAGCGCGGCGCCACGATTCACCCGCGAGTACCAGCGAGTATTCAGCCAGAATCGGACAGCACCGACAGGAGCCCTCTCGACTGGTTCGCCGTCCCGGCCGAGGGGGCTCGGCCCATCCCATCGAATCTCACCTGACATCCTCAGCGAGATCCTCGTCCGAGGCCCTCATCTGAGCAGGTCGACGTAGCGGTCGGTCCCGGGGATCGTCCTGGGCACCCTGCGGATGACCCGCGCCTGCCTGCCGGCGCTGAAGCAGCGGGGCGGCGCGGTCGTCGTCATCGGTACGCAGTCGGCCGTCGCCGCGCCCTCACAGGTCCGCCAGGCGGCGTACGCGGCATCCAAGGGTGCGCTCACCTCGGCGATGTACTCCCTGGCACGCGAGCTCGGCCCGTACCGGATCCGCGTGAACACCGTGCTGCCGGGCTGGATGTGGGGACCGCCGGTCCAGGCGTACGTCCGTATGACCGCGCACACGGAGGGCGTTCCCGAGGACGAGGTGCTCGGGCGGCTCACCGGGCGGATGGCGCTCCCGGAGCTCGCGACCGACGGGGACGTGGCCGAGGCCGTGGCCTTCCTCGCCTCCGAGCGGGCGCGGGCGATCACCGGTCAGTCACTGCTCGTCAATGCGGGCGAGCTGATGCGCTAGGCGGTACCGCCCCCGGGCGGGCAGACGACGCTGCTCTTCCTCGGCCTGTCGATGGCGATCGCGACGCAGGTCAACTCGCTTCTTCGGCGACATCGCCACCGTCGTCATCAAGTGGGTCGCCGGCCTTGGGCCCGATCGCGATCCTGCTGATGCTGGGCCTGCTCCCCTGGTTCCGCAAGAGCGGCCCGACGGCGGCGCTGCTCAGCCGGGGCGTCGGGCTGGTCGCCTTCTGGCTGGTCAACTACGCGATCAGCTGGAACGTCGAGGGCGGAGTGCCGCTGCAGTACCAGGTGTCGGTGCCGCTCGCGGTGTCGCCGGTGCTCCACGTCGTGGCCGGCTGGGTCAAGCCGGAGGCGACGCCGGAGCGGGACGAGGTCCTGTCGGAGATCAACACGGACGGTCCGTCGGGGGCGTCGGGCGCGGGTGCGCGCGCCACGGTCCCGGCAGGCGCCGACGGCTGAGGGCGGGGCCGCGCCTGCGTGCAGCCGCACCCGGCGACAATGCCCGCCGGCGGGGGCGGGCGCATCGTCGCCCGCCGAACCGGGCCACCTGCGGGGGCGGGCGCATCGTCGCCGGGTGCGGCCCGGCCACCACACGCCGCCGGCGCGGCCGCAGGCCCCGGGCGTCGCGGGGCGCGTGCCGGGGCGGGGCATCGGGGCGAGGGTTCAGCGAGGGCACCCGCTGCCGTGCGCGGCAGGCCCGGGGCCCAGGCGGGCGCGGCGGGGGCGGCGTCAGGGCAGTTCCGCCGCGCCGCGGGGATAGCGGGCCAGCCAGCCCGGCGCCGTGGACGTCGGGCTGTGCAGCGCCGGCCCCTGCGTCATCTCCATCGCGAAGTCGTCCGCGAGCTCCAGCACCGTCCCCCGCCCCTCCAGCTCGCACAGCCACGCGGGCGGCAGCGCCGTCTCCCCGTGGAGCGCGCCCAGCAGCGCCCCGCACACCGCGCCCGTCGCCTCCGACGGGCCGTCGTGGTTGACCGCGAGGCGCAGGCCGTGGCGGATGTCCTCACCGACGAGCGCGCAGTACACGGCGATCGCCAGCACCTCCTCCGCGTACCCGTCCTCGCCGAGCGCCGCGACGCGGGCGGGACTCGGGATGCCCTGCCGTACGGAGCCCAGCGCCTGCTTGAGCGCGTCCGTGACGGGCTGGTGGCCGGGGCGGGCGGCGAGCTGCGCGAGGGCGCGCTGCACCGAGCCGTCGAGGGTCTCGCCGCGGGCGAGCCCGTGCACGATCACGGCGAACGCGCCCGCGGACAGGTACGCGGTCGGGTGCCCGTGGGTCTGCGCCGCGCACTCCACCGCGAGCTGGCACACGAGCTGCGGCTCCCAGCCCACCAACAGCCCGAACGGCGCCGACCGCACGAGCGCACCCGCGTCGCGGGCGGTGGGGTTCTTGGGCGCCTGCAGCGTGCCCATGGTCTCGTCGCCGAGCCCGGTCAGGCACTCGCGGGAGGGACCGCGGCGGACGTAGAGCCATTCCTCCCGCGCCAGCCATCCGTTGTCCTTGCGGCGCTCGTCCGGTCCCCAGTCACGCTGGGTCGCGGCCCACCGCAGATACGCGCGGTGCAGGTCGGTCGGCGGATGCCAGGCTCCGGTGTCCCGCCGCACCTGGGCGCGGATCAGCCCGTCGACCGAGAACAGGGTCATCTGGGTGGCCGCGGTCACCGTCCCCCGCCGTCCACCCACCGGCACGAAGTCGACGAGGCCCTCCGGCCCGTGCGCCGCGCGCAACGCGTCGAGGCCCGCTCCCTCGGCCCCCGCGCCGAGCGCGTCGCCGATGGCGCCGCCGAGGAGCGCGCCGCGCACGCGGGAACGGAAGTCCTGCTGCTCGGCCCGGCCCCACACGGCCGCGGCTGCTGCACTCACCGTGCCCTCCACGACGTCGAACGAACACTGCCCGGCGCAGCACTGTAATCGAACGAGAACCGGGCTCCCGGGACGCGCAGGGGTTGGCGCGAATATGTGGCCATTCCTGTCGGATCCTGTCGGAGGTTCGCTTGTGACCGCGCGCGGAGGCCGCCCGGCAGGGCCGAACGGCGTCGGCCGACGGGCTGGGCCATGTGCGGCTGCTGCCGGTCACCCCGGCCCGCCCGTCCGCCCGGCCCGTGGGCCCCGCCCGTCAGTCCGGCAGCAGCGGAAGCAGGGCCGGGAGGTGGCCGTCGGACGCCGCGGCCGCCTCCTGCCGCTCCTGCGGCACCTCCCCGTACAGGGTGGTCCGCGGCTTCGCCGGCCGGCCCGCCGCCTCGGCGATCGCGGTGAGATCGCGCACGGACCGGTACGAGCCGTAAGCGGAGCCCGCCATGCGGGAGATGGTCTCCTCCATCAGCGTGCCGCCGAGGTCGTTCGCACCGGAGCGCAGCATCTCCGCGGCACCCTCTGCGCCCAACTTGACCCAGCTTGTCTGGATATTGGTGATGTGCGGGTGGAGCAGGAGGCGGGCCATGGCGGTCACGGCCCGGTTGTCGCGGTCCGTCGGGCCGGGACGGGCGATCCCCGCGAGGTACACGGGCGCGTTGGTGTGGATGAACGGCAGCGTCACGAACTCCGTGAAGCCCCCGGTCTCCTGCTGGATGCGGGCGAGGGTACGGAGGTGGCCGAGCCAGTGCCGGGGCTGGTCCACGTGCCCGTACATCATCGTGGAGCTCGACCGGATGCCCAGTTCGTGCGCGGTCCGCACGACGTCGATCCAGGTGGCAGCGGGCAGCTTGCCCTTGGTCAGCACCCAGCGGACCTCGTCGTCGAGGATCTCGGCGGCGGTGCCGGGAATCGAGTCGAGGCCCGCTTCCTTCGCAGCCGTCAGCCAGTCCCGTACCGACATGCCCGTCCGGCTCGCGCCGTTGACGACCTCCATGGGCGAGAAGGCGTGCACGTGGATGCCGGGGACGCGCTCCTTCACCGCCCGCGCGATGTCGAAGTACGCCGTGCCGGGCAGGTCCGGATGGATGCCGCCCTGCATGCACACTTCGACCGCGCCGACGTCCCACGCCTGCGCGGCGCGGTCGGCGACCTGCGACAGGGAGAGGGTGTACGCGTCGGCGTCCGTGCGCCGCTGGGCGAAGGCGCAGAAACGGCAGCCGGTGTAGCAGACGTTGGTGAAGTTGATGTTCCTGGTGACGATGTACGTCACCTCGTCCCCGACGACGTCCCGGCGCAGCTCGTCGGCGATGCGGGTCAGCGTGTCGAGGGCCGGTCCGTCGGCGTGGAGGAGGGCGAGCGCCTCGTCGTCGGTGAGCTTCGTCGGATCGTCCGCGGCCCGGCTCAGTGCCCGGCGCACGTCCATGTCGACGCGCTGCGGCGCCATGCCGGGTGCCGCGGCCTCGCGCAGCGCGTCCCAGTCGCCGTAGACGTGGTCGAAGTCGTCGCGCCGGTCGTGCGTGCGGCCCTCGGAGTCGATGGTCCGGTGCAGGTCCGTGCGGCCGGTGGCGGTGAACCCTTCGTCGGGCTCCTGCCAGGGCAGGCCGGCAGGCATCGCGTCCTCGCGCGCGAGCCCGGTGTCGGGGTCGGCCAGCGCCTGGACGTGCGGGAACAGCCGGGGATCGAGCCACGGCTCGCCGCGCTGCACGAACTCCGGATACACGCACAGCCGTTCGCGCAGCTCGAACCCTTCGGCGGCCGACTGCTCGGCGAGCAGCTCGATCTGCGGCCAGGGCCGCTCCGGGTTCACGTGGTCGGGGGTCAGCGGGGACACCCCGCCCCAGTCGTCGATCCCGGCGCGCAGCAGCCTGGCGTACTCCCCGTCGACGAGATTCGGCGGAGCCTGCAGGCACGCCGACGGGCCCATGATGAGCCGGGCGACGGCGACGGTGGCGACGAGTTCGTCCAGCTCGGCGTCGGGCATGCCGCGCATGGCCGTGTCCGGTTTGGCGCGGAAGTTCTGCAGGATGAGTTCCTGGATGCCGTGGTAGGCGCGGGAGACGCGGCGCAACGCGAACAGCGACTCGGCGCGCTCCTCGTACGTCTCGCCGATGCCGATGAGCAGGCCGCTGGTGAAGGGGACGTTCGACCGGCCGGCGTCCTTAAGGACGCGCAGCCGCACGGCGGGCTCCTTGTCCGGGGAGCCGTAGTGGGGCCCGCCGGGCTCGGACCACAGGCGGGTGGCGGTCGTCTCCAGCATCATGCCCATGGACGGCGCGACCGGCTTGAGCCGCTGGAAGTCGGTCCAGGACATGACCCCGGGATTGAGGTGGGGCAGCAGCCCGGTCTCCTCCAGGATGCGGATCGACATGGCACGCACGTACGCGATCGTGTCGTCGTACCCATGGGCGTCCAGCCACTCCCGGGCCTCGGGCCAGCGGTCCTCGGGCTTGTCCCCGAGGGTGATCAGCGCCTCCTTGCAGCCGAGTTCGGCCCCGCGCCGGGCGATTGCCAGGACCTCGTCCGGGGACATGAACGCCCCGTGGCCGGCCCGGCGAAGCTTGCCGGGGACGGTGGCGAACGTGCAGTAGTGGCACGTGTCGCGACACAGGCGGGTGAGCGGAATGAACACGCTCTTCGAGTACGTGATGACCCCGGCGCGCCCGGCGGCTTCGAGCCCCGCGTCCCGCACGCGCGCGGCGGAGGCGGCCAGGTCCTCCAGGTCGCTCCCCTGGGCCTGCAACAGGACGGCGGCTTCGGCGACATCGAGCGCCACGCCGTCCCTGGCCCGCCTGAGCGCGCGCCGCATGGCGTTCGCGGTGGGCCGTCCCGTGTCGTGTCCGCCCTCGTGATCGGTCATGCAGCGAGCATACGAGCGCGGGCTCGCGGGCCGGATGGGGCGGCCGAGTTGCAGGGGGGCGGCTGACCTGAGCCTCTACCGCGAGGGCACCCTGGTTTCCGGCCAGGGAGCCGATGCCCGCTCACGTAGCGTGTGATCATGACCATGCCTCCACCGCAGCAGCCGCCCGGTCCGTTCGGATCGCCGCCGCCCCAGCCGAACCCGTACGGGCAGCCCTGTCCGCCCTCTTACGGACAGCCGTCTGCGCCTCCGCAGCCGTACCCGCCGTATCCCGGGCCTCCCGGACCGTGGGGCCGGCCGCCGTCAGGGCCGCCGCGCAAGAACAGGACCGGTCTCGTCCTCGGGATCGTCTTCGGCTCGATAGCCTCCGTTTTCGGCCTCTTACCTCGGCACGCGGGGCGATGCCGCCGCCGACCGAGCCGCCAGGGAGGCCGCGCATCCGTTCCCCGCGGCCGAGTACCGGTTGACCGTGCCGCAGACGTTGCTGGACGGCGAGTACGAGCTGATCAAGGACGGCTCCTCCGAGGCGAACGCCGACATGGAGAAGAGCGGCCACGGTGCCGGACCGGATGCCCGAAACATCAAGGCGATCCGCGGCTCCTACAACGGCACCAGCACCGACGGCAACAGTGGAGTCGTACTCATCGTAATGTGCGGGCAGGTCAGATATCCGGCGCAGCCCCGTGACAGTCTCCTGGACGGCATGCGGAAGGCGGACGGCATGAGCGAGCCCAAGCCGGCGAGCACCATCACACCGCCGGGCTCCGACGTCGACCTCGAGTGCACGGTGATGCTGTCGAAGGACGAGGACGGCACCGCGACCATCCCGGTGTGCGCATGGGGTGACGAGAACACGGCCGCCTACGTCGCCTTCCTGACGCCGGCCGCCGCCGCACAGGACCCCGACTTTGTCGACCTCGACGCGATCGCAGAGCAGGTCGCGAAGGTCCGCGAAGAGGCGCGGCAGCCGATCAACTGACGCGACGACCGGCGAGCGCCGCCGGGCAACACCTCGACCGCCCCGTGCGACGGCATCGGCTTGCCCACCGCCGTCACCCCCCCCGGAGCCGTCACCCGCTACGAACGTGATGCCTTCGTAGGGCGCGCGGGAGTTCTGTCACGCTGCGACCTCGGCGCCCCCTGGCGTGCGACGCCGTCGCGCGGCTGAGGTCGTGGATCTACTCGGTGTCCTTCGGGTGCCGGGTGGACGCGTAGACAAGATGCACGGTGTCAATCGCTCGGGACTGACGAGGGAGAACTCGCCCTCGTAGGGCAGCGGTTCCGCTGGCAAGCGCGCGGGTCCCGGCGACGGGCGGGGACGGCCCGGTTCGCCGCTCGCGGCTCGCGTCGGCGTTCATCCGACTGGTCGGTAGGACCATTAGGCCGATTCAGCGTAATCGTCCGTGACTGGTACTGAATGCCGCAGGCGAGGGGAAGCATCGGCTGGCCTGTCCGCCTGGCAGGCCCCACGGCATTGTCCGCTCATGGAGGTTCACAGCATGTCGCTCACTGTCCGTAAGGCTCTCAGGGCCGCGGTCGTCCCCGTCGCCGCACTCTCCCTCACCCTGGGTGCGTCGTCCGCCGCCCTGGCCGCCTCCCTCGCGTCTCCTGCCGCTGCTTCGGCCGCGCAGCGGGCCGTCACGCCTCTCGAAACGGCCATCGCGGCTGACGTGGAAGCCGTTCTCGAGGCGCAGCTCGACACGGACGTCTCGGCCGCCGTCAACATGCAGGTCGCCCTCGACGGGAGCCTCGAGGTCTGGGTGGCGGTTGTCGCCGCGGCCGAGGTGGACGCCGACGCCGAGCTCGAGGCCGTCATCGCCGCCGAGCTCGAATCCAGAATCGAGGCCACCCTCAAGTCGCGCCTCGGCTTCGCCATGGACGTCGATGTCGAGGTCCAGGTCGACGGCGACATCGCGGTGGAGGTCACCAGCTTCTGACGCCTCGGCCGTCACGACGTTCCCACGCCTCCGTCACAGACCAGCGCCTGTCCACGGAGGATGAAGACGGCGGCCCGAGTGCCACATCGGCCGGCGCCCGAAGGGGCGAGGCCGAGCCGCTCGGGCCGCACGGAGTCCGCCGACTCCCTCCTACAGATACTGCGCGTACTCGTCCAACGCCCTCAGCACCTCTGTCGTCTCGCCGGGCGGGAGTTGCAGGACCACCTCCTCCACGCCCAGCTCCGCGTAGTGCGCCAGTTTCCCCGGGGAGGGGCGGACCGCGTACGGGACCACCTCCAGGGACTTCGGGTCGCGGCCCGCCGCCGCCCATGCGTCGCGCAGCAGCGGGACCGACTCCCGCATGCCGCGGCCGCCGACCGGCAGCCAGCCGTCGCCGTACTCCGCGATGTGTGCGAACAGCTTCGGGCCCGCCGAGCCGCCCACCAGGATGCGGGGCGCGCCGCCCTGCGGCTTCGGATGGGCGAAGGACGCGCTGACCGACGCGAACTCGCCGTCGTAGGCCTGCGGTTCGGCTGACCACAGCGCCCGCATCAGGCGCATCCTGTCCCGGACCAGTTCCCGGCGGGTCGACCACTCGACGCCGTGGTCGGCCGCCTCCTCCACGTTCCAGCCGAAGCCCACGCCCAGCGTGAACCGGCCCCCGGACACGTGGTCCAGGGTCGCGACCCGTTTCGCCAGGGCGATCGGGTCGTGCTGGGCCACCAGCGTCACACCCGTGCCCAGCCGCAGAGTCGACGTGACCGCCGCCGCCTGGGCCAGCGCGACGAAGGGGTCCAGGATGCGGCCGTACTCCGGCGGGAGTTCGCCGCCCGGGCCGTACGGGGTGGTCCGCGCCACCGGGATGTGGGTGTGTTCGGGGAGGTAGAGCCCGGCGAAGCCGCACTGCTCGAGTTCGCGGGCCAGCCGCACGGGGCTGATCGTCTCGTCCGTCAGAAAGATCGTGGTCGCGATCCGCATGGGGACAAGGTAGGCCAAACCCCGGGTCCCGTCGTCGGCCATGGCCGTGTCATCCGGCGATCCCCTGCCAACCCCCTTCCCTTGCACCCCCGTTCACGGCTCAATACCAGGGTTCGACTGCATCGACGCACCACCGCACCTCTCCTGTCCCTCGACATCCCGGGAGCCGACGGCATGTGCAACGACGACGAACACGCCCTGGGCAGGCGCGGTCTCCTCGTGACGGGAGCCGCCGCCGCCCTTACCTTGGGCACCGTGAGCTTCGCGAACGCGGCACCACGCATCGGCGAAGGGGCGACGGAGGTCGTACGCGGCACACTGCCGCCCGGCGCACCCGACTTCGTGTACCTCCCCGTGGAGATCCCGCCGGGCGTCAGCCGGATCCACGTCTCGTACAGCTACGAGAAGCCGCCCCAGCCCGCCGGCACCGCGGGCAACGCCCTCGACATCGGCATCTTCGACGAGCGCGGAACCGCCCTCGGCGGCAAGGGGTTCCGCGGCTGGTCGGGCGGCGCCAGGACGGAGTTCTTCATCCAGGCGGACGACGCGACTCCGGGCTATGTCCCGGGGCCCGTCCGGCCCGGCCTGTGGCACGTCGCCCTCGGGCCGTACACCGTCGCGCCGCAGGGCCTGACGTACGAGGTACGCGTCACACTCACGTACGGGGACGGGGCCGAGCCGCGCCCGGCGGTGTATCCGCCGGAGCGGGCCAAGGGGCGCGGGCGCGCCTGGTACCGGGGGGACTGCCACCTGCACTCGTGGTACTCGGACGGCAGGCGCACCCCCGCCGAGATCGCCGCCCTCGCGCGCGCCGCCGGTCTCGACTTCATCAACTCCTCCGAGCACAACACCCATTCCGCACACGCCCATTGGGCCGACGTCGCCGGTGACGACCTGCTGATCCTGCTCGGGGAGGAGGTCACCACCCGCAACGGGCACGTGGTGGCACTCGGCACCGACCCGGGGACGTTCGTCGACTGGCGCTACCGTGCCCGCGACAACCGCTTCGGGCACTACGCCCGCGCGATCCGCCGGGCCGGCGGCCTCGTCGTCCCGGCCCACCCGCACGCCACCTGCATCGGCTGCAACTGGAAGTTCGGCTTCGGCGACGCGGACGCGGTGGAGGTCTGGAACGGGCCCTACACCCCCGACGACGAGGTGTCCCTCGCCGACTGGGACAGCGCGCTGGCGGTCGCCGCGCGCTCCGGGAAACGCTGGACCCCTGCCATGGGCAACAGCGACGCCCACCGCCACCCCGACCCGATCGGCACTCCGCAGACGGTCGTCCTCGCCGACGATCTGACGCGCGAGGCGATTCTGGCGGGCATCAGGGCCGGGCGCGCTTACGTCGCCGAGAACAAGGACGTCACCGTGGCCTTCTCGGCGGCCGGCGGACGCGGGCAGCACGCGGGAATCGGCGGGCGGCTGCGCGTGGACGACGACGATCCGGTGACCGTACGGGCGGAGGTTGCGGGCGTACCCGGGTGCACGGTCCGCATCGTCACCGACCAGGGCGTCCTGCACACGGTGCCGGTCCCCGCCTCGGGGGCGGGCACGGTGGAGTGGCGTACGACGGCGCAGTACGCCACGTACGTACGCGCCGAGGTACGGCACGCGCCGGTTGTCGCCGGGCTGCCGGGGCCGCTGGCCGCCTTCACCAACCCGATCTTCCTGGGCGGCTGACCGGGCACTGGGGCCACGTACGCTCGGAGGACCCGAGACCGTGGAAGGAACGTGATCATGCCCAGTCCCGCCTCCGGGCCGCGGTCCGTCGACCGCGCGCTGGAGATCCTCGACGCCGTCGCCGACGCGCCGGGCCCCCTCGGGGCCAAGGTGCTCGCGCGGCGGCTGGGGTGTTCGCTGTCGACGGTGTACCACCTGCTGGGGCCGCTCACCGCGCGGGGGCACTTGGTGAGGACCTGCGACGGATACGCACCGGGGCCGCGCGTGGCCGTCCTGCACCGGTCGTTCCAGCGGCATCTCGGGCTCGGTCCGCAGCTCGCCGAACTGCTGCCGCGGCTGCGGCGGGCGACCGGCGCGGAGGCGTACGTCACGGCGTACCGGGACGGCCGGATCGTCGTGCTCGACAGCACGGTGCCGGTCACGGACAGCGAGCACCCCTTCGTGCCGGGTCCCGAGACGCGGGCGCACGCGACCGCACACGGCAAGGTGCTGCTCGCCGCGCTGCCGAGGGCGGCACGGCGGCGGTACCTCGCGGAGTACGGGATGGCCCGCTTCACGGACCGCACGATCACCGGCGCGGAACGCTTCGAGGCGGAGGTCGAGCGGGTGCGGGGCCGGGGGTACGCGGTGTCCGTGGGCGAGGCCGACCCGGCGTACACCTGCCTCGCGGCGACGCTTCCCGCCGGCCAGGGCGCGGACGGTGTCGTGCACGCGCTGTCGTTGTCGCTGCCGACGGCGGACTTCCGTCGCCGCCACGGCGAACTGCGGGCGGCCCTGGTGCGCACGGCGGCGCACCTGCCACCGCCCGGCGCGCCCACCGGCTGACCGCGTCGCTGTCGCGGTGCGCGCCATGCCACCATCCGGTGGCCGCCGACCGCCCGCGCCACCGTCAGGTGCGCCCGCCGGCTGACCGCGACGCCACCCTCGCGGTGCGCGCCCACCGCTGACGGTGCCACCCTCGCGGTGCGTCGCCGGCCGACCGCGCCACCGTCGCGGTGCGCGCCATGCCACCATCCGGTGGCCGCCGACCGCCCGCGCCACCGTCAGGTGCGCCCACCGGCTGGCGGTGCCGGCCTCGCGGTGCGCCGCCGGCCGACCGCGCCACCGTCCGGCGCGCTGTCGGCTGACCGTCGGCCGGATGTCGGCGGGACGGCGGCCGGAGCATCGGCCGGACATCGGCCGACCGTCGCCGGACCCGTTTCCGACGGTGTCGGAATGCGGGGGCGCCCAAGTGGTGCCGGGTCACCGGACCGCGGACCCTGGAGGCATGATCTTCATCGCCGTCAGGTTCACCGTCCGCCCCGAGTACAGCGACCGCTGGCTCGACATCGTCGACGATTTCACGCGCGCCACCCGCGCCGAGCCCGGGAACCTCTTCTACGACTGGTCGCGCAGCGTCGACGACCCGCACACGTACACGCTGCTGGAGGCATTCGCGGACGCCGAGGCGGGTGCGGCCCACGTCGCGTCCGACCACTTCAAGGCGGGCATGGAGGCCATGGCCACCGCCATCGCGACCAAGCCCGAGATCATCAACGTCGAGGTGCCGGGCCAGGGCTGGAGCGAGATGGCCGAGCTGGAGCCCGCCCCTCGCTAGTCGGTCCCGGGCCGTACGACTAGCGCTTCTCCTGCGGGAACAGCGGCGTCCAGGGCAGCGCGGTGCGCCACGCCACGCCGTCGCGCATCCAGTCGTCGATGACCTTCGCCACCGGCTCGGGGCCGATCACCGGACCCTGCGAGGGCACATGGGCCTGGAAGTGCAGCTCCTCTCGGCCTTCGCGGTACTCGACCTGGTAGCTGAGGTCATCGTTCAGATACACCTGCATGTAGTGGTGGCCCGCCGGCTCCCTGTCGCGCCGTTCGACGATCACGTAGGGGTGGGAGAGGTTCATGTCGGCGAGCAGGTCGTGCACCTCGACGTACGTGGGGTCGTCGACGGCGTTCCCGCCCGCTTCGACGGCACGGATCACAGGCTCGGGCTTCGTCGGCTCGGACGTCGTCGGATCGGGCTTCGTCATGCGGGCGACTGTACGGGGCGGCTCCGACAACCGCCGCGGGGCACGGGAGCGACGGCGAGGCTCCGCCACCTCCCCGTCCCTCGGCGGCAGAGTCGGTGCCGGACCCCGACCGAAGGAGCGCCTCATGAGCAAGGTCGTCGCGGACATCTCCGTGTCCCTGGACGGATTCATCGCCGGACCGAACGACAGTCGCGACAACCCGCTCGGCGACCGGGGCGAGCGGCTGCACGAGTGGGTGTATCCGCTCGCGGGCTGGCGGGAGATGCACGGTCTCGACGGGGGCGCCACGGGGCCCGACTCCGACCTGGTGAAGGAGGCGGTGCAGCGCGCCGGGGCCTACGTCATGGGCCGGCGGATGTTCGACCACGGCGAAGGGCCGTGGGGCGACGAGCCGCCGTTCCACGCCCCGGTGTTCGTCGTCACGCACGAGGAGCGTGAGCCGCTGGAGAAGCGGGGCGGGACGACGTTCACCTTCGTCACGGGCGGGGTCGCGGAGGCCGTCGAGCGTGCCCGCCGCGCCGCCGGGGACAAGGACGTGGCCCTGGCCGGCGGCGGGCAGCTGATCTGCGGCGTGCTGGCCGCCGGGCTGCTGGACGAGATCCAGCTCCATCTGGTGCCGGTGCTGCTCGGCGGCGGGGTGCGGCTGTTCGCCGCGGAGGGTGGGCGGACGGTCGAGTTCGAGACGACCCGCGTGACCGGCTCACCCTCCGTGACTCACCTGCGGCTGCGGCCCGTGCGGGCCTGACGGTCAGTCGGCCATCACCAGGGCCGGCGTCTCCTTCGTCAGCACCTCGCCGCGGAAGAACGCCGGGCTGCGGCGCTCCATCACGAGCATCAGCACGGCGCCCAGGAGCAGCAGGCCGACGCCGATCACGAACACCGAGCCCATGCCGAGGACGGAGGAGCCGGAGCCGTACGCGGGGTCCCACATGTCGTAGAGGGTCTTGGCGAAGACGGCGGTGAGCATCAGGCCGCCGACGCCGGGGAGCACGCCCTTGACCATGAGGTTGGCCGTCGAGCGCGAGAGCTCCTTGCGGAAGAACCAGACGCAGGCGAAGGCCGTGATCGAGTAGTAGAAGCAGATCATGAGGCCGAGCGCGTAGATGGTGTCGACCAGGACGTTCTCGCTGACGAGGCTCATCACCGTGTAGAAGAGGCCGGTGGCGACGCCCGCGGCGACGGTGGCCAGGCCGGGCGTCTTGAAGCGGGGGTGGACCTTCGCGAACGCCTTGGGCATGGCCTCGTACGAGCTCATCGCGAGGGCGGTACGGGCGACGGGGATGAAGGTCGTCTGGAGGCTCGCCGCGGCGGAGGCCAGGACGGCGACGAAAAGCAGGATGCCGAGACCCGAGCCCATGATCGGGTCGGCCAGGACCGCGAACACGTTGTCGGAGGTGTCCGGGTTGCCGAGGCCGGTGCCCTTGTCGCCGATGCCGGCGTACATCTGCACGGCGATGGCGACCATCAGGTACGAGACGACGATGATCACCATGGCGAGCATGGCGGAGCGGCCGGGAGTGCGGGCGCTGCCGACGCTCTCCTCGTTGATGGACAGGCAGGCGTCCCAGCCCCAGTAGATGAAGATCGACAGGGAGAGTCCGGCAGTGAAGGCGGAGAAGGACTCGACACCGAACGGGTTCATCCAGGACAGGGAGAAGTCCAGCGAGCCGGCGACCTCGTCCGCCTTGGCGATGGCCATGACGGCGAAGATGGCGATAACGGTGAGCTGGAGTCCTACCAGGGCGTACTGGACCCACTTGGTCGCGGTGATGCCGCGGTAGCTGATCGCCGTGGCGACGGCGATGAAGGCGAGGGTGGTGAGGATGTGGACGGCCTTGTTGCCGTCGAGCGCGGCCACGCTCTCGCTGCCGCTGATCTCTCCGGCGGTGAGCCAGAAGAAGGACGTGGCCACTCCGGCGAGGTTGGAGAGGACGACGACGGTGGCCACGAGCAGGCCCCAGCCGCACATCCAGCCGATCCGCGGGCCGAAGGCCTTCACGGTCCAGGTGAAGGAGGTGCCGCAGTCCGGGACCGCCTTGTTGAGCTCGCGGTAGGCGAAGGCGACCAGGAGCATCGGGAGAAAGCCGGCGAGGAAGATCGCCGGCATCTGGAGCCCGACCTCCCCGACGGTGGGTCCGAGTGTCGAGGTCAGGCAGTAGACGGGGGCGACGGTCGAGACACCGATGACGGCTCCGCCCATCAGGCCGACGGAGTTTCCGCCGAGACCTTTCTGGCGGACACCTCCGGCGTCTTCGGGGGCGGCCGTGCCCCGTACTGCATCTCCGGCCTGCGGCCGCGCATCGATCTGGGTCATGAAGAGGACGTTAAGTCCTGCGGTTTCCACATCCGGAGGATCGAAGTCCGGATATCACCCTTTGGATTCGCAGGCCAAACCGGCGGATTGGTTCATTATTGAAAGATCGAGAGGTGCGATGGGCCGCACTTCAGCAGGTCCAGACCCAACCTCCCCAAGGTGCGAGAACCGCAGCAAAGCCCGTTTTGCCCCTTTTCAAATCTTCCCGTGCCGATTTTCGGACGCCTTTTCCCGCAGGTTCGGCACACGTCCTCACCCCGGCCACACCACCGCCTGCAGCTCGCTGTACGCATACAGCGCGTACGACCCGACGTCCCGTCCGACCCCGCTCCGCTTGAACCCGCCGAACGGTGCCTCCATGTTCCGGCCGACCGTGTTCACCCCCACCCCGCCCGCGCGCAGCTCCGCCGCCACGCGGAAGGCGCGGGCCACATCACCCGACCAGACGTAGTCGATCAGGCCGTAGTCGCTGTCATTCGCGAGCGCCACGCCCTCCTCCTCGTCGTCGAACGGGACCACGACCACCACCGGCCCGAAGATCTCCTCCCGCACCACGCGCATGTCGTTGGTGCAGTCCGCGAAGAGCGCGGGCGCGACGTAGAAGCCCCGCTCGAACGCCGGGCGCTCACCGCCCGCCACCAGCCGCGCCCCCTCCTTGCGGCCCAGCTCGACGTACGACTCGACCCGCTCGCGCTGCGCGGCCGAGATCAGCGGGCCGACCACCGTCGCGGGATCGGCCGGATCGCCGACCCGCAGCCGCCCCGCGTACGCGGCCAGGCCCGCCACCACCCGCTCGTAGACGCCCCGCTGCGCGAGCACACGTGTCGGCGCCGTACAGATCTGGCCGCTGTAGAACGAGAACGTCGTCCCGATCCCGCGCACCGCGGATTCCACGTCCGCGTCGTCGTAGACGAGCGCGGCGCCCTTGCCGCCCAGCTCCATCAGCTGGCGTTTCATCGTCCGGCCGCACACCTCGGCGATGCGCTGCCCGACCGCCGTCGAGCCGGTGAAGCTGACCATGTCGACGTCCGGCGAGTCGACGGCGGCCTCCCCCACCGCGGGCGCGGACCCCGTCACGACGTTCACCGTGCCGGGCGGCGCACCGGCCTCCTGAAGCGCCTCGGCCATCCGGTAGACCGACAGCGGGTCCTGTGGGGCGGGCTTCACGACGACCGTGTTGCCCGCCGCCAGCGCGGGCGCGACCTTGCCGGCCGCGTTGGCCCACGGGTTGTTGTACGAGGTGATGCAGGTGACGACGCCGACCGGGCGGCGCACGGCGACCGCACCGACGACGCCCGCCCTCCCCATGGGGCCCGCCGCGTTGATCTGCGGCGGCAGCGCCTGCTCGACCGGCTCCAGCGCGCCTCTGGCATAGCGGCGGAAGCGGGCCGCGCCGACGGCGACATGCATGCCGCGGGCCGTGGCGGTCGTCGCGCCGGTCTCGGCCCGGGCGAGCGCCGTGTGCGCCTCGGCGTCCCGCTGGACGAGGTCGGCGGCCCGTGCCAGGACCGCCGCTCGCTCCTCCGGTCTCGTACGCGACCAGACCGCGAACGCCTCCCGGGCCGCAGCGGCCGCCTGGTGCACCTGGGCGCGGCTCGCCTCGGGGGCGAGGCCCACGACCTCCTCCGTGGCCGGGTCGACGACCTCGTAGTGACCGAGGTCCGGCTCGACCCAGGCGCCGCCGATGAACAGCTTCTGGGGTGTCATCGGGTCCTGGGGCTTCATCGAGTTCTGCTCTGTCAAAGGATTCTGCTCTGTCATCGGATTCCGGGGCGTCATCGGGTCGACACCGTCCTGGTGTCCCGTCCCGAGCGCAGGACGACGCCCGGCAGCGCCCCGGTGACCCGGTCGTCCCTGATCGTCTCGACGCCGTTGACCCGCACGGAGACGATGCCCCTCGCCTGCGCGTCCAGGCGCGGACTGTCCCCCGGCAGGTCGTGCACCAGCCGCGCGGGGCCGGCGTCGATCCGCTCCGGGTCGAACAGCACCAGGTCCGCGTGCCAGCCCTCCTGGACCCGTCCCCGCTCGCGCAGTCCGAACAGCCGCGCCGGGTCGTCCGTGAGCATCCTGACCGCCTGCTCCAGGCCGACCAGCCTGCGGCCGCGCAGGCAGTCCCCGAGGAACCGCGTCGTGTACGGCGCCCCGCACATGCGGTCCAGGTGCGCGCCCGCGTCGGAGCCGCCGAGCAGCACGTCCTCGTGCTGCCACGTCTCGGCCCGCAGCGCCCAGGACGCCGGGTCGTTGTCGGGGGGCATCGGCCACAGCACCGTCCGCAGCTCGTCCTCGGCGCAGATCCCGACGAGGCACTCGAAGGGGTCCTGGCCACGCTCGGCGGCGATGTCCCGGACGACCCGTCCGGTCAGGCCCTCGTTCTCCTTCGCGTACGTGTCGCCGACCACGTACCGGCCGAAGTCGGCGAGGCGGCGGAAGACACCGGCCTCCTCGGAGTCGGCGCGCCACAGCATCCGTGCCCGGACGGCCGGGTCGCGGAGCTTCGCGATCCGCTCGGGGACCGGGAGGGCGAGGATCTCGCCCCAGCCGGGGAGCAGGTTGAGCGCGCAGAACGTGCCGAGCGACATGTTCATGGGGGTCAGGATCGGCATGGTGAGGGCGACGATCCGGCCGCCGGCCCGCCGGGCACGCTCGCTCGGTACGAGCTGGCGGGGCACGCGCTCGGGAACGGCGGCGTCGATGGTGAGGACGTTCCAGTTGAGGGGCCGCCCGGCGGCGGCGCTCATCGCGACGAGCAGGTCGATCTCCTCGTCCGCGAACCGGTCGAGGCACCCCGCGACGATGGCCTCGAGTTGGGTGCCCTCGTGCTCGCCCACGGCCGTCGACAGGGCAATGAGTTCGTCGGGCCGGGCGTGCCGGGATGCGACGGGCCGCCCGTCGCCGTCGGAGTGCGTCGACGACTGGGTGGTGGACAGGCCCCACGCACCCGCGTCCACGGCGTCGTGGAGGAGGCCGGTCATCTGCCGGAGCTGCGCGGGCGTGGGCTGCCCGCCGACGGCGTCCGGGCCCATGACATGGCGGCGCAGGGCACAGTGCCCGACCATGAACCCGGCGTTGACGGCCGTCCGGCCGTCGAGCGCGTCCAGATACTCGCCGAACGTGTGCCAGGTCCAGGGCGCGCCCTGCTCCAGGGCCACCAGCGACATGCCCTCGACCTTGGACATCATGCGCCGGGTGTAGTCGGCGTCCTCGGGCCGGCCGGGATGCAGCGGGGCGAGGGTGAAGCCGCAGTTGCCGCCCACGACGGTGGTGACGCCGTGGTTGAGGGAGGGCGTGGCGTAGGGGTCCCAGAACAGCTGGGCGTCGTAGTGGGTGTGCGGGTCGACGAAGCCGGGGGCGAGTACGAGGCCGGTGGCGTCCTCCTCGGTCCGCGTGTCCTCGGTGACGCCGCCGGGAGGGGCGATGACCGCGATGCGTCCGTCGCGGATACCGACGTCGCCGGCGAAGGCGGGCCCACCACTGCCGTCGACGACGGTCGCGCGCCGTATGAGGTGGTCGAGCATGGGGCGTCCCTTTCTGGTGGGGGTGGGGGTGCGCTGCCCGCGGGAGCGGGCGGGGTGCGGGGGCGCTGCGCCGCGGGGGCGGTGTGGCCCGGCCGGGGGCGGCGCGTTCGGCCGCGAACGGGCGCCCGCCGGCCGGGCCGTGGACGGATGGCGGTCCGGGAAGACGCCACCCGCGGTTGTGGGGGGGTGGGGCGCCTGCGGCGGGCCGTTCCCCTACCCGCCCTCCCCCTACGGCCTGGCGGCCGTGGGAGGTGCCCCCATCCCGAAACCCGGGCTCCCCCCGGACCCGGTACCGCGCTGCGCGCGGTGTCCTCAAACGCCGGACGGGCTGCATTGCAGCCCCGCCGGCGATTGAGGCGCGGGGGTCCGCGGGCGGAGCCCCCGGTTCGTGCCCCCGCCCGACCTCACCCCGCCGACTCCCGCATCCGCGTCGTCCGGTGGATCGGATCCGTGTCGATGTGGGGGATCACCTGGTCGCCGATCAGCCTGATCGTCGTCATCGTGTCCTCGTACGACACCCCGATCGGCAGCCCGAACGACAACTGGTCCGCCCCCGCCTGCTCCCACCTCTTGCACTGCTGCAGCACCTCACCGGGGTCGCCGCAGATCATCAGTTCCTCCGCTATCAGCAGCTCGATGATCTCCGTCGTGTACTCCGGCAGCAGCTCCGGCCACTCCGGGATGCCCTCCGGCCGCGGGAAGGTGTCGTGGTAGCGGAAGAGCAGCGACTGGAGGTAGTTGAGCCCGCCGCCGGCCGCGATCTCGACCGCCTTGTCGTGCGTCTCCGCGCAGATCGCCGTCGACGTCACCATCACGTTGTCGTTGACGAACGCGCCGACCGCCTGCGCCTCCTTCACCGCCGTCTTGTACGACTCGACGACCCACTCCATGTCGGAGACCTTCTGCACGCTGAAGCCCAGGACGCCCAGGCCCTTCCGGCCCGCCATGGCGTACGAGGACGGGGAGCCGGCCGCGTACCACATGGCGGGGTGGGCCTTCCCGTACGGCTTGGGCAGGACCTTGCGCGGCGGCAGGGACCAGTGCTTGCCCTGGAAGCCTGCGTACTCGTCCTGGAGCCACATCCTCGGGAACTCGGCGATCGTCTCTTCCCAGATCTCCTTGGTGTGGTTCATGTCGGTGATGCCCGGCATGAAGCCGAGGATCTCGTGCGAGCCGGCGCCCCGGCCCGAGCCGAACTCGAAGCGGCCCTGCGACAGGTGGTCGAGCATCGCGACCTTCTCGGCGACCTTGACGGGGTGGTTGACGGGTGCGAGGGGGTTGAAGATCCCCGATCCCAGGTGGATCCGTTCCGTCGCGTGCGCGAGGTAGCCGAGGAAGACGTCGTTGGCCGACAGGTGGGAGTACTCCTCCAGGAAGTGGTGCTCGGAGGCCCAGGCGTACTTGAACCCGGACCGGTCCGCCTGGATGACGTACTCGGTCTCCTCCATGAGCGTCTTGTGCTCGGCGAGCGGGTCTGTCTCGGCGCGCTTGCCGAGGTATCCCTGTACGAAGATGCCGAATTCCACGGGGGTTCACCGCCCAATCGTTTCTGACGCTCCGTCAGACCTGGTTGGCTCCGACTGTTCCACCGCCCACCCGGACCGTCAATACCTGACGGTCCGTCAGAGAACGCTGACCCCGGCGAGCCATCCCCCGTCGATGACGAACGGCTGGCCCGTGATGTACGAGGAGTCCTCGCCGGTCAGGAAGAGCGCGAGCCGCGCGACCTCCTCGGGCCGCCCGACCCGGCCGAGCGGCACGAGCGTGCGGTACAGCTCCTCGATCGCGCCCGGGTCCGCGCCCTCCGGGTTGCTCATCGGGGTGTCCACCGCGCCCGGGCACACGGCATTGACGCGTATCCCCCGCCCGGCCAGCTCCAGCGCGGCGACCCTGGTCAGGCCAAGAATCGCGTGCTTGGAGGCGGTGTACGCGCCGACGTACGCCATGCCGGTCAGGGCCGTGTACGAGGCGGTGTTGACGATCGTCCCGCCGCCGGCGGCCTCGATCTCCGGGGCGAGCGTCTTGATCCCGAGGAACGCACCGACCTGGTTGACCTGGGTGATCAGCTGGAACTCCGCCAGCGGCGTGCCGACCAGTTCGTTGAAGCGCAGGATGCCCGCGTTGTTGACCAGGCCGTCGACGCGGCCGAAGGCGTCCTTCGCAGCGGCGACGGCGGCGGTCCAGTCGTCCTCCCGGCTCACGTCCAGGTGCACGTAGAGGGCCCCCAGCTCCTCGGCCAGCTTCTGTCCCGGCTCGTCGAGCACGTCGGCCAGGACCACGCGCGCGCCCTCCGCCGTGAAGAGCCGGGCCTCCGCCTCGCCTTGTCCGCGCGCCGCACCGGTGATGAACACGACGCGTCCGTCCAGTTTGCCCATGCCGAGTCTCCCTGGTCATTCGAGGGTCATGCGAGGCTTATGCGAGGTGAGGGGCCACGTCGGCGGCGAACGCCGCCATCTGATCCGTCAGTTCGGACACACCGCGGCTGCGGAAGCGGACCTGGATCTGGTCGACGCCCATCACCGCGTAGGCACGCAGTGCATCGGCGAGGGCCTCGGGCCTGCCGGTGAGGGTCCTGCGGCCGGTGGGCCAGGAGGGTTCGCCGACGTAGAGCGGTTCGGTGAGCGCGCCGATCACGCAGGGCACCTCGATCCCGGCCTTCTCGCGCAGCGCCCTGATGCGGGCGATCTGCGCGGGCAGCCGGTCGCGCGGGTCGCCCTGCGGCAGCCAGCCGTCGCCCTTGAGCGCGGCCCGGCGGACGGCGGCGGGCGAGGACCCGCCGACCCAGATCGGTACGCGCTCCTGGGCGGGCCGGGGCCGTTGCCCCAGGTCCTTGAAGGAGTACCGCACCCCGGTGAACTCGCAGAACTCCTCCGGGCCGAGCGCCGCCCGCAGCGCGTCGACGCTCTCGTCCAGCAGGGGTCCGCGGTCGTCGAAGCCGACGCCCAGCGCGTCGAACTCCTCGCGCACGTGCCCGGCGCCGACGCCGAGGATCAGCCGCCCGCCGGAGAGGTGGTCGAGGGTCGCGTACTGCTTGGCGGTCAGCAGGGGGTGGCGCAGTCCGACGACCGCGACATGGCTCAGGAGGCGGACGCGTTCGGTGACCGCCGCGAGGTGCGACAGCGTGGCGACGGGGTCGTACCAGACGGTGGACATGGCGTCGGCCAGGCGGCGCGGGATCGCGACGTGGTCGCAGACGGCGATGTACGCGAAGCCGGCGCGGTCGGCGGCGCGGGCGATCTCGACGAGCGCGTCCGGCCCGGCCTCGACCTCCCAGGGCTCGGCGTAGAGGGTGCTCTGGGACTGGACCGGGAGCTGCATCCCGTACGCGACCATGGAGGGCTCCTCGTATCTGACGGACCGTCATAAACAGCCCGCCCATGGTCGTGCCCCGCGGTCCAGCAGGCAAGGCCCCCGCGCCGCCTACCCCAGCAGCGCGTACACCGTGGAGGCGCGGGCCGCGGGGCCGTCCGCGCCCTCGGGGGTCATGGTGATGTCGGCGAACGCCATGCGCCGGCCCAGCTTGGTGATCCGCGCGTCGACGAGGACGTCGGCGCCCGTGACGGCCCGCAGGAAGCTGGTGGACTGCTGGACCGTGGTCATGGGGACGAAGGCCCCGCGGGCCGACGACACGGCGATCACGGTGGCGGTGTCGGCCGCGGCCATGAGCGCCTGCCCGGACAGGGCCAGCCCTCCCGCGCGAGCGCCTCGGACCAGGGCAGGCGCAGCACCGCGTGCAACTCGCCCGCCTCGTGGACGGTCAGCCCGAGGTCGAGCACCCAGGGCACGAAGTTGTCGGACAGGATCTTGTCGGCTTCGGCGATGGAGAGCGTCATGCGAAGCATGGTGCCGTGGAGGGAGCGGCGGGGGTAGCGGGCGTGGCCGGCACGCGTTTGCGTCGGCGGAGCGTGTCCGTATCCGGGTCATGCCCCCTACGCGCGCTCAACCACCTGGGGCCGCGTCCTGGGCTCGAAGGAGAGGTGATCTGTCGCTTCTCGGCTTCCGTAGATCGCCAGGACGGCGTCCACGCCGTCGATGGTGAGTTCTCTCAGCTCAAGGCGCCGGTCTTCGGCCGCTTCGCACCTGGCCGCCCACGATGCGGGCTCAGGTTGGAGGGAGGCAAAATCTCGATGACTGTGGCCATGCCGACGACAGGTCTGCCCTCGTGCATGGTGATCACGTCACCGACCTTCAGATGCAGCCATTGGTCGGGGCTCAGGGGAGCCAGCCGAACGTCGGCGGTCTCTCCGGGACCCAGCTCTTCCGCGAACTCCACCCACAACATCGCAATGTTCAGATCTCGCCCTCCATCGGCAGTGCGGTTACCGATGTCCCACAGTGGTCTGAGCCGACCGTCCCCGGAGAAGGCAGCCTGGCGCCCGCCCTCTTCTGCTTCCAGCAAGCTCAGCGTCGCCCGGACGGTGCCGTGCTGGACTTCCCAGCCCCGCCACTCGCACCAACGGCGGCTACGGTCGAGCATCATCTGCCGAGCGGCCTCGGCGAGGAGCTCCCAGAAGTCCACAGACAGGGGCCGGACGTCCGCGATCTCGACGAGAAGGCCGAGCGCCATCTCCCATTCCTGGCGCTTGATGTTCTCGCGCACATCCTCGACTGTCACGCCGTTCTCCGGCATGGCATCTTCGGGCAGCAGATCGACGGCCTGCCGAAGGAGTGTGAACGCGTCATCCATGTGGTGGATTGTCTCCTGACCACGGATGCCTCGTCACAGGCGACCAGGCAGGGCGCCACGGCACGACATGTCGTTCTGGTCGCCGGCCGCCAAGGGGTACGCCTCTCTTCTCGCCGTGCCCTTCGGCGAGAAGATCCACATCACCGCTCCGTTCGACTGCGTCCTCGACACCACCGGTTTCCAGGCACCGGCCGAAGGCTGACCCCCCGGCACCGGGCCCCGGCCGGCCCGGTCCAGCGCTACGCCCCCGCCCACAGCCCGTCCTCCGTCAGGCCCAGCAGCTCGATCGCGTTGCCGCGCACGATGCGGTTCACCACCTCCGGCGGGAGGTGGGCCATCTGGGACTCGCCGACCTCCTTCGACTTCGGCCAGGTCGAGTCCGAGTGCGGGTAGTCCGTCTCGTACAGCACGTTGCCCGCGCCGATCGCCGCCAGGTTCCGCAGGCCGAAGGCGTCGTCGAAGAAGCAGCCGTACACGTGCTCGGCGAACAGCTCGGAGGGCGGGCGGGTGACCTTGTCGGCTACGCCGCCCCAGGCGCGGTTCTCCTCCCAGACCACGTCGGCCCGTTCCAGGATGTAGGGGATCCAGCCGATCTGGCCCTCGGCGTACATGATCCGCAGGTTGGGGAAGCGCTCGAACTTGCCGCTCATCAGCCAGTCGACCATCGAGAAGCAGCAGTTGGCGAAGGTGATGGTGGAGCCGACCGCGGGCGGGGCGTCCGCCGAGGTCGAGGGCATCTTCGAGGACGAGCCGATGTGCATGGCGACGACCGTGCCGGTCTCGTCGCACGCCGCGAGGAAGGGGTCCCACTCGTCGGTGTGGATCGAGGGCAGTCCCAGGTGCGGGGGTATCTCGGAGAAGGCGACCGCGCGCACGCCCCGGGCGGCGTTCCGGCGGACCTCGGCGGCGGCGAGGCGGGCGTCCCAGAGGGGGATCAGCGTCAGCGGGATGAGCCGGCCGCGGGCCGCGGGGCCGCACCACTCCTCCACCATCCAGTCGTTGTACGCCCGCACTCCCAGCAGGCCGAGCTCCCGGTCGGCGGCCTCCGTGAATATCTGGCCGCAGAAGCGGGGGAACGTCGGGAAGCAGAGCGCCGACTGCACGTGGTTCACGTCCATGTCGGCGAGCCGGTCCGGGACGCTGTACGAACCGGGCCGCATCTGCTCGTACGTGATGACCTCTAGCCGGATCTCGTCGCGGTCGCAGCCGACGGCCGTGTCGAGCCGGGTCAGCGGGCGGCGCAGGTCCTCGTACACCCACCAGTCGCCGATCGGGCCGTCGTCGCCCGGCGCCCCCATGACCGGCGCGAACTTGCCGCCGAGGAAGGTCATCTCCTTCAGCGGGGCACGCACGATGCGCGGGCCGGTGTCGCGGTACTTCGACGGGAGCCGGTCCCGCCAGACATTGGGGGGCTCCACCGTGTGGTCGTCCACCGAGATGATCTTCGGGAAGGTCTCCATGGATTCACGGTAGCGCCGATCTGACGGTACGTCAGGTAGCGTGCACCGGTTCGCCGTGCGCCCTACGTATACACCGTGTCTATAGTGCGCTCACGCACGCGGCCGACCACCGCGGCACGCGCCGCTTCGCGCGACCACCACACAGGGGGAACACCGTCATGCCCGTCAAGACGCCCATACGCAGGCCGCGGGTTGTCTCCGCCGTCGCCGCCGTCTCGCTCGCGCTGGTCCTCACCGGCTGCTCCATGGACACGACCTCACCCGCCGACGCCCGCGCCGACGCCCCCGCGTCCGACGCCAAGGCACCCGGCAGCGGCAAGGGCGTCGGCGCGGGGGGCGGGTCGGCCGTGGACTACGAGAAGGCCAAGTGCATCGCGCTGACCTTCGACGCGGGTCCCGGCAAGGACACCCCGCGGCTGCTCGACATCCTCGAGTAGGAGAAGGTGCACGCCACCTTCTTCCTCCTCGGCAAGAACCACGTCCTCAAGTACGCGGACGTCGTCCGGCGCCTGGCGGCCGAGGGCCACGAGGTCGCCAACCACACCTGGACGCACCAGCGCCTGGACCAGCTGGACAAGGACGGGATACGCGACGAACTGGGCCGCACCCAGGACGCCATCGCCGACATCACCGGCACGAAGCCCACGCTGATGCGCCCGCCCCAGGGCCGTATCAACGACGACGTCACCGCCGTCAGCAAGGAGCTCGGCCTCTCCCAGGTGCTGTGGAGCGCCACCGCCAAGGACTACTCGACCACCGACTCCGCACTCATCCAGAAGCGCATCCTCGACCAGGCCGACCGCGACGGAATCATCCTGCTCCACGACATCTACGACGGAACGGTGCCCGCCGTCCCCGGCATCATCAAGGAGCTGAAGAAGCGCGGTTACACCTTCGTCACGGTCCCCGAGCTCCTCGCGCCCGCCGAACCGCAGCCCGGAACCGTCTATCGTCCCTGATCAGGTGTAGGACGAGGCTCACACGGGCAGGCGGGATCCGAGGTGCCCCGCTGCTGACGCGGCCGCACCCTACAGGGCAGACTGTCGGGGGCGATTTCCGGCAGTACGGGCAGGGGGCAGCCAATGGACCGTGACAGCGGGCCACGCGTACCGAATCAGCGCGCTCCGCTGCACAGCGGCGGCAGCGAGGCCGCCGGTCTGTACTTCAGCGTGCTCGGCCCCGTCCGGGTCAGGCGGGGCGCCGAGACCCTGCCGCCCGGCTCGCCGCAGCAACGCGCCCTGCTCGCCGCGCTGTTGCTGCGCGACGGCCGGACCGCGACGGCGTCGGAGCTGATCGACGCGATCTGGGGCGAGGAACCGCCCTCGCAGGCGCTCGCCGCCGTCCGCACGTACGCCTCCCGGCTGCGCAAGTCCCTGCCCGCCACGGTGCTCGTGAGCGAGTCCGGCGGTTACGCGCTGCGCGTCGGGCGGGACGCGCTCGACCTCGTCGTGGCGCAGGAGCTCGCCGCGGAGGCGGACAAGGCGCGTGCCGCCGGCGACCGTGCCCAGGCCCGGACGCTGATCAACAAGACGCTCGGCCTGTGGGACGGCGAGCCGCTGGCGGGCGTCCCCGGGCCGCACGCGGAGAACGAGCGCGCCCGGCTGGACGAGTGGCGGCTGCAACTGCTGGAGACCCGCCTCGACCTGGACCTGGAGCTCGGCTGCCACGCAGAGGCCGTCTCGGAGCTCACCGCGCTCACCGCCGCGCATCCGCTGCGGGAGCGGCTGCGGGAGCTGCTGATGCTCGCGCTGTACCGCAGCGGGCGGCAGGCGGAGGCCCTGGCCGTGTACGCCGACACGCGGCGGCTACTCGCCGATGAACTGGGCGTCGACCCGCGGCCCGAGCTGGCCCGTCTCCAGCAGCGCATCCTGCGGGCGGACGCGGAGCTGGCGCGGCCGGTCGAGGAACCGTCGCCCGCGCCGCAGGTCACGCGGCCCGCGCAACTTCCGGCCACGGTCCCGGACTTCACCGGCCGGGCCTCGTTCGTGCGGGAGTTGGGCGACCGGCTCGCCACCGCCGAGGGCTCGGTCATGGCGGTCTCCGCCCTCGCGGGCATCGGCGGCGTCGGCAAGACGACGCTGGCGGTGCACGTCGCCCACCAGGCGCGCAAGCACTTCCCGGACGGGCAGCTGTACGTGGACCTCCAGGGCGCGGGCAACCGGGCCGCCGAGCCGGAGACGGTACTCGGCGCGTTCCTGCGCGCCCTGGGCGCGGCGGACTCCGCGATCCCGGACACGCTGGACGAGCGGGCCGCGCTGTACCGCTCGACGCTGGACGGACGCCGGGTCCTCGTCCTGCTGGACAACGCGCGCGACGCGGCCCAGATCCGGCCCCTGCTGCCCGGCACGGCCGGGTGTGCGGCGCTGATCACCAGCCGGGTGCGGATGCTGGACCTCGCGGGCGCGCACCTGGTGGACCTGGACGTCATGTCGCCGGAGGAGGCGCTGCAGCTCTTCACGCGGATCGTGGGCGAGGAGCGGGTGCGTGCGGAGCGCGAGGCGGCGTTGGACGTGGTCGCGGCGTGCGGATTCCTGCCGCTGGCGATCCGTATCGCGGCCTCCCGCCTGGCGGCGCGCCGGACGTGGACCGTCTCGGTCCTGGCGGCCAAACTCGCGGACGAACGCCGCAGGCTGGACGAGCTCCAGGCGGGCGACCTGGCGGTGAAGGCGACGTTCGAGCTGGGCTACGGCCAGCTGGAGCCGGCCCAGGCCCGCGCGTTTCGCCTGCTGGGCCTGGCGGACGGCCCGGACATCTCGCTGGCGGCGGCCGCGGCGGTGCTGGATTTCCCCCTCCACGTGACGGAGGACCTGCTGGAGGCGCTGGTCGACACGTCGCTGCTGGAGTCGGCAGCACCGGGCCGATACCGCTACCACGACCTGGTCCGGCTCTACGCGCGTGCATGCGCGGAGCGGGACGAACAGCCGCCGGAGGAGCGGGAGGCGGCGCTGTCGCGGCTGCTGGACTTCTATCTGGGCACGGCGGCGCGGGTGTTCGCCATTGAGCGTCCCGGCGACCGGCTGGTGGACCATCTGGAGCCGACCGGGAACGCCGGGCTGTCGTTCACCGACCGGCAGGCGGCCCAGGACTGGCTCTACGCCGAGGCGAACTGCCTACTGGCCTGCGCGCGTCAGGCATCCGGCGGGTCTCACCTCCGGCGGGCGGTGGACCTGCTGTGGGCCGCCCAGAACCTGGCCGAGTCCGGGGCCAACTCGAAGACCTACGAGGCGGCGGCCTTCCTCGCCTTCGAGGCGGCGCGAGCCGCCGGCGACACGCGCACGGAGGCCCGAGCGCGGACGTCCCTCACCAATGTCCATCTGGTCGCGGGCCGTTATGCGGAGGCGGACGAGGAGGCCGCGCAGGCGGCGGTGCTGGCGAAGGCCGCGGACGACCCGGCGCCGGTGTACTGGTCGGACAACGACCGCGGCATCATCGCGTTCAACCAGGGGCGCCATGCGGAGGCCGAACAGCATCTGCGTCACGCCATGGAGGGCTCCCGGGCCGACGGCAATCTGCCCGGCGAGGCGAGTGCACTGTGCAACCTGTCGCGCGTCCACGTCGTCACCGGTCGGGCCTCCGAAGCCATCATCCTGGCCCGTGAGGGCGTCGCCATATACGACAGGATCGGCCACAAGCTGCGCCTGGCGAACGCCAGGTTCGCACTCGGCATCGCACTCACCGCGGCGGGGCACCACGCGGAGGCGCTGAATCAGCTGACGGACGCTCTGGGCCAGTTCGAGGTGAACCGGCAGCGACTGTGGGAAGGGACGACTCACTTCCGCATCGCCGAGGTCCACCTGTCCGCCCGCCGCCCGGCGGGGGCGGCGCAGCATGCCGAGCAGGCTCTGGCGATCGGCTGCATCGGTGGCGACCGCACGCGCGGCAAGGTGCTGCTCACTCTCGGCCGGGCGCTGGAGGCTCTTGGACAGGCGGACCGGGCCCGTGCCTGCTGGCGTGAGGCGCTGGCCCTGCACGAGCAGTCCGGCGCCGCTGAGGCCGAGGAGGCCCGGCAACTGCTCACCACTCCGCTGAGTGCCGCCTGAAAAGGCAGGGCCAGGGCGTTCATCGAATGTTTATGCTCGTCCGACATGCTCAACAGCAGTCGATCCGTCGTGTCGGGGGGCAGACGGATCACCGGGGCCGAAAGGTCCACTGGCCTTCCGTCCGGCAGCCCTCGGGGGAGTTTCCGGGCGGAGGGCCGAACTCAGTCGCATCGGTCAATCCCATGGGGGCACGAAGCATGAGCAGCACCGAGAAGAAGAACGAAGAGATCACCACGATGGGCGACCACCATTCGCCGGCGCCCCCGGCAGACGGCGGCATCACCACCATGGGCGACCACCACTCGCCGCTGCCCCCCGCCGACGGTGCGGTGACGACTCTCGGAGACCACCACTCCCCGCTGCCGCCGGCCGACGGCGGGATCACCACCATGGGCGACCACCACTCGCCCGCACCCCCGCTGGACTGAGCCACCCACGACGGGGAACGGCCGCGGCGGCGCGGAGGGGGAGCCGCCGCGGCCGTGGTGTGCCTGGGCGCGGTCACCCGCCGTGCCGGGCGCGCAGCTCGGCCTTCAGCACCTTCCCGCTCGCGTTCCTGGGCAGTTCGTCCATGAACTCCACCTGCCGCGGCACCTTGTAGTTCGCCATTTCCCGTCGCGACCAGGCGATCAGGTCGTCCGCGGTGAGCGTCGCGCCGGGGCGGCGGACCGCGTAGGCCTTGCCGGCCTCGCCCAGGCGGGCGTCCGGGACGCCGATCACCGCCACGTCCGCGATGTCGGGGTGCAGGCCCAGGAGTTGCTCGATCTCCGCCGGGTACGCGTTGAAGCCACCGACGATGAACATGTCCTTGATCCGGTCCGTGATGCGCAGGTTGCCCGCCGCGTCGAGGACGCCCACGTCGCCCGTGTGCAGCCAGCCGTCCGGGGTGAGGGCACGGGACGTCTCGGCCGGGTCCTCGAAGTAGGCGCGCATCACGTTGAGGCCGCGGACCAGGATCTCGCCCGGTTCGCCCGGGGGCGCGGCAACGCGGACCTCCGTGCCGGGGATCGCGCGGCCCGAGGTCGTGGCGATCACCGACGGGGCGTCGCCGCGGCGGCACATCGTGACGATGCCGCTCGCCTCGGAGAGGCCGTACGCGGTGAGCACGGTCGGGACGCCGAGTTCGCAGCGGAGGCGTTCGACGAGGCGCAGCGGGACGACGGCGGCCCCGGTCACCACCAGGCGCAGGGCCGACAGGTCGTGCTGGTCCCGGGCGGGATGGTCGAGCAGCGACTGGTGCAGGGTCGGGGGCCCCGGCAGGACCGAGATCCGTTCGGCGGCGATGTTGGCGAGGACGGTGTCCACGTTGAAGACGGACTGCGGCACCATCGTCGCGCCGCGGGTCAGGCAGGCGATCACGCCCGCCTTGTAACCGAAGGTGTGGAAGAAGGGGTTCACGATCAGATAGCGGTCGCCCTCGCGCAGCCCGGCGATGTCACTCCACAGGTCGTAGCAGCGCAGGGTCTGGGCGTGGGTGATGACCGCGCCCTTGGGGCGGCCGGTCGTCCCGGACGTGTAGACGATGTCGGACGGATCGGCCCCGGTGACGGTGTCCGCACGGGCACGGACGGCGGCGGACGTGATCGCGTCGCCGCCGGCGAGGAAGTCCTTCCAGGCGCGGTAACGCGGGGCGTCGGGCGCACAATCGGCGAGAACCACGATCTGCTCCAGGTCGGGAAGTTCCCCGTCGGCCCGGCGCAGCGAGGCGACGTACGAGGTGCCGAGGAAGGTCCCGGTGACGAACAGGAGCCGGGCGCGGGAGCGCCGGAGGACGTCGGCGGCCTCGGCGCCCTTGAAGCGGGTGTTGAGGGGGACGAGGACGGCGCCCGCGGTGACCGCGCCGAGCGCGGAGACGATCCAGTCGAGGGTGTTGGGCGCCCAGATCGCGACCCGGTCGCCCTTGGCGACGCCGGACGCGATGCACGCGGCGGCGGCGCGTTCGACGCGTTCGCCCAGTTCGGCGTAGGTGACGCGAGTGCGGCCGTCGACGACGGCCTCCCGTTGCCCGTACCGCCCGGCCGCGTCCCGCACCAGCCCCGGGACGGAGCCCCACTCCAGGTCGCCGCGTCGCATCGCACGCACCCCTCTCGGCAGCCAACTTAGCTGACGGTACGTCAGATTAGCTGTACGCTGCCCGCCATGGCGACCCTCAAGGACCGGGCGGCGATAGCCGGCATAGGACAGACCGCCTTCGCGAAACACCTGCCGGAATCCGAGAAGACCCTGGCCTGCCGGGCGGTGCTCGCCGCGCTCGGCGACGCCGGCATCGCGCCCTCGGAGGTCGACGCCTTCGCCTCGTACACGATGGAGGAGACGGACGAGGTCGAGCTCGCGAAGGCGATCGGGGCCGGGGACGTCACCTTCTTCTCCCGCGTGGGCTTCGGCGGCGGGGGCTCCTGCGCCACCGTCGCGCATCTCGCCACCGCGATCGCCACCGGCCAGGCGACCGTCGGCGTCGCGTGGCGCTCGCGCAAACGCGGCTCGGGCCCGCGCCCCTGGACGAACACGACCGCCCAACTGCCCACCCCCGCCCAGTGGACCCGCCCCTTCGGGCTGCTGCGGCCCGCCGACGAGATCGGCATGCTCGCCCGCCGCTACATGCACGAGTACGGCGCGACCCGCGACCACTTCTTCAACGTCGCGCTCGCGTGCCGGAGCAGGGCCAACCAGAACCCGGCCGCGATCATGTACGACCGGCCGCTGACCCGCGAGATGTACATGACGGCCCGCTGGATCAGCGAGCCGCTGTGCCTGTTCGACAACTGCCTGGAGACCGACGGCGCCCTCGCCTGCGTGGTCGTCTCGGCCGAACGTGCCCGCGACTGCCGCCGGCGGCCCGTCTACGTCCACTCGGCCGCCCAGAGCCTGCCCGCCCAGCACCACGGCATGGTCAACTACTGGAACGACGACCCGCTCACCGGCCCGGCCTGGACCGCGGCCCGGCAGCTGTGGAAGCAGGCCGACTTCGGGCCCGAGGACGTCGACGTGGCCCAGATCTACGACGCGTTCACGCCGCTCGTCCCGCTGTCCCTGGAGGGCTACGGCTTCTGCGGGAGGGGGGAGGGCGGCGCCTTCACGGAGGGCGGGGCCCTGGAGATCGGCGGACGGCTCCCGCTCAACACTGGCGGGGGCGGGCTCAGCGAGGCGTACGTACACGGCTTCAACCTGATCAACGAGGGCGTGAAGCAACTGCGCGGCGCATCGACGGCCCAGGTGGCGGGCGCGGCGACGTGCCTGGTCACGGCGGGCGAAGGCGTCCCCACATCCGCTCTGCTGCTGAGGAGTTGAGATGCTCGCACCCGTTTCCGACGAGGACGGCGCCCCCTTCTGGGAGTACGCCGCCCGGGGCGAACTGCGGATCCAGGCTTGCGCCGCCTGCGGCGAGCCGCGCTTCCCGCCCCGCCCGTGCTGCCCGCACTGCGGGTCCTTCGACAGCGAGTGGCGCCTGATGTCGGGCCGCGGCCGCATCTGGTCGTACGTGGTCCCCCACCCGCCCCTGCTGCCCGACTACGCCGACCAGGCCCCCTACAACGCGGTCGTCGTCGAACTCGCCGACGCCCCACGCATCCGCCTCGTCGGC
Source organism: Streptomyces sp. 5K101 (assembly GCF_046506645.1). Taxonomy (NCBI): domain Bacteria; kingdom Bacillati; phylum Actinomycetota; class Actinomycetes; order Kitasatosporales; family Streptomycetaceae; genus Streptomyces; species Streptomyces sp. 5K101. Next base: position 297,746 of record NZ_JBKFFO010000006.1, on the reverse strand, counting down.
AATGTCGTCACCTCGCCCGACGCGCCGCTGAACTCGCTCGACCCTGCGCGGCTGCGGATCGGGGCGCCGGTGAAGGCGGTCTTCGACCGCACCGGCCTGCCCCGCTGGCTGCTGGAGCGGCCGTGAGCATCCGGGTGGAGACGCACGAGGACACGGGCGTCGCCCTCGTCACCCTCGACCGGCCGGCGAAACACAACGCGATCGACCTCGCCATGGCCGGTGAACTGGCGGCGGTCTGGCAGCGGTTCCGCTTCGACGACACGGTCCGCGCGGCGGTCGTGACGGGCGCGGGAACCGCGGCGTTCTGCACCGGCATCGACCGCTCGGCCGAGGCGCCGCAGCCCTCATCCCCGTACTCGGTGGACGATCCGCTGCTGAGCATCGGGCCCAAGGCCCACGACCTGTGGAAGCCGGTCGTCTCGGCGGTGGAGGGCATGGCCTGCGGAGGGGCGTTCTACCTGCTCGGGGAGAGCGAGTTCGTGGTGGCCTCGCGCGAGGCGACGTTCTTCGACCCGCACACCTCGTACGGGATGGTCAGCGCGTACGAGTCGGTGAACATGGCGCTGCGGATGCCGCCGGGCGAGGTGGCGCGGACGGCGCTGATGGGGACGGCGGAGCGGCTGTCGGCCCGGCGCGCGTACGAGACCGGCCTGGTGTCCGAACTGACCGAGCCGGGCGGGGCCGTCGCGGCGGCGCTGCGGGCCGCCGCCGTGATCGCCTCGTATCCGACGGAGGCGGTGCAGGGCACCGTACGGGCCGTCTGGTCGGCGACGGAGTCGGCGCGAGCCGGGGCGCTCGCCCTCGCCCCGCACCTGGTCGTGCTCGGGAACCTGCCGCCGGAGCGGCAGGCCGAGTTGTTCGCGAAGGGGCGGGGCGGGGACGGGCGGGGCCGGGCCGGCTTCAGGCTGCGCTGAGGACCTCGTGGGTGCCGGACCTGGCGGGCCGGTCAGCTGCGGGAGGCGCGGGAGACCTCGCACTTGGTGTACTCGGAGCCGTCACCGGAACCGGTGTACGGGGTGGTGAGCACGGCGCTCTCGGACGCGCCCGCGGCGACGGCGATCGCCGTCTTGCTCGCGGTCGCCGGGACGACGGAGCCGCCGGCGGCACCCATGAACTTCATGGTGACGTCGTAGTCGTAGTCCGGCGCACCGCTGTTGGTGACCGTGATCCTCGCGGTGAGGTTCTTGGTCGCGGTGTCGTACTTGCACTCGTCGATGGTGATGTCGCGCGCGGCCTTGTCGGCGCTGGAGCCGCCGGGCAGCGAACCGCCGCTACTGCCGGAGCTGTCGTCGTCACGGTGGCTGCTGCCGCCGCTGCTGGAGCTGGAGCTGCTGTGGTTGTCGCAGCCGCCGCCACTGGAACCGCGGGCTCCGGTCAGGGCGACGAGTGCGATGCCGAAGACGGCGAGCGCGCGGACATGACGGATCTTCACGTTTCAACCCCCGTTGAAAGTGTCGGCAGATGGGCTCGGTTGACGAGCGCACGTCACCCTAGCAGCGCTCGGGGCCCCTCTCGTCCCGCTGCCCGTCTCCCGCGACCGCGTCAGCGTTCGTCGCGCTGCCCCGGCTGGGGAGGATACGTGGGCGGGCCTCCCGCGCCGTGTCCGTCGTCGTAGGGGCCGTGCCGGTGGGGGCTGTCGCGGTAGGGCACACCGGCGTCGGACCCGTACGGCCCCCGGTCCTCCTCCGGCGGGGCGTGCGTCTCCTCGTATGCGCCCCGGCGCGGGCGTCCGCTCATCACCACGGCGGCGACGAGCAGCAGGAGGCCGCCGCCCGCGGCGAGCGCGACGCCGATGCCGAGACCGGCCCCGTCACCGCCGACGGCCAGGCTGCCGGCCGCCTGGCCCTGGCGGACCATCCACAGGACGGTGAAGCCGAGCACGACCAGCCCGGACACGGCGACGAGCAGGCGCGAGCGCAGCACCACGCCGACCAGCGTGATCAGCGCGCCGACGGCGAGCGGCAGCAGGACGGACGTCAGGAGCGGGCCGTCGGTGCCGGTGATGCCGGTGAAGAGGTCCTGGACGCGGTAGTCGCGTCCGTGACGGCCGTCGTACCAGTCACGGAAGGGGCTCCATACGGCGGCCGTCGCTCCGACGAGAGCGAGGATCGAGCCGATGAAGTTGCGGATCATCGCCGGCCTCCTTGGGTCAGCCGCTCCGGTCGCGACCGCTCCCGGTCACGACGCTACGCCGGCGCGGGTACCCCGCCAAGCGGGTCGTAAGCCGCCGCGGGGGCGACTCCAGCCCGTCCGGCCCGTCCGGCGCGGGGGCGTGCCGACCGGGGGCAACTCCAGCCCGTCCGGCGCTTGAGGACACGGCCGCAGGCCGTGCCACGCCACCAGGGCGACGGCCGGATCCGAAACCTCAGCCGAGTCGCCGGGGCTCTGCCCCGGCCCCCGCGCCTCAAACGCCGGCGAGGCTGGATTCACCCGGTCCGCCGGCGCAGCCCACCCGCAGGGCTGCAATGCCCCCGGGCCGGGCACGCAGCGCACCCGTGTCAGCGGGCCGCGCGGCCCGTGGCCGTGCCCTTCTCCGCGTCGAGTGCGTAGACGCAGCGGTCCTTGCTGCACGCGTACACGACACCGTTGCGGGCGACCGGCGAGCCGGTGATCTCGCCGCCCGTGGCCAGCTTCCAGCGCAGCTGGCCGCCGCTCGCGTCGAGCGTGTAGAGCACGTGGTCGGCCGAGCCGAAGTGCACGCGGCCGTCCGCGACGACCGGTGCGCCGACGACCTCGCCGCCCGCCGCGAACCGCCACATCGGCGTCCCGGTCACGGCGTCGAGCGTGTAGAGCGCGCTGCCGCTGCCTACGTGGATGTTGCCGGCGGCGACGAGCACGGGCTCGATGGACTGGCGGGGCTCCGTGGCGATGCGCCAGCGGTCCTTGCCGGTGGTGGCGTCCAGCGCGTACACGGTGCCGAGGTAGTCGGCGAGGTACACGCCGCCGCCCGTCACGGCGGGGCCCGGCGCGAAGGCGGGCGGCGAGAGGAAGACGGCCGGCGCCTCGAAGTGCCAGCGCACCAGGCCCGAGGCGATGTCCACGGCGAGGACGCGCGTGCCGGCGGAGACGTAGACGTAGCCGTCGGGCGCGGGCTGTACGCGCACGGGCACGTTGCCGCAGGACGCGGCGTCGCCCACGGGGTAGGACCAGCGCTCGTCGCCGGTGCGGGCCTCCAGGGCGCGCAGGCGGGCGTCCTTCCACACGTAGACGGTGTCGCCGAAGATCGCCGGCCCCGCCTCGGGCGTCTCGAAGTCCGTCTGGGCACCGGTGATCTCCCACAGCTTCTGGCCGTTGGACGCCTCCCACGCCTGCACGCCGCCGCCACGGGTGCCGGTGAGGACGGTGCCGCGGTCGACCTTGAGGGAGTACACCCAGGCATCGGTCTGCAGCCGCCAGCGCTCGCCGCCGCTCGTGGCGTCGAGCGCATAGAGCGTCGGCCCGTCGGAGCCGTGGATACGGCCCCCCTCGACGGCCATGGACCAGGCGACGTCGCGGGTCTTGAACTGGCGTCGGCCGGTGCCGACGTCGAGCGCGTGGACCTCGAACGACGTCACGTACAGCAGGTCGCCGGAGACGACCGGCGTCCCCCACACGTCGTTCGACATGCGGAAACGCCACGGGCGCCAGTGCCCGGGCCCGGTCTCGGGGGGCGGCGCGGGGGCGGGTACCGGTGCGGGAACGGCGCTGGTGGCGGCCTCGGGGCCGTTCAGCCCACCGGGCGGACGGATCCATCCGGTGGCCGGGCCGGCGTCGGCGACCGGGGCGGCGTGACCGGCGCCGACCGCGCGCAGCCCGGGGCCGATGGCCACGGCGGTGCCTGCCAGCCGCACGGGGGCTCCGCCGGAGTGGGCGGGGCCGTGGCCGTGCCGGGCCGGCTCACGCTCGGGAGCGGGCGGCGCGGGGGGCGGCGGGGGCGCCTGGGGCGCGGGCCTCGCGGGCTCGGCGGGGCGCGGCGCGGGGGCGCGGCCGCCGCCGCGGCGGGCCTCGATCATGGCGGTGGCGAGGCCGGGCAGCCACGCGGACGCGGTGCCGCTGTCGTCGCCGCCGGCGGAGAACAGGTGCGGGGCGAGCTGGGCCTGGAGGTCCTCGGGGGTCGGCCGCAGCGCGGCCTCCATCTGCATGCACGACTCGATCAGCGGGCGCAGCTCGTCGGGCAGGCCCTCCAGGTCGGGCCCTTCGCGCAGGAGCATGAAGACGGTCTCGACCGGGTTCGCGCCGTGGAAGGGCGCATGGCCGGTGGCGGCGAAGACGAGGGTGGAGCCGAGGGAGAACACGTCACTGGCCCCGGTGACGCTGCGGGAGTCGCGGGCCTGCTCGGGCGACATGTAGGCGGGCGTGCCGACGGCGACGTTGGTCATGGTCAGCCGGGTGTTCGAGACGCCGGACGCGATACCGAAGTCGATGACTCGGGGTCCGTCCTCGACGACGAGGACGTTGGACGGCTTGAGGTCCCGGTGGACGAGTCCCGCGCCGTGGATGGACTGGAGGGCCTCCGCGATACCGGCCGCCAGCCAGCGCACCGCCTGGGCGGGCAGCGGCCCGCACTCGTTGACGATCTCCTCGAGGGAGGGCGCGGGCACGTAGGCGGTGGCGAGCCAGGGCACGGCGGCGCGCGGGTCGGCGTCGACGACGGCGGCCGTGTAGAAGCCGCTCACCGCGCGGGCGGCCTCCACCTCGCGCGTGAAGCGGACACGGAACAGCTGGTCCTCGGCGAGCTCGGTGCGCACGGTCTTGATCGCGACTCGGCGGCCGGACGCCGACCGGGCGAGATAGACCAGTCCCATGCCGCCGGCGCCGAGCCGGCCCAGCACCTCGAACGGACCGATCCGTCTCGGGTCGTGCTGCGTCAGCTGCTCCATACCTGCGTGCCACCTCCCCGTACGGGCTCCATCGACATGGAGCCCGTCATCTACCCCGTGCAGGGTCTCACCCTCGAGCCCCTCTGCGGTGAGCACCCTGATTCTTCCTGTCCGCGGCGACGGTTGCGAACCCGGGGGCGGATCGGGGTGTCTCACCCGGTTCCGGACACGTCGGACAGCGGGTCGCCTCCGGTGGGGACGCGCCGTACGGGTCCGAAGGTCTGCCGCCCGGTTGCGTCCGGGGGCCGCTCCCTCAGCGCGGGCGGCGCGGAGCCACCGCATCCGGCTCGCGGTGCTCCTGCGTGCGGTCCGGCGGGCGGGGGCGTTCCGTGTCCGGGTGGAGTTCGGGGTCCAGGCGCGGGGCCGGGGACGTGGTCGGTTCCGGGGCGCGCTGGGCCAGCGGGCCTTCCGGGAGGAGGGGCTCCGCGGGCGCGGGCTCCGCCAGGATCGCGAACGTCGCCCCCTGGTCGTCCGTGAGAACCGCCATGCGGCCGTACGGGATGTCGTACGGCGCCGTCCGCACCCGGCCGCCGAGCCGGACGACCGTCTCCGCCGCCGCGTCACAGTCCTCGACGCAGAAGTAGACGAGGAAGTGGCCGGGCATCTCCGCCGGGAGGGAGTCGTTGATCACGCTGCGTCCGCCCACGGCCGTGCTCTCGCCCGGCACCGTCCCCGCGGGCGACCACATGCGGAAGTCCTCGGACGTGATGCCGGGCAGGTCGGTGCCCTGGAAGCCGAGGACTCCCTCGTAGAAGGCGTCGACGCGCTCCTTGTCGCGCGTGTAGACCTCGGTCCAGCAGAACGAGCCGGGCTCGCCGTGCTTCTCGAAGCCCACGCGCTCCCCCGCCTGCCACAGGCCGAAGACCGCGCCGCCCGGGTCCGCCACCACGGCGGCCGTGCCCGCCCGGCCCACGGGCAACGGGTCGTTGATCACCTGGCCGCCACCTGCGGCGATGCGCCGCGCGAGCCCGGTGGCGTCAGGGGTGGCCAGGTACACGCCCCACACGGTGGGCATGCGCCCGTCACGCTTGGGAGTGAGGGCGGCGACGAGGCGACCGCCGCTGTATGCGTCGGCGTACCGCCCGCGTGAGCCGCCGCCGGGGAGCGGGTCCCCGCCGCCCTCGGTGAAGGTCCAGCCGAAGAGCTCCCCGTAGAAGCGCTTGCCCGCCTCGACGTCCGGAAGGGACGCGTCCACCCAGCAGGGCGTGCCCTCGGTGAATCCGGCCATGGAGTGGTTCCCTTCCGTGTGGTGCCCGTCACATCACGCTAACGTCGCCGCACCCGGGGCGCGCGGAAGGAGACCGAACAAAGGTCCAAGGAGGACATGAGGGGCAGTCGTCACGTTGAGCGACGACCCGTCTCGGTGGGTTGTCCACCGAAGTTGTCCACAGGCTGTTGATAACACTATTTCCGTCGCGCACCCGCCCCATTTGCAGTCGGCCGAATCGCGCGCCGATCGCCCCTCGGTAAGCTGACGGCATGACAGGACAAGTACGCACCGTCGACGGCCGGGTGGCCGGACGACGCGGTCAGGCGACGCGGCAGAAGCTGCTCGACTGCCTCAGCGAGATGCTCAGCTCCTCGCCGTACCGGGACGTCAAGGTCATCGACGTGGCCCGGAAAGCGGGCACTTCACCCGCGACGTTCTATCAGTACTTCCCGGACGTGGAGGGTGCCGTCCTCGAGATCGCCGAGGAAATGGCGAAGGAAGGCGCGTCGTTGACCGATCTGGTCTCCGGGCGCTCCTGGGTCGGCAAGGCCGGCTGGCAGTCCTCCGAGGAACTGGTCGAGGGTTTCCTCGACTTCTGGCGCCGCAACGACGCGATCCTGCGCGTGGTCGACCTGGGCGCGGCGGAGGGTGACAAGCGGTTCTACAAGATCCGCATGAAGATCCTGAACTCCGTCACCAACTCCCTTACCGAGGCCGTTCAGGAGCTCCAGTCCAAGGGCAAGGTCGACAAGGACGTGAGCCCCGCGGCCATGGCCGGATCGCTCGTGGCGATGCTCGCCGCGGTGGCCTCGCACCAGAAGGGCTTCACCACCTGGGGCGTGAAGCAGGCCGAACTGAAGCCGAATCTGGCGCTGTTGGTGCACCTCGGCATCACCGGCAAGAAGCCGACGAAGTAGCGTCGCCCCATCACCACCCGTAGTCCTGTCACGCGTAGTCCTGTCACGCCGACGGCGGTCACCCATGAGGTGGCCGCCGTCGCGCATTTGCGCCGCCGTGCGAGCCGCCGGACCGCAGGCCGAGGCGGCCGGCGAGCCGGCTCCACGACGCCCGGACGCGGGGAACGGAACGGGGGGATCAGCAGACCGGGCCGGGCGCGGCGGCGGTGGCGCGCAGCAGGTCGCGCACGAGGTCGAAGTCGATCCGCTCCATGCGGCGCAGCCGCAGGCAGCCCTTGCCCATGTCCTGTCCAGCGAGGCGCGCGTCGAAGGCCTCGCGCACATCGGGGCGCATGAGGTAGAGAGCCACGTACTGCTTCTGGTTCGCGAAGGCGATCTCCGGCTCGGCGCCCGGCCTGCGGTAGGCGGGCATGCCGTACGCCATGACCTCCTCGTAGCCGGTCAGCTCGATCCGGCACAGCTCCCTGATGCGGACGAGCGCGGTGAGCCGGTCCGGCTCCGCCACCTCCTCCATATAGGCGTCGACGTCCGCGGCACTGCTCGAGACCATACGACCCACCTTTTCTGATGTACCGTCAGATGCATGCCTTCTCCACAGCGCAAGGTCGCCGTCGTCGGCATATCCCTCTCGGACTGCGGCCGCGTCGACGGCCCCACTCCCTACACCCTGCACGCCCAGGCCGCGCGGCGCGCGCTCGCCGACTCCGGCCTCGACCGGTCCGTCGTCGACGGCCTGTGCTCGGCCGGCCTCGGCACGCTGGCCCCGATCGACGTCGCGGAGTACCTGGGCCTGCGCCCGAGCTGGGTGGACTCCACCGCGGTCGGCGGCGCGACCTGGGAGGTCATGGCCGCGCACGCGGCCGACGCGATCGCCGCGGGGCACGCGAACGCGGTCCTCCTCGTGTACGGATCGACCGCCCGCGCCGACATCAGGGCCGGACGCCGGACCTCCAGCCTCTCCTTCGGGGCGCGCGGCCCGCTGCAGTTCGAGGTGCCGTACGGGCACACGCTGGTCGCCAAGTACGCGATGGCCGCCCGCCGCCACATGCACCAGTACGGCACGACCCTGGAACAGCTCGCCGAGGTTGCGGTCCAGGCCCGTGCGAACGCCGCCGCGAACCCGGACGCCATGTTCCGCGACCCGATCACCGTGGACGACGTGCTGGGCGGACCGATGATCGCGGACCCGTTCACCAAGCTGCACTGCTGCATCCGCAGCGACGGAGGCTGCGCGGTGCTGCTGGCCGCGGAGGAGTACGTACCGGACACGGCGAAGGCGCCGGTGTGGGTCCTCGGTACCGGCGAGCACGTCTCGCACACCACGATGTCGGAGTGGGACGACTTCACCGTCTCGCCGGCAGCGGTCAGCGGCCGGCTCGCCTTCGCACGCGCCGGGGTGCGGCCCGACGAGATCGACATCACCGAGATCTACGACGCCTTCACGTACATGACGCTGGTGACGCTGGAGGACCTGGGCTTCTGCGCGAAGGGCGAAGGCGGCGCGTTCGTGGAGAAGGGCCGGCTGCTGCGGAACGGAGAGCTGCCGGTGAACACCGACGGCGGCGGTCTCTCGGCCTGCCACCCGGGGATGCGGGGTCTGTTCCTGCTGGTGGAGGCGGTGCGCCAGCTGCGCGGCGAGGCCGGGGCCCACCAGGTCCGCGACGCGGGGGGCGCGGTGCCCCGGCTGGCGGTGGCGTCGGGGACGGGGGGCTGGTTCTGTTCGTCGGGGACGGTGGTGCTGGGGCGGGAGTGACATGGACGGTGGTGCCCTGGGGCGGGAGTGACATGCCCGACCCGTGGGCCCGGCCCACGCCCGGAGTGACGTGACCGACCCGTGGACCCGGCCCACGCCGTGGGAGCGTTGAATGAGGCCCATGAGCCCCATGAGCGACGACGAGACCGCCCGCCAGGAGACGTTCCGGGCGCTGCTGCACGCCCAGCGCGTGTGGGACCTGCCGTCCCTGCCCTCCTTCGACCCGGACACGGCACCGGACACACCGCTGGCACTGTTCCACCGCTGGTTCGCCGAGGCCGTCGCGGCCGGGCAGTGCGAACCGCACACGATGACGCTCGCGACCGTGGACGACGCGGGCCGCCCCGACCTGCGGACGCTGATGCTGCACGACGCCGACGTGCGCGGCTGGCACTTCGCCTCGCACGCCACGAGCGCCAAGGGCCGGCAGCTGGCCGCCCGCCCCGAGGCGGCGCTCGGCTTCTACTGGCCCGCGCAGGCCCGCCAGATCAGGGTGCGCGGCACGGTCACCGCGGGCACGGCGACGGAGGGCCGGGCCGACCTGCACGCCCGCTCGACGGGGGCGCTCGCCGCCGCGCTCACCGGCCGCCAGAGCGAGGTGCTGTCCTCGCGGGACGAGCTCGCTCGGGCGTCGGAGGCCGCGTGGGCACGGGCCGAGGCGGAGCCGGACGCGCCCGTGCCGACCTGGACGCTGTACGTGCTCCGGCCGCGCGAGGTCGAGTTCTTCCAGGGGGACGCCCGGCGCAGGCACGTACGGCTGCGCTACCGGCGCACCGAGGACGGCTGGGAGCGGGAGCTGCTCTGGCCGTGACCCGCACGCCGGAACGTCACGCCGGAACGTCACACCTGAGCCTCACGCCGGACGGAAGACCGGGACCGTGACACCGTCCTGCCCCGTACGGAACGCCACGACCAGCCGCATGCCGACGGCGAGGTCCGCAGCCGCGCACGCCACGACCTCGGTCATCATCCGCGGGCCTTCGGCGAGTTCCACCACGGCGGCGGTGTACGGGACGCGGTCACCGAACGGCGGCAGGTCGTTGCGGTGGACGACGGACCACGTGTGGAGCACGGCCCGACCGCTCGCCCGCTCCCAGACGACGTTCTCGCTCCAGCAGTGCGGGCAGAACTCACGCGGGTAGTGGTGCGCCCGGCCGCAGTCGTCGCAGCGGCGGATCAGCAGGGCGCCGGCCGCCGCCGCGTCCCAGAAGGGGCGGGTGAAGTCGTCGACTTCGGGCGTGGCGGTCACGGGAAGAGTCCGATCGCGCGGTCGAGGGACCAGGTCTGCCAGGACATGGCGAAGAGGGCGACGACGGAGACGAGCGCCATCATGGCGTTCTGCCCCTGCTCCGCCCAGTCGTGGATCATCAGCACGAGATACAGCAGGTTGAGCAGCAGCCCCCCGACGAGGGCGACGGGGGTGAGCAGGCCGCCGATCAGGCCGAGACCGAGGGCGAGTTCGGCGTACACGACGATGTACGCCATCAGCCTGGGGCGCGGGGCGACGACCTTGTCGAAGCCGGTGCGCACCGCCTGCCAGCGGTGCTCCCGCGCGATGCCGGCCGCCCAGGCGATGCCGGTGCCGCGCTCGAACCAGCCCTTTTTGTCCTTGTGTCGCCAGCTCTCCAGCCACCACAGGCCGAGACCGATGCGCAGGACGGCTGCCCATTCGGCGCCGGTGAGCCAGATGGTCCGCATGGCCGACCCCTCTCCCCGAAGCGGAACCTGACGGTACGTCAGTTGAGCCGATTCGAGCGCTGGGCGCAAGACCTTCACAGCCGTGACCCATTCGCAACCGAACGAGGTCTTGACCGAGACCCATCAATAAAACGGAAGATTTACGCTCACCGTTCATGGCCGACGAAACAGGCAGGATCAAGGGCATCGACCGCACGGAGGACCGGCCCGTTTACGTCGTCGGCGGCGGCCCCGGCGGGCTCGCCGCCGCGGCCGCGCTGCGCAGGCGGGGCGTACGGGCCGTGGTGCTGGAGAAGTCCGGCTCCGTGGGCGCCTCCTGGCGCGGCCACTACGACCGGCTGCGCCTGCACACCACCCGCGCCCTGTCCGGACTTCCGGGCCTTTCGATGCCGCGCTCGTTCGGGCGCTGGGTCGCGCGCGACGACGTGATCCGCTACCTGGAGACGTACGCCGAGCACCACGAGCTGGACGTCGTCACGGGCGTCGAGGCGCACCGCGTGGAGCGGGCGGGGGCGGACTGGCTGGTGCGGGCGAGCGGCGGCCGTGAACTGACCGGCCGCGCGGTGGTGCTGGCCACCGGCTACAACCACACGCCGTACGTGCCGGCCTGGCCGGGCCTTGAGGGATACGGCGACGAGCTGCACCACGCCTCGCGCTACCGCAACGCCGCGCCCTACGCGGGCAAGGACGTCCTCGTCGTGGGCGCGGGCAACACCGGCGCGGAGATCGCGGTCGACCTCGCGGCGGGCGGCGCGGCGCGCGTCCGCCTCGCGGTCCGCACGGTCCCGCACATCCTGCCCCGCTCCGTGGCCGGCTGGCCCGCCCAGCGCACGGCCGTCCTGGCGCGCCGCCTGCCGGCGTGGCTGACGGACCCCGCGACCACGCTGCTGTGCCGGCTGGCCCTGCCCGACCTCTCCGAGCGCGGCCTGCCGCGCCCGGACACCGGCCTGCAGGCGCGGGCGAGGGCCGGCGCGACGCCGGTCCTCGACATGGGGCTGATCGACGCGGTGCGTTCGGGCCGGGTCGAGGTGGTCGCGGCGGTGGAGTCGTTCGACGACCGGAAGGTGGTATTGACGGACGGCACCCGGCTGGCCCCGGACGCGGTGATCGCGGCGACGGGCTACCGCCGGGGCCTGGAGGGCCTGGTCGGCCACCTCGGCGTCCTGGACGCCACCGGCCGCCCGTCGGCACGCGGTGGACGCTGCCCGGCGGGGGCGCCAGGCCTGTACTTCACCGGTTTCACGAACCCGATCAGCGGGATGCTGCGGGAGCTGTCGAAGGACGCGAACCGGATAGCGCGAGCGGTTGCCCGCGCGACGCCCGGCTGACGCCCCGGGGGGCGTTGCGCCCCCGTGCCCCTTGCCCGGGGGTGCTTACGCTCCCGGGGGGTGCCCCTGCCCGGGGGTGAGTGCGGGGGCCGGGGCCGCCACCCGCCGAAGGCGGGGCCTCGGGCCGGTCGACGGCCCCACCCCGGTGCCGCGGGGCCGGCCGCGTCCTGAACGCGGGCATCACGGCCCGCCACCCGCCGCAGGCGGGACCTCGGGCCGTCGACGGCCCGACCGCACGATGCCCGGCCGCGGCCGAGGGCACCGGGAGGGTCGCCTGGGGATCGGGACTCATTGCGTGCGGGCGGTTCCTGACGCTTCGTCAGTTGGGTAAACTGACTGAGCGTCAGATATGGGCCAGTCGGCCCGCACCGTCGAGCGGGAGCGGGGACCAGCGATGCTCGGATCAACTCACGGCACCCTCACCTCCGACCTCCGCGCGCGCGTCGTCGCCTGCGGTGAGCAGACCGGGGACGCCGTCCACGAAACCGCCGCCGTCGCCGTCGCGGCGGGCGAGACCGACGTCAGCGGACAGCCGTTGTACGCGCCCGTCCCCGACCTCGACCGGTTCTTCCGGCCCGCCTCCGTCGCCGTCGTCGGCGCCTCCGACAGCGACGGCCGCCCAGGCGCCGGCATCACCCGGCAGCTCGTCGCCTGGGCCGAGCACGTCGGGGCACGGCTGCACCCCGTCCACCCGTCGCGCCCGTCCGTCTACGGGCGCGCTTGCGTGCGGTCCGTACGGGAGCTGGCGGCTCCGGTCGACCTGGCCGTCCTCCTGGTCTCCGACCCGCTGCCTGTGATCGAGGAGTTGGCCGAGGCCGAGGTGCGGTTTGCCGTGGCCTTCGCGTCCGGCTACGCCGAGACCGGCCCCGAAGGCGCGGCCGCCCAGGCGCGCCTCGCCGAGGCCGCCGAGCGGGCCGGCGTACGGCTCCTCGGGCCCAACACCAACCTCAACGCCTTCGAGCGCTTCCGCGACGACCTCCAGGGCCCGGCCGTCGCGCTGATCACCCAGTCCGGGCACCAGGGCAGGCCCGTGTTCGCCCTCCAGGAACTCGGCGTACGCCTCTCGCACTGGGCGCCCACCGGGAACGAGGCGGACCTGGAGAGCGCGGACTTCCTCTCCTACTTCGCCGAGCAGCCGGAGGTCGGGGCCATCGCGTGCTACCTGGAGGGGCTGAAGGACGGGCGTTCCTTCCTGCTCGCCGCCGACCGGGCCGCACGCCGCAAGGTGCCGGTCGTCGCGGTCAAGGTCGGCCGCACCGAGACGGGCGCGCGGACGGCCGCCTCGCACACCGGCAAGCTCACCGGGACGGACGCGGTGGTGGACGCGGCGATGCGCCAGTACGGCGTGATCCGGGTCGACGGACTCGACGAACTCCAGGACACCGCCGCCCTGCTGGCGCGGGCCCGCACCCCGGTCGCCGACGGGGTCGCCGTGTACGCGATATCCGGCGGCACGGGCGCGCACTTCGCGGATCTCGCGACCGCCGCCGGGCTGCGCATCCCACGGCTCTCCGAGGCCCGGCAGGCCGAGCTGCACCAGTGGATACCGCCGTATCTGAACGTGGCGAACCCGGTCGACAACGGCGGTCACCCGGTCGGTGACGAACGGGGCCGGAAGATCATCGACGCGATCCTCGCCGACCCCGCGATCGGCGTGCTGATCTGTCCGATCACCGGCCCGTTCCCGCCGATGAGCGACCGGCTCGCGCAGGACCTGGTGGACGCCGCGGAGACCACGGACAAGCTGGTGTGCGTGGTGTGGGGTTCGCCGGTCGGCACGGAGCCGGCGTACCGGTCGACGCTGCTCGGGTCCTCGCGCGTGGCGACGTTCCGCACGTTCGCCAACTGCATCACGGCCGTACGGGCCCACCTGGCGCACCACCGCTTCACCGCCGGGTACGTCTCGCCGTTCGACGAGGCGCCGCGCACCCCGTCCCCGTCCTTCCGCAAGGCGCAGGCACTGATGCGGCCGGGCGAGCAGCTGAGCGAGCACGCGGCCAAGCAGCTGCTGCGGGCGTACGGCATCCGGGTGCCGCGCGAGCAGCTGGTGACGAGCGCGGCCGCGGCGGTGCGGGCGGCGGGTCTGGTCGGCTACCCGGTCGTGATGAAGGCGTCCGCGCCGCGCCTCGCGCACAAGACCGAGCTGGGCCTGGTCAGGATCGGGCTCACCTCGGCGAGCCAGGTGCGCGACGCGTACCGCGAGCTGACCGACATCGCCCGCTACGAGGACATCGACCTCGACGGGATCCTGGTGTGCCAGATGGTCGAGCGGGGCGTGGAGATGGTCGTCGGCGTCACCCAGGACGCGCTGTTCGGCCCCACGGTGACGGCGGGGCTGGGGGGCGTGCTGGTGGAGGTGCTGAACGACGTGGCCGTACGCGTCCCTCCGTTCGGCGAGGACCAGGCGCGGGCGATGCTCGCCGAACTGCGCGGCCGGGCGCTCCTGGACGGCGTGCGAGGCGGCCCGCCGGTGGACGTGGACGCGCTGGTGGAGGTGGTGCTGCGGGTACAGCGGATGGCGCTCGAACTGGGCGGGGTGCTGTCCGAGCTGGACATCAACCCGCTGATGGTCCTGCCCCGGGGCCAGGGCGCGGTGGCGCTGGACGCGCTGGCGGTGTGCCGGTGACGCCGGACGTGCTGCACGCGTGCCAGGGCGGCGTCTCGTGGATCACACTGAACCGGCCCGAAGTGATGAACGCGGTGACGTGGGAGCAGCGGGAGCGGATCATCGGCCTGCTCGGCTCGGCGTCCGAGGACCCGGCCGTGCGGGCCGTGGTGCTGACCGCCACGGGGCGGGGCTTCTGCGCGGGTGCGGACCTGCGGGCCTCCCCCACCGCGGGCGACCGGCTGCCGGGTGACGTGGCCCGGATGATCCGGCTGGGCGCCCAGCGGCTGATCGGGGCCGTACTGGACTGCGAGAAGCCGGTGATCGCGGCGGTGAACGGCGCGGCGGCGGGCATCGGCGCGCATCTGGCGTTCGCGTGCGACCTGGTGCTGGCGGCTGAGGACGCGCGGTTCACCGAGGTGTTCGTCCGGCGGGGGCTGGTGCCCGACGGCGGCGGGGCGTACCTCCTCCCCCGCCTGATCGGCCCGCAGCGCACGAAGGAGCTGATGTTCTTCGGCGACGCGCTGCCGGCGCACGACGCGGAGCGTCTCGGCCTGGTGAACCGGGTGGTCCCGGCGGACGCCCTGGAGGAGACCGCCCGCACCTGGGCGAACCGCCTGGCGGCGGGCCCGACGCGGGCGCTGGCCCTGACGAAGCAGTTGGTGAACGCGTCCCTGGACACGGACCGGGCGACGTCGTTCGCGGCGGAGGCGGCGGCGCAGGAGCTGACCATGACGACGCGGGATGCAGCGGAGGGCGTGGCGGCCTTCCGGGAGCGGCGGAGGCCGCGGTTCGAGGGGCGATGAGAAAGTGCACCGGCAGAGCGGTTCGCTAAGGACGACAACAGGTACGGGTCAGCGTGATCCACCTCGGGCGTCTGCACTGAGCGGCCGCCGTTCCGGCGGTGTGCCCAAACGCATGGAGCGGGATGGGCACACCGAGTCGGCCGACGCGCTCACGTCGGCTGATGGTGCAGCACCCTTCACACCTGACGGATAGTCAGATTCAATGACGGCATGATGGGACACGCCGCCATGGCCGCCACCGCCGTCCGCTACCTCCGGTCCGTCGGGGCCGGGACCGACTCGCCCGGGGCGTACGCGGCGACGCCGCGGCCGCGGTTGCGGGCCGTCGGTCAGGACGAGCGGGCGGGTGTCGACCGCCGTGAATTCCGGCGGGTGCTCGGGCACTTCGCGAGCGGCGTCACCGTCGTCACGGCGCACGACGAGGACGGGCCCGCCGGGTTCGCCTGCCAGTCCTTCGCCTCGCTCTCGCTCGACCCGCCGCTCGTCGTCTTCATGGTCGGGCGCACCTCCACGACCTGGCCGCGCATCGCCCGCGCCGGGGTCTTCTGCGTCAACGTCCTCGCCGACGACCAGGAGGCGCTGTGCCGGGGCTTCGCGGTGAGCGGCGCCGACAAGTTCGCGGGTGTCGGGTACGGCCCGGCTCCGGTCACCGGGTCGCCGCTGCTGGACGGCGTGGCCGCGTGGATCGACTGCACGGTCCAGGCCGTCCACACCGGCGGGGACCACCTCATCGTGGTGGGCCGGGTCGAGGCGCTGGACGCCCGGGACGACGCCGCCCCGCTGCTGTTCCACCGGGGGCGGTTCGGGCGGCTCGACGTCTGAATCCCGCCGGCGCCCGGGCGGGCCGCGCCGGATGCCGGGGCGCTGCGCGAGCGCGACGACGCCGGGCTCGTCCCCACGGGGCACGCCGGGTGTTGCGCGCCTACGGCCCCGACGGACGCATCCTCGGCGGCACGCTCGTCGAGGTCCGCCGCCGCTGAGCGGATGCCGTCACCAGGCCGGGCGCGGATCGCGCCGCTCGGGCGGGGTCTGCTCCGGCAGCGGCCGGCCCGCGTCCGTGCGCAGCAGGAGTCCGGGGTCCGGCGGGAACTCGTCGGTCGGCGGGGCGGGTTGGTGGAAGCGGCGCGTTCGCGGCAGGGGTATCTCCGCAAGCCTGCCGTCCTGCATCATCCACAGGCCGAAGCAGTCGTCGTCCTCGTCGTGGATCAGCACCTGGACGCTCTCCGGATACGGCCAGGGCAGCGACTCCAGGTGCCTCAGCAGCCCGGACCGGGGCCGCACCCTCCCGAACTCCATGGCCCAGGCGTGGCCGAGCAGCGGCCCGCCTGAGTCGAGGCGGACCTGGGTGAAGCAGCCGCGCCATGTGCGGGCCGGGTCCGAGCCGTCGTCGTCGCGGGTCAGGGGCTCCATCACCTCGTCCGCGTACAGGGCGAGCACGAGGACCTCGGCGTATCTGCTCATGCGCGGATTATCACGCGGGCACCGGGCCCGCGGCGACAGGATTCCTACCCGGCCGCCGGCGCGACCTTCGGCAGCGGCTTGCGGCGGATGACGAGGGCCATCAGCGCGGCCGCCGCGCACAGCGCCCCCGAGGCGTACCAGACCACGTCGTACGAGCCGAACACGTCGCGCGCCACACCCCCGGCGAACGCCACCGCCGCCGCGCCCACCTGGTGGGAGGCGAGGACCCAGCCGAAGACGATCGCGCTGTCCTCACCGTAGTGCTCGCGGCACAGGGCGATGGTCGGCGGGACCGTGGCCACCCAGTCCAGGCCGTAGAAGACGATGAAGAAGATCATCGGCGGGTGCACGGACGGCGCCAGCAGCATCGGCAGGAACAGGAGCGAGACACCGCGCAGCGCGTAGTAGACGGCGAGCAGCCGGCGCGCCTCGAAGCGGTCCGTGAACCAGCCGGAGGCGATGGTGCCGACGACGTCGAAGACGCCGATGACGGCCAGCAGCGAAGCGGCCGCCGTGATCGGCATGCCGTGGTCGTGGGCGGCGGGCACAAAGTGGGTCTTGACCAGGCCGTTCGTCGAGGCGCCGCAGATCGCGAAGGTGCCGGCGAGCAGCCAGAACGGACCGGTGCGCGCCGCCCTGAACAGGACGGTGAGCGCGCGGCGGGCCGCGCCCGGCATGGGGTCGGGCTTGGGTGTGAAGCCCTCGGCGCCGTACGCCGCGAGGCCCACGTCGGCCGGGTGGTCCCGCAGCAGCAGCCAGACGAACGGGACGACGGCGAGCGCAGCGAGCGCGACCGTGACCGCGGCGGGCCGCCAGCCGTGGTGCTCCACCAGCCAGGACAGCAGGGGCAGGAAGACCAGCTGCCCGGACGCGCCCGCCGCGGTGAGGATGCCGGTGACCAGGCCGCGGCGCCGCACGAACCAGCGGTTGGTGACCGTCGCGGCGAAGGCGAGCGCCATCGAGCCGGAGCCGAGGCCGACGAGGACGCCCCAGTACAGGACCAGCTGCCACGGCTCGGTCATCCACACCGTGAGGACGGAGCCCGCCGCGATCACGGAGAGGGCGACCGCGACGACCCGGCGGATGCCGAACCGGTCCATCAGCGCCGCGGCGAACGGCGCGGTGAGCCCGTACAGCGCGAGGTTCACCGAGACGGCGAACCCGATCGTGCCGCGCGACCAGTGGAACTCGCTGTGGAGCGGCTCGATCAGCAGTCCCGGGAGGGACGCGAAGGCGGCGGCGCCGATGATCGTCACGAAGGTGACGGCGGCGACGAACCACGCGCGGTGGACACGAGGAGCACGGCGAAGGGGCTGCTGGGAGCCGGTGTGCGGGGCGGTTGTCTGGGTCACGTCACACAGCATCCGGGTTCGTACGCCGCACAACGAGTGGCCCGAGGGACAGCATTCACTAGGATCGGGCCATGACCGAGGTGAGAAGGCATCGGGTGGTGGTCCTGGCGCTGACCGGGCTGCTCCCCTTCGAGCTGGGCATTCCGCACCGCATCTTCGGCCGCGCCAAGGACGACGAGGGCCGCTTCCTGTACGAGATCCTCACCTGCGGTCTCACCGCCGGCCCGGTCCGGACCGACGCCGACTTCGCGGTGACCGTCGAACACGGACCCGAGGTGCTGGCCACCGCCGACACGGTCGTGATCCCCGCCTCGTACGAAATCGGGCCCGTCTACGAGGAGGGACGCCTCACCAACGAGCTGGCCGCGGCCCTCGCGTACATCCGGCCCGGCACGCGCCTGGTCTCGATCTGCACCGGCGGCTACGTCCTCGCCGCGGGCGGGTACCTCGACGGCCGGCCTGCCACCACGCACTGGATGTCGGCCGAGCACTTCCAGCGGCTGTTCCCTGCCGTACGGGTCGACGCGGACGTCCTGTTCATCGACGACGGGGACGTGCTCACCTCGGCGGGCGTCGCGGCCGGGGTCGACCTGTGCCTGCACATCGTGCGCCGCGACCACGGCACGGCCGTCGCCAACGAGGTCGCGCGCCGCACGGTGGTGCCGCCGCACCGGGACGGCGGCCAGGCCCAGTTCATCCACCGCCCCCTTCCCGAGCCGCAGATGGCGACCACGACCTCGGCCCGCGCCTGGGCGCTCGCCCGCCTCCACGAGCCGATCCAGCTGCGCGACATGGCCGAGCAGGAGGCGATGTCCGTACGCACCTTCACGCGGCGCTTCCGCGAGGAGGTCGGCGTCAGCCCCGGCCAGTGGATCACCCAGCAGCGCGTGGAACGGGCCCGGCACCTGCTGGAGTCCACGGACCTGTCGGTGGACCAGGTGGCGCGGGACGCGGGCTTCGGTACGGCCCAGTCGATGCGCCAGCACCTGCAGTCGGCGCTGGGGGTGCCCCCGACGGTCTACCGCCGGACGTTCCGCGCGGCGGGCGGGAGCGGCTGACCGGGTTGTGGGGGGCGCCGGGCTTGGGGCGGAGCCCACGCAGGCGCGCCGCGCCACCGGAGCGTACGCCTCAGAACGTGAGCACCCCGCGTGCCACCCGGCCGTGGTGCGCGTCGTCCGCCGCCTTCGCGAAGTCCTCGACCGGGTAGGTCTCGGTGACCAGTTCGTCGAGCAGCAGCTCGCCCCGCCGGTACAGCTCGGCGTAGAGCGCGATGTCGTGCTGCGGACGCGACGACCCGTAACGGCAGCCGAGGACCGACTTGTCCAGGAACAGCGACGCCGGCAGGAACGTGGCCTCCGCCGTGGGCGAGGTCATACCCAGCAGCACCGCCTGGCCGCGCCGGTCGAGCAGGTCGATCGCCTGCCGGACCAGCGCGGGGCTCCCGACGCACTCGAAGACGTGGTCGGCGCCGGTCGGCAGGACCTCCCGTACGGCGCCGGCGGAGGTGAGGAAGTCCGTCGCGCCGAACCGCCGCGCCATGGCCTCCTTCGCCGGGTTGGCGTCGACCGCGACGATCGCCGACGCGCCCGCGATCCGGGCGCCCTGGACGACGTTGAGCCCGATGCCGCCGGTGCCGATCACCACGACACTCTCGCCGCGACCGGTCCCGGCCCGGTTCAGCACGGCGCCGACGCCGGTGAGGACCGCGCAGCCGATGAGCGCGGCGGAGGCGAGGGGGATGTCGGCGGGGATTCGCACTGCCTGCACGGCCCTGACGATCGTGCGCTCGGCGAAAGCGGACGTGGCGGCGAACTGGAACACCGGGGCGCCGCCACGTGAGAACGGCCGGCCGGGGCGGCCGATCGCGCGCCGGCACATGGTCGGGCGGCCCCGGTCGCAGTCGGCGCAGGTCCCGCAGTTGGCAAGGGTGGACAGGCAGACGTGATCGCCCGGCGCGACATGGCCGACACCGGGTCCGACCGCCTCGACGATCCCCGCACCCTCGTGGCCGAGGACGACCGGGGACGGGAAGGGGATCGTCCCGTCGACCACCGACAGGTCGCTGTGGCACAGCCCGGCGGCGGCGATCGCGACAAGGACCTCGCCGGGACCGGGCTCGCGTGTCTCCAGGTCGTCGACGACCTGTGCCTGCATGCCGTCGAACACCACGCCTCTCATGGCCTCGGCTCCTTGGGCAGGCCGAGCACGCGCTCGGCGATGAGGGTGCGCTCGGTCTCGTCCGAGCCGCCGCCGTGGACGGTGTCGGCCCGGCCGACGGGGAACAGGCGCGGATGGTCGCGGAGTTCGTACGTGCCCGGGGCCCGCGGTGGCCGCCGCGGATGCGCCCGCGGCCGGCTCCGGGCCGCGTCCCGGAAGGCGGGGCTGCTGCCGACGTCGATGTCCATGAGGTTGCTCCTGTCAGTGACTCGGGCCTTTCCCACCCGCCCACCCCTTCTGCCGGAGGGGTAGGGCGTCCCCACGCCCCGCCTGGGCGAGCGTGCCCGACGGCCCCGCCGGGCGTTACGGCGGCGGCTGCCCGCGCGCCGCAGGCCGCAAGCGCAGAAGCCGCCGGACATGCATCACCGCTCCCCGACCGGCGCGCCACGGCCCGGCACATCGAGCCACCGGTGCTGCACGCCGCAAGCCTGCGCCGCGCCCACGCTGCCCCTGCGCGCGGACGGCCACCGCACCCATCCGCGCGCAGGCCCGCGCACGCGAGTTGTGGACCATACGCCGCAGGGCCGCGCCCGGTCCGCCGGGTCACGCGTTCGGGCGGGTGCCCTGGGCCGCCGCCGCGGACATGGCGGCGACGTGCGACAGCAGCGGCATCGGGTCCGTGCCCACCGTGCCGGGGAGCGTGCGGGCGATCCGTTCCGGGGTCCAGGCGCCGCCCTCCGCGTACGCCGCGCGGAGTTCTCTCGGCTGGGCCCAGACCGCGATCTTGGGGCCCGCCACCGTGTACACCTGGCCCGTGATGCCCTCCGTGCGCGCGGCGTCGGAGAGCAGGTAGACCACGAGCGCCGCCACGTCCTCCGGGTCGCCGATCTCGGTGAGCTCCACGGGGACGTTCGCCGACATGCGGGTGCGGGCGACGGGGGCGACCGCGTTGGCCGTGACGCCGTACTTGTGGAGGCCGAGCGCCGCGCTGCGGACCAGCGAGATGACGCCGCCCTTCGCCGCCGCGTAGTTGGCCTGCGACACCGACCCCTGGTGATTGCCGCTGGTGAAGCCGATCAGCGTGCCCGAGCCGCGCCGCCGCATCACCGCGGACGCCGCCCGGAACACGGTGAACGTGCCCTTGAGGTGGGTGGCGACGACCGGGTCCCACTCCTCCTCGGTCATGTTGAACAGCATCCGCTCCCGCAGGATCCCTGCCACGCACACCACTCCGTCGAGCCGCCCGTACCGCGCCAGCGCGACGTCGACGACCCGCTGCCCGCCGGCCATCGTGGAAATGTCGTCGGCGACCGCGACCGCGTCGCCGCCGGCCGCCTCGATCTCCTTGACGACGTCGGCCGCGATCTCGCTCCTCGGTTCGCCGCCCGCGACGGAGACGCCGTAGTCGTTGACGACGACGCTCGCGCCCTCGGCCGCGGCGGCTCGGGCGACGGCGCGGCCGATGCCGCGTCCCGCGCCGGTCACGGCGACCACCTTGCCTGCCAAGAAGTTCCCCACGACGGCCCCTTCCCGCACAATCTGACGGACCGTTAGATTCTTGGCCGTCGGACTGCCGAGCACAAGCCCCAGGAGGCGCCATGTCCCTGCCGGCCGAGTTCCACGAGATCGCGAAGCGCGTCAACAACTGGGGGCGATGGGGGGCCGACGACGAGATCGGCACACTGAACCTGATCACTCCGGCCGCCGTGCGGGACGGCGTCGCCACCGTCACGCAGGGACTGCGCATCCCACTCGCGCTCCCGCTCCGGCAGGACGGCGTCCAGACCGGCGTCATCCCGGGGCGGGTCAACCCGCTGCACACCATGGTGCAGATCAACCAGGAGCTCTTCGGCCCCGGCACGGTCGCCACCAGCGACGACGTGGTGACGATGGGGCTGCAGTGCGCGACGCACTGGGACGCGCTGCCCCACGTCTCGCACTCGGGCGTGCTCTACAACGGCCGTCCCGCCGCCTCCGTCACCGCCCACGGCGGCGCCGGCTTCAGCGGCATCGGCACGGTCCCGCCGGTCGTCGCACGGGGCGTCCTGCTGGACGTCGCCCGCGCGAAGGGCGTGGACGGACTGCCGGGCGACCACGCGGTGACGCCCGAGGACCTGGACGAGGCCGCCGAGTTCGGCGGTGTCACCGTCCGGTCCGGTGACGTCGTCCTCGTACGGACGGGCCAGATGCGACACCTGCTGAACGGGGACCGGCGCGGCTACGGCTACCCCTCGCCCGGCCTGTCCGTCCGCACACCCGAGTGGTTCCACGCGAGAGACGTCGCGGCTGTCGCGAGCGACACGCTCACCTTCGAGATCTTCCCGCCGGAGATCAAGAACCTGTGGCTGCCCGTGCATGCGCTCCACCTCGTGGAGATGGGCATGCTCCAGGGCCAGAACTGGGACCTGGAGGAGCTGTCCGCGGCCTGCGCGGAGCAGGGGCGTCACGCCTTCCTGCTGTGCGCCGTGCCGGAGCCGTTCGTCGGCGGCACGGGCGCGCCCGTAGCCCCGGTGGCGGTCCTCTGACCGTCCTCTGGCCGGCGGGGTCGGGAGGCCACGCGCCGTCGGCCGTCAGGAAGCGACGCGCCGTCGGCCTTGCAGGAAGCGCCCTCAAGCCCCGTGCGCCGTCGCGCGCAGCGTGCCGTACGACTCGATCCCGTACGTCGCCTCGTGCACCCGCGGCACCGCGGGCGGCACTTCCCGCACGGGACCGGGACAACGGTCCACCTCGCACCAGATGGACTTGCCGGTGCCCTCCGCGCGCCAGCCCCAGCGATCCGCGAGCCCGTCGACGAGTTCGAGCCCGCGGCCGTTCGTGTCCTCGCCCTCCGCGTGCCGGCGCCGGGGCGGGCAGGCGCTGCTGTCGGCGACCTCGACCCGTACGGTCCCGACGTCCGCCTGGTCCCCGCCGAACAGTATCCGCAGCACGGCCGGACAGCCGGTGTGCACCACGGCGTTGGTGACGAGTTCGGAGATCAGCAGGATCAACGTCTCGGCCAGCGGCTCGTCGTCGCGCACCCCCGACCCCAGCAGGCGCGACCGTGCCCATCTGCGCGCCCGTCCCACCTCCGCCGGATCGGGCCCGACTTCCAACTGCACCTGAAGCACCTGCACCGCTCACACCATCCGAACCGGCGGACACATCGCCTTGCGCCTCATAGCCATCACGGAACGTGATTTCCTTGCAGGACAGCATGGTTGACGTACAGTCACCGCAACAAGCGCTTCGGGCATATTCCAGCGCGAAGAAGTACCCATGGTGCATACTGTGCGACGCACCTCACGGGGAGTCGAACACAGGCTCGCAATCCGCACACGCACCGGCCGATCAGCGCGCATCGGCAGACCCGGCTCGGCCGGACCGGCCGGACCGTGACGCCTCGTCCTCGCAGCGACTCGCATCTCATGGAGCGTACCGGAGCGGCACGACGACTCCGGGCCGTGACGAGTCGTCGGAAGGACACAACCCGATATCGACGCACGGTGACTCTTCATGGTGCTGAGGCCAATGCCCGTGCCTGCGTCTCCTCCGCCTCCGCCGCCGTGAGCCACGTCCCGGCCCGCAACCAGGCGCGCTTGAGGTGGAGATGGACGTCGGCCTCCCAGGTGAAGCCCATCCCGCCGAACACCTGGAGACAGTCCCGGGCCCCCCGCACGGCCGCCTCGTCGGCGAGGAGTTTGGCCCCGGCGGTCTCCACGGGGTCCGCGGTGACGGCCGCGGCGTAGACGGCGCAGCGGGCGAGTTCCGTGCGGACGAGCATGCCGGCGCACAGGTGCGCCACGGCCTGGAAGGAGCCGATGGGCCGGCCGAACTGGGTGCGTTCGCGGGCGTATCGCGCGGCCATCTCCGTCGTCCGGGCCGCCGACCCCAGCTGCTCGGCGGCGGTGAGCAGCACGGCGACGCGATCGGGCGGCCCGGCGCGACCGCCGGTGTCCCGGTGCAGGGGAGTGAGCGGGTCGAGGGACCGTACGGGCACGGGGTCGCCGAGTTCCCCGAGCACGGCGTCGGCGGCGTCCAGCCAGGGGACGAGCGCCCCGTCGGACGCGGTGACGACCGTCTCGCCGGTGGCCGCGCCGGGGACACGGCCCGCCGCGAGGTGCGTGGCGACCAGCGGCCCCGGCAGCAGAACCCGGCCGGCCTCCTCGAAGGCGAGCACCGCCTCCGGGAGGCCGAGACCTGCCCCGCCCGCCGCCTCCGCAAGCCGCAGGGAGAAGAATCCGGCGCTCCCCAGCTCCCGCCACAGCCCGCGGTCGAGCCGGGGCTCCGCCACGGCGGCGCGCAGCGTCTCGCGCCCGAAACGGGCGGACAACAGGGCACGTACGCCCGCCCGCAGGGCCCGCTGGTCGTCGGTGAGCCGGAAGTCCATCAGCGCCCCTTCGGCAGGCCGAGTATCCGCTCGGCGACGATGTTCCGCTGGATCTGCGAGGTGCCGGCGGCGATCGTGTACGACAGGGAGGAGAGCCGGTCGCGCGTCCAGTCGTGGCCGAGGTCGAGCGCGTCGGGGCCGAGGACGTCGGCAGCCGCGTCGTACAGCTCCTGACGGGCGTGCGAGTAGCGAAGCTTGAAGACGGAGCCACCGGTGCCGGGGACGCCGCCGGTGGCGGACGCCTCGCTCACGTTCCACTGGACGAGCCGCCACAGCGCGGTGAATTCGGCGTGCAGCCTGCCGAGCCTGCGGCGCAGCACGGCGTCGTCCCAGCGGCCGTTGTCGCGAGCCGCGCGGGCCAGTCGGGTCAGGGTGCGGCGGCAGGCGACGACCTCTCCGGCGAAGGCGGTGCCGCGTTCGAAGAACAGCGTGACCATGGTGACCCGCCAGCCGTCGTTCTCCTCGCCCACGCGGTTGGCCGCCGGCACCCGTACCTCGTCGAGGAACACCTCGGCGAACTCGGCCGGCCCGGCCAGTGTGCGCAGCGGCCGCACGGTGATGCCGGGAGCGTCCATGGGCATCGCGAGCCAGGTGATGCCGCGGTGTCCGGAGGTGTCGGGGCCGGTGCGGACGAGGAGTTCGCACCAGTCGGCGACCTCTGCGTGCGAGGTCCAGATCTTGGAACCGGTCACGACGTAGTCGTCGCCGTCGCGGACGGCGCGGGTGCGCAGCGAGGCGAGGTCGGAGCCGGCGTCCGGTTCACTGAAGCCCTGGCACCAGATCTCGTCGCCACGCAGGATCGGTGTCAGCCAGCGGTCCTGCTGCTGGGGGGTGCCCTCGGCGGCGATGGTGGGTCCGGCGTGGAGCAGTCCGACGAAGTTGGCGCCGACGTAGGGGGCGCCGGCGCGTTCCGTCTCCTCCAGGAAGACGAGCCGCAGGGCCGGCGGGGCGTTCGTGTGCACGTCCCCGTACCCGGCGTCGTACAACGCCCGCTGCCAGGCGGTGTCGTACGCGCGCCGGGCCGGCCAGTCCTCCGGCGGCGGTTCGGAGGGGAGTTCGGGAAGGGCGACGTCGAGCCAGGCACGCAGCCGGGCCCGGAACTGCTCCTCCTCGGCCGTGCTGCCCAGGTCCATCAGACCAGGTCCAGTCCGAGCATGCGGATCGCGTTGCCCCGCATGAGCTTGTACACCGTCTCGTCGTCGAGGTCCTCGACGTGGTCGAGCGCGACCTCCTTGGTGTGCGGGAAGGTCGAGTCGACGTGCGGGTAGTCGGTCTCGAAGGTGGCGTTGTCGCGGCCGACGGTGTCGAGGGAGGCGATGCCGTGCTTGTCGCGGAAGAAGCAGCAGAAGATCTGCCGGTAGTAGTAGGTGGAGGGCGGTTCGGGGATCAGGTCGCGTACGCCGCCCCAGGCCCGGTGCTCCTCCCACACGTCGTCGGCCCGTTCGAGCGCGTACGGGATCCAGCCCATCTGTCCCTCGCTGTAGGCGAGCGTGAGCCGGGGGAACCGCACGAGGACGCCGCTGAAGAGGAAGTCCGTCATCGAGGCCATGGCGTTGTTGAAGCTGAGC
The DNA here is from genome assembly GCF_046506645.1 of Streptomyces sp. 5K101. NCBI lineage: Bacteria > Bacillati > Actinomycetota > Actinomycetes > Kitasatosporales > Streptomycetaceae > Streptomyces > Streptomyces sp. 5K101. Next base: position 271,666 of record NZ_JBKFFO010000006.1, on the reverse strand, counting down.
GACGCCTGGACGGCGGGCGGGGCGTCCGGGGAGGCGGCGGGCATCTGGGAGCTGGACCCGATGTGCATGTTGACGACCGTGCCGGTGTCCTGGCAGGCGGCGAAGAAGGGGTCCCAGTAGCCGGAGTGGATCGACGGGAGCCCGAGATGGGTCGGGATCTCGGAAAAGGTCACCGCCCGCACGCCCCGCGCCGCGTTCCGCTCGATCTCGGCCACCGCGAGGCGGACGTCCCACAGCGGGACGAGGCACAGCGGTATGAGCCGGCCGCCGCTGTCGCCGCACCATTCCTCGACCATCCAGTCGTTGTAGGCGCGCACGCAGGCGAGGGCGACCTCCTTGTCGTGGGCCTCGGCGAAGGTCTGTCCGCAGAAGCGGGGGAAGGTGGGGAAGCACAGGGACGCCTCGACATGGTTGAGGTCCATGTCCTTGAGCCGTTCCTTCGGGTCCCAGCAGCCGGGGCGCATCTCGGCGCGGGTGATCCCCTCCAGGGTCATGTCGTCGCGGTCGAAGCCGACGGCGGCGATGTTGCGCTTGTACGGGAACTTCAGGTCCTCGTAGATCCACCAGTCGGCCGGCGGCCCGTCCGGGTCCATGGTGATGCGGTACTTGCCGCCCACGTAGGCGAGCTCGCCGATGCCCGCGGTCAGCGGCTTCGGGCCGCGGTCGCGGTACATGGCCGGCAGCCAGGTCTCGAAGAGGTGCGCGGGCTCGATCACGTGGTCGTCGACGCTCACGATCCGGGGCAGTTCCTGTTCCACCGGGGCCTCCGCTGCTGCATTTTTCTGACGAGTCGTCAGCTTTTTTTTCAGGCTAGTCCCGGACCCCTGGACCGACAAGGCGCACGGACCTATTCTCTGACGGCGCGTCAGCTCTGGAGGGGGCCCCATGAATGAGACCGCACACGCACTCGGCGCGGCACGGACCCTGTGGGAGCTCGTCGACCGGCGCGCCGCGCTCACCCCGGACCGCCCCGTGCTCCTCCAGGAGGAGCGCACGCTCACCTTCGGCGGGCTGCGCGAGCGCGCCGAACGAGCGGCGGCCGGGCTGTACGCCATGGGCGTGCGCCCCGGCACCGTCGTCGCCTGGCAGCTGCCCACCCGCATCGAGACCGTGCTGCTGACCGTCGCCCTCGCCCGGCTCGGCGCCGTGCAGTCTCCCGTCATCCCCTTCTACCGCGACCGCGAGACCGGCTTCGCGCTGCGCGAGTCCAAGGCGGAGTTCTTCGCCGTGCCCGGCGAGTGGCGGGGCTTCGACCACACCGCGATGGCCGGACGGCTCGGGGCGCGCGGCGTCTTCGAGGCGTACGGAACCCTGCCCGACGGCGACCCGGCGGTACTGCCCGAGCCGCCCTCGTCGGGCAGCGACGTGCGCTGGATCTACTGGACCTCCGGCACCACGTCCGACCCCAAGGGCGTCCTGCATACGGACCGTTCCCTGATCGCGGGCGGCTCCTGCCTCGCCCACGCGCTGCGCCTCACCGCCGACGACGTCGGTTCGATCGCGTTCCCCTTCGCCCACATCGGCGGCCCCGACTACCTCGTGATGCTGCTGCTGTACGGGTTCCCGGCGGTCCTCTTCGAGCGGTTCGCGCTGCCCGATGCGCTGGCCGAGTACCGCAGACACGGCGTCACGACGGCCGGCGGCTCCACCGCGTTCTACGCGATGTTCCTCGCCGAACAGCGCAAACGACCTGGCGAGAGGCTCATCCCGACCCTGCGGCTGCTCGCGGGCGGCGGCGCACCCAAGCCGCCGGAGCTCTACCACGCCGTCGTCCGCGAACTGGGCTGCGAGCTCACCCACGGCTACGGCATGACCGAGGTCCCGATGATCACCATGAACGCGCCCGACGACACCCCGGAGAACCTCGCCCACACCGAGGGCCGCCCGCCCGCCGGGATGGAGATCCGCATCGTCGACGGCGAGATCCGCCTGCGCGGCGAGGCGGTCTGCCAGGGCTACCTGGGCACCGCGGAGAGCCCGTTCGACTCCGAGGGCTTCCTGAGAACGGGCGACCTCGGCCGGCTCACCGACAGCGGCCACCTGGTGCTCACGGGCCGCGCCAAGGACGTGATCATCCGCAAGGGCGAGAACATCTCGGCCCAGGAGATCGAGGACCTGCTGCACACGCACCCGGCGGTGGGCGACGCGGCGGTGATCGGCCTGCCCGACGCGGAACGCGGCGAACGCGTCTGCGCGGTGGTGGAACGGACCCCTGGCACACCCGCCCCCACGCTCGGCGAACTCCGCGCCCACCTGCGGACATCGGGCCTGGCGGTGCACAAACTGCCGGAGCAGGTGGAGGTGGTGGACGCACTGCCGCGCAACGAGACGCTGCGGAAGGTGCTCAAGTACAGGCTGAGGGAGCGGTACGGGTGAGGGGGCGTCCGGGAACGGGCGCCGTCTCGTCCCTGACCGTGGACGAGACGGCGGCCGCAGGCCGCGGCAAAAGCGAAGGCCCCCGGCGTCATAGGCGGCATCCGGAGGCCTCGTTCGTCAGCTCAGGGGATCGCCAGGAGCCCCTGAACAAGGACACAGTCCACTGCTGTCGTGGCCACTTCCGTGATGGACAGAGCCACCTTTCGACCTTTGCTCATATCATTCCCCTTCCGTTCGTCGTGACGTGTGAACATCTGGAGACTCTTCAAGCGTTCGACCAATGAACCGAAAGACCACGGCGAGGACCAGAGGGAGCACTACTCCCAGCTCCTGGCGCAGCCTGAACTGACGACGCTTTTAGAGTAGCGATGTCAAGCGGCCCAGGGGGCACAAACCCCTGAGTGCTTGGCGCAAGGGCCGGGCTGTGCACTATCCGCACAAGATCCCCCTTCTACGCCTTCAGCGCGGCGACCTCTCGCACTCGGCCTGCCATCGCGCGCACTGCCCGTGATTTTGCGTGCGGAGCCAGCCGCTTGCGCATCGTGGCGAAGTGGTCGTCTCCGCGGGCTGACGACACGTGCTCGTACTCGCCGAGGAACCGGGTCCAGGACTCGCATGCAGCGTCCAGGTTCCCGTGTTCGAACTGGCGCTGAGCCAGCACAGCGTAGGCGTGCACGCGCCCCTGCCGCTCCTGGGCCGGCTGGACCTTGATGGACTGCTTCATCGCCCTGATGCTGGCGGGCAGGTCGCGCTCTTCGTACAGGACGTGCGAGACGTGGAGCAGGTAGGCGGTCTGGTCGTACCCGCCGATCGCGTCCCGCCTGTTGTCCGCCTTCGACAGGGCGGCTTCGGCCTCACGCAGTCGCATGTGGGCCTGCTGCCGGTCTCCGACCATGGACGCCGCATGCGCCTGCTGGCCGCGCAGGAAGGCCACCAGGCGAGGCCTGGCGGACGGGGCGGCCTCAGCTGCGGAGTCAGCCAGTTCGAGACTCTTCCGCCCGTGTCCCAAGTTCGTGGCCTGGAGCGACATGCCGCGCAGTGTGCGGCAGTAGGTCACGTGATCCTGGGCCTCTCGCGCCAGCTGCAGCGCCTTGACGTAGTACGTCTGTCCGAGTCCGTGCGCCTTCTCGTACATCGCCATCCAGCCGGTGAGGTACGTGAGGTCGGAGGCGGCCGCGAGCATGCCGGCGTGGACCTGTTCGGTGGCCTGCGCTCTGAGCCAGGGGCCGACGGTGTTGACGAGGAACGCCGCTGCCAGAGGCCGGGCGTGCCCGGCGCCGAACTCATCAAGAATGTCCGCGATGCGGTCTGTCATGAACCGCACCGATTCAACCTGCGAGGTGCCGATCCTGGTCGTCGCTTTGCCAGGAGCAACCGGTTCGCTCGCCGCGTGAGCGGACTCGGCGAAAGCCGGGACGGCGAGTGCCGCCGAGAACAGGGTGGCGGCCAGTACGCCGCGACGAGTTGGGTCCATGTCCGCCCTTCCGAGGTCCAACAGCTCCTCGACAGTGTCGGCCTCGGGAGCTCCATTTGTGGACGTCGCGCGTCGAAACCAAGAGGCCCCTGCCCGACGACGTAGCAGTCGAGCGAGTAACCGCGATGACCGGCGCACTGCGAAAGCACCTGACGATCGGCGTCGGCCCCGTGCTCGCCGCCGGTCAACCGCTTGCGCCCATCGCCGAGTGGATCACCGGCATGGAGCGCGGCGGCGTTGCGCTCGCCGACGCCGCCCGGGACGGGCGCCTCACCCTGGGCACACGAAGCATCCTGGCGCGGCACGTCATCTTTCACTGGAACCGCATGGGATTTACTGCACGGCAGCAGGCCATCTGGTCACGCGCAGCTCGGCAGGCTGTCCTCAGCGACTGAACACCGTGATGGGCACTGCTCGGAGGGATGGCCGAGGGCGCCGGTCCGGAAGGCGCGGGGTGGGGCCGCCCGGTGTGCGGGCGGCCTTGGGGGCGACGAGTTACCGGGGCTGCTCGGGGGTGACGTAGTACGCGGCGAACGCCGCCAGGAGCTCCTCCTCGGAGATCCGGTTGTCGCCGTCCGTGTCCAGCGACGCGGCGGCCTGCCGCGCGACCTGCGCGTCCACACCGAGGGCGCGCATCACGCGGGCGGCCGACGCGGGGGTGACACCGGTGCCGTCCTCGTCGGCCACGGCGACGACGGCGTGCAGGAACGGGCGGGCGATCTCGCCGAACCGCTCGGGGTTGTCGCGCAGTCTCTTCACCGCGCTCGTCACGAACTCCTGCCGGCTGACCCGCTGGTCCCCGTCCACGTCGGCGATCCCGGCCATGCCCTGCCAGAACGCCTCGGCGCCGCTGTAGAGCGCCTGTCCCTTGTCGGACCGTGCCGTCACGGAGAATTCGGCGAGGACCGAGGCCGCGGCCTTGCTGAAGTCCTCACGGTCGATGGAGCCGTTGCCGTCCTGATCGAAAGCGGCGAAGCGGGAAGCGATCTTCCGCTCGTACTCTGCGCTGTCCATGGCGGGAGCGTAGAGCCCCGGGCGCTGACGCGTGTACGTACCCGGTGAATTGCACGCCGACGGCATCCGGAAGAAGACCCGGTGACGGGCCGGGGGCGCTCACGCCGACAGAGGCCGCGCCTCGTCGTCCGTCGCCGAAGCCGCGTCCGCGTACACCTCGAACAGGCGGCGCACGCCGAGCGCGCTCAGCACCCTGTTGACGTGCGAGCCCTCCTCCGCGCCCCGCGCGGGCAGTATCAGCCGGAGTCTGCCCCGGCAGGAGCGCATCAGCCGGCGCGCCGCGACGAGCACACCCACGCCGCTGGAGTCGCAGAAGAACACCTCGGAGAGGTCGAGCACCACATCGCGGTCCCCGGCCGCGACCGCGTCGTGCACCCGCTGGCGGACCACGGGCGAGGACACGAGATCGAGCTCGCCGCACACGTGCAGCACGGTCCACGCGCCCTGCCGGGTCTCGGCCACCTTGAGCATCATCACGTACGGACCTCTCGTCGAACCGGCCGGCCGCGAGACCGGAAGCCGTCATTCCACTGGCCACTGCCCTGCCGTCCCTCCCTGAAACGCGACGCACGTCACGCGGAGTTCCGCCCTCCGGTACGCGTTCCCGCGCCGACCAGGCGGGCTCCTGCCATCGCGGGCGGCGCGGGCGGGCGTACTTGCCGCAAAGAAGGGTGCGTACGTCGGAGGGCGCACTACATTCGAATGAGGCACGGGACGTCGAGGGCGACACGGCTGGGGGCCGCATGGCGAAGGACGCACCACCGCGCTGGGACCGCAAGATGCAGCAGCGGCTCGCGCGGGGCGAGGCCGCGGCGCTCGGGGAGCTGTACGACCGGTTCGCCGCGCTCGTGCACAGCCAGGCCCACCGGGTGCTGGCGGACGAGGAGGCGGCCGACCAGGTCACCCACGAGGTCTTCGGCTACATCTGGGAGAACCCGGACGCCTACGACCCCAAGCAGGGCTCGATGCGCTCCTGGGTGGCGCGGCTCACCAACAAGCAGGCCGTCCACCGGCTGCGCGAGAGCGAGGCCGCGGCCCTGGCCCGGGGCGGCGGTGGCACCGCGGAGGAGCTGGAGCAGAAGGTGCGGCGCGCGGCGGTCGCCGCCCGCGCCGACTACATCGTGACGTCGATGCCCGCGCCGCTGCGTGCGGCACTGGAGCTGGCGTACTTCCAGCGCCGGGACTACCGGCAGACCGCGGCCGACCTCGGGGTGACGGAGGACGAGGCGCGGCGCAGGCTGCGGCTGGGTCTGCAACTGCTGTCCACCGCGCACACCCGCCCGCTGGAGGGGGCGTCACCGCCCGGATACGGACGCGCACTGTGAGCGGGCCGCTGGACGGAGGCGTTCCCCGCATACCGGCCCCCAGACCGGCCGCGGACGACCTGTCGCCGCATGCCTACCGCCCGCCGCGCGACGACTCCGGCACGCCGGACGACAAGGACGCGGCCGCGCCTGGCGCCGCGCCCGCCGACGACGGCGCCGGACGCCCGTCCACGGGGGACGGGACGCAGACCCGCCACCCCGCGGACAGCGGCGGCCGGTCCGGCGCGCACGGGCAGGCCGCGGACGACGGTCACGTACCGCCGGCCACGCCCGGCAGGGACACGACGCCCGAGGAGCGCGGAGGCGACGGCGGGGCCGGCCCCGACGCGCACCGTGTCCCCGCGGCGCAGCCCAGAGGCCGCGCGTCGCACAGTGTGCTCAAGTCGCTGCTCGGAGCATGGGCCCTGTCCGCCTGTTCCGCGGAGGAGACCGCCGCAGTCGAGGAGCATCTCGGCGAGTGCGCCCCCTGTGCCGACGAGGCTCTGCGGCTGCGCGACGCCGTCGGGCTGCTGCACACCGACCGGGACCTGGACCTCGATCCGCTGCTGCGCTTCCGGGTCCTGGAGAACTGCCTGGGCCGCAGGCCCGCCCGTATCCCCGTGCCCGACTGGGCCGACCCCTACGACGCCGAGACCGCACGGCTGGATGCGCTGCTGCGCGACATCGGCGAGTCCGAGTGGCACGCACCCGTGCGGCTGAAGTGGTTCGAGGGCGGCCGGCCGGTCGACCGGCGTACGACCGTCGCCGGGGTCATCGGGCATCTGATGAGCGTGGACGGCCTGGTCTCCGGCGCGCTCGGGCTGGACGACCCGCTGGGCCGGGGCGCGCCCGTGCGGCCCGCAGAACGGACGGAGGCGTTTTGGCGCAGCCGCGACCTGCCGCCCACGCGCGCGGTCCGCGTGCCCTGGCGCGACCAGAGCCACGCCCTCGTCCGCACCGTCTCGTTCGCGAGCCGGGGCGTCGCCGAAATGTCCGTGTCGTACGGGTCGTTCTCCCTGCCGCTGCGCGACTCCCTCCTCGACCGGGCCTTCGAGTGCTGGATCCACGCCGACGACATCGCCGACGCGGTCGACTACCCGTACGCGCCGCCGAGCGGGGCCCATCTGAACCGGATGATCGACCTCGCCGCACGCCTCCTGCCCGCCGCCCTCGCGGAACGGCGGCGCGCGGGGCTCGCCGTGCCCGCACGTGACCTGGTGGCGGCCGGGGCGCCGGGGCGCTCGCTGCACCTGGAGGTCGAGGGATCGGGCGGGGGCAACTGGTACATCGCCCTGGACTCGCCCGCCGCCGTCGGCTCACCCGACCGGTCGGTGGCCCAGGTGGCGCTGGACGGCGTCGAGTTCTGCCGGCTCATCGCCGGTCACGTGTCACCCCAGGAGGCCGCGGCGGGCCAGGACGGCGACCGGGAGGCGATCCGGGACGTGCTGTCGGCGGCGGCCTCGCTGAGCCGGCTGTGAGGCGTCGGGGAGTCGCCTCGCTGAGCCCGGCCGTGAGGCCGCCGGGAGTCGCCGGGCTCCACAAAAGAGCCGCTAGTGCGGCCGCAGGCCGCCCACGCTGATGTTCGGGTTGCCGTCGCGGCCGTGCGGCTTGAGCTGGATCTGGATGGTGTGGGTGCGGTCGTGGCCCTTCGTGCCGCCCCCGCCCGCCGTCAGTACGCCGATCCGCAGCCCGCCGCTCCCGGTGGCCTCGCGCCTGACCTGCACGGCGAACTCCAACTGCACGCTCTCCACGCTGAACCGCAGATCGCGGTCCGCGCCGGCGCGCTGGGCCTGCTCCAGTTCGTCGCGGACCTGTCCGATCACCTCGGCCAGCCCCGCCACCGCGGTTTCGTCACGCTCGGCCATCGCGCCCCCCGCTTCCCGTAGTTATCGTTGGCCAGTATGAGCGATGCGTATCGCACATCCAACTCCTCGATGTTCGAGGAGAGTTGGCGGGTCCGTCTGCTGCGCACGCCGGACCGTGGCGGCGCCCCGCTGGGCGCCGGAGTCCTCCTGTCCCGTTCGTGGGTGCTGACCTGTGCGCACACGGTCCTCTCGGCGCCCGACCGGTCGGGGGTCCGCGCCCGGCTGGACCGCGTGTACATCGACGTGGTGCGTCCCGCGTCGTCCGGCGGCGCGTGGGCGCCGGTGCGTGCCCGCGTGGTCCCCAAGTTCTTCGTCGAGCCCACCCCCGACTTCGGCGGCGACATCGCCCTCCTCGAACTGGACGACCGGCCCGGCCTGCCGCACGACGTGCCCGCCGCGGTCCTGCACCGGCAGATCCCGGCCACCGGCGAGCCGGTCCACTTCACGGGCTACCCGCACGACCTGCCCGGCGGCGAGCACCTGCACGCCCGGCTGATGGGGCGCGGCGGGCCCGCGCCGACACCGGAGTGGGTGCAGCTCGACACCCAGGACTCGCCGTACGTGGTGCGCCACGGCTACAGCGGCTGCGGCGTCGTGCACAGCCGCTCGCGCCGGGTGATCGGCATCCTGGTGCACCAGTTCGGCACGCCCGAGGCCCGGGTGCGCCGGGACCACGCGTACATGATCCCGACGGAGACGGTGCTGCGTCATCTGCGGCGGGAGCGGCTGGAGCGGCTCGGGCTGAAGATCACCGGGCTGCGGGCCGTGTCCCGGGACGTCGCGGTCGCGCCGGACCGGACGGTCTCGGGGCGGGTGCCGGGGCTGCAACGGCGGCTGACCCGCTGGCTGGACGGCGAGCCGGACACCGATCCGGTGGAGCCCGTCTTCGCCGGAGCCGGCGAGCACGACCTCCGGTACACGATCCGGTCGGTGCTGACGCTGGCGGACCGCGAGCAGAGCCCGCCGGCGCCTTCGGTGATGCCCGCATCGGCCGGCGAGCCGCAGCTGGGCAGCATCGACATCGCGGTGGACGCGACGAACCGCACGGCGAACGAACTGGCACGCCAGGCGGCGGACCGTATCGGACTCGATGTGCCGGTGCCTGCGGAGGCAGCCGGTTCGGAGTCCCAGGAGGCCCTGCTGCGGCGTATCGCCGAGGAGAGCCCGCCGCTGAACATCGCGTTCCTCGCCGTCGACAGGGCCGCGTCCTCCGACGACGAGATCATGGACCTGCTGCGCGCCCTGCGGGCCGGCGGCGGGACCCGCCTCCTGCTCGTCTTCGCCGACCGCAGCTCCCCCCTGCTCGACCGGGTGCGCGCCGACTTGATGGAGCCCGACTGGCCGGACCGCCGCGCCGACCGGCTGCGGCCGCGGCTCGACCGGCTCGCCGCGTGCGAGCGATGGATCCGCGAGCACCCGGCCCGGCCCAAGGACGCGGCGGAACGGCACGCGCACGCCGAGCGGTTACGGGCGAAGCTCTCACAACTGCGCCCCGGCGGCCTGTCGTACGACGGCCGGACCCTGCCGTACGCGATGTTCCGCCTCGCCGTCGACATCGAGACGGTGCTGCTGGAGGCCGAGAACAGGGAGGAGATCCTGCACCGGACGGCGGGCCCGCCCGAGTTCGTCGCCGAGCCGGCGGGCGAGGGGCTGACGGATCTGCCGGTCGTCACCGTCGGCGCGCCGGACGCACTGGTCACCGCCCGCTCCGGCGCGAAGCTGGTGGCCGGTGACCTGCTGCACCAGCAGTACGAGGTGGTGGGCCCGATCGGCCGGGGCAGTCACGGGCAGGTGTACCTGGCCCGCGATCTGCTGCTGGAGAGGCGGCCGGTGGCGCTCAAGGGAGTCCTCGACCCCGACAACCCGGCCGCCGTCCGCCAGGCGCACCAGGAGCGGCTGCGGCTGGTCCGGCTCAACCACCCGTCCATCATCCGGGTGGTCAACTACGCGCGGCACCCGTCGGCACCGGACGAGTTCATCGTGATGGAGTTCGCCGACGGGGCCTCGCTGTCGTGGGTCGCGGAACGCATCGCCGCACGGCGAGCGCCGTTCGCCGGGAAGCGGGTGCGCGAATTCGTCGTCACGTACGGGCTGCTGATCCTGGACGCGCTGAGCTATCTGCACGAGGAGGGGCTCGTCTACGGGGACCTGTCGCTCACGAACGTCCTGCACTGCCGCGACGGCATCAAGCTCATCGACGTCGCCGGCGTGCGCGAGCCGGGCGAGTCGGGTCCGGTCACCCACAGGCCCCCGCGGTCGGGGCCGAGGGGCGAGATGACGACCGCCGGCGACCTGTACACCGTCGGCGCCGTACTGCGCGAGCTGCTGTCCCGGGACCCGGAGCCGTCCGCCGACATCGGCGAGGAGTCGCTGAACCGGGCGCTGGACCGGGCCATGGAGGAGGAGCCGGAGCTGCGGTACGCGTCCGCCGACGAGATGGCCGTGCAGCTGCGCGGTGTGCTGCGCGAGATGCGGTCGCTGCGGCTGGGCGAGGAGACCTACCAGCCGTCGACCCTGTTCGACCCGCCGGCCGCCGCGCTCGACGGCCAGCTCGGCAAGGCGCCGTCGCTGGAGCGGTGGCGTACGGACCGCGCGCCGGACCGCCTCGGCGCGCGCATCCCGGACCCCGCGGAGGCGGCGGTGGCGCTGCCGAAGCCCAAGCCGGACGTGCGGGACCCCAACTGGAAGGAGCTGCAGCGCTCGTCGTACGACGACCCGGCCGGTCTGCTGCAGCTCAGCCGCGAGTGGGAGCGCTCGCCGGAACTCCACCTGCTGCGCTGCCGGCTCCATCTCCAGCTCGGGGACGTGGCGGCGGCCGAGACGGAACAGGGGCTGGCCGAGGAGCGGCTCGGCGAAAGGGCCCGGTACGACTGGCGGCTGGACTGGCACCAGGGGCTCATCGACCTCGCGTCCGGCCGCACGGCGGACGCCTGGCGCCGCTTCGACGCCGTCTACCGGGCGATCCCCGGCGAGTACGCGCCCAAGCTCGCGCTCGGCTACTGCCACGAGAAGCTGGCCGTCGCGCCGCCGGGGGACGACGAACCGCCCAAGCTGCCACGGCCCCCGGCGGACCGAGAGCAGAACGTGGCGCAGGCGAAGAAGTTCTACGAGGCGGTCCTCCAGCGCAACCATGCGATGGGGGCGGCGGCGTTCGGGCTCGCCCGGATCCACCTCGCGCAGGACGAGTGGCAGAAGGCGTGCGCGTACCTGGACAGCGTGCCGCCGGACTCGCGGCACCGCACGGCCGCGCGCACGGCCGTCGTGCGCATCCACGTGAACCGGCGTTCGCCCGTGGACGCCTACGCCGCGCTGCACCGGCTCACCAACGACGAGGGGCTCACGGACGGGCCGGCGCAGGACCGGATCAGGACGGAGCTGCTGGCGATGCTGCTCGGCCTGGTCGAGGAGGCGGGCGAGGAAGCGGGCGAGGAGCCCGGTTCCGGCGGGCCCCTGGAGCGGCTGAAGGCGGCGGGCTTCCCGGAGACGCAGGTCCCGAGGACGGAGAGGCAGCTGCGGGACGAGCTGTCGGCGAGCTACCGCCGGCTGGCGAAACAGGTGCCCCGCACGGACCGGCCGGAGGACACGGCGCTGGCGGAGGCCCTGCTGGACCGGGCGTTCCGCACCCGCCCGCTCGGTGTCCGCCACGTCCGGGGCCGCGGGCGCTCGTCGCCCTGGCCGCGGTGGGCCCGGCGCCGTCCGCTCCGGGACCGGGAGGACTCGGCATGACGGCCGCCACGAGGGGGGCGCGTGGCGCGGCACGGTTCCGGCCGCCGTACGCCGGACGCGGCGCGGTGCCGCGGCGACGGCCGGCCGCGCCCGCCGCGCGCCACGCCCGGCGCGTCACGCTCCGGGACGGGGAGGAGTCCGCATGACGGCAGCCGGTACGGACCCGTCACGCGCCACGGGGCCCGGCCGTGACGGCGACCCGGCGGACACGACCCCGCCGGCCGACAGCAGCATCCAACGGGACGACGGACCGGCGCGCACGGCCCGGACCGACGACGACGGAGCCCGGCCGGACGATGACGGCGGCCGCCGTGACGGCGGCCCGGCGGACGCGGTCCGGCCGCCCGCCGCACCGCGGGCCGACGGCAGCGTCCTGCGGAATGACGTGACCTCGCCGCGACGCGCCGGCGGACCAGCGCGCGCCGCCACCGCGCTTCGGCGGCTCGGCGGTCGCCTTCGGCGCGACGGCCGCCGGACCTGGCGGCAGGCGCGGCGCGTCCCACCCGCGCTGTGGGCGCGGGCCACCGGCCGGTCCCCCGGCACCGGGCCGCCGACCGCCGCGTTCCTGCGGCGCAGGATGCTGGTGCTGCCTGCCCTCGCGCTGATCGCCCTGGCGCTGAGCGCCGCCGCCTACAACGACGTGCACCGGCGCTCCGAGGAGCTGCGCGACCGGTCCGTGCCGGCACTCGTGGGGCTCGCCCAGGCGCGCACCTCGCTCGGACTCGCCCAGGCGCAGGCGGAGTTACGGCTGCTGAACCCCGAGCACGCCGGGCGCGTCGAACTCGGCGAGACCTACCGCTCGCACCTGGCCGAGGCGACCCAAAGCCTGAACCGGGTCGCCCGGTCCGGGGCCCTGAGCAGGGCCCAGGAGCAGGAGCTGCGGGTGGTGTCCGGCCTCGTCGTCGCGTACGGGGACAAGATCGCCTGGGCGGACCGCAACCGCGCGAGCCGGGTGCTGCGCGAGGCGGGGGTGGCGTACGCGGCCGGGATGCTGCGCAGCCCGCAGCCGGCGGGCGGCGAGCAGGACCCGACCACCGTGCTGGACCTCATCGAGGTCCTGGAGGAGCAACTCCTCGACGAGAGCGCCGATCTGGCCGACTGGAGCGCGCTCACCGTGGCGGCGACGGCCGCGGCCGCGCTGGTCGCCGTCCTGTTCGGCTTCGCGGTCGTGGGCACGTCGGTGTTCCTGCGGGACCGGCTGCGTCTGGTGAGCCTCCAGATCGTCGCGGCGTCGGTGCCCGTGCTGCTGACGCCGGTACTGCTGGCCGTCGGCGGCTGCCAGGAGCACTCGGCCCAGCAGGAGGTGCACGACGGGGTCGCCGAGCTGGAGTACGTCACGGCCGTGCCCGGGGTCGGGCGCGTGATCGAGGGCGTGGCGGGCGACGCGGCGGACCGGATGGCGTCGGCGCACCCGTACGGCTGGGCGCTGACCGCCGGCGTCGCCGTCCCCGTGACCGGCCTCGGCGCGCTGGCCTGCGGCGTGACGCTCTACCTCTACGCACGGCCCTATCCCTCGTACGTCGCGCGGCGGAAGGACACGGAGGCATGAAGCGCTTGAGGCTCGCCCTTGCGGTCTGTCTGCTCGCCGTGACCGCCGCGTCGGCGGGCGGTTGTGCGAGCACCCCCGAGGAGCGGACGCTCGTCGTCCTCGGCCCGTGGACGGACGGGGAGGAGGCCCCGTTCGTGGCCGCCTTGCGGCGCATCGGCAAGGAGACGGGCCACCGGTACGTCTACAAGGGCACGCGCTCGCTGCGCGAGACGCTGGTCGCCCAGCTCCAGGCGGATGCGCCCCCGGACCTGGCGATCCTCAACAGCCCCGGCGAGCTGGCGCAGTACGCGCGCTCGGGCGACGCCCATCCGCTGCCGGAGAAGGTCGCCGGGGCGGCCGTCCCGCCGTGGGCGCCGCCGGTCACCGTCTCCGGCAAGGGCGGCGCGGCCCGGACGCACGTCTTCTGGGCGCCGGTGCGCGTCGACCTGAAGTCGCTGGTGTGGAGCCGTGCGGACGTCGGGGAGAGCGAGCCGACGTGGTGTCTCGGCCTGAGCTCCGGCGCCACCTCCGGCTGGCCGGGCACGGACTGGATCGAGGACCTGATCCTGCAGCGCCAGGGGTCGGACGCGTACGAGCGCTGGGCGACCGGCAAGACGTCGTGGAAGAGCACGCGCCCGGTCTGGGAGGAGTGGGCGCGGATGCTCACCGCGAACGGCCGCTCCCCCGCGCCGGACGCGCTCACCGACTCCTTCGACCTGCTCGACGACGGCAGCTACGGCCTGCTGAACCGCGGCGACTGCACCCACGAGCACCAGGGGTCGTTCATCCGCAGGCACTACGGCGACGACGTGCGGCCCACCCCTACGGCCCGCCATCTCGACGGGCCCACGGCCGGCGATGAGGACGGCGGCGCCGTCTTCGAGGTGTCCGGCGACATGGCCGCGGTCTTCCGGCCCAGCGCGGCCGCCTGGGACCTGCTCGGCCGCCTCACCTCGGCGCCCGCCCGCAAGGACTGGGCGGACGCGGCGAAGCCCGGCGAGCGGCCGTTCTTCCCGGGCGGCACGTTCGCCTCCAAGGCGCCGTCGCCGGGGACGCGGGCGGTCCAGGAGTTGTTCGACTCGGCGGGCCGGATCTGCATGGACGCCTCGGACACGATGCCGCCGACGCTGCGCGACGCGTTCTACCGGGCCGTTCTGGAGTTCGTCGGCCATCCGAAGGACCCGGTGCTGCTGACCCGCCTGCTCGAACGGCTGGACGCGGAGACCGCGCTCCAGCAGGAGAGGGAGGAGGCGGAGGCAGGCGCGTTCGTCCTGGACGACCTCTGCGACAACCCGGTGGCCGGGCCGCCGGATCCGGCTGCTCCCTAGGCGGTGTCCGCAGGCGGGGTCCGCCGCACCGGGCTCAGGCGAAGACGACGGTGCGGCGCCCGTTGAGCAGGATGCGGTGCTCGGCGTGCCACTTCACGGCACGGGCCAGGGCCTGGCACTCCACGTCCCGGCCCACGGCCACCAGCTGCTCGGGCGTGACCTCGTGGCCGACGCGCGCGACCTCCTGCTCGATGATCGGGCCCTCGTCGAGGTCGGCCGTCACGTAGTGCGCGGTCGCGCCGATCAGCTTGACGCCCCGTGCGTGGGCCTGGTGGTAGGGCTTGGCGCCCTTGAAGCTCGGCAGGAAGGAGTGGTGGATGTTGATGATCCGGCCGCTGAGCTGCTTGCACAGGTCGTCGGAGAGCACCTGCATGTAGCGGGCGAGGACGACCAGCTCGACCCGTTCCGCATGCACGAGGTCCAGCAGCCGCGCCTCGGCCTCGGCCTTGGTGTCCTTCGTCACGGGGATGTGGTGGAAGGGGATGCCGTACGAGCCGACCAGCTCGGCGAAGTCCGTGTGGTTGGAGACGACCGCGGCGATCTCCACCGGCAGGGCGCCGGTACGGGAGCGGAAGAGGAGGTCGTTCAGGCAGTGGCCGAACTTGCTGACCATCAGGACGATCCGCATGCGCTCGTCGGCCAGGTGGATCTGCCAGTCCATCGCGAAGGCGTCGCCGACGGCGGCGAAGCTCGCGCGCAGCTTGTCCACGGTCACCGGGGCCTCGGCGGAGAAGTGCACCCGCATGAAGAACAGGCCCGTGTCCCGGTCTCCGAACTGCTGGCTGTCCTCGATGTTGCAGCCCGTGATGAAGAGGTAGCTCGACACGGCGTGCACGATGCCCTGTTTGTCGGGGCAGGAAAGCGTGAGGACGTACTGGTCAGTCATCCTTGTAGCCTGCCACACAGCGGGGTGCGGACCCCTCCGGCGTCCGTCAAACGGACGCGGTGGTGGACAGCCGGCTCACCCCGACCGGGTCATGATCCGCAGCACGTCCAGCGAGCGCGGCGGCGCGTCCGGGTCCTCGCCGTCGTTCGACGCGAGGAGTACGTGCGCGTCACGGGCCGCACGGACGGCCTCCGGCCAGCCGTGGTGCTCCATGTACGCGGAGACCGGGGCGTCCGCACCGACCTGGTGCATGATGCGCAGCACCCGCAGCACGGCGACGTCCACCAGCGCGGCCTCGCCCGAGTCGCGGAAGATCGTGCCGACGTACTTCTCGGCCGACCAGTTGTCCAGCCAGGTGTCCTCGACCAGGCGGTACACGGCGTCCGTGACGTCGCCGTACCCCTCGCGCCCGGCCAGCCAGCACTCCTGGTGGAAGACGGGATCGGAAAGCATGTGCAGCGCCGAACGCACATTGCTGCGCCAGCGCCACCAGGGCATGTCGTTGAGCGGCATGCCGCCCATGGTGGAGGAGCGACGGGCGCGACGGGAAGGGTTGACCGAACCTTGCTGCACGCCTTCGATCGTACGTTCCCTTTTCGATCACCCGGCCCCGCCCCCGTAATTCACCTCTCGGTCACCTTGCGTTGAACAACGCTCACTGTGCCGTTCCTCATGGGGAGGAAACATGCGGGGTCATGACCGGTTGGCGTCGTTTCCCCGCCCCCCGCCCCTCCGAGACCCGTCGGCTGCGGACCGCGTGCACCGCGGTGGTGGCGGCAGGAGTGTCCCTCGTCGCCGGCTGTGGTGTCCCCGGGGGAAGCGGGGGTTCCAGGGAGCCCGTCACCGTCATGACGTTCGCCCCGGAGGAGACCCAGGCCACCAACATGCCCGGCATGATGGCGATGGCCAAGGCCTACGAACGCTGGGCCGACGCGCGCGGCGGCATCGACGGGCACGACCTCCGCGTCATCACCTGCAACGAGAAGAACACCCCCCAGGGCGCGGCCAATTGCGCCCGCCGGGCCGTCAAGGAGGGCGCGGCCGCGGTCGTCGGCTCCTACAGCCAGTACGGTTCCTTCATGGCGCCCCTGGAGGCCGCCGGCATACCCTTCATCGGCGGATACGGCATGTCCGGCGAGGAGTTCACCAGCTACCTCTCCTACCCGGTCAACGGCGGCCAGCCGGCACTGGTCGCGGGCAACGGCCGACAGCTCGCCGACTACTGCTCCGGCGTCTCCCTCGTACGCCCCGACAGCATCAACGGCGACGACCTCGTCCAGCTGCTCAACTCCGGTCTCGATGAGGGGAATCGGAACGTCCCCTCGGCCGACATCCGCGCGGCCGACGACGCCACCGAGTACACCGAGCAGGCCGAGCAGGCGCGCAGGCGCGCCGCGGAGCCCACCTGGACGACGACCGCCTCGTCCGGCACCCGGCCCGGGTGTGTCACCGCCGCCCTCGGCGACCGCACCGAGACCTTCTTCGACTCCTTCCGGCGACTGCCCGAGGACGGCCGGTACATCCGCATCTCGTCCGTCATCGGCAGCGTCGGCCAGCCCCTCGTCGACCGCACCGGCGGCCGCAAGGGCCCCTTCGAGGGCGCCTACATCACCGGCTGGTACCCGGACGCGAACGACGACCGCTGGGACGGCATGCGCAAGGTGGTCGACGAGCACGCCTTCGGGGACGACCGCATCGACCCGGCCGATGCGGGCGTGCAGACCACCTGGATCGCGTACACGGTGCTGGAACGGGTGATCCGCGCGCTCGACAGCGACACGGTCACCCCGGGCCGTATCTCCCACGCCCTCGACCAGGGCCTGGAGGTGACGACCGACGGCCTGACGCCGCCGCTGCGGTGGGGCTACGAGGACATGCTCGGCGCGCCCGGCTATCCGCGCATCGTCAACCGCAGCGTGACCTTCCAAGTAGTGCGGGACGGACGGCTGGTGGCGCAGGACAAGAACTTCGTGGACGTGGGCACGACGCTGATGGACGCGGCCTGAGCCGTCCCGCGAGACGGCCGCCGGCGGGGGCGGTGAACCGGGTTCGCCGCCCCGCCGCGGACTCAGAGCTGCTCGCTGCGCCGCTCGGTCAGGCCGTACGTGCGGGCGATCGAGTTCCACAGCTTCGCGGCCTCGTTCTTCGCCTTCGTCGCCTCGCCGCTGGCCCGGTTGCCCTGCGCGGTCTGCGCCGTGACGCGCGCCTTCCCGTCCTTGCACCCCTTCTTGCCCTTGACCTGCTGCGCCCATGCCGCGTAGTGGTCGTCGGCCGAGGCCGACGCCTGCCACGCCTTGGTCAGGGCGGAGGTCAGCGCGGCGTTGTCCGGGAGCTTGTCGACGGTCAGCCCGTCGAGCCGGGTCACCAGGCTGCGCCGCTGGGCGGCCGCGCCCTTCAGGTCGGTGACGGCCTGGTCGAGGTTCTTGCAGACCTTGATGTTCTCGACCGAACGGATCACCGCGGCACGGCTGTTGTTGCTGTCCGCGAGCAGCTTGTCGAGCTCCTTCGCCTGCGGCTCGGCGGGGTCGGGAGCCTTGCCGGACGCGCTCTGGCTCGGCGCGGGGGTGCCGACGGCGACGTTCTCGTCCGGCACCGGGTCCTTGTCGTCGTCCCCGCCGGACATCACGGCCCCGACCCCCAGCCCGAGCACGGCGCAGCCGATCACCAGCGCGGCGACGACGGGCACGATGGAGCGCCTGCGCGTCACGGGCTCGTCGTCGTAACGGGAGGTGTGGCCGGCGTGCCCCGGCTGCTGGTGCGCGGCCGGCCGGCTGCCCGGCCCGGTGTCGAACCGGGGCAACTGCTGGGTGGAGTCGGCCGGCTGGGCCTGGGGCGCGTCGGAGCGGAACAGGCTGTCGAACTCCGCGGGCGGCTGCCGGTCCCCCGGCGCACCGGGCCGGATGCCGAACGGCGCGGCGGTGGGGGCGGGCGGCACGGGCGCGATGTACTGCGTGGCGTCGGAGTCGCCGCCACCCGCGCGCGCCGCCCCGAGGACGGTCGTCGACTCGGCGGGCATCTCGGGCGGCAGGGCCCCGGGCGGCGTGGCGGGGCCGCCGGCGACGGGCTGGATGTACTGGGTGGCGTCCGAGGCCCCGACGGGTCCGCCGTGGCCGCCCTGGCCGCCCTGGGGCGGCAGCATCTGGGTGAGCTCCTCCAGCCCGGGAGCGCCCTGCACCGGCAACGGCAGGGGCACGGAGGCGCCCTGCGGCGCGGGGGTGCCGGGGTGACCGGGGCCGCCGGCCTGCGGCGCGGGGGCGGCCGGGCCTGTGGGCGGCCCCTGCGGGGCCGGGGCCCCATAGACGCTGGCCTGGCCCTGTGCGGGAGCGCCGGGGTGACCGAGGGCACCGGCCTGCGGCGCGGCTGCGCCGGGGTAGCCGTAACCCGGCTGCGGCGCGGAAGCGGCCGCGCCTGTGGGCGGCCCCTGCGGGGCCGGGACGCCGTAGCCGTTCGCCTGGCCCTGTGCGGGAGCACCGGGGTGGCCCAGACCGCCCGCCTGCGGCACGGGTGCACCGGGGTACCCGTAACCGGGCTGCGCCTGCGGGGCAGAGCCCGGGTGACCCGGGCCACCGGCCTGCGGCGCGGAAGCGCCCGGACCTGTGGGCGGCCCCTGCGGGACCGGGGCGCCGTAGCCGTTCGCCTGGCCCTGTGCGGGAACGGCGGGGTGACCCGCCTGCGGCGCGGGTGCGCCGGGGTACCCGTAACCGGGCTGCCCCTGCGCGGCCGCGGCGCCGTAGCCGCCCGCCTGGCCCTGCGCGGGGACACCGGCGTACCCGTACGTAGTACCCGGCGCACCCAGGGAGTTGGGGGTGGCGTAGTCCTGCGGGGCCGGGCCGGGCGCGGTCGGATAGCCGTAGCCCGGCTGCGGCGGCGCACCGGGCGCGTCGCCCGCCGACGGCGGCGGAGGCGACTGCTGCGGTCCCCACGGCGCGCCCCACGGCTGACCGCCCGCCGGAGCCGCCTGCGCCCCCAGGGATCCGGGGATGAGGGGCTCGCTGCCGTCGGCGGGCAGCACGACGCCTTCGTACGCGGGCCGCGCGGCCGGCAGCCGCTGCTCGTCACCCTGTCCGCTGTGCGTCACCGGGACTCCTACGTGTGGACCTACGGAATCGTCGGCTCACGCTACCGGGTGCCCCGAGCGCTCCGCACACACGTGCAGGACCAGTAACAAGATGCGGACACAGGACGCTGTTCATGCCCGGTGTGCGCACGCCTCCTACACCCGTCACGCCGCCCGCAGCTCCAGGCGCGCGGCCAGCTCCCGTACCGCCGGCTCGGCCGCGTACGGCTCCAGCCGGAGCTGGAGGTCCTCCAGATACTCCGCGCCCCGGCTGGAGCGCAACGTGTCCAGCAGGTCGACCGCGCGCGCGGCCGTGTGGCAGGCGTGCTCCACCTCCCGCTGCTGGACCTGGGCCGACGCCAGCAGCACCAGCCCGATCGCCCGCCGCCGCGCGCGGGAGGCCGGGTGGCCGGCGAGCGCGTCCTCGGCCTGCCGGGCTGCCTCGCCCGCCTCGCCGAGGTCACGGTGGCAGTGCGCCAGCTCGTCCGCGAGATACGCCTCGTCGAAGTGGGTGATCCACGCCGGGTCGTCGCCCGTGTCCGGCTCGGCCCGCTCCAGCGCGGCCACCGCCCTGGCCGCGGCCTCGTGGCAGGTGCGGGCGTCGCCGAGCAGGGCGTGCCCGCGGGCCTCGGCCGCGTGGAACATGGCCTCGACCCGGGGCGTGACCTGCCCGCGCGCCCCTTCCTGGGCGGCCCTGGCCAGTTGGGCGATCTCGCGTGGATTGCCGAGCTCGGCGGCGAGGTGGCTCATGGACGCGGCGAGCACATAGCCGCCGTAGGCGCGGTCCCCGGCCGCCTGCGCGAGCCGCAGGGCCTGGATGTAGTACCGCTGGGCGAGCCCCGGCTGACCGGTGTCCACGGCCATGTACCCGGCGAGTTCGGTCAGCCGGGCGACCGCCGCGAAGAGGTCGCGGCCGACCGCTTCCCGGTAGGAGCCCGAGAGCAGGCCGGAGACCACGCTGTTGAGATAGTGCACGAGGACGGGCCGCACGTGTCCGCTGCCGAAGCGGTGGTCCAGCTCCGTCAGGGCCGCGGTCATGGCCCGTACCGCCTCGACGTCCGAGGCGCCGACGTGCGCCCCGGCCGTACGCGCCACTTGGGCGTCCGCGCCGGTGATCAGCCAGTCGCGGCTGGGCTCGACGAGCGCGGAGGCGGCGACGACGGAGCCGGACAGGAAGTCGCGGCGGCCCACGTCGGACCGCCACAGCTCGCAGACCTGCTCGATCGCGCCCCCCACGGTCGGGGAGAACTGGAGGCCGACGCCGGAGGCCAGGTTCTTTCCGTTGGCCATGCCGATCTCGTCGATCGTGACCGTACGCCCGAGCTTGCGGCCCAGGGCTTCGGCGATGATGCCGGGGGCCCGGCCGCGCGGCTGCTGGCCGCGCAGCCAGCGGGCCACCGACGTCTTGTCGTAGCGCAGGTCCAGGCCCCGTTCGGTGCCGACCATGTTGACGCGCCGGGCGAGGCCGGCGTTCGAGCACCCGGCTTCCTGGATGAGCGCCTGCAACCGTTCGTTCGGCTGTCGGGCGACGAGAGGCCTGGCTGCCATGAACTACCCCCTGATGCCGCGGTGATCAATGATGTGATCACTGCCCGGCTGATATACGGAGAATGCAGAGTTGGTCGGTTTGGTTCCGTTTCGCCGTCGTACGGGCCCCGTTGCCCACCGTGCCGGACGGACCCGTTCCGGCCCGTCCCGTACGTGTCTCCGCTCTGGCTACCCGTCCCTGCGGGTGCGGCCCCCCGCGCGCCCCCGGCCGTGCACCCGTGCGCCCCGCATGCAGGATCGATGCTCCACCGTGCGTCGACAGAGGGCCCGTAACCCGAGGTCGCGGCGGTAGTTGAGTGTGGCGTGGAAGAGACCATGACAGTCAGTCAATCCCCGCGGATCCCCCAGCAACGAGGCGAGCAGATGCTGGACACCGCCGTGCGGTACGCGGAAGAGCGGCACTGGGACGTGTTCCCCGGCACCTGGCTGGAGGCCGTGGCCGGAGCGGAGCACTGCTCCTGCGGGGACGCCGGCTGCCAGGCGCCCGGCGCGCACCCGGCCGGGGCGGACTGGGCGAACCAGGCGACGGGCAGCGCCACGGCCGCCAGGCGGCTGTGGGACGCGCAGCCCGCGGCGTCGATCCTGCTGCCGACGGGCCGCACCTTCGACACGATCGACGTGCCGGAGTCGGCCGGGTTCCTCGCCCTGGCCCGGCTGGAGCGGATGGATCTTCCCCTCGGCCCGGTGACCTGCACCCCCGACCGTCGCATGCTCTTCTTCGTGCTCCCCGGCGCCGCCCTGAAGGTCCCCGCTCTCATCCGCGGCCTGGGCTGGGCGCCCGCGTCCCTCGATCTCGTCGCCCGCGGCGAGGGCCATTACGTGGCCGCGCCGCCGACCCGCATCGGCGGCCGGGGCGCCGTGCATTGGGTGCGCCGCCCCACTCCGGCGAACCGGTGGCTGCCGGACGCCGACGAGCTGATCAGCCCGCTCGCCTACGCCTGCGGCAGGGAGGCCGCCGCGGCACGATCCCGGCAATCCTGACCAGCGATTACTGCCTGGATCACCGCTACGCCCCGGGCGCGTCCGTCCGTAGGCTGTGCCCGTACCAACGGGGACCACGGGGACAGTGAGAGGCAGTGACCATGCCGGAAAAGGCAGTTGACGGGGCGGGCGGGGCGAACGGGGGCACGGCACCGCCCGCCGTGCAGGTGGAAGGTCTGTCGAAACGGTTCGGCGACCAGATCGCCGTCCAGGGGATCGATCTGACGCTTCCGGCGGGCCGGTTCATCGGCCTGGTCGGGCCGAACGGCGCGGGCAAGACGACCACGCTCTCCATGGTCACCGGACTGCTCCGGCCCGATCAGGGCCGGGTGCTGGTCGGCGGTCACGACGTGTGGCGCGACCCGGTCGAGGTGAAGGCCCGCATCGGCGTCCTGCCGGAGGGGCTGCGGCTGTTCGAGCGGCTGTCGGGACGCGAACTGCTCGCATACAACGGCCGGCTGCGCGGGCTGCCGGGCGACGAGGTCGACAAGCGCGCGACCCAGCTGCTCGACGTCCTCGACCTCGCCGGCTCGCAGCACAAGCTCGTCGTCGACTACTCGACCGGCATGCGCAAGAAGATCGGGCTCGCGGCCGCGCTGCTGCACAACCCCGAAGTGCTCTTCCTCGACGAGCCGTTCGAGGGCGTCGACCCGGTGTCGGCGCAGACGATCCGCGGCGTGCTGGAGCGCTACACCGCGTCCGGAGCGACCGTCGTCTTCTCCAGTCACGTCATGGAGCTCGTCGAGTCGTTGTGCGACTGGGTCGCGGTGATGGCGGCGGGCCGTATCCGCGCGCAGGGACCGCTCGCGGAGGTACGGGGCGACGCGCCGACGCTGCAGAGCGCCTTCCTCGAACTCGTGGGGGCGCGGGACCGGGACACCGGGGACTCGCTGGACTGGCTCGGCGGCGGTGCGCGGTGAGCACCCCGCCGTTGAACACTCCGCCGTTGAACACCGCTTCACTGAGCACCGCGTCGCCGAGCACCGCGTCGCTGACCCGGATCTTCGTCGGACTGAAGCTGTCGCTGCTGCTGGGCGGGCTGCGCCAGTCGTCCGGCCGCAAGGCCGCGTACATCGTCTCGCTCGTGTGCGCGCTGCTGTTCGCGGCGGCGCAGTTCGTGGGTCTGGTCCTGCTCCGCGGCGAGACGCACGCCGCCTCGCTCGTCGTGCTGCTCGCGGGTGTGCTGGCGCTCGGCTGGGCCGTGATGCCGCTGTTCTTCCCCAGCGGCGACGAGACGCTGGACCCGACCCGGCTGGTGATGCTGCCGCTGCGGCCGGGACCGCTGGTGACGGCGCTGCTGGGCGCGTCGGTGGTGGGCATCGGGCCGCTGTTCACGCTGTGCCTGGCGGTCGGTTCGGCGATCGCCGTGGCGCACGGGGTCGGTGCGGTCCTGGTGTCGGTGCTCGCCGTGCCGTTGACGCTGCTCGAGTGCGTCGCGCTGGCGAGGGCGGTGGCCGCCGCCAACATCCGCCTGCTGACCTCGCGCAAGGGCCGTGACCTGGCGGTGCTCAGCGGGCTGGTGATCGCGGTGGGCTTCCAGCTCGTGAACTTCGGCGCGCAGCGCATCGGCAGGGCGGGCGGGCTCGCCACGCTGGACCCGGTGGCCGACGTCGTGCGCTGGGTGCCGCCCGCGTCCGCACTCGGCGCGGTCGGCTCGGCGGGCGACGGCGCGTACGGGACCGCGCTGGCCCAACTCGCCCTCGCGGCCCTGGCCCTGGCCGCCCTGCTGTGGTGGTGGCAGCGCAGCCTGACGAAGCTGATGACGACCCCTGACGGCTCGACCCTGGCGGCGGCCTCCGAGCCGACCCGCAAGGGGACGTCGACCGGTCTGCACCGGCTGCTGCCCCAGGGCCGTACGGGCACGGTGATGCAGCGAAGCCTGCGGTACATGTGGCGCGACCCGAAGACGAAGGCGGCGTGGGTGACGTCGCTCGCGGTCGGCATGATCGTGCCGGTCCTCAACGCGCTCCAGGGCACCGGCTCGATCTACCTCGTGTGCTTCGCGGCGAGCATGCTGGGCCTGCTGATGTACAACCAGTTCGGCCAGGACACGTCGGCCTTCTGGATGGTCGCGCTGACGATCTCGTCCGCGCGGGACGCCTACGCCGAACTGCGCGCCCGGGCCCTGGCGTTGCTCCTGATCACCGTGCCGTACATGACGCTGGTGGCCGTGGTCACCGTGGGCCTGCTCGGCCGGTGGGCGGACCTGCCGGAGACGCTGGGCCTGTCGTTCGCCCTGCTGGGCGCGATGCTGGCGACGGGCGCGGTGGCCTCGGCGCACTTCCCGTACTCGATCCCGCAGGACAGCGCGTACAAGAACGTCGCACCGGGGCAGGGCGGCATCGCCTGGATCTCGATCTTCGGCGGCATGCTCTTCTCGGCGCTCCTGTGCACGCCGCTGCTGGCGCTGACTATCTGGCTGCACGTCTCGGACCCGTCCGCGCTGTGGCCGCTGTTGCCGGCGGGCACGGCGTACGGGGCGCTGCTCCTGTGGTCGGGCCTGCGCCTGGCCGCGCCCCGCACGGCGAACCGACTGCCGGAGATCCTGACGGCGGTGAGCAAGGGCTGAGGGGACGGTGGCGTGACGCGTCACGCCTCACGCACCGGCAGGTCCGCTTCGCAGAAGACGCACACGAAGTCGTCCTCGCGCACCACGTTGAGCTGGCCGCAGGTGCCGCAGCGGCGGAAGACCACCTCGTGGGTGAGGCCGTCGCCGTGCGGGCGAGGCCCGCCCGGTCGAGGGCGGCGGCGACCGCGGGCCACGAGTCGGGGCCGGGGCAGTAGCCCGTGGACTGGTTGCTGACGTAATCGGCCCGCCAGCGGCCGTCGCCGGTGTGCCGGAAGGCGACTTCCCCGGCCCCCGCGACGGCAGCGCGACCGGCACAGGCGACGTGCTCGCTGCGCCGCGGCGCCAGGCGCAGGAAGCCCTCACCGTCGACGACGTACGTGAACGGCTCGGCCAGATCGCCCGGCTGCTGTGCCCCGACCCAGGCCGCGAACTCCGCGGGCGTACGGATCACGCGGCCGGGCGGGGCGTGCTCGGCGGCGAGCCGGATGTCCGCAGGGCCCACGTAGCCGAAGCGGCGGGGGCCGTGGGTCGCAATAACGGTCCGGGCGCGCAGCCGCGCCACGCCGTCGCCCGAGAACCGCACCTTCGCGCCGTGCGGCGGGTCTACGAGGTCGACGTCCCGCCCGTACCGGTCGATCGCCTCCAGGCGCAGCCGCCCCTCGTCGTACCCCTGCCCCGGCCGGGCAACGCCGCCGACGCACCGCACGACGCACACGGCGGTGCGCTCGTCGACCGGCTCCACGGTGTGGATCTGCAACGCGCCGTACCCGTCCGTCATACGCTTCAACTCCCCGCCGTGACCACCACGTCGAATCCCGCGTCCCTCAACGCCCCCGCCAGCAGTTCCCCTTCCACGAGTGTCCCCTCCAGCCCGCTCCCCCGCAGCGCGTCCGCCGCGGCGCGCGCCTCGGACAAGGTGCCTCCGCGGATCTCGCGCAGGCACCTCAGCAGCCGTGCTCCGCTCCCCTGCGGCGACACGGCGAGCGACACGGTCACCGGTCCGTGCTCCGCGAGGACCGCCTGGCGGACCTCCGGCGGCGGCTCGCCCGAACCGCAGCCGATCCAGCTGTGCCCGCAGCCGGCGCACGAAACCTCAACCTGCCAGTGGCGGCGGCCGGCGACGAGACTCTCGCCGGTGTCCCGGCGTCGGGGCGCGCCGCACACGTCGCAGGGCTCCCTGGACGTCGCGCCCTGCCCGACCGCTGGGACCGTCACGGCGTCAGGACCCCGTCCAGGAAGGGCTCGATCGCCGTGCGCCAGCCGTCCGGGTGGTCGTAGTGGACGAGGTGGCCGGCGTCGGGGACCTCCCCGTACTGGCCGAGGGGGAGCACGCGGACCATCTCCTGGGCCTCCGCGCGGCCCAGTTCGCCGTCGAGGCCGCGCACCACCAGCGTCGGGCAGCGGACCTTAGCCAGCTCCTCCCAGTGCGCGTCGAAGACCCACGTCTCGCGGGACGTGAGCATCTGGCGGCGGGAGAACACCGGCCGCCAGCCGTCCGCGCGCTCGGCCATCACCTCGGCGAAGAACTCGCCCCGCGCCGGATTCGGACGCTCCACCCACGGGTCGTCCTCACCGAACCACTTGCGAACGTCCGCCAGCGTCGCGAATGGCACCGGCCAGGAACGGAACCAGTCCTCCCATTCGCGCTGGGACGCCACCCCGAGCGCCGACGCCCGCATGTCGCAGATGATCAGCGCGCGCACGAGGTCGGGACGCCGGGCCGCGAGCTGCCACGCCGTGAGCGCCCCCATGGAGTGGCCGATCAAGGTCACCGGGGCCAGCCCCAGCTGCTCGACGGCCGCCTCCGCGTCCGCCACATACGCCTCGCGGGTGAACGGCCCGTCGGTCGGCTTCTCGCTGCGGCCGTGGCCCCGTTGGTCGAGGGCGACCGCGCGATGCCGCTCGGCCAGCCACCGCGCCGTGGGCGCCCAGTGCGAGGCGCGGCCCATCAGCCCGTGCAGCAGTAAGACCCCCGGCGCACTCTCGTGCTCCCCGTGCCCCTTCGGCGGATCCGCGAACTCCCAGGCAGCCAGGCGCACACCGCCGGCTCCGGTCACATCGATGCGCCGCACCATCTGGCCTGGCACCCCCTTGTCTCCCCCGGATCGAGTGGCTCGTGTCGAGATGAGGCGAGACTATCGAACCTGTATTCGAAAACGCGGCTCTGCCACGCAACACCCCTCGTTCGAGTGACCAGGTCCGGGGATTGGACGGCGCAGCTGAGGGGAGATTCCCTGCGGGAGGCGGGCCGCTCGGGGAAAACGGTCCGACGGGATTGACCCTGGGAGCTCGGGGCTCCGGGTCAGCACCGGGGAGGACAGGTCCCGGCGCCCTCGGGCGTCGGGACTCCTCCATGTCAGGACGAGCGGGACGCGCGAAACGTACGGCAGGCGGCGCATCACCCTGGCTCCCCTCCCGAACCGTGGTCATATGCCT
Source organism: Streptomyces sp. 5K101 (assembly GCF_046506645.1). NCBI lineage: Bacteria > Bacillati > Actinomycetota > Actinomycetes > Kitasatosporales > Streptomycetaceae > Streptomyces > Streptomyces sp. 5K101. Next base: position 244,574 of record NZ_JBKFFO010000006.1, on the reverse strand, counting down.
CGGCTTCAGAGTGGCACGCGATCCGCCCGGCCGCTGCCCTTTGGGCCGGAAATCGGTTTCGGTCCGGTGAACTCCCGGGCGGCGCCGTTCACCGCCACACACACGTCGGGCGGCCCCGGAGCACAGGGCTCCGGGGCCGCCCGACGTCGCTCCCCGCCCGGTCAGCCGGGCATCGCGCGCCTCATTGCTTCGCCACGAAGACGTGCGAGGCGACCTCCGCCTCCAGCTCCGCCGCCTCGCCGCTGCTGCCCACCAGCACGCCGCCCGGCGACTCCGTCACACTCACCACCGAGCCGGGCTGCACGCCCGCCCTGCGCAGCGTGTACATCAGCTGGGCGTCGGTCTGGATCGGCTCACCGATCCGCCGCACGACCACCGTCTTGCCGTCCGCGCCCGGGTCGAGCTCGGCGAGCGAGACCATGCTGTCGTCCAGGAACGGGTCCACTTCCGCCTTCTCGCCCAGCTCCTCCAGGCCCGGGATCGGATTCCCGTACGGCGACTCGGTCGGGTGGCGCAGCAGCTCCAGCACGCGGCGCTCCACCGCCTCGCTCATCACGTGCTCCCAGCGACAGGCCTCGGCGTGGACCTGCTCCCACTCCAGGCCGATCACGTCGACCAGCAGGCACTCGGCGAGCCGGTGCTTGCGCATCACGCGCGTCGCCAGCTGCCTGCCCTCGCCGGTCAGCTCCAGGTGCCGGTCGCCCGCCACCGTCACCAGGCCGTCCCGCTCCATGCGGGCCACGGTCTGGCTGACCGTGGGACCGCTCTGGTCCAGCCGCTCCGCGATACGGGCCCGCATGGGCACCACACCTTCCTCTTCGAGCTCGAGGATGGTGCGGAGATACATCTCCGTCGTGTCGATCAGTCCGGACATACGTGCCCCTCGAAGAAATCGTGCGCTGCGGCCCCGGCTCAATTCTTACGCATCCCACAGACAACCGTGCCGCGGTGGGCGAAGCCCGTATTGACAGCGCAATGGTCCAGACCGCAACGTGATCGGCGGCACGGATGTTCCCGGGCCGTCACGCACTCGTACGGTTCCTCCTACCCACCTCGTACCCTCCGGAAAGGCTCGGCGATGAGCGAGAGCAAGCTGGCCGGTCAGTTCTTCGACGCCGCGATCGGTCTGCTGCAGCGCGTACGGGACGAGGAGTCGGCGAACATCGCCGCCGCCGGGGCGGCCGTCGCCGACGCCGTCGCCGCGGGCGGGCGGCTGTTCGCCTTCGGCGCGGGCCACTCCTCCCTCGCCGCCCAGGACGTCGTCTACCGGGCCGGCGGCCTGGCCCTGATGAACCTGCTGGCCGTGCCGGGGGTCGTCGGCGTGGACGTCAGGCCCGCCACGCTCGGCTCCGCGCTGGAGCGCGTCGACGGCCTCGCCGCGGCGGTCCTCGAATCCAGCCCCGCCACGGCCGGCGACGTCCTCGTGATCGTCTCCCTGTCCGGGCGCAACGCGCTGCCCGTCGAAATGGCGATGAACGCCCGCGCGCTCGGGCTCACCGTCATCGGTGTCACGTCCGTGGCGTACGCGGAGGAGACCACGTCGCGGCACGCCTCCGGCACGTTCCTCAAGGACCACTGCGACATCGTCGTCGACTCCAAAATCGCGGTCGGCGACGCGGAGCTGACGCACGAGGGCACCGAGACGCCGTTCGCGCCCGCGTCGACGGTCGTGACGAGCGCGCTGATGCAGGCCATGATGGCGGCCGCCGCCGAGCAGCTGGTCACCCGCGGCATCGAGCCCCCACTGCTGCGCTCGGGCAACGTGGACGGCGGCCACGAGTGGAACGGCCGCGTGATGGCGGAGTACGGCGACCGCATCTTCTTCCACCACTGAGCCACCACGGCGCGTGCCCGCGCGCCGGCTGGGGCGGGGTGCCCCCGACCCGGGGAGGCCGACGTCGGCCGGCCCCCCGGCAGCCGCGTCACCAGGCGCCGGGCTGCAGCAAGGGGCAGGCCCAGGCGGGAGCCCAGAGGCGTAAGCCACGCCCGCGAGCGGGCGGCCGGGGCGCCCCTGCGGGGCCCCGGGGTCGCCCCCGGGGCCGGGAAGTCCGACACCGGCCGAGCACGGCCCCGACCGGCTGGACAGCCGCGGGCCCGCGGGCGGTCGGGGCACCGCGGGGCGCCGGGGCGAGGAGCCCGTGTGGGGGCTAGTGCGGTGGGGGTTGGGCGGGCGGGGCGGTTGTCAGGTGGGCCAGGTCCAGTGAGGCCGCAACCAGTACCGCCACGCTCTCCGCGTACACCGCGTCCGGGCGCTCGAACGCGGGGCGGCTCGCGGTGCGCAGGAACGTCAGCACGCCCACCGTGCGGCCCCGGCTGCGCAGCGCCGTGCACAGGGCGTGGGCCGCGTCCTGCGGCCACTGACGGCGCTCCGCCCAGCCACCCGGCGTCGCCTCCTTGCCCGCGCTCGCCCGCACCGACCCCGTGCGCTCGATCGCCTGGAACACCGGATGCCCCGGCTCGTACCGCACCGGAAGCCCGCCGCCCGCGGGCCGTGCCGAAGGACCCGACGCGCCCGACGGCGAGACCGCCGCCCGCACCAGACGCTGCCCGTCGTCCTCCGCGAGGTCCAGCAGCGCGTGGTCGGCGAACCCCGCGAGCGCGAAGTCCAGTTGCACGGCGGCCGCCTCCAGCGGGTCCTCGCACTCCGCCGCCACCCGGCCCGCCCGGTGCAGCTGCCCCGACCGGAACCGCAGCCGGTCCGCGTCCTGCTCCGCCAGCTTCACGTCCGTCACGTCGTGGAACACCCAGCCCACCCCGAGCGGTACCGGCTCCTCCGCGAGCGGCGAGGCCAGCCGCAGGAACCCGCTGCGCCAGCAGCGCCTGCGCTCGCCCTCCGGCGTCGCGACGGTCACCCACAGGTCCATGAGACCGCGCGGCGCGCCCTCCGCCAGCACGTGGTGCAGCGCGCCCTCCAGCTCCTCGACGCCCTGGGAGACGAGCTCCCCGAGCGGACGGCCCAGCACGTTCGCCCGGCCGGCGCCGAGCACCCGCGCCGCCTCGCTGTTGACCACGGCCGGACGCAGATCCACGTCGACCATGACGACGCCCCAGGACGCGTCGTCGAACAGCGCCTCGCTCAGCGCGATGGACCGCTCCAGGTCGATCTGGGCGTGGACCTCGCTGAACGCGCAGTACACCCCGGCCGGCTTCCCGTCGCCGCCGAGCACCCGCGCGGACTGGGTGCGCACCAACACCCGGCCTCCGTCCTTGCGCAGCAGCGCGAACTCGTGCACCTGCCGCCCCGGCACGGCCATCGAGGCCATCAGCCGCTCCTCCACCTCGCCCGCGTCGGCCCTGCGGACCGCCCACCCGGCGAACCCGCGCCGCCCCACGGCCTCCTCGGCGGTCCAGCCGAGAATGCGCTCCGCCTCGCGGTTCCAGTGCGTGACGGTCCCTTCGGCGTCAAAGGCGCACAACGCCGCGTCCATCCCGTCGAGCAGCGCCGCGAGCAGGTCCGCACCGGGCGGCCCCGAGGCCTTGGCCCCTGCCCCGGCCCCGGGCTCCGGCTCCCCGGACCCGAGCGCGTCGGTGATCTCACTCCTGGAAGCACTCATCCCGGCACCCCCTGCAGGACGTGTCCACGTGTACTGACGCACCTAGGCCCATTCAACTTCAACGTGACACAGGACACACACCGTTCCCCGAAATCGCCCCGGGGGGAAGGGCGAGGGGGCCGCCTCCGGGACCCGCGCCGCGTACGGCGAGGGCCCGGGAGACGGCCCCCGGCCGGCGGACGACCCGGTCGTCAGTAGTCGATGCGGTCGGACTTGGCCAGCCACGCCTCGAACGGCGCCGTACGGTGCGGCAGGTCCAGCTGCTCGACCGCCATCGGCCACACCGACGATGGCTTCTTCTCCAACAGGTCGTAGAACGCGCGGTCGTCGAAACCGGCCACCGCGGCATCGTCGCGGTCGGCGGCGTAGACGATCCGGTCGACACGCGCCCACAGAGCGGAGGACAGGCACATCGGGCACGGCTCGCACGACGTGATCAGGACGCAGCCCGCGAGTGAGAACGTGCCCAGTTCCTTGCAGGCGGCACGTATCGCGGACACCTCGGCGTGTGCCGTCGGGTCCAGGTTCGCGGTGACCTGGTTGTTCCCGATCGCGACGACCTCCCCGCCCCTCGCGATCAGTGCGCCGAACGGGCCGCCGCCGTTCCTCACGCTGTCGGTGGCGAGGCGGATCGCCTCGTTGATCCAGGCGAGTTCGAGCTCCTGGGCGCTCACTTCTTGGGTGTGCGCGGTCACGGTGACTCCTTCGGAGACGGTGGGGTTCCGGCCGGGGCGTGGGTCAGGTGCGGCCCCGTAGCAAGGCAAATGGCGTTCACGATCGCCGGGGTGGCCGAAAGGGTGGGCGGTTCGCCGACGCCACGCACACCGGGAGCCGGGCGCCGGGGTCCAGCGCGTCCGCCCATGCGGCGGGTCGGTGGAAGTCCACGACACTCGTCCCTTGCTTCGTGGCAACGTGTGAGAGGAGTACACAGCCAACCGAGCGGAGCCAGCTAGGGGTGGAAGACATGAAAACACCGCAGGCAGAGACCGCCTCTTCGTAGACTTCTACAAGAGCCGGTCCGCCCGTGATGTCCCCCTTGATGCCGATGGTGGAACGGCGCTCGGCCCGGCCGGGAAGCCTGGCCGGGTCGAGCGCCGATCTGTCTGACGGTGCGCGGACGAGGGCGCGGGCCCCCGCGGCCCGGCCGGCAGCGGTACGCGGTGCTGCCGCGGCTACTTCCGCCGCGAGGCGAAATGGTTCCCCCGGAATCGGTCTGGTTCCCCATCATGGCGATGATCGCGCCGACGACGTCGGGGTCCGCGTCGCCCGCGATCCCCACACCGGCGCAGCGGCGAGGACACCACCGCGCGCACGGTGCCGCGCACCGCGAGCATCGCCGCGGCGGCCTCGGCCTGCCGCTGCCCGGCCGCCGGCAGCGACGGGACGACAGCCGCCCGGACAGGACGGCCACGGACCACGACGGGAGCGCTAATTCACTTGAACCCGGCCGCGGCGCTTCTTAGGGTGTGGGCACACGCGAAAGGAGGTGATCCGAAAAAATGGTTTCTTTTCGGACTCGTGAGGTGACTGCGGGCTAACGGCCTGCCGTCGCACTCTGTGCACCTCGGCAGGCCGCCTGCCGAAACCCAAGCAGTCACCCGACCCGTGGGCCGCCGGTGAGTCCGGCCGGCTCCCTCCGTCCGGACGGAGGGACCAAGGCCCACGGGTCGTCCGCGTTTGCGGCGTTCCCCGAAACGGCTCGGGCCCCTCCCGCTAGGGCGCGAGGCGTTCCACACGCCAGGCGCCGTCGGTGCGCACGTAGCGCAGGCGGTCGTGCAGCCGGTTCTCGTGGCCCTGCCAGAACTCGACCGCGTCCGGCACGACCCGGATGCCGCCCCAGTGCGCGGGGGCGGGAACCTGCTCGCCCTCGGGGTAGCGCGCGGCCAGCTCCTCGTAGCGGTGCAGCAGGTCGGCGCGCGAGGCGATCACCGACGACTGGTCGCTCGCCCAGGCTCCGAGCTGCGAGCCGTGCGGGCGGGTGCGGAAGTACGCGGCGGTCTCGTCGCGGCCGATGCGGGACGCGGTGCCGGTGACGACGATCTGGCGCTCGAGCGGGTGCCAGGGGAACAGCAGCGAGACGTACGGGTTGGCGTCGATCTCCCGGCCCTTGCGGGAGTCGTAGTTCGTGAAGAACACGAAGCCCCGCTCGTCGTACTGCTTGAGCAGCACCGTCCGCGAGGAGGGCCGGCCGTCGGGCGTGGCCGTCGAGAGGATCATGGCGTTGGGCTCGAGCAGCGCCGCCGCCGCGGCCTCGGCGAACCAGCGGGAGAACTGCTCCATGGGCCCGGTGGCCAGTGCCGACTCGTTCAGCGGCGTGGAGCGGTACTGCTCGCGCATCACGGCGGGGTCCGGGACGACGAGCCCGGTCTCGGCCGGGTCCGGCACGGGCAGGCCGGAGACGGTCACGTCCGGTGTGACGTGATCCGGGCCGGAGCGGCGCGGGCCGGCGGCATCGTGGGCGGCGTGGTCGGTCACGGGAACATCCTGCCGCAGGCCCCAGTTTGCCCGGCACGGAGTGCCGCCAATCCTCCCTGGGCGAATCGGGGCAGTGTGCCGGATGTCACGCTTCCCCGCATCGGACGGACCGGCCAAAATCTTGGCTCGGGACACTGTGACCTCCCGACAGCAGGGGATATCGTGCCTGCCTCCCGGCCGTTGGATGACCACCGGCCGCACGGGGCATCACCGGGGTGACCGCCCCCGCCGTCCACACGGCACCCGCACCACCCGTGCACACCATGTCGTACGCATCTCGAGGAGCCGCCTGATGTCCGACTTCGTACCTGGACTCGAAGGAGTCGTCGCGTTCGAGACGGAGATCGCCGAACCGGACAAGGAGGGCGGCTCGCTCCGCTACCGGGGCGTCGACATCGAAGACCTGGTCGGGCACGTCTCCTTCGGTAATGTGTGGGGCCTGCTCGTCGACGGCGCCTTCAACCCCGGTCTGCCGCCGGCCGAGCCGTTCCCGATCCCGGTGCACTCGGGTGACATCCGCGTCGACGTCCAGTCCGCGCTCGCGATGCTCGCCCCGGTGTGGGGCCTCAAACCGCTCCTCGACATCGACGAGGCGCAGGCCCGCGACGACCTGGCCCGCGCCGCCGTGATGGCGCTGTCGTACGTGGCCCAGTCGGCGCGCGGCCAGGGCCTGCCGATGGTGCCGCAGCGCGAGATCGACAAGGCCGAGTCGGTCGTCGAGCGCTTCATGATCCGCTGGCGCGGCGAGCCGGACCCCAAGCACGTGAAGGCGGTCGACGCGTACTGGACCTCCGCCGCCGAGCACGGCATGAACGCCTCGACGTTCACCGCCCGCGTCATCGCCTCCACCGGCGCGGACGTGGCCGCGGCCCTGTCCGGCGCCGTGGGCGCGATGTCGGGACCGCTGCACGGCGGTGCGCCGTCCCGCGTGCTCGGCATGATCGAGGAGATCGAGCGCACCGGCGACGCGGGCGCGTACGTCCGGCAGGCCCTCGACAAGGGCGAGCGTCTGATGGGCTTCGGCCACCGCGTCTACCGGGCCGAGGACCCGCGGGCGCGCGTGCTGCGCCGTACCGCGAAGGAACTGGGCGCGCCGCGCTTCGAGGTGGCGGAGGCGCTGGAGAAGGCGGCCCTGGAGGAGCTGCACAACCGCCGTCCCGACCGGGTGCTGGCGACGAACGTCGAGTTCTGGGCGGCGATCATGCTGGACTTCGCCGAGGTCCCGGCGCACATGTTCACGTCGATGTTCACCTGCGCCCGTACGGCGGGCTGGTCGGCGCACATCCTGGAGCAGAAGCGCACGGGCCGCCTGGTGCGCCCGTCGGCGCGCTACGTGGGCCCGGGCGCGCGCAGCCCGCGCGAGATCCCGGGGTACGAGGACATCGCGGGCTGACCGCCGATCATTCGGCGGACGGGGTGCACGTGACGCGTCGCGCGCACCCCGGGGTGCTCAAAGGCCTATGAGGTGCACCCGGCCGTCGCAGAGGCGGGACATGTCGTCGACGTCGGAGGTGAGCATCACGACCGGTCCCGGCTGGCGCAGCGCCATCTCGGCGACGGTGGCGTCGATGGCGTACTTGCGGCCGTGCAGGCCGGTGCCCCTGAGGAGGCGGGCGGCGGCGCGGGCGGACTGTTCGGTGACGGGCTCGACCGTCACCCGCGACAGCAGCCACTGAAGCCGAGGAAGGCTCACTCCGTCATGCATCACCTCGACGATGGTGTTGGCACAGACGACGAGTCTCGCTTCTACGTTGTAGAAGTGCTGGATCTTCGCCGTGACCTTGCGGTCCTGCGTGATCCAGGCCGACAGCCCCTCGGAGTCCAGGACGACGGTGTTGATGCGGTTGGTCACGCTGCCCTCGCCGAGTTTCCCGCGCCGAGCGCCCGGTCGATCTCCGCGCGCGCCTCAGCCATCTCCTCCTCGGTGAAGGCGCCGTGCTCCTCCTGATAACGCTGCAGTTCTTCACCCAGCAACACGTGCCTTATCCGGCGGTCGACCGCCTCGGCCACGAAGGCGGACACGTTGTCCGTGAGCTTCTTCAGCTCCTCCACGTGCTCCGTGGGGAGCGTCACCGTGATACGCGTGGTCTCAGCCATGTGGTCAACCTACCCCATGAATGCATACTCACAGTATGCAGATGCGTTTCACCCCAGCCCCTCCTCCACCAGCGCCGCCCACTGCGCCACCACCCGCCTGCGCCGGGCCGCGTCGTCGGTGAGGAGGTTGGCGAGGCCGAGGCCGCGGGCCATGTCCAGCAGGCCCTGGACCGTCTCGCGCACGCCGGGGCGCGACTCGTCGGCGTCCAGCAGGCGGACCGCGATGCGGTGGGTCTCGCGGCCGACCCTCGCCTCCAGCTCGGTCACGCGCGGGCGCAGCTGCTCCTCGTTGGAGGCGGCCACCCACAGCTGGAGCGCGGCCCGGAACAGCGGGCCCGTGTACAGGTCGACCAGGGCCGCGACGACCGACGCCCGGTCCTGTACGGGCAGGTCCCGCAGTGCCTGCGAGCGTTCCTCGGCGACGTACTCGACGGCCGCCGTGAACAGGTCCTCGCGCGTCGGGAAGTGGTGCTGCGCCGCGCCGCGGGAGACCCCGGCGCGCTCGGCGACCACCGACACGGTCGAGCCGGCCCAGCCGACCTCGGCCAGGCAGGCCACGGCGGCCTCCAGCAGCCGCTGCCGGGTCGCCCGGCTGCGGTCCTGCTTCGGGGCCTTCGCCGCCGGGGGTGGCGTCACAACACCCATGCGGGATCCCGTCGTTCGAGAAAGGCTGTCATCCCCTCACGCGCCTCGGGCGACGCGAAGAGCGACGCCGAACGCTGGACCAGGTCTTCCGCGTCCCGGTCGAAGGTTTCCAGCACCTTAGCCGTGACCAGCCGCTTGGACGCGGCCAGCCCCTGCGGCGAGGCCCTGCGCAGCCCCTCGACCAGCGGCGCGAGCGCCTCGTCGACATCGGCGGCGGCGAGCGTGAGCAGCCCGGTCCGGGCGGCCTCGGCGGCGTCGAACCGCTCCCCGGTGAGGTAGTAGCGCTCGGCGGCCCGGGCGTCCATCCGGGGCAGCAGCGGCAGCGAGATCATCGCGGGCGCGACCCCGATCCGCACCTCGGTGAACGCGAAGTCCGACGCGTGGGTCGCGGCCGCGATGTCGCACGCCCCGACCAGACCCAGTCCGCCCGCCCGTACGTGGCCCGCGATCCGCGCCACGACCGGTTTGGGCAGCGTCACGATCTGCCGCAGCAGGGCGACGAACGCGTACGGGCTCGGCGGTGCCTTCAGATCGGCGCCCGCGCTGAACGTGGTGCCGGTGTGCGTGAGCACCACGGCCCGTACGGTGTCGTCGTCACCGCACCGGGCCAGCGCCTCGGTCAGCTCGCCGACCAGCCGCGCGGACAGCGCGTTGCGGCTGTCCGGGTCGTCCAGCGTCAGGGTGGTGATGCCGCGGTCGTGGCCGGTGCGGATCGTCATGCGGTTCTCCTACTCCTCGACGATGCGGTTCTCGCGGTCCCTGAGCTCACGCCGGAGGATCTTCCCCGACGCGGCGCGCGGGATGCCGGTGACGAACTCGACGCGGCGCACCTTCTTGTAGGGCGCGACGCGCTCGGCGACGAACGCGACGACCTCGTCCTCGGTCAGCCGCTCTGCATCCGGCTGCCGTACGACGTACGCCTTCGGGACCTCGTTGCCGTCCTCGTCCAGGACGCCGATCACGGCCGCGTCCGCGACGGCCTCGTGGGTGAGCAGCAGCGCCTCCAGCTCGGCGGGGGCGACCTGGAAGCCCTTGTACTTGATCAGTTCCTTGACGCGGTCGACGACGAACAGCCAGCCGTCCTCGTCGACGCGCCCGACGTCGCCGGTGTGCACCCAGCCGTCGGCGTCGATCATCGCGGCGGTCGCCTCGGGCCGGCCGAGGTAGCCCTTCATCACCTGGGGGCCGCGGATGGCGATCTCGCCCGCCTCGCCGGCGCCCGCGTCCTCGCCGGAGCCGTCGAGGGCGAGAATCCGCATCTCGGTGTTCGGCAGGAGCAGCCCCACGGCGCCGGGCGGAGGGTTGTGCGCGGCGAGCGGCACGACGTGGGTGCCCGGGGAGAGTTCGGTCATCCCGTACGCCTGCCGCACCGGCGGCAGGCCGAGGCGGCGCGAACAGGCCTCGCCGAGCCGGGCGTCCAGCGGGGCGGCCGCGCTGACGATGTACTGGAGGGACGACAGGTCGTACTTCGCGACGGCCGGGTGCTTGGCGAGCGCGAGGACGATCGGCGGGGCGACGTACAGGCCGTTGATGCGGTGTTCCTGGATCGCCGACAGGAACGGGTCCAGCTCGAAGCGCGACAGCACGACGACGGTCGCGCCCTGTCGCAGCGGGGCGTTCATCAGGGCGGTCAGCCCGTAGATGTGGAAGAAGGGCAGGACGGCGAGCATGCGGTCGCCGGGGCCCATGGGGATGAAGGGCTCCAGCTGGGACAGGTTGGTGGCGATGGACCGGTGCGTGAGCATCACGCCCTTGGGCACGCCGGTCGTGCCCGACGAGTACGGCAGGGCCGCGACGTCCTCGGACGGGTCGATCGCCACCTGGGGCTCGGGCGCGGTGGAGCCGGCCATGTCGAGGACGCTCACGTGCCCGTCGGCGCGGTCGCAGACGAAGATCTCCTCGATCCCGGGCGCGAGTTCGGCGGCGCGGCGGGCGACCTCCAGCAGCGGGGAGACGGTGACGATCCAGCGGGCGGAGGAGTCGCGCAGCTGCTTCGCGAACTCCTCCGCCGTGGACAGCGGATGGACGGTGGTCACCGACGCGCCGGCCCGCGTCGCCCCGTAGAACACCGCCGGGTACGCAACGGTGTTGGGGCTGTGCAAGGCCAGCACGTCGCCCTTGACGACGCCGGCGTCGGCGAGGGCCGCGGCGACTCTGCGGTGGAGCAGGTCGAGTTGCCGGTAGGTGACGGTGGCGCCGTTCGCCCCGTCGACGAGGGCGACCGTGTCGCCGTACTCGGCGGCGCGGCCCAGTACCGCCTCGTGGATGGGTTCGACGACGGCCGGGACATCTGCGTAGCTGCTGCGGAACACCATGACGGCCCCCTCGGCGGGTGGGTACGGACGGCCAGGATGTCGCCTGTCAGTACGACTTGGGGAGACCCAGGGACTGGTGGGACACGTAGTTGAGGATCATCTCGCGGCTGACCGGGGCGATACGGGCCACCCGGGACGCGGTGACCAGCTTCGCGAGACCGTACTCGCGGGTGAGCCCGTTGCCGCCGAGGGTGTGCACGGCCTGGTCGACCGCCCTCACGCACGCCTCGCCGGCCGCGTACTTGGCCATGTTGGCCGCCTCCCCGGCACCGGCGTCGTCGCCCGCGTCGTACAGGGCGGCGGCCTTCTGCATCATCAACCGGGCGAGCTCCAGCTCGATGTGGGCCTGGGCGAGAGGGTGGGCGATGGCCTGGTGGGCGCCGATGGGGTCCTTCCAGACCTGGCGCTCCTTGGCGTAGTCGACGGCCTTGGCGAGGGCGTAGCGGCCCATGCCGATGGCGAAGGCGGCGGTCATGATGCGCTCGGGATTGAGCCCGGCGAACAGCTGGAGCAGGCCCGCGTCCTCGTCGCCGACGAGCGCGTTCGCGGGCAGGCGTACGTCGTCGAGCACGAGCTCGAACTGCTTCTCCTGCGCGTGCAGTTCCATGTCGATGGCCGAGCGGTGGAAGCCCTCGGCGTCGCGGGGGACGATGAACAGGCAGGGCTTCAGCCTTCCCGTGCGGGCGTCCTCGGTGCGCCCGACGATCAGGGTGGCGTCCGCGATGTCGACGCCGGAGACGAAGACCTTGCGGCCGGTCAGCGACCAGCCGTCGGCGGTGCGGCGGGCGGTAGTGGTGATGCGGTGGGAGTTGGATCCGGCGTCGGGCTCGGTGATGCCGAACGCCATGCTCAGGCTGCCGTCGGCGAGACCGGGCAGCCAGGTGCGCTTCTGCTCGTCGGTGCCGAACCGGGCGATGACGGTGGCGCAGATCGCGGGCGAGACGATCATCATGAGCAGCGGGCAGCCGGCCGCGCCGGACTCCTCGAGCACGATGGACAGTTCGCTGATGCCGCCGCCTCCGCCGCCGTACTCCTCGGGGAGGTTCACGCCGACGTAGCCGAGCTTGCCGGCCTCGGCCCACAGTGCGGCGCGGTTGTAGGACCGGCCGTGCCGCCTGCCGAGGGCGGCGACGGCGGCACGCAGGTCCCGGTGGTCCTGGCTCTCCATGACGGTCATGACGCGATGTCCTCCTGGGCTTCCGGTACTTCCTGTACGACGGCGAGCAGGGTGCCGACCTCGACCTGGCGGCCGGGGTGGGCGTGGAGCGCGGTGAGCGTGCCGGAGGCGGGCGAGACGATCCTGTGCTCCATCTTCATGGCCTCCAGCCAGACGAGCGGCTGTCCCTGGACGACCCGGGCGCCCTCGTGGACGCCGTCCCCGACGCGCACGACGGTCCCGGGCATGGGAGCGAGGAGCGAGCCGGGCTCGGCCCGGGCGGTGGGGTCGGTGAACCGGGGGTGCGCGGTGAGGGTGTGGGCGCCGGCGGGACTGTCGACGTACACGCTGTCGCCGTGAACGGCGACGTCGTAGGCGCGTACGACCCCGTCGGTCTCCAGCCGCACGCGGGACTCGGTCGCCTCGACGGCGCGTACGCCGGGGGTGCCGGGCAGTTCGTAGCCCCCGTCGCGGGTGGGCCGGTAGCGGACCTCGTGGCCGTTGTAGGTCTTGACCTGGTCCTGGGAGGGGAGGTTGCGCCAGGCGCCGCCGAACCGGCCCCGGCGGGCGGCGGCGTCCGCGAGCGCCGCCGCGACGGCGGCGTGCGCCTCGCCGGGCCGGGGGCCGGTGAGTTCGCGGAGGCGGCGCTCGTAGAACCCGGTGTCGAAGCACGCCTCGGCGAAGTCGGGGTGCTCCAACGACCGCACCAGCAGGTCACGGTTGGTGACGGGCCCGTGCAGCCGGGCCCGCCGCAGGGCATGCGCGAGCCTGCGAACCGCCTCGGCGCGGGTGGGTGCCCAGGCGACGACCTTCGCGATGAGCGGGTCGTAGTGCACGCCGATGGCGTCACCGTCGGCGTACCCATTGTCCACCCGCACCCACGGCGCGGCCGGGGCGGCGGGGGCGTAGCCCGCCGGCCCCTCGGGGCGGACAGGGCCCCCGCCGGCGTGCGGCACGGACCCGCCCGGGGCCAGGGAGGCCCCGCCCTCCGGGCGAGGCGCCGGGGTGCCGGAGGCGGGAGGCGTCCCGCCCTCCGCGCCCAGCGCCGAACCGCCCGAGGCGAGGGCGCGGCCTGTCGGCCCCTCGGGCCGGGAAGCGCCCCCGCCGTGGTGCGGCTCCGACCCGCCGGGGACCACGGAGGCCCCACCTGCCGCGCGCAGCGCCGAACCGCCGGAGGCGGGAGGCGCACCGCCCCACGGGCGCACCCCCACGGCCCCCGGTGCGAGCGCGGCCCCAGCGCCCGCGGTCAAGGGCGGGTGGGTGGGGACGCTCAGTTCGTGCAGCACGCCCGTCTGGGGGGTCCAGCCGGACGCCGGGTCCTCCGCGTACAGGCGGGCCTCCACCGCGTGGCCCGTGGCCCGCGGCGGGTCCGGCGGCAGGGCCGCCCCCTCCGCCACGGCCAGCTGCATCGCCACCAGGTCGATGCCGAACACGGCCTCGGTGACCGGGTGTTCCACCTGCAGACGCGTGTTCATCTCCAGGAAGTGGGCCCGGCCGTCCCGGCCCACCAGGAACTCGACCGTGCCCGCGCCCGTGTAGCCCACGGCCCGCGCCGCCCGCACGGCCTGCGCGTGCAGCGCGTCCACGAGGTCGCCCGGCAGTCCCGGCGCCGGGGACTCCTCGATCACCTTCTGGTGGCGGCGCTGCAGCGAGCAGTCCCGCGTGCCCAGCGCCCACACCGTGCCGTGCGTGTCGGCGAGGATCTGGACCTCCACATGGCGGCCGTCCTCCACGTACGGCTCGACGAACACCTCGCCGTCGCCGAACGCGGACGCCGCCTCCGAGCTCGCCGCCTCCAGTTCGCCCGGCAGCGCGGCCAGCGAGCGGACGATCCGCATCCCCCGGCCCCCGCCGCCCGCCGCCGCCTTCACCAGGACCGGAAGGTCGGCCTCGGTGAGCGTACGGGCGTCCAGGGGCGCGAGGCCCATGAGTTCCTTGGCCCGCGTCTTCGACGCCATCGCCTCGATCGCCTCGGGAGGCGGGCCGATCCAGATCAGGCCGGCGTCCAGCACGGCGCGCGCGAAGCCCGCGTTCTCGGACAGGAATCCGTACCCCGGGTGCACCGCGTCCGCGCCGGCCGCCAGCGCCGCCTTCACGATCAGCTCGCCGCGCAGGTACGTCTCCGCGGGCGCGGCGCCCGGCAGCCGTACCGCCGCGTCCGCCTCCCGCACGTGCAGGGCCGAGGCGTCGGGGTCGGAGTGGACCGCGACCGTCGCGATCCCGAGGTCACGGCAGGTGTGGAAGACGCGGCAGGCGATCTCACCGCGGTTCGCGACCAGGACAGAAGCAATCACGGAAGGGTCCTCACATCCGGAAGACGCCGAAGCCGCTGCGGGCGCCTTCGACCGGTGCCGTGTGGATCGCGGACAGGCACAGGCCGAGCACCGTCCGCGTGTCGCGGGGGTCGATGACCCCGTCGTCGTAGAGCCGCCCCGACAGGAACGCGGGCAGCGACTCGGCCTCGATCTGCTGCTCGACCATCGCCCGCAGCCCGGCGTCCGCCTCCTCGTCGTACGGCCGCCCCTTCGCCGCCGCCGACGCGCGGGCCACGATCGACAGCACGCCGGCGAGCTGCTGCGGGCCCATCACCGCCGACTTGGCGCTCGGCCACGCGAACAGGAACCTCGGGTCGTACGCCCGCCCGCACATGCCGTAGTGCCCGGCTCCGTACGACGCGCCCATCAGCACCGACAGGTGCGGGACACGGGAGTTGGACACCGCGTTGATCATCATCGCGCCGTGCTTGATGATGCCGCCCTGCTCGTACTCCTTGCCGACCATGTAGCCGGTGGTGTTGTGCAGGAAGACCAGTGGGATGTCGCGCTGGTTGGCGAGCTGGATGAACTGGGCCGCCTTCTGCGACTCGGCGCTGAACAGCACGCCCTGCGCGTTGGCGAGGACGCCGACCGGATAGCCGTGCAGGCTCGCCCAGCCCGTGGTGAGCGAGGGCCCGTACAGCGGCTTGAACTCGTCGAAGTCCGAGCCGTCCACGATCCGGGCGATGACCTCCCGCGGGTCGAACGGCGTCTTCAGGTCCTCCGGCACGATGCCGAGCAGCTCGTCGGCCGCGTACTTCGGCTGCTCGGCCGGAAGGGGATCCGCGTGCGCCTTGCGCCAGTTGAGGCGGGCGACGATCCGCCGTGCCTGACGCAGCGCGTCCTGCTCGTCGAGCGCGTAGTGGTCCGCGAGACCGGAGGTCCGCGCGTGCATCTCCGCGCCGCCCAGCGACTCGTCGTCGCTCTCCTCGCCAGTCGCCATCTTCACCAGCGGCGGCCCGCCGAGGAAGACCTTCGACCGCTCCTTGATCATCACGGTGTGGTCGGACATGCCGGGGACGTACGCCCCGCCGGCCGTCGAGTTGCCGAACACGACCGCGATCGTCGGGATCCCGGCCGCCGAGAGCCGGGTGATGTCACGGAACAGCGCCCCGCCGGGGATGAAGATCTCCTTCTGGGACGGCAGGTCCGCGCCCCCCGACTCGACGAGCGCGATGCACGGCAGCCGGTTGGCGTACGCGATCTCGTTGGCGCGCAGGGCCTTCTTCAGCGTCCACGGGTTGGACGCGCCGCCGCGCACCGTCGGGTCGTTGGCGGTGATCAGGCACTCGACGCCCTCGACGACACCGATGCCGGTGACGATCGACGCGCCCACGGGACAGTCGCTGCCCCACGCGGCAAGCGGCGAGAGCTCCAGGAAGGGGGTGTCGGGGTCGAGCAGCAGCTCGATCCGCTCGCGCGCGAGCAGTTTGCCCCGTGCGCGATGCCGGGCGACGTACTTCTCGCCGCCGCCCGCCAGCGCCTTGGCGTGCTCCGCCTCCAGGTCGGCGAGACGGTCGAGCATCGCCTCGCGGCGGGCGGCGTATTCGGGGCCCGTCACATCGAGGGCCGAGCCGAGGACGGTCACAACAAAGCCTCCGGGATGTCGGCGTAGCGGGCGCGCAGCCACTCGCCCAGCGCCTTGGCCTGCGGGTCGAAACGGGCCTGCGCGGCGACGCCTTGGCCGAGGATTCCCTCGACGACGAAGTTCAGGGCGCGCAGGTTGGGCAGCACGTGCCGGGCGACGGCGAGCCCGGCGGTCTCCGGGAGCAGGGTCCGCAGCCGCTCGGTGGTCAGTTCGTGGGCGAGCCAGCGCCAGGCGTCGTCGGTGCGGGCCCAGACGCCGATGTTGGCGTCGCCGCCCTTGTCGCCGCTGCGGGCGCCCATGACGAGACCGAGAGGGGCGCGACGGGTCGGGCCGGGCGGCAGGGGCTCGGGCAGCGCGGGGCCGGTGTCGGCGGGGTCGGGGGCGTGCGCGGGCGGGGCGTCGGCGGGGTCGGGTACGGGCGCGGGTGCGGCGTCGGGGGTCACCGCGGCCGTGCCCGGCGGCGCCCCCAACTCGACGCGCTCGCCGTCCGGCAGCACGGCGGTGTGCGGGACCGAGGCGGCCGGGACGTACGCCGCGTCGAACACCCCGTACGGCGCGCCCTTGCCCGGCGGGGCCGTCACGTGGAAGCCGGGGTAGCTGCCGAGCGCGAGCTCGACCGCGGCGCTGCTCACCGCGCGCCCGACACGTTCCGCGTCCGGGTCGCGCACGACGAGCCGGAGATAGGCGCTGGCGCGCTCCTCGGTGTCGGCGTCGGCCGCGTCGGTGCGGGCCAGCTCCCAGCGCACCTCGGCGGGCCGCTGTGCGCCGAGCGCGTCCTCCAACTGGTCCTGCACGAGGCGGGCCTTGGCCTCGACGTCGAGCCCGGTCAGCACGAACACGACCTCGTTGCGCCAGCCGCCGATGCGGTTGAGGCCGACCTTGAGCGTGGGCGGCGGGGCCTCGCCGCGCACGCCCGAGATCCGCACCCGGTCCGGGCCGTCCTGCGTCAGGCGTACGGTGTCGAGCCGGGCGGTCACGTCCGGTCCGGCGTACCGCGCGCCGCCCGTCTCGTACAGCAACTGCGCGGTGACGGTGCCGACGTCGACCAGGCCGCCGGTGCCGTCGTGCTTGGTGATGACGCAGGTGCCGTCGGCGTGGATCTCGGCGAGGGGGAAGCCGGGGCGGCGGACGGTGTTGCCGGCTTCGGCGAAGAAGGCGTAGTTGCCGCCGGTGGCCTGGGTGCCGCATTCGAGGACGTGCCCGGCGACGACCGCGCCGGCGAGCCTGTCGTGATCCTCGGGTCCCCAGCCGAAGTGCGCGGCGGCGGGGCCGGTGACGAGGGCCGCGTCGGTGACGCGGCCGGTGACGACGACGTCCGCGCCCGCGCGCAGGCAGGCGGTGATGCCGGTGCCGCCGAGGTAGGCGTTGGCGGTCAGCGCGCCGGGGAAGCGGGCGGAGAGGTCGTCGCCCTCGACGTGGGCGACGCGGACGGGGACGCCGACGCGTGCGGCGAGTGCGCGGACGGCGTCGGCGAGTGCGGCGGGGTAGAGGCCGCCGGCGTTGGTGACGACGCGGACGCCGCGCTCGTGGGCGAGTCCGAGGGTGTCCTCCAACTGCCTCAGGAAGGTCTTGGCGTAGCCGAGGCGGGGGTCCTTGAGGCGGTCGCGGCCGAGGATGAGCATGGTCAGCTCGGCGAGGTAGTCCCCGGTGAGCACGTCGAGGGGCCCGCCGGTGAGCATCTCGCGCACGGCGTCGAACCGGTCTCCGTAGAACCCGGAGGCGTTCCCGACCCGCAACGGCCCGGCGGCGGGTGCGCCCGCCCGGCCGGTCATCCCTGCCCGCCGTCGACGTGACCGGTGCCCTCGGCCTCCCGGCGGTCGTCCAGGGCGGCCGCGTCGTCCGTACGGCCCGGAGCCGCACCCTGTTCGCGACCGGCTGACGGGCCGACGTCGGCCTTATTCGGGGCCGCACCGGCCTCGCGACCGGCGGACGAGCCGCCGACGGCCGTACGGTCCCGGACGGCGCTCCCGCTGCCTGCGTCGTGCCGAGCGGCAGCAGCCGCGTGCTGCGCGGACCCACGCCCACCAGCCTCCCCGCCCGCACCGCGGGCCTCGCGGCCCTTGCCCGGGGGGCCCGCGAAGGCCTGGGCGAGGTCGAGCCAGCGGTCCGCGTCCGGGCCCGTCGCCCGCAGCGACAGGTCCGCGCGGTGCGCCCGCTGCGTGACCAGGAGGCAGAAGTCCAGCGCCGGGCCGGTCACCCGCTGGGCCGCGTCCTCGGGGCCGTGGGCCCACAGTTCGCCGCCGGGTCCGGTCAGTTCGACGCGGAACGGCTCGGCCGGCGGGGTCAGCCCGTGCACCCCGTACGCGAAGTCCCGCGTCCGCACGCCGAGGCGCACGATCTGCGCGAGCCGCGTCGTCGGTTTCCGTACGACGCCGAGCGCGTCGGCGACGTCCTGACCGTGCGCCCACGTCTCCATCAGGCGCGCGGTCGCCATCGTGGCGGCGCTCATCGGGGGCCCGTACCAGGGGAACCGGGCACCGGCCGGGGCCTCGCGCAGGGCGGTCAGCAGCCGTTCGCGGCCCTCGCGCCACCGGTCCATCAGGTCGAGGGGCGGCAGCGCCGCCCCTTCGGCCGCGCCCTCGTCGACGAAGGAGCGCGGCGGGGCGAGCGCCTTGGCGACCTCCACGGCGAAGGAGTCCGGATCGGTGACCGCCGTCAGCGCGGCCCGGTCGGTCCAGGCGAGGTGGGCGATCTGGTGGGCGACGCTCCAGCCCTCGGCGGGGGTCGCCGTGGCCCACGCGCCGGGGGCCGACGGGGCGACCAGCCGGTCGAGTTCATCGCTCTCGTCGCGCAGGTCGTCGAACACGGCAGTCGGATCGGACACGTAACGCTCCCAGTGGGCACGACGGTTCGTGCCCCGGAGCATGGCAGCGTTCCAGAAAACAAGCAAGCATGCTTGCTTTGAATTTCAGCCTGCGGTGCGGCCCTTTCCGGCCGCCTGCGTCCGTACCGCCCCCATGCTCGCCGCGACGACCAGCGCGATCGCCGCCACCTCGGCCGGCGAAAGGGCTTGGTCCAGGACGAGGAAGCCGGCCGTCGCCGCAATCGCCGGCTCCAGGCTCATCAGCACGGCGAACGTCGCCGCCGGCAGCCGGCGCAGCGCAAGCAGTTCGAGGGTGTACGGCAGGACCGACGACATCAGGGCCACCGCGAGGCCGAGTCCCAGCGTGGACGGCACCACCAGCTTCGCCCCGGCCTCCATCAGGCCCAGCGGCAGACTGAGCAGGGCGCCCACGGCCATCGCCAGGGCGAGCCCGTCCGCCTGCGGGAAACGCCGCCCGGTGCGGGCGCTGAAGACGATGTACGCCGCCCACATCGCGCCCGCCCCCAGGGCGAACAGCGCGCCCACGGGGTCGAGCCGGTCGAAACCGCCGCCGCTCAGCAGGAACACGCCCGCGAGCGCGAGCCCCGCCCACAGCAGGTTGACGAGCCGGCGCGAGGCGATCACGGACATGACGAGCGGGCCGAGCACCTCCAGGGTGACGGCGGCGCCGAGCGGGATGCGGTGGGCGGCCTGGTAGAAGAGGACGTTCATCGCGGCCATCGCGGCCCCGAAGGCGAGGACGGTGCTCCAGTCGGCGCGCGAGTGCCCGCGCAGGCGCGGCCGGCACACGAGGAGCAGTACGAGGGCGGCGAGCACGAGCCGCAGCGTGACCACGCCGAGCGGGCCCGTACGCGGCATCAGCATCACGGCGATCGCCGCGCCGAACTGCACGGACAGCGCGCCCGCCACGACGAGCGACACGGGTCCGAGCGACCGCCGCGGGCGCGGCGACGGCCCCGCCGACGCATCAGCCCGGTCCGCGGGTCCGACGCCCTCGGGCAGGACGACGACGGCGCCGGCCGCGCCGTGGGCGCCCGACGACCGCGCCGTACGGTGGTCCGTCGTACGGCGACCCGCACCCACCGAGCCGGCCCCGCCGGCCGAACGACCCGGAGCCGAACCGCCCTGCGCGTCCCCCGCTGACCCCCTGCGCGCGGCGGCCCTGGCGATCGCCGCGCCCGCGCCCGCGAACGTGCGCCCTCGACCGGACCGCGATTCGTTCACCGCCCCACCTCCCTGCTCACCTCGACCCGCTGCCACCCCCACCACGCTACGGATCCGGAACGCCCCTGGTGAAATGCCGTTCTCGCTGCGGTTATGCTCCGTACGTATGAGCATCGAGCTGCGTCACCTCCGCTGCTTCCTCGCCATTGCCGAGGAGTCGAGCGTGACCAGGGCCGCCGCCCGGCTGAACCTCACCCAGCCCAGCGTCTCCCGCTCGCTCGCCGCGCTGGAGAGGCATCTCGGCACCCGGCTCGTCGACCGCTCCACGCACCACCTCGCGCTGACCGCCGAGGGGCGGGCGTTCCGCGACAAGGCGGCCGCCGCCGTCGCCGCGTTCGACGAGGCCCTCGACGCGGGCCGGCTGCTCCGCACACCGCTGCGGCTCGGCCACGCCTGGGCCGCGCTCGGCCCGTACACCACGCCGCTGCTGCGCCGCTGGGGCCGCGAGCAGCCGGAGACACCGCTCGAACTGCTGCGCGTCGACGACCGTACGGCCGGGCTGACCAGCGGCCGGGTCGACGCCGCCGTGCTGCGCGGGCCGGTCGACACGCCGGGCCTGGTCACGGCGTTGCTCTTCACCGAGGCGCGCGTCGCCGCGGTCACGGCGGACGGCCTGCTGGCGGAGCGCGCCGCGCTCACCCTCGCCGACCTGGCCACCGGGCCCGTCGTGCTCAACACCGTCTCCGGCATGACGACGCCCGACCTGTGGCCGCCCGACGCCCGGCCCGCCGACACGCTCACCGTCGGCAACACCGACGATTGGCTGACCGCGATCGCGGCGGGCCGCGCTGCGGGTGTCTCGGCCGCCTCCACCGCCGAGCTGCACACCCACCCGGGCGTCGCCTACCGCCCCCTGACCGATGCGCCACCGGTCCCGGTCCTGCTCGCCTGGCGCGCAACGTCACCGCACCCGGCGGTGCGCGCCCTGCTGGCCCTGACCCGCCAGGTGGTGACAACGGGGCCCCACTGACCGGCCCGGCGCGGGCCCGGCACAGCCGGACCGCATCCGTCGTGTCGGGGGCGGCCGCACGCCGGTTGCCGTGGTCCGCCCCCTGGCCTCCATCGCCCAGCGGGGCGATTGCACGCCACCAGGGCCGACGGCTCCGCCCGCCAGGCCCCGCGGGCCGGGAGCCCGGCCGGGCGGCACGCCGGCGGAGCCGGTGCCCCGCCCGAGGGTGACGGGTGCGCCCGCCGGGGTGAGGGCGACGTCCCCGCGCCGCGCGGCACCACGGGCACCCCGTGCCGGCGGCACACCGCCGGCGCCGCCGCCACGTCGTCCGCGTCGCGCGGCGCCGCCACACGGTCCGGGACGCGCCGGTAGTCGGAGGCGTCCATGGTCATCAGGGCCCGTGCAGCGGCGCCGAAGCGACGTCGCCGCGCACGGCGGACCTGAGCGCCCGCGCCACGTCCTGCGTATCCCCTGTCGTGTCTCCCAGGATGGCCCGCGCGGCACGCCTCACACCTGCGTCACGTCCCCGAGGGCCCGCCCCGGTCGTGCACGGTGTGCGGAAACGATCGGAAAGTCAGGCGCCCGGCTCTTGCCCATGTGATCGCCAACTCTCCTATAGTGACCTCCACTTGATCAGCATGCAGCGGCTTCGACACTCCCCACCGCATCCCCGGAAGGCATTGTGCGATGACCGGCACCGACGAGAAACGATGACCCGCGCGGGGGCACAGCTCAGCGCGATGAAGATCGTCGTGGCCGGCGGTTCCGGCACGGGAAGCACGACGATGGTGCGGTCCGTCAGCGAGATCCGTCCGCTGCACACGGAGGAGCCGATCAGCGCCCCCGCCGCCGCCCCGGGCCGGACGGTGACGACGGTCGCGCTCGACTTCGGGCGCCTCACCCTGGACGAGCGCACGGTGCTCCACCTCTTCGGCCTGCCCGGGCAGGACCGGTTCCGCTTCCTGTGGGACCCGCTCCTGGACGGTACGACCGGCGCCGTCGTCCTGGTCGACACCCGCGCGCTCGACGGCGCCCGGTACGCGATCGACTGCCTGGAGGGTCGCGACACGCCGTTCATCGTCGCCGTCAACGACTTCGGTGGCCCGTTCCGATCGGAGGGCGAGATCCGCGGGGAGCTGACGCTCGGGCCGGACGTGCCGCTCGTCGAGTTCGACGCCCGGGACCACTCGTCCAGCAAGTTCGTGCTGATCGCGCTGCTCAAACACCTTGCGGAACTCGCCGGCTGACCCGCAGCTCAGGGGCATGCGCGCCGTCTTCGGAGCCCGTCTCAAGAGCCGTCTCATGGTCCGGACCGAGTCGGCGGCCGACAGCCTGAGGGGATACGCTCCGGCTCGTGGCTGATATCCAGATTCCCGCTGACATCAAGCCCGCCGACGGCCGTTTCGGCGCGGGCCCCTCCAAGGTGCGTACGGAGGCGCTGGACGCCCTGGCCGCCACCGGTACCTCCCTGCTCGGCACCTCCCACCGCCAGGCTCCGGTCAAGAACCTGGTCGGCGAGGTGCGCGAAGGTGTGCGCGAGCTGTTCTCCCTGCCCGAGGGCTACGAGGTGGTCCTCGGCAACGGCGGCTCCACCGCCTTCTGGGACATCGCGACGCACGGGCTGATCGAGAACAAGTCCCAGCACCTGTCCTTCGGCGAGTTCTCGTCCAAGTTCGCCAAGGCCGCGAAGCTGGCGCCCTGGCTGGCCGGGCCGACGGTGATCTCCTCCGAC
Source organism: Streptomyces sp. 5K101 (assembly GCF_046506645.1). NCBI lineage: Bacteria > Bacillati > Actinomycetota > Actinomycetes > Kitasatosporales > Streptomycetaceae > Streptomyces > Streptomyces sp. 5K101. The sequence goes on along the minus strand of NZ_JBKFFO010000006.1, from coordinate 221,700 downwards.
CCCGGCACGCACCCCGAGGCGCAGGCCGAGGCGGGCGTCGACGTCTACGCCCTGACCCACAACGAGACCTCGACCGGTGTCGCGGCCCCGGTCAAGCGGGTCGCCGGCGCCGACGAGGGCGCGCTGGTCCTGGTGGACGCCACCTCGGGCGCGGGCGGTCTGCCGGTCGACATCACCGAGTCGGACGTCTACTACTTCGCCCCGCAGAAGTCCTTCGCCGCCGACGGCGGACTGTGGCTCGCCGTCTTCTCCCCGGCCGCGATCGAGCGCGCCGAGCGCGTCCACGCGTCCGGCCGCCACGTGCCGGAGTTCTTCAGCCTGCCGACGGCGATCGACAACTCCCGCAAGAACCAGACGTACAACACCCCGGCGCTCGCCACCCTCTTCCTGCTCAACGAGCAGCTGAAGTGGATCAACGGCCAGGGCGGCCTCGACTGGTCGGTGCGCCGCACGGCCACGTCGTCCCGCACCCTCTACGGCTGGGCCGAGGCGTCGAAGTACGCCACCCCGTTCGTCGTGGACCCGGCGAAGCGCTCGCAGGTCATCGGCACGATCGACTTCGCCGACGAGATCGACGCGTCGGCGGTGGCGAAGGCGCTGCGCGCGAACGGCATCGTGGACACCGAGCCGTACCGCAAGCTGGGCCGCAACCAGCTGCGCATCGCGATGTTCCCGGCGGTCGACCCGGCGGACGTCGAGGCGCTGACGGCGTGCATCGACTACGTGATCGAGAAGCTGTAGCAGCGGGTTGTACGCGAAGGGCCCGGCGGCCGAACCGCCGGGCCCTTCGCCGTACGTGCCGGTTCACGTGCTGACCAAGCCCGTGGCAGGCGACCACGCCCGTTCCGGACGGAACCTAGCCACGCCTGCGACGTCGCAGGGCGAGCACCAGCAGCGCTCCGCCGCCGAGCACCAGCAGACCGTACGTCGTCGCGCCGGGCTCCTCGGCCCCGTCGCCGGCGCCGGACACATCCCCCACGCCGGGCCGGGCCGTGTCGCCGCCGGAGCCGCCCTCGTCCCCCGACGCCACCTCCACCCGCTCGACGCGGCTCTGTTCGCCCTCCGTGCCGAACAGCAGCGCCTTGCCGTCGAGCGTGTACGTCACCGACTCCGCCTGCCCCTGGATGGGGGCGCGCACCCGGTGGTCGGCGCCCAGGCGGCCGTTCTCCCAGACGTAGCCGCGGGCGCTGAAGTACGAGCGCAGCACGAGCTCCCCGCCGTCCGGGGAGAACGCGCCGTCGGTCACCCAGGGCACCTCGCCGATCCGCCGGAAGGTGTTGGTCCCCGACGCGCTGAGCGTGGCCGGGCCCTCGTAGAGCCCGCCCCCGTCCTCGTTCTTCGAGGCGATGTAGACGCGGCCGGTCTTCGGATGCACCATCAGCGCCTCGGCGTCGCGCGGCCCGTCGGCGTACTGCACGACGAACTGGGTGGCGCGCACCGTCTGGTCGCGCAGCCGCGACGGCTCCGGGAAGCGGTAGATCCACACGTGGTCCCAGCCGCCGCCGAGGTTGTCGCCGATGTCGCCGACGTAGACGTTCCCGTCCGCGCCGACGGAGATCGCCTCCATGTCGCGCGGCGTGCCCACGCCTTGCAGGGTGATCGTCGCCACCGTCGCGCCCGTCGCCGAGTCGACGGCGAAGACACGGGGCTCGTCCTGGTCGTTGTGCGTCCAGTAGATCCCGGGGTGCGCCCGGCTCGCCGCGAGCCCGCTGGACTCGGTGATCCTCGGGTCCTCGATGGTGAACCCGTCGTCTTCCGCCGCGGCGGGCACGGCGGCGGCGAGAACGAGTGCGGCGGCGAGGCCGGTGACGTACGGAAAGGAACGCATGCCCCCCAGCCTGCCACCTCCGCCCCCCGTCGCTACGGGCGCACGGCGGTGACCAGCCAGGCCGTGCTGAGCAGCCGGACGGCGCCGTCCTTCTCGTACAGGCGCAGGACGTCGGCGAGTTCGCGCCGGGCCCGCTCGCCGGTGGCCTCGTCGACCTGGGCGAGCAGATGCCGTCCGGGTCCCGAGCTCAGCAGGAACGCGGTGGCGTCCTCGGCGTCGCTCCCCCACCTCCCGTACGCCTCCACCCGCTCGGCCGCGATCCCGTCGAAGCCGGCACCCGCCAGTACCTCGTGGATGCGGTCGGGGTCGGCGAGCGAGAACATGCCCGGCCCGCCTGTCGCCCCGAAGCCGCCCAACGGCAGCAGGCCCCGCAGCCGGGCGAGGGCCTGGAGCCACTCGTTGTCCCCGGCGTCCGCGGCCACGACGAACGCCGCGCGGCCGCCGGGGCGCAGGCCGGCGCGGATGTTGGCGAAGGCGGCGACCGGGTCGGCGAAGAACATGACGCCGTAGCGGCTGATGGCCACGTCGAAGGCCCGGCCCTCCAGCGGGTGCACCTGGGCGTCGCCGCGCTCGAAGGCCACGTTGCCGAGGTTCTCGGCGCGGGCGCGGGCACGGGCGCGCTCCAGCATCGGGGCCGACAGGTCCAGGCCCGTGACCCGGCCGCCGGCCGCGCGCCGGGCGGCGAGGCGGGTGGTGGCCCCGGCGCCGCAGCCGATGTCGAGGACGCTGTCCTCGGCGCGGATCGCGGCGGCGGCGATCAGGGGCTCGCTGAACCCCTCGTTGACGGCGTCCCAGCGGTCCTGGCAGCGGGCCCAGTGGGCGCCTTCGTGACCGTTCCACGCCTGCTCCTGCTCGGTGTTGACGACGTTCTGCACGGCAGTGCCTCCCGACTAGTATGGGCGTACGCCCAAACAGTATGGGCACACGCCCATACTGTCCATGCCCCTCTGGAAGGGATCCGGATGTCACCGCGCGGAGTCGCCGTACCCAACGCCCGCGAGCTGCTGTTCGCCGCCGCCGAACGCGTCGTCGCCGCGGCCGGACCCGGCGCCCTGACCAGCAGGGCGATCACGGACGAGGCGGGCTGCGCCAAGGGCCTGCTGCACGCGCACTTCGCGGGCGGACTGGACGAGTTCGTCGCGGAACTGGTCCTGGACCGCCTCGCCCGCACGGCCGCGCTCGCGGCGGAGCTCCCGGCCCGCGCGGGCAAGGACACCGTCGCGGCCAACCTCTCCGGCGTCGCCACCGCGCTGCTCACCGCCACCGGGCCGGACGTCTCGGGCCTCGCCCTCACCCGCCCCGGCGCCGCCGAACGCTTCCGGGACGCGATGGCGTCCGGAGCGCCGGGCTTCACCGCGATCCAGGAGTCCGTCACCCGCTACCTGGACGCCGAGCGGTCCCTCGGCCGCGTCCCCGCGGGTCTGGACACGGCGGCAGCGGCGCTCGCCCTGGTGGGCACGGTCCACCACCTGCTGATGACCACGTGGCCGGGCGCGCCGGATCCACGCGACCAGGTCGGGCGGCTGGTGGCCCTGCTGCTCCGTCCGTGACCGCGCGACCACCGGGCCGGTCACCCGCTCCCGCGCCCCTGATCCTCCGGCGCCCCGTCAGTGGCCCGACGGCTCCCACACGGCGCAGTCGTGCGCGAACAGCACCCGCGCCGGGGCGAAGTCGGCCAGCCGCTCCACCCACACGGGGTACGGCGGGAGCGGCTGCGCCACACCCTCGCGCGCGGCCCGCCGCGCGAGGTCGGCCGCCCCGAAGTCGGCGGCGGTGTCGTACGCCTGCCCGGCGAGGACCAGCGCGCCGCCGGGGCGGTCGACCACCAGGGACTGGTGCCCGTCGGTGTGTCCCGGTGTGGGCACCACCCGCACCCCCGGCCGGATCTCGGCCTCGCCGTCCAGTTCCTCGTAGCGGGCGCCGGGGAAGTCCACCAGGTGGTCGAGGGTGTAGTCGCCGCGCCGGGCCGTCGCCAGTTCGACGCGCTGGACCAGGAGCGGGACGCCGGGGAAGAGCGGGTTGCCGCCGCAGTGGTCGAAGTGCAGGTGACAGTTCACGACGAGCGAGACGTCCTGCGGTCGCACACCGACCGCGCCCAGCGCCGCCGCGAGCGGCCTGCGCCGCGGCCGGTACCGCGCCTCGACGCCGTCGTGCCCCGCACCGATCCCGGTGTCGAAGAGGATCAACTCTCCGCCCGTACACACCAGATGGGCGAGCACGGGCTCCACCCGCGGATGCGGGCCGCCCGCCTCGGCGGCGGAACGGACGAAGTAGCCGAGATCGAGCCGGTGGACCACCGATGCGTTCGCCATCACGCCATCCTGCCCGTCGGCGTCGGTGCCGTGTCCAGCCTCACATCGCCGATCACTGACGGGTTACCGACGAGTTCGGCGATGATGACGCCCATGCGTTTCCTGTTCGTCGGCGACTCCATGACCATCGGACGCGCCGGCGACTACAGCTGGCGCTACCGGATGTGGCAGCACCTCACCGCCCTCGGCGACCCGTTCGAGATCGTCGGCCCGCGCACCACGCTGTACGACACCGAGGCGAACGCCCCTGTGTCGACGGCGTACGCCGACCCGGCCTTCCCCGCCGAGGCCCGCCGCCACCTGGCGGGCTGGGGCGAGGGCTGGCTCCACATGGCCCCCGTCATCCGGGAGACGGTCGCCGCCCACCGGGCGGACATCGTCCTCGTCTCGCTCGGCCTGATAGACCTCGGCTTCTACACCAACAGCGACCAGACCGCCGCGAACGCCCGGGAGTTCATCGCCCGCGCCCGCGAGGCCGACCCGCACGTGCGCATGGTCCTGCTGCCCGTCATCCCCAACGTCCGCGCCGAGTCCGACGCCCCGTTCGCCGCCGAGTGCGACCGCTTCAACGTGCTCCTCGCGAAGGCGGTCGCGGACCTGGACACACCGACGTCCCCGATCCTGCTGGCCTCGCGCCCGCCGTCGTACGACATCCACCGCGACACCTACGACGGCACCCACCCGGGCCCGACCGGCGAGCACAAACTGGCGGCCGCGTTCGCCGACGCGATGCACCAGGCGTGGGGACTGGGCCGCGCGTACCGGGGCACCGTCTGAGGGGTCGCACGCGGAAAGCGCCCACCACAAGCACCTTGATCGCGTCCTTGACGCGCACCGGGACGCCGTCCGGGACACGGAGGAGAAGCCCAGGTCAGAGCGCCGGCCCTGTCCGGGACAGCGCTCCGCCCCACCGGAATCCGCCCGGCCCCGGCATCGTCTTTCCCGTCACGTCACCACTCGACCAACGGGAGACACGATGAAGACCGGCAAGCTGCGCAACCTCTCGACGGCCCTCGCCGGGACCATGCTGTCCCTGGCCTCCGTGCTCACCGCGTCCGGCAGTGCCGGCGCGGCGGAGAGCACCACGTACTACGGCACCTACCAGAAGGCGGACGGCTGCCCGTACCTGGTCACATCGAGCGGACGCCACTACTACCTGCCGGGTTACACCGTCGGCGGCAACGGCGGCCTCTACAAGTCCGGTGGCGGCTTCATCGCGTACCCCGGCTGGCGTATCCAGGCCAACGGCACGGCGTACACCAGCTCGGGCGGCACGACTCTCTGCACGTCCTGGGGCACCTACTACCGCATCAGGGCCACGTCCATCTACTCGTACTGACCGGCCCCGCCCGCCCGAAAAGGGCAGGCGGCCGCCGCCGACGCCGTCCTATGCTCGCCGGATGCCCGAAGTCCCCGATGACGAGCCGTTGCCGAACCGGTCCCGGCCCCCTCGGCAGAACCGCGACTTCGGTCTCTTCTGGGTCGCGCAGACCCTCTCGGTCATCGGGGACTCGTTCGCCCTCATCGCCCTCCCGCTCCTGGTGCTGCGGGAGACGGGGTCCGTCGCGCAGATGGGCCTGCTGACCGCCGTCGCGGGCGCGGCATCCGTCGTCGCCGGGGTCTTCGCGGGGATCGTGGTCGACCGGCTGGACCGCAGGAAGCTGCTGATCGCGTGCGACCTCGCCCGCATGGTGCTCTACGCGGCCGTTCCCCTGGCGTGGGCGTTCGGTCCGCAGATCTGTCTGCTGTACGTGGTGCTGCCCCTGGCCGAGGCCGTCGGCATGCTGTTCTCGGTCACGTACGTCACCGTCGTACGCGCCCTCGTCCCGGGGGACCGCATTACGGAGGCCAACGGCAGGCTGAACGCGACGGCCGCGGCGGCCGGAGTCGTCGGCCCGCTGTGCGCGGGCGTGGTGGCGGCCTGGTCCGGCCCGGCCGCCGCGGTCGGCGTGGACGCGGCGAGTTTCGGCGTATCGGCCGCCTGCCTGGCCTTCGTACGGTTCCGCAACCGCACACCGGCGGAGGCCGAGACGGCCCGGCAAACGCTGGGGAAGGACCTGCTCGCCGGGGTGTCCTTCCTCCGGCGGCACCCGGTGCTGCGGGCCCTGACCGTCTTTCTGTCCTTCTTCAGCTTCCTGACGCTCGGCCTGAACGACCTGCTCATCTACCACCTGAAGCACGACCTCGGCCACGGTGACGGCACCGTCGGCACGGTCTTCGCGGCCGGAGCGGTGGGCACGATCACCGGCGCCCTGCTGGTGGCCCGTGTCCGGCGCGGGCTCGGCTTCGGTGCGACGTGGATCGGCGCCGTGGCGGTCTGCGGGGTCGCCGTCGCGGGGATCGGCACCGCCCGCAGCGCGCCGGGCGTCGCCGTACTGACGGCCGCCTTCCTCTGCTGCGTCAGCGTCGCCGGGACCTGCTCCCTGTCCCTGCGTCAGGAAGTGACGCCCGATCATCTGCTGGGCCGGGTCACGTCGGCGTTCTGGACCATCCACTACTCGGCGGCCCCGCTGGGCGCGGCGCTTCTCACCTGGGCCGCGCAGCGCCACGGCACGGCGCCCGTCGGCCTGGCGGCCGGTGCGAGTCTCCTGCTCATCGCGGCTCTGGCGCTGCTCACCCCGATCCGTCAGGCCCGTCCGGAGCGGCCGGTGTCCGGGGAGGTCTCCCGTACGACGGGGACGGCACGGACCTGAGCCCGTGGCCTTTCCCTCCGTGCCCGCCGCCGTGCCCCGTTCGTCGACCGGGGCACGGCGGTTTGAGGAGCCTCAGAAGACGAACGGCCCCGGGTCCTGCGGCGACGTCGCCGTACACTCGGCCGTGACGCCGAAGACCACCACCGTCAGGGATGCCGCCTCCAGGCTGTCGCCCGCGGCGACGGTGCCGTTCAGCGGCCCGGTCGAGACCGCGCCGCCGGCCGGGATCGCCGGGTTGGCGTTGCCGGTGAACGTCGTCGTGCCGGAACCGTTCTTCGCGAGGGTGAGCGTGGACTCGACCGAGTCGGCCGCAATGGGGACGGGTGCTGTGATCGCCTCCGTCGAGACCTCGATCGTGGCGGCCGTGCCGTCCTGCGCGGCCTTGAGCGTCGCCGTACCGGAGCCGTAGGAACCGCAGTCGAACGACAACGTCGCCGTCTCCGGGGTCACCTGAGGCGCGGCATCGGCCACCGGCGCCACGGCGAGGGTGGCGGCGGCAAGGGTCGCGGCGAGGAGCAGGGTGCTGTGCTTCATGGGGGGTCCCGCCTTCGTGTGGGGGTCACGGGCTGGCGGACGCCATTGCGGCACGGGGCTCCGAAGAAGGGAAGGGGCACGCACCCGACCGCATCGACAACGTCCGGATTCCACCCCTCCGCCCGGGTGGCCGCCACCCCGTGCCGGACCTGAAGCTGTCGGCAGGAATGGGGACCCGGGTCAGGCGCGCACCAGCCGGTTGGCGAGCGTCGACATCGTGTACGTGCCGATGCCCATGACCACCTCCAGGGCGTTCTGCGGGGTGTACCCGTGTCCGAGGAAGGCACGCAGCTCGTCATCGCCGACCGCGCGCGCCGTGCGCAGCACCTCCAGCGTGAACTCCCGCACCCCCTCCAGGCGTTCGTTCTCCAGGGCGCGCTGCTCACGCAACGCCGCGATCAGGTCGCGGTCCGCTCCGAGCGCCCGGCGCGATCGACACCCTGCACGCCGAGCTCGCCGAGCAGGCCACCCCGACGTGCGGCCCGCGTACGGCTTCGCGATGCAGGCGATCGGCCCGGCCGGCGCGAGCGCGAGCGACATCGGACGCAGGCTCGGGGTCACCAAGCAGGGACCGTCGACCGGCTGGTCGCCCTCGGCTACGCGGAACGCGCCGACGACCCCGCCGACGCCCGCCGCAAGCTCATCCGCCTTACGCCGCACGGCCTGGACGCCCCGGCCCGTTCGGCCGAGATCTTCGACGAACTGCGCGCGCGATGGGCGACCTTGATGGGCCCCGACCGCCTGCGCGACCTGGAGTCCGCGCTCCGGATGGTGTCGGGCCCGGAGAGCTTCCGCCTGGACGCGGCGGGCTGGCAGGGCGGCGGGTGAGAGCCCCGGCGCGTGACGCCGCTTCGCCTCCGTGACCCGGTCACTGTGCGTATCGTTGTACCGCACGGCTGCATGCGTTCGAGCGGCAGCCGGGGAGAAGTGCCACGATGACCGCCTTGGACGAGCGCAGGATCGAGATGGCCGAGAACAACGACGAGCGCACTCTGGACGAGATGTTCCAGTGGCTCGAATCCGCCCCCGAAGGATTCAAGGTCGAGATCGTCGAGGGGGCCGTCTTCATGTCGCCACAGCGGGACAATCACTGGGACATCATCCGCCGGATCGTACGGGCCCTGGAGGACCGCTTCGGCATGGACGTACGCGTGCTGTCAGACGTACGGATCGATTTCCCTGGTGCGCGGAACGGCTTCGCTCCCGACGTCGCCAAACTCCGCGACGACGCCAAGAAGGACGCGTCCGGCCGCTGGCGCTACCAGGACGTCGAGTTCGTGGCCGAGGTGATCTCCAAGGGCACCGGCCACAACGACTACGGCCCCAAGAAGGTCGCGTACGCCGTCGCCCAAGTCCCCGTCCTCCTGATCGCCGACCCGTACCAGGGCAAGGTTCACCTCTACACCGACCCCAAGGACGGCGACTACACCACCGAGACCACCGTCACCTTCGGCACCGACGTCGACCTCACCCGCACCCCCGTCGGCCTGACCCTCACCACCTCCGACTTCCCCCGGGAGTAGCGGAGGCTGGGGTTCTGCCCCGGCCCGGCGTTACCATCCGCGGACAGGGTCCGTGTATGCCCGGGGGCGCCATATGGCCGATGACATACCGCAGTTGACCGTCGCGTCCCACGAGGACAGCGGCCTGTGGACCCTGCGGGCGCCGGCCGGGACGCTGCTCAGGCCCGTCGTCGCGGGCGGCACCGTCTACGTACCCCTGACCGGCGGCCGAATCGCCGCCCTCGACCCGAACAGCGGCCAACTCCTGTGGTGCAGCAGGGAGCTCACGGATCCCGTCCCCGACGCTTTGGCACTGGCCGGCGACACGATCGTGCTGCCCGTCCAACGGGACACCGAACGCGGCGCGTTCGCCGCCCTGGACGCCGCGACCGGCGAGGTGCTCTGGACGCGGCGCAAGAGCGCGCTGAACAGGTTCGCGGCCGCCGGGCCCACCGTGGTGCTGTGGGGCAAGGCGGGAGAGGACCGCCGCAGGATCGCCGGTGTCGACGCGCGGACCGGCGAGACCCTGTGGGAGGACGAGTTCAGCCGGATCTGGGGCCTCGTGGTGCGCGGCGTACGCCTCGTCCTCGACGTCGGCGACCTCCGTGCTCTCGACACCCGCACCGGCGACGAGCTGTGGAACCGGCCGGCCGCCGGCTACGGCTCCCTCATCCGGCACACCGGCCCGAACGACGCCGCCGTCTTCCACAGCCGGAGCTCCTCCGCCGTCCTCTCCGTACGCGCCACCGGGACCGGCGAGGAGGTGTCCCGCACCCGCTTCCCCAAGCGGGCCGTGCGGCGCTTCACCTACGACCCCGTGCTCCTCGACGGAGGCCGCGCCCTGTTCTCCGAGTCCCTGAAGCGCCGCGCCCGGCTGTACGCGTACGGGGGCCGCGACACCGCCGAAATCCTGGCGAGCCCGCGCCTCGGCTCGTGGCGCTTCACGTCCTTCCAAGGGCCCGCCGCCTGCGTCGGCGACCGGATCTACGCCGTCACCTGGCGCGACCGGCTCTACGAGGCCGACGCGCGCGGCGGCCGCCGCAGGCTGCGCCCCGTCCCGCTCACGGGGCCGGACGGCCGCACCCTGCGCAAGCCGTCCGAGCTGGCCGCCGGACCGAAGCACCTGTTCGTCGGCGGGAACAAGACGGTCGCGGGCGTCGTCGACGGCAAGGTCCAGTGGGTCGTGCCCACGAACCTGTCGAGCAACTACCCCGTCCCGCTCGGCACCGACCGGGTGCTGTTCCTGTCCCGGACCGACGACGGCGTCACGGCCCGGCTGCACTGCGCGGACGCGGACACCGGCCGCCGCCACGAGTGATGCGGGCCGCGCGTGAGACCGGCCCGCGCGTGACACCGGCCCGCGCGCCCTTGCCTGGAGTGGACTCGAAGCAGTTGGCTTGGGATCCATGAGGTACACGCAGCTCGGACGCACCGGACTCAAGGTCAGCCGACTCGTCCTGGGAACGATGAACTTCGGGCCCCAGACCGACGAGCCCACCAGCCACACCATCATGGACGCCGCACTCGACGCGGGCCTGAACTTCTTCGACACCGCCAACGTCTACGGCTGGGGCGAGAACAAGGGCCGCACCGAGAAGATCATCGGCAACTGGTTCGCCAAGGGCGGCGACCGCCGCGACAAGGTCGTGCTCGCGACCAAGGTCTACGGGAACATGGCCGGCGACGGCGACCCGTGGCCCAACCACGACCGGCTCTCCGCCCTCAACATCCGCCGCGCCGTGGACGCTTCGCTGAAGCGGCTGCGGACCGACTACATCGACCTGTACCAGTTCCACCACATCGACCGCCGCACCCCGGTCGAGGAGATCTGGCAGGCCATCGACGTCCTGATCGCGCAGGGCAAGATCCTCTACGCCGGCTCCTCCAACTTCCCCGGCTGGAAGATCGCCCAGGCCAACGAGACCGCGCGCCGGCTCGGCTCGTACGGGCTGGTCAGCGAGCAGTGCCTGTACAACCTCGCGGAGCGCCGCGCCGAGATGGAGGTCATCCCGGCCGCGCAGGAGTACGGCCTCGGGGTCATCCCCTGGTCGCCGCTGCACGGCGGGCTGCTCGGCGGCGTGATCAAGAAGGAGGTCGAGGGCGGCCGGCGCGCAACGGGCCGCTCGGCGGACGCACTCGCCGACACCGCCGTACGCGCCCAGGTCCAGGCGTACGAGGACCTGCTCGACAAGCACGGTCTGGAGCCGGGCGAGACGGCGCTCGCGTGGCTGCTGAGCCGGCCCGGCGTGACGGGCCCGATCGTCGGCCCGCGCACGCCCGAGCAGCTGGAGTCCGCGCTGCGGGCGGTCGAGCTGGAGCTGTCCGAGGAGGTCCTCACGTCCCTGGACGAGATCTTCCCGGGACCGGGGCCGTCGCCGGAGGCCTTCGCCTGGTGACACCGTCACCGCGTCGTGGCGGCCGTGACCGGGCTACTTGCCGGCCAGGGCCGCCACGGCGACGATCACGAACATGAGCACCAGAACGGCGGCCATGATCTGGTTACGGGTCTTCGGGTTCACCCGTCGAGGTTAACCCGCGGGCTTCAGCGGCCAGGAATCGACCACCTCGTAGCGGGGCTGTGCGCCCGGCCGGCCGCCGCCCGGGAGGTTGCTGCGGACGAGTGCGAGCTCCTCCACGTGCCAGGGTGAGCCCTCGAAGTCGTCGAGCGCCTCGACGTACGGGCGCAGGTCCGTGTCCTCGCGGGCGCGGGCGATGGTCAGGTGCGCGTGGTAGCTGCGGTGCTCGTCCATGTCGATCCCGGAACGGCGGGCGGCCGCGTCGGCGCGCTCGGCGAGCAGCCGCATCTCGTCCAGCCCGCCGGCCGCCCCGGCCCACAGGGCGCGCCGCCCGAAGCGTCCGCCGCGGTGCAGGCGCAGGGGGAACACCTCAGTCCGGTGCGCGGCCCGCGCGAGGCGCGCCCGCAGCTCGGGCACGAGGTCGTCGCCGACCTCACCCATGAAGGCGAGCGTGAAGTGCCACCCCTCCCGCCCGGTCCACCGCAGCCGGTCGGCCCCGGCCATACCGCTCAACCGGTCGACGGCGAGGCCGAGTTCGTCGACGGCGCGGTCGGGCGGCAGGACGGCGGCAAAGAGTCTCATGCGCCCAGTGTGCCGCGCCCCACCCGGGGCGCGCTGCCCCAGGGACCCGGCCTGCCTGTGCGCGACGCGCTTGCCGGGGCGCTGCCCCCGTGGACCCCGCGCCTCAAGCGTGGGCGGGGCTTCTTGTGCGCGACGCGCTTGTTGGGGCTCCGCCCCAAGCCCCGCGCCTCAATCGCCGGCGGGGCTGGATTTCGCTGCGCGAAATCAGCCCGTCTGGGGGCACCTCCCACGGCCGCCAGGCCGTAGGGGGAGTTTGAGGACACCGCGCGAAGCGCGGTACGGGGGTCTGGGGCGAAGCCCCAGTTTCGGGAAGGGGCGGGGAGGGGAAAACGCCCCGCGCAGCGGCCCACCCCCGGCCACGCGCCCCCCGGCGGCAGCGCCCCGTTCCCAAGACGCCCCCACCGCTCACGCCGCCGTCGTCAACCGCTTTCGTTCCACGAAGCGCACCCGCGGGTGCCCCCCGTGCCATCCCACCGAGACGCGCAGACCCCCGACCCGCGCCAGCATCACGCCGACGCCCGCCGCCGCGAGCGCCGCCACGGCGCCGCCCGCCGCGAAGCCGACGCGCGCGCCGTACGTGTCGGTGACCCAGCCCACGAGCGGCGCGCCCACCGGCGTACCGCCTGTGAACACCATCATGAACAGGCTCATCACACGGCCCCGCATCAGCGGATCCGTCGCCATCTGGAGGCTGGAGTTCGCCGTGACGTTGACCGTCAGGCCGAACATGCCGATCGGGACCATCAGCGCCGCGAACATCCAGAAGGCCGGGGCGAACGCCGTCACGACCTCCAGCGCACCGAAAAGCACCGCCGCGCCCACCAGCATCCGCAGCCGGGACGTCCCGCGCCGGGCGGCGAGCAGGGCGCCCGCCAGCGAACCGGCCGCCATCAGGGTGTTGAGCAGGCCGTACGTACCCGCGCCCGAGTGGTAGACGTCGTCGACGAAGGCCGACAGCCAGATCGGGAAGTTGAAGCCGAACGTGCCGATGAAGCCGACGAGCACGATCGGCCAGATCAGCTCGGGCCGGCCCGCGACGTAACGCAGGCCCTCGCGCAGCTGGCCCTTGCCGCGCGGCGCACGCTCCACCTTGTGGAGCTCGGCGGGCCGCATCATCAGCAGGCCGGCGAGGGGCGCGAGGAAGGACAGCCCGTTGAGCAGGAAGGCGTAGCCGCTGCCGACTGCGGTGATGAGGACACCGGCGACGGCGGGGCCCACCAGCCGCGCGGACTGGAAGTTCGCGGAGTTCAGCGAGACGGCGTTGCGCAGCTGGTCGGGGCCGACCATCTCGGCGACGAACGACTGCCGTGCCGGGTTGTCGACGACGGTGACGAGGCCGAGCAGGAACGCCGTGAGGTAGACGTGCCAGACCTGGACGTGTCCGCTGAGCGTGAGCACGGCGAGCGCCAGGCCGGTGAGGCCCATGGCGGCCTGGGTGACGAGGAGGAGCCGGCGCTTCGGCATCCGGTCCGCGATCACGCCGCCGTACAGGCCGAACAGGAGCATGGGGAGGAACTGCAGCGCGATGGTGATGCCGACGGCGGAGGCGGATCCGGTCAGGCTCAGTACCAGCCAGTCCTGGGCGATGCGCTGCATCCAGGTGCCGGTGTTGGAGACGACCTGTCCGGTCGCGAAGAGCCGGTAGTTACGGATCCTCAGCGAGCTGAACATCGTCTGCTTGCGGTCGGGCCGGTCGGGTCGGTCGGTCGTGGAGTCGTTGGCGGTCGGTGCGGGGGCGGAGTCTGCTCCGGGTCCCGTACTCAAAGGGGTTCGCCTCCTCGGCGTCGGCGGTCACTGCAGGTGTGCGAGCTTCTCCAGCACGGGGGCGGCGGCGCGCAGCGTGGCCCACTCGTCCTCGTCGAGGCCCTCGGCGAGGGATGCCAGCCAGGCGTTCCGCTTGCGGCGGCTCTCTTCGAGCATGGCCTCGGCCTGCTCGGTCTGGCTGACCACCTTCTGCCGGCGGTCCTCGGGGTGCGGCTCCAGCCGGACCAGTCCCTTGGCCTCCAGGAGCGCGACGATCCGGGTCATCGACGGCGGCTGGACGTGCTCCTTGCGGGCCAGCTCACCGGGGGTGGCCGAGCCGCAGCGGGCCAGTGTGCCCAGCACGGACATCTCCGTCGGGCTCAGCGATTCGTCGACGCGCTGGTGCTTCAGGCGCCGGCCCAGCCGCATGACGGCGGAGCGCAGAGAGTTCACGGCGGCGACGTCGGCGTCAGTACCGTGGGACAGGTCAGGCATGTTCCTTAGCATAACTTATTACCCTCGCTAAAGACCAGCCGCGTTTCAGCCACCCGACCACGGTCCTGATCGATGCATCACCCATACGAGTGAGAGCGGGTCCGAAAATGACACGCGGGTGCCGGCGGACCGGCGACCCTGGCCCGTATGGGATCGACAGTGCTCAGCCTGCGGATAGACGGTGAGCTGCTCGACCGGCTCCGGCAGCATGCCGCCAAACGGCAAATGAGCGTCCAGGACTACGTGGTCCGGACGCTCATTCGCGACGACTTCGACGAGCGCTTCAAGGCGGCCGTCGACGAGACGGAGAAGTTCTACGGCAGGGCCTAGCGGCCCGGCCCTGAAGCCAGGCGGCCCGGCTCAGGCGCGGCTCACGTGAGACCCAGCGCCGGCATCGCGTAGAAGAAGACGAACACGGCCGACACCGCGTACATCGCGACGGGCACCTCGCGCCCGCGCCCCGTCGCCAGCCGCAGCACGCTGAACGCGATGAAGCCGAGCCCGATGCCGTGCGTGATCGAGTAGGTGAACGGCATCATCACCATTGCCAGGAACGCGGGCGCGGCGATCGTGAAGTCGCTCCAGTCGATGTCCTTGACGGAACCGGCCAGGATCAGGAAGCCGACCGCCACCAGCGCGGGCGTGGCCGCCTGGGACGGGACCATCGTCGCGAGCGGCGTGAGGAACAGCGCCAGCGAGAACAGCAGACCCGACACGACGGACGCGAGCCCCGTACGGGCGCCCTCGCCGACACCGGCCGTGGACTCCACGAAGCAGGTGTTGGCGGAGCAGGAGGTGGCACCGCCCGCGGCGACGGCGAGGCCGTCGACGATCAGCACCTTGTTGATGCCGGGGTAGTCACCGTCCTTGGTCATCAGCCCGGCCTCGTCGCCGACGGCGAGGATCGTGCCCATCGCGTCGAAGAAGCACGACAGCAGCACGGTGAAAACGAACAGGACACCGGTCAGCAGGCCGACCTTCTCGAAGCCGCCGAACAGGCTGACCTGGCCGAGCAGCCCGAAGTCGGGCGTCGAGACCGGGTTGCCGGGCCACTCGGGCGTGGTCAGGCCCCAGGACGCGACGTCCGCGACGGCGTTGACGATCACCGCGAGGACGGTCATCACGACGATCGAGATGAGGATCGCGCCCGGCACCTTGCGGATGATCAGCGCGAGGGTGAGCAGCGTGCCGAGGGCGAAGACCAGGACCGGCCAGCCGAGCAGGTGACCGCCGGTGCCGAGCTGGAGCGGCACGGTGGTGTGGGCGGCGTCGGGGATACGGGTGACGAACCCGGAGTCGACGAGGCCGATGAGCATGATGAACAGGCCGATGCCGATGGCGATCGCCTTGCGGAGTCCGAGCGGCACCGCGTTCATCACGCGTTCGCGCAGGCCGGTGGCCACCAGCAGCATCACCACGAAGCCGGCGAGCACCACCATGCCCATCGCGTCGGCCCATGCCATCTGGGGCGCGAGCTGCAGGGCGACGACCGTGTTCACGCCGAGGCCGGCGGCGAGCGCGATCGGGACGTTGCCGATCACACCCATGAGGAGCGTGGAGAACGCCGCCGTGACGACGGTGGCGGTGACCAGCTGGCCGCCGTCGAGCTGGTGACCGTACATGTCCTTGGCGCTGCCGAGGATGATCGGGTTCAGCACGAGGATGTAGGCCATCGCGAAGAAGGTGGCGAAGCCTCCCCGGACCTCGCGGCCGACCGTGGAGCCGCGCTCCGAGATCTTGAAGAAGCGGTCCAGCCCGCCGACGGACTGTGGGGGCGTGGGCGGCAGGCCGGGGGAAGCGACCTCAGCGGTGGCCGTGGGGGGCATACGGGACCTTTCTCACCCGGTTCCGTGGGGACTCGCACAGAGGTTCATACGAACGAAACCGGTCGGACGCAAACTCGTTCAGTATGAACGTATAAAGTTGAAGATCGGTATCTCCGCGCGTAGACCCCTTGCGGGGACTGCCCCGCGGCTGCCTCCGCGCCCGGATCTACACTGTGCGCATGGCGAAATGGACCCCCAGGCACGAGGCACCCGAGCCCCTTGAGGGGCCGGTGGTCGCCACCGTCACCGGCGGCACGATCCTGTGGTTCGTCATGTTCGTCGTCCAGGTCCCCTTCTACGGCTGGTTCGCCGACCGCGACCTGACCTGGTGGGTGTGGACCTGCCTGGCGGGCGGCGGCCTCGGCCTGATCGGCATCTGGTACGTACGCAGCCGGGACGCGGCGATCAAGCGGAATCGCGCGGCGCGGGCGGGGGCCGCGGAAGCGGCCGAGACGCCGGACACGGGCCCGCAGACCTGACGCACGCGCCGCGCAGCGCGGTCCGGCGCGGAGATCCGCCGGGCCAGCACGGAGCCGACGCGCCCGGCGCCGCCGACGGAGTCCGCAGCGCCGCCGCGGAATCGGTGGAGCGGACCGGACACGACACGCCCTTGGCAAAGCTGATCCGGCGTCGCCCCGACACGACACGCCCCCCGGCGGAGCCCGACCCGGCGCCCGCCCGGACACGACACGATCCCCGTCCGGGGCGACCCGTAGTACCTCGGGACCATTCGCGTCCTCCGCCGGTCCGATCTTCCGCCCGCCCGGGGGGTGAAGCCGCCTCCCCCGCCGTACCGTCGGAACCATGACGCAGCGGGCGGAGATCGACATGGACGGCCAGGAGCCCCGCGGACCCGTCGCCGACGCGGGTGCCGAACTCGACCCCCTACACCCCCGGCAGCCACCGGGCCCCGAGACGCCGACCGCCGCGCCCACGACCGGGCTGACCGCGGACCAGGTCGCCGAACGCATGGCGCGAGGCGAGGTCAACGACGTACCGGTGCGCAGCTCGCGTTCGGCCGTCGACATCGTGCGCGCCAACGTCCTCACCCGCTTCAACGCGATCATCGGCGTGCTGTGGGTGATCATGTTCTTCGTCGCGCCGATCCAGGACAGCCTCTTCGGCTTCGTGATCATCGCCAACACCGGGATCGGCATCGTCCAGGAGCTGCGGGCCAAGCGGACCCTCGACTCCCTCGCCGTCATCGGCGAGGCGAAACCGCGCGTACGGCGCGACGGCGTCGCCTCCACCGTCTCCACGTCGGACATCGTGCTCGGCGACCTCGTCGAGCTCGGGCCGGGGGACAAGGTCGTCGTCGACGGCGAGCTCGCCGAGGCCGACAACCTGGAGATCGACGAGTCGCTGCTGACCGGCGAGGCCGACCCGGTGCTCAAGCAGCCCGGAGACCGGGTGATGTCCGGCAGCTTCGTCGTGGCCGGCGGCGGCGCGTTCACGGCGACGAAGGTGGGCCGGGAGGCGTACGCGGCCCAGCTCGCGGAGGAGGCGTCGCGGTTCACGCTGGTCCACTCCGAGCTGCGCTCCGGCATCTCCACGATCCTCAAGTACGTGACCTGGATGATGGTCCCGACCGCGATCGGCCTAATCATCAGCCAGCTCGTCGTCAAGGACACGAACTTCAAGGACTCGCTCGCCCGCACGGTCGGCGGCATCGTGCCGATGATCCCCGAGGGGCTGGTGCTGCTGACGTCCGTGGCCTTCGCGATCGGCGTGATCCGTCTTGGCCGAAAACAGTGCCTGGTCCAGGAGCTTCCCGCGATCGAGGGCCTGGCCCGCGTCGACGTCGTCTGCCTCGACAAGACGGGCACGCTCACCGAGGGCGGGATGGACGTCACGGAGCTGCGGCCGCTGGGCGGGACGGACGAGGCGTACCTGCGGCAGGTGCTCGGCGCGCTCGGCGAGTCCGATCCCCGGCCGAACGCCTCGCTCCAGGCGATCATCGAGGCGTATCCGGACAGCGAGGAGTGGCGCTGCACGGAGTCGCTGCCGTTCTCGTCGGCGCGCAAGTACAGCGGAGCGAGCTTCAGCGAGGGCAACGGGGAGTCGTCCACGTGGCTGCTGGGCGCGCCCGACGTCCTGCTGCCGGGCGGCGACCCGGCCCTCGACGAGATCGACGCCCTCAACCGGCAGGGCCTGCGGGTGCTGCTGCTCACGAAGGCGGCCGAGGCACTGGACGCGCCGTCCCCGGCCGACGGCGCGAAACCGGCGGCCCTGATCGTCCTCGAACAGCGGCTGCGCCCGGACGCGCCGGAGACGCTGCGCTACTTCGCGGACCAGAACGTCGCGCCGAAGGTCATCTCCGGGGACAACGCGGTCGCGGTCGGCGCGGTCGCGGA
This sequence comes from Streptomyces sp. 5K101, assembly GCF_046506645.1. Lineage (NCBI taxonomy): Bacteria > Bacillati > Actinomycetota > Actinomycetes > Kitasatosporales > Streptomycetaceae > Streptomyces > Streptomyces sp. 5K101. The sequence continues at coordinate 203,315 of NZ_JBKFFO010000006.1, read as the reverse complement.
CAAGCTGGGGCTGCCGGGCTCGGACCGTACGGTCGACGCCCGCCGGCTGCCGGCCGAGCGGTCGGCGATGGGTGCGGAGATCGACGCGAACGCCGTCTTCGGCCGGGTCAGCCCGCGGCAGAAGCGCGACATGGTGGGCGCGCTCCAGTCCCGGGGCCACACGGTCGCGATGACGGGCGACGGCGTCAACGACGTGCTCGCGCTGAAGGACGCGGACATCGGCGTCTCGATGGGCTCGGGCTCGGAGGCCACGAAGGCGGTCGCCCAGATCGTCCTGCTCAACAACAGTTTCGCGACGCTGCCGTCCGTGGTGGCCGAGGGCCGCCGGGTGATCGGCAACATCACGCGGGTGGCCACGCTGTTCCTGACGAAGACGGTGTACTCCGTCCTCCTCGCGATCCTGGTGGTCTGCTCGCAGGTGGAGTACCCGTTCCTCCCCCGGCACCTGACGCTGCTGTCCACGCTCACCATCGGCGTCCCGGCCTTCTTCCTGGCCCTGGCCCCCAACAAGGAACGGGCCAAGCCCCACTTCGTACGGCGGGTGATGCGCTACGCGATCCCGGCGGGCCTGATCGCGGCGGCGGCGACGTTCTCCACGTACCTGCTGGCGCGTTCGCACTACAGCGGCCCCGACGCGCTCGACGCGGAGACGAGCGCGGCGACGCTGACGCTGTTCCTGGTCGCGATGTGGGTCCTGGCGATCATCGCCCGGCCCTACACGTGGTGGCGGATCGGCCTGGTGGCGACGATGGGCGCGGGCTTCCTGCTGGTGCTGGTCGTCCCGTGGCTCCAGGACTTCTTCGCGCTGAAGCTGGTCGGCGTGACGATGCCGTGGACGGCGGTGGCGATCGCCGCGACGGGCGCGGCGCTGCTGGAACTCGCCTGGCGTGCGGTGGCCCGGCGCGTGCCGGCGTGACCGCCGGGAGTCGGGCCGGCCGGGAGCGGGCCGGCGAGGGTCCGGTCCGTACGTGGTCTCGCCGGGCTCCGGGACGTGACACACGGCCGGGAGCCCCGAGCGGCAGCCGCTACGCGTCGAACCAGCGCGCCCTCTCCAGCTCCGTCGTCCGGGAGGCGTCCTCCAGCAGCGCCGCCACCTCGAAGCGGCGCGGCCACTGGGCCGTCGACCAGGCCAGCGCGGCCGCCACGCCCTCCAGCGTCGCGGCGTGCAGCACGCCGTCCGGGGTGCGGCGCCAGTCGAGTTCGACGCCGCCCGCGATCAGCTCCTCGTGCTCGACGTACGTCGCCGGCGTCGAGGGGCCCAGCAGGACCCTTACGGAATCGGGCACCTCGTGCTCCTCGCCCTCCGTCGTGACCTCCGCCGTGACCGCCTCGCTCAGGCGGCGCACCTGGAACAGCTCCGCCAGGTCCGCGGCGCGCGAGGGCGCCACCGGGAGCAGGGGCAGCCCCGCGGTGAGCGGCAGCAGGTCGGGGGTGTCCGCCACGACCGCGTCCGCCGCGTCCACGACCACCACCTCGCCGTCCACCACGGCCCGCAGCTCGTCGGGGAGCGTGACCTGTTCCGGGTCGAGGTCGGCCAGCGCCGTGTACAGGGCGTGCAGCCGGTCGGCGCGCACCCGGCGACCGGGGTCGGCGAGGCGGGCCAGCAGCTCCGCGGCCCCGCCCGGCTCGTCCAGCAGCGCCGCGACGGACGTCCGTACGCCGAGGGCGTGCAGCACCTGCGTGTCCTCGAAGCCCGTCGTGTCGGCCGACTCGTACAGGCCCTCAAGCAGCGGGTCCGCGCCCGCCGCGCGCAGGCCCGCGGGGCGGCGGCCGTCGAGCACGGGATGGTCGCGCAGCCACCACGCCGTGTACGGCCGCACCGTCTCCGTCGTGCCGTCCGGCAGCAGGATGCGTACGGGCTGGGTCAGCGCGTCCCGCAGCGGCGGCTGCGCCAGCAGGGCGAGGGCCTGCGGCCAGCAGTCGTCGTCCACCAGGTCCAGGTCGCGCACCGCCACGATCTCCGTGGCGACCGGCGGCACCGGCGTGTCGGGCAGCCGGTCGAGCACGTCCTCGCACCACACGTCGACCGCGTCGAGCAGCCCGGCGTCGTCCGGCTCGGCGAAGTCGCCCTCGCGGGGCTCGAGTTCGTCGGGGTCGAGGACGACGTCCGCAGCCCGGACGAGGGCGAAGTTGGCGAGGACGCCGCAGGCGGAGAGCGGCTGCTCGCCCCAGCGTTCGGCCAGTTCCGCGTCGCAGAGCGCGAGTTCGCCCTCGCGCATGACCGAGGCGAACGGGCTGCCGGGCAGGACGAGTTCGCCCGCGGGCGCGAGCTCCCCCTCCTCGTCCGTCAGCGCCAGCGCGCCCAGCCACGGCTCGTCACCGGGCTCCAGCTCGGCGTCCCGTACGAGCGTGAGGACGGTCTCCGCCAGCTCCTCGGCGTCGAGGGTGTCGGCCTCCTCGTCCCAGATCTCGCCCTCGTCCAGCGACGCCGCCACCGCCGCCCGCACCTGCGGCGTCGTCAGCACGGCGCGCGGCGTCGCGGGCAGCGCGCCGAGCTTCTCCAGCAGCGGGTGCGCGGCGTCCGGGTGGACGACCTTCAGGCCGAGACGGGCCAGATGGGGCGGGGTGTCCGCGAGAGGGAGCAGGGTCTGGCGGGGGCCGATCGTCGTCCGGTTGTCCGCCAGCGGCACGGGCAGACCGGACAGCCGGTCCGGGTCGACGCCCGCGAGGCTGTCGTAGAACCTGCGCCACCAGGCGGGTTCGCGTTCCAGACCGGCGAGCCGGTCGATCGCCTCGGTCAGCGGCACGCGCGCGACGCCGAGCGTACGCAGCTCGACCCGGCGCTCGAGACCGGCGGGCAGCAGGCTCGGCAGCACCTCGGCCAGCACGCGCACGGTCTCCGCGCCCGCACCCTCCAGGACCTCCGCCTCGATGGGGCGCAGGCCCCGGGGCGCCTCGCGGCCGGGCAGACCGGAGTCGTCGTCCGCCTGCTCCCGCGGCGCGGCGGCCTCCAGGAACGCCGTACGCGACAGCCGCGTCAGGATCGCCGCCCGCAGCGCCCCGTCCAGCTCGCCCTTGCCGAGCGGGCCGGGCACCAGGTCGATCGTGCCGGTGCTCACCGGCTGCCAGTCGCCGAGCAGTTCGGCGTACGCGTCGGCCGCGCGCTCCACGAGGAAGTCGGTCAGCGGTCCGGGCGCCGGGTGCCGGCGCGTCGTGTCCAGCGGCAGCGAGGCGATCAGCAGCGCGGGCACGCCCAGGGGCTCGTCGGTGGGGGTCGGCGCGTGGACGACGGGCGCGGTGCCCAGGCGGGCGGGGGAGCCCTCCGCGTCGACGGGCACGGCCCAGGTGACGGCCCAGTGCGGGCGCAGCCGCTCCTCGACGGGCCGGTCCGCGAGCAGCGCGGGCTCGATCGCGCCCGCGTGGCTGACCACGCGCCAGCGCCGTGCGCCCTGCTCGCTGTCGTCGACACGGACGTACGCGCCGTCCTCGCCGCGCCGCAACTCCCTCACCCCGTCCGGGGTTTCGATCACGATCTCGGAGAGTCCCGGCAGTGTCAGCAGGAGCGCGTCGTCGATCCCGGCGAGCAGCCGCTCCACCAGGTCGACCGCGGCCCCGTCGCGCAGCGGCAGCACGACGACCGTGTCGTACCCCTCGGGCGCGCTGCCCTCGGCGGGCAGCGGCAGCCGCAGCAGTGGTACGTGGCCGTCCCGGCGGCGCAGCTCGTCACCGAGTCCCGGGCTGGCCTGGGCCGCCTGCCAGGCGAGCTCCCGAGCCTCGGCCAGGGACCAGCGCACGCCGCCGTGGCGGCCGACGACGGCGGGCTCGTCGCTGACCGCGAGGACGGCGGCGAAGCCGACGCCGAAGCGGCCGACGGAGGTCTCGTGCCCCTCGCGCTTGGCGGAGGCGCGCAGGGTGCTCAGAGACTCGACGCCGGCCGCGTCGAGGGGCGCGCCGGTGTTCGCGGCGGCCAGCACGGTGCGCTCGCCGCCCGTGCCCGGCCGCAGCGTGAGGCGCAGCCGGCCGGGCACTCGGGCGCGGGCGGCGGCGTCGGCGGCGTTCTGCGCGAGCTCGACGACGAGCCGGTCGCGGTAGCCGCCGAGCGCGAGGTCCTCCTCGGCGTTGGCGTCCTCGCGGAAGCGCGCCGGGCTGGCCCCCCACGCGTCGAGCACACCGCGCCGCAGCCGCGCCGTCCCGAACGGGTCGGCCCACTCGGTCGTCCTGACGCTCACGCTGTGACTCCGCCCTGCCGGTGCCGCATGCGGGTGCCTGCGGCGGCCTGTGTGTTGCTGCTGGGGCCGAAGGTACCGCGTGCGGGAGTTCCGTAACGTGGCGGGCGGGGGCGGGGGCGTGCCTTTCAGCCCGTCCGGCGCGCGAGGACGTCCGTCGGCTGGGCCGGGCCGTGCATTTCCAGCCCGTCCGGCGCGCCAGGACGTCCGTCGGCTGGGCCGGGCCGTGTATATCCAGCCCGTCCGGCGCGCCAGGACGTCCGCAGGGCGTGCCCTGCCACCGGGCGGCAGCCGGGCCCAATGCCTCGGCCGGGTCGCCGGGGCGCTGCCCCGGACCCCGCGCCTCAATCTCCCCCTACGGCCTGGCGGCCGTGGGAGGTGCCCCCAGCGAGGCTGAACTTGCCTCGTCCACACGCGCAACGCGCCGAGGCTCGGCCCACAGGGTGCAGCCCACTCGGGGTGGCGGCGGCCACGGCCGGGTGGGGTCCCGTGAGGGCGGACCCTGCCGGCCGGAGAGGCTAGGAGTGGCCCAGGTCCTCCGACTCCGTGTCCGTCTCCGGCGACACCGACCCGCTGTCCCGCGCCGGCCGCAGCGGGAACTCGTCCGCCGCCATCGAGTCCAGCACCGGCGGCGCCGGCACCGGCGGCTTCGGCATCACGGCCGCCTCCGAGTGACCACCGCAGCCGTACGCCAGCGACACCACGCGCCCGTCCGCCGGCGAGAACTCGTTCGCGCACACACCGAACGCCTGCCGCAGCGACCCCGCGATCGGCACCAGGAAGCCGCACGTCACGCACGCCGCCGGCGCCGCCTGCGCCATCGCGGTCTTCGGGCCGAAGGACTCGTCCCAGCGGTCCGCCGCCGTGTGCAGCCCGTACCGGGACAGCACCCGGGCCCGGCGCATGCCGAGCTCCTCGGCGAGCGCCGCGATCTGGCCGCGCCCGCTGTTGTCCGTCGCCTCGATCGCCGGCCTGCGGTCGGTCAGCTCGGCGTCCTCGGCGTCGACCCGTTCGACCAGGTCGTGCGAGGGCGGATGCTCGGCAAGCACCGACTTCGGCGGGGGCTCGTCCTCGCCCGTGTAGCCGGGCTCCAGCCGCAGGTCGTCCGCCTCCGTGGGCAGCAGGTCCCCCGGCCCCATGTCGCCCGGCCGCAGCCGCTCGCTCCACGGCACCCACTCCGGCGCGAGCAGCGCGTCGGGACCGGGCAGCAGGACGGTTTCGTCGAGCGTGACCACCTTGGCGCGGGACGCGCGCGCGACCGTCACGGCCCAGCGCCAGCCCCGGTAGCCCGCTTCCGTGCACTCGAAGAAGTGGGTGACGACCCGGTCCCCCTCGGAGACGAGGGACACATGCTCGCCCACCACTCCCGGTGCCGCGGCCTCCTCGGCCGCCTCCCGGGCGAGGTCTACCGCCTCGGCGCACAGACGGTCGGGGGTACGGCTTCGCGTCGTCGCACTCACAGGTCTCGCTTCTCTCCTACGCCGTCTCACGGGTGCGCCTGCCGGGCCGACAGGTACGGGGCCGCGGGCGGAGCGGACCAGAGGGCCGCATCGACGTCCACGCCCGGACCGATCCGTTTCCGGGCACACCTGACGTCATCCATTCTGCGGGATGCCGAAGAGGCGCGCGGCCGAGAACAACCGCCGGTGGCGCGCTACGCACGCTACCCCCTTCGCAGCTCCCCGCCCACCTGCCCGTCGCAACACGGGACGAACCGACAGGCCGCGCTGTCCGCATCGCGGACGCGGTCCGTGTCCAACACGCCGCCCCCGCACGGATCGCAGTTCGCGCCGAGGGGCGTTGGGGCACTATGACGAGGTGGCAGCCGCGAGGTCGTCCGAGACGTCCGGGCCGCTCCGCCGAGCGGGCCGGAAGATCGGGCGTGCCCTGCACCTCCCGTTCACCGGCACCGCGCGCGGCATCCGCAAGGCGACGCACGCGCACGGCGCGGGCGAGTCGGGCCTCGGGAAACTGATCGAACTGCACGCGGTCAACGGCGCCGGCGACATCATGATCACCATCGCGCTCGCATCCACGGTGTTCTTCTCCGTGCCGACCGACGAGGCCCGCGGCCGGGTCGCGCTCTACCTCGCCGTCACGATGGCGCCCTTCACCCTGCTCGCCCCCGTCATCGGCCCCCTGCTCGACCACGTCCCCCACGGGCGGCGCGCGGCGATGGCCGGCGCGATGCTCGCCCGCGCGCTGCTGGCCGTGCTGATGTCGGGGGCGGTCGTGACCGGCGGCCTGGAGCTGTATCCGGCGGCGCTGGGTGTGCTCGTGTCGTCCAAGGCGTACGGCGTGGTGCGCAGCGCGGTGGTCCCGCGGCTGCTGCCGCCGACGTTCTCGCTGGTGAAGGCGAACTCCCGGGTCACGCTGGCCGGCCTGCTCGCCACGGGCATCGCCGCGCCGGTGGGGGTGGGGCTCCAGCAGATCGGGCCGCAGTGGCCGTTGTACGGGGCGTGCGCGCTGTTCCTGCTGGGCACGTACTGGGCGTTCACAATGCCGCACAAGGTGGACTCGGCGAAGGGCGAGCGCAAGGCGCACATGCTGACGCACGGCGAGAAGAAGCCGAGCCTGCGCACGGTGGGCCCCTCGGTACTGCACGGCCTCCAGGCGAACGTGGCACATCGCGCGCTGTCAGGGTTCCTGATCTTCTTCCTGGCGTTCCTGCTGCGCAACCATCCGCTGCCCGGCCAGTCGGCGGCGGTGTCGCTCGGGATGGTCGGCGTGGCGGCGGGCGTGGGCAACGCGCTCGGCACGGCGGTGGGCGCGTGGCTGAAGGCCCGCGGCCCGGAGCTGATCATCGTCACGATGCTGTCGCTGGTCCTGTCCGCGGCGATCCTGTCGGCGGTGTTCTTCGGCACGGGCATGGTGGCGGTGCTGGGCGCGGCGGCGGGCTTCACGCAGGCGCTGTCGAAGCTGTCGCTGGACGCGCTGATCCAGCGGGACGTGCCGGAACAGGTCCGTACGTCGGCGTTCGCGCGCTCGGAGACGCTGCTGCAGATGTCGTGGGTGCTGGGCGGGGCGGTCGGCATCTCGTTGCCACTGAACGGCTCGCTGGGGATGTCGGTGGCGGCGGCGATCGTTACGGCTGGTGCGGTAGCGGCGGGCCGGGGCCTGCTCTCGGCCTCCCGCCGCGGCGACGCGCCCCGCCCCCGGGTGGCGTGAGGGCCATATCCGGCCCCGGGTGGCTGCGCCCGCGGACCCGGCCAATTCCAGCCCCGCTGGGGGGTACCTCCCACGGCCGCCAGGCCGTAGGGGGAGATTGAGGCGCGAAGTCCGGGGCGGAGCCCCGGCGACCCGGCCGAGGCATCGAACCCGGCTGCCGCCCCGTGGCAGGGCACGCCCTGCGGGCGTGTCCTCAAACGCCGGACGGGCTGGAACCCCCGTGCGCGCAGCCACGTCGGGCGGAAAAGGACGCCGCGCCGCACCCCCGCGCCGCCGCGCCCGCCGCGCCCGATAGCCTTCGGACCATGACCGTTGCGTTCTTCTCCGGCAAGCGCCGCCGGACCGCTGCCGCTCTCGGCGCTGTCTCCGCCGGGCTCCTCGTCCTCTCCGCCTGTGGCGACAAGCCGACCCCGCTCGCGACCGTGACGGTCGGATCGGACTCGGTCCACGCCGAGGCGACCTGCTACAACGACGGCAAGGCGCTCAAGGAGTCCGAGGTCCAGAAGTGCCTCACCAAGGGCACCCCCACCAAGATCACGTTCGCCGTCGACGACAAGGTCCGCATGGGCGTCGACCCGGAGATCGCCGAGAACGGCTGGACGCTGCTCTTCGGCGTACAGCCCGTCGAGCAGGAGCCGTACAAGAAGACGTACCGGACCATCCCGGGCAACGCCTTCTTCTCCTCGCAGACCGGCGAGCCGACCACCAAGGCCGACGTCAACATCATGGAGACGAAGGGCAAGAAGGTCATCGGCATCTACCGTTTCCAGTTCGAGAAGGCCTCCTGACCCGGAGCACCCCGAGCACCCGGAGGCCCCGCAGCACCCGGAGGGCACCGTGCGCGTCCTTGTCGTGACCGCCGTGGCGGCGGAGGCCGAAGCCGTCGCCGCGGGGGACCCCGGCGTCCTCCCCGGCGGCTACGCCCTCACCCGTACGCCCTCGCTCGACGTCGTCGTCGCCGGGGTCGGACCCGCCGCGGCCGCCGCGGCCACCGCCACCGCGCTGACGGCAGCGCCCGAGCCGTACGGCCTCGTCGTCTCGGCCGGCATCGGCGGCGGCTTCGCCGCGTACTGCCCGGTCGGCGCGCTCGTCGTCTCCGACGCGATCGTCGCCGCCGACCTCGGCGCCGACACTCCCGACGGCTTCCTCCCCGTCGACGCACTCGGCTTCGGCCGCACCGTCCACCTGCCGCCCGCCCGGCTGTCCGCGCGCATCGCGAAGGCGGTCGGCGCGGTGCACGCGCCCGTCCTCACCGTCTCCACGGTGACCGGCACCGCGGCGCGCGCCGACGAGCTGGCCACACGACACCCCCGCGCCGCCGCCGAGGCCATGGAGGGCTTCGGGGTCGCCGAGGCCGCCGCCGCCCACGGCGTGCCGGTGGTCGAGATCCGCGCCGTCTCCAACGCCGTGGGCCCCCGCGACCGCGCCGCCTGGCGCATCGGCGAGGCGCTCGGCGCGCTGCGCGGTGCGTTCCAGCAGCTCGCCCCCGTCCTCCAGGAGCAACCGTGACCCTGCAGATCGCCTACTCGCCCTGCCCGAACGACACCTTCGTCTTCGACGCCTGGGCGCACGGCCGCATCCCGGGCGCACCCGAGCTGGACGTGACGTTCGCCGACATCGACATCACGAACGGCATGGCCGAGCGCGGCGAGTTCGACGTGCTGAAGGTGTCGTACGCGGTGCTGCCCTGGGTCCTCGACGAGTACGCCCTGCTCCCGTGCGGCGGCGCGCTCGGCCGCGGCTGCGGGCCGCTGGTGCTGACCCGCGAGCCCGGCACCGGCCTGGAGGGCAGGACGGTCGCGGTGCCGAGCGAGCGCTCGACCGCGTACCTGCTGTTCCGGCTGTGGGCCGCCGATGTCGTCCCGGCCGGGGTCGGCGAGGTGGTCGTGATGCCGTTCCACGAGATCATGCCCGCCGTGCGCGACGGCAAGGTGGACGCCGGGCTGGTGATCCACGAGGCCCGCTTCACCTACCAGCAGTACGGGCTCCACGCGCTCGCGGACATGGGCGAGCACTGGGAGCGGACGACGGGACTGCCCATCCCGCTCGGCGCGATCATCGCCAAGCGCTCGCTGGGCCCGGAGATGCTGCGCCGGCTGGCCGACGCCGCGCGGACGTCCGTCCGCATGGCCTGGGACGACCCGGACGCGTCCCGGCCGTACGTGCTGGAGCACGCGCAGGAGATGGACCCGGCCGTCGCCGACCAGCACATCGGGCTGTACGTGAACGAGTTCACCCACAACCTGGGCGTTGACGGCTACGCGGCCGTGCGCGGCCTGCTGACACGCGCGGCGGCCGAGGGGCTCGTACCGCCCCTCGGCCGGGATGCGCTGTCGTTCGTCTGAGCGCCGGGCGTCACACCACCCGTCGCACGTCCGTCATAGGGCTCGTCGAACGTCCCCTCGCACGTCCGTCATACGTCGCGTCAGACGTCCCGTCATACGGCCCGTCACTATGGCTCGTCAGACGGCCCGTCAGACGTCCAGCTGGTCCGCGACCGCCCGCAGCAGGCCGGCGATCTTCTTGCCGTGCACCTTGTCGGGGTAGCGGCCGCGCTCCAGCATCGGCGTGATGTTCTCGAGAAGGGTCGTCAGGTCCTGCACGATGGAGGCCAGCTCGTCCGGCTTGCGCCGCTGGGCCGCCGCCACGGAGGGGGTCGGCTCCAGCAGTGTCACCGACAGTGCCTGGTCGCCGCGCTGGCCCGCCACCACGCCGAACTCGACGCGCTGGCCCGGCTTGAGGGCATCCACGCCGGAGGGGAGCACGGAGGAGTGCACGAAGACGTCGCCGCCGTCATCGCGTGAGAGAAAGCCGAAGCCCTTCTCGCTGTTGAACCACTTGACTTTGCCGGTGGGCACGTCTGTCCTCGTCCTCGTACTCGTCGGGCGCTGGGGGCACCGCAGGGCGGGCGCCGAAAAAACGGCTCTGGATAGCACTACAGCGGGTCGCCTGACCCGCCACCCCCAAGGCTAATGGTCCAGAGGCTGGTGACAAGACGTCCCCGATCGGTTCCTACGCGCAAGGGAACTACCCTGGCCGAATGACTGCTACTCCTCCCGCGGCTGCTCCCGCCCCGGGTGACGGGCTGGTACGCGTCGGCGGCATCGTCTTCGTCGTCGGCGCCGTCGCCACGCTCGTCACCGTCGCCCCGCTGTTCCTTGGCACCGAGCCGTTCCCGACGGTCGCGTACGCCGTGAGCATGCTGATGGGCGTCGGGTTCCTGATCGCCGCGGCCGGGGTGCTGCGGTCGGTCGCGGCGCAGCGGCGCCAGGCCAAATCCGCTCGGTCGCGGTAACGACCGCAACAGGTTTCGGTTTACGGGGGCCGAGCGGCCCCCACGCGGCGGTGCACCGGTGTCAGGACCGGGCGTGGCCGCGCAGCCAGTCCGGGAACGCGGTGAGGTCGTCCAGGATCACGTCCGCGCCCGCCCCGCGCAGTTCGTCCGCGTCGCAGGGCCCGGTCGGCACGGCCACCGAGAGCGCGCCGGCGCCCCGCGCGCCGCGTACGTCGCCGATGTGGTCACCGACGTACACGCTCGCGCCGTGCTCGCGCAGCGCCTCCGCCTTGGCCTCCGCCCACAGCCAGCCGACGACCTCGTCCGGTGCGATGCCCAGGTGCGCGAGGTGCAGCTTGGCGTTGGGTTCGTGCTTGGCGGTGACGACGATCGCGCGTCCGCCGAGCTCCCGGACCGCCTCGACGGCCTCGCGGGCACCGGGCATCGCGAGGGTCGGCGCTATCGCGTGCTCCGGGTAGATCTCCCGGTACCGGTCGCCCATCCGCTGGATCAGCTCGTCCGGGAACCAGTGCGCCAGCTCGTGCTCCAGCGGCGGCCCGAGACGGGTGATCGCCAGGTCGGCGTCGATCCACACCCCGGTCTCGGCGGACAGCGCCCGGTAGGCGGCGTGGATGCCGGGGCGCGAGTCGATGAGGGTCATGTCGAGGTCGAACCCGACGGTGAACGGCTTCGGTGCGGTGTCGATGGCCATGCCGGCCATTGTGCCCGGCGACGTCCGGCCCCCTCGGAGAAGCGAAATCCGGACACATAGACTTAGCCAAGCCTTACCAACCCTGGGTCTCTCTGCGATAGGTGTTCATGTCAGCCAGACGCGCTCAGGCCGTCCGCCGCATCGGCTGGACGGCGGCGGCCGTGGCGGCTCTGCTGCTGGCGGTCCTGCTCAGCCTCGCCGTCGGGGCGCGCGCGGTCGCGCCGTCGGCGGTGTTCGAGGCCCTGCTGTACGGCGGGAGCGGCGCGGACGCCGAGGTCGTCCGTGAACTGCGCGTGCCGCGCACCCTCATCGGCCTGATGGTCGGCGCGGCCCTGGCGCTCGCCGGCACGGCCCTGCAGGGCATCACCCGCAACCCGATCGCCGACCCGGGGATCCTCGGCATCAGCCAGGGTGCGTCGGTGGGCGTGGTGCTGGCGATCGCGTTCGCCGGGATCCACACGCTCACGGGGTACGTCTGGTTCGCATTCGCGGGCGCGGCCCTCGCCTCGGTCGCGGTGTACGCGATCGCCTCCAGCGGCCGGGGCGGCGCGACGCCGGTGAAGCTGGCGCTCGGCGGCGCGGCGATCAACGCGCTGCTGGTGTCGGTGACGATGGGGATCCTGACGACGAAGGCGGCGGCGCTGGACGAGTTCCGCTTCTGGCAGGTCGGCTCCGTCGCGGGCCGCGACGCGGAGATCGTGCACCAGGTCTGGCCCTTCCTGCTGGTGGGCACGGTGCTGGTGGTCGCGGTGGCCCGCGGCCTGGACGCGCTGGCGCTCGGCGAGGACGTGGCGAAGGGCCTCGGCCAAAGTGTGGCGACGGTACGGATCGTGGGCGGCGTCGGCGCGACGGTGCTCACGGGCGTGGGTGTGGCGGCGGCGGGCCCGATCGCGTTCATCGGCCTCGCGGTCCCGCACATCGCCCGCGCGATCGTGGGCAGCGACCACCGCTGGGTCCTGCCCATGGCCGCGCTGATCGGCCCGGTGATGCTGCTGGTGTCGGACGTTCTGGGCCGCGTGCTGTTCCCGCCGAGCGAGATCCCGGCGGGCGTGATGACGGCACTGATCGGCGTGCCGTTCCTGGTGACGCTGGTGCGCCGCAAGGCGGTGCCCGCGTGACCGTTTCCCGTACGGGGGCGCTGCCCCTGGGCACTCGCTGCGCGCGATCAGCCCGTCCGTCGGCACCGGTACACCGCGCGAAGCACGGTACGGAGTCCCGACACCTGCGCCCGGGGCGCACGGCCGGCGGGCCCGCAACGGAGTCCCGAACGGAGCCGGCGGCGCAGCCCCGAAGCCCGCGCACGGCCCGGGGGTCCGGGGGCGGAGCCCGGTTTCGGGATGGGGGTACCTCCCACGGCCGCCAGGCCGTGGGAGGAGGGCGCGGTGGGGCAGGCCCCGCCCAGCAGCCCCCGCGCGCAGCGGACATCGCACACACCGGAGGGGCCTCACATGACCGCTGAGACCTGCACCCGCGTCCGGCCCGCGGGCTACACGCTCGCCCGCGCCGGGCGTGCCAGCTTCCTGCTGCACCGGCGTGCCGCGCTCGCCGCCGCCGGGCTCACCGCCGTGCTCACCGCCGCCTGCGTCGCGTACCTCGGCGTCGGCGAGAGCTTCGTCGCGCCCGCCGAGGTGCTGAAAGTGCTCCTCGGGCACCCGTCCCCCGACGAGCTGGTCGTCGGCACGCTCCGGCTGCCCCGGCTCGTCGTCGGGCTGCTCGTCGGGGCCGCCTTCGGGGTCGCCGGGGCGCTCATCCAGACCGTCGCGCGCAATCCGCTCGCCAGCCCCGACATCATCGGCATCAGCCAGGGCGCGAGCGCGCTCACGGTCACCGCGATGACCTTCGGCGTCACCTCGTACGCGGCCCTGCCGTACCTCTCCGTCACCGGCGGCGTCGTCGCCGCCGCGCTCGTGTACGTCTTCGCGTGGCGCGGCGGTCTGCACGCCACCCGCTTCGTCCTCATCGGCATCGGCTTCGCGATCGCGCTCCGCTCGGTCACCACCCTGGTCATGACCAAGGGCGACTATCTCGTCGCCCAGCAGGCCCAGATCTGGATGACCGGCTCCCTCAACGGCCGCGGCTGGGACGAGGCCGCGCCGCTCGGCTGGACGCTGCTCGTCCTGCTGCCCGCCGTGCTGTGGGCGGCCCGCGCGCAGCGCACCGTCGCGATGGACGACGACACGGCGACCGCGCTCGGGGTGCGGCTGGGGCGCGTACGGCTCGGGCTGGTGCTCCTCGGCGTCGTCCTCGCGTCCGTCGCGACCGGGGCGGCGGGACCCGTCGACTTCGTCGCCCTGCTCGCGCCGCAGATCGCCCGTCGCATGACCCGCACCGCGCAGATCCCGCTGCTGTGCTCCGCCCTGATGGGCGCGGTGATCGTCGTTCTCGCCGACCTGCTGGCCCGGCGGCTGTTCTCGCCGACCGAGCTTCCCGTGGGCGTGCTCACGGCCGCCGTCGGCGCCCCGTATCTGATCTGGCTGATCGTCCGCAGCCACACCGGTCGTACCGCTGGAGGCAATTCGTGAGCAGGCTGAGGGCGCGCGAGCTGACGCTCGCCTACGAGGACCGCACGGTCGTGCACGCACTCGATCTCGCCGTGGCCGACGGGCAGGTCTCCGTCATCGTGGGCCCCAACGCCTGCGGCAAGTCGACGACGCTGCGGGCCCTGGGGCGGCTGCTGAAGCCGAAGGGCGGCGCGGTGCTGCTCGACGGCCAGGAGCTGGCGCGGATCCCGACGAAGCGGATCGCGCAGTCGATCGGGCTGCTGCCGCAGTCGCCCGTCGCACCGGAGGCCATCACGGTCGCCGACCTCGTCTCGCGCGGCCGCCAGCCGCACCAGGCGTGGTGGAAGCAGTGGTCCGACGAGGACGAGCGCGCGGTCACCGACGCGATGGCGCGCACCGACGTCACCGCCCTGGCCGACCGCCCGGTCGACGAGCTCTCCGGCGGCCAGCGCCAGCGCGTGTGGATCGCGATGGCGCTCGCGCAGGAGACGGATCTGCTGCTGCTCGACGAGCCGACGACGTACCTCGACATCGCGCACCAGGTCGAGGTGCTCGATCTCGTACGCCAGTTGAACCACGAGCGCGGCCGCACCGTCGTCGCCGTCCTGCACGACCTCAACCAGGCCGCCCGTTACGCCGACCACCTCTTCGCCATGAAGGCCGGGCGGATCGTCGCCGAGGGCCGGCCGGGGGACGTCGTGACCGCGGACCTCGTCCGCGAGGTCTTCGGGATGGAGTCCGTGGTCATCCCCGACCCGGTGACCGGCTCCCCGCTGGTCGTGCCCGCCGCGCCCTACGTCCCCATGCAGACACCCCCCGTCCCCCCGACGGAAAGCGTCACCTCCTCATGAACACGTCCCTCCGCCGCCGCGGCGTCGTCGCCGGTTCCCTCGCGGGCATCGGCTACACGGCGGCGTCGAAGATCCTGGACGAGTTGCAGGCGGATCTCACGAAGTGAGGTTCCCGGGGGCTCTGCCTCCGGGAACCCGCGCCTCAATCGCCGGCGAGGCTCCAAGGGAGCCCGTCTGGGGCACTCCCCCTGGCTTCGCTCGCCGCCGCCGCGCCTGAGCTCGCCGGGCACGTCCAGACGGTGAAGTTCGACGCGGACAGCGGCCAGCTGGACGTCGGCCCCAGACGCGCCCGCATACGGCACAAAGCTGCGCTGGATCGCGCCGAAGCTGATCGCGATAGCCAACGGCCAAGGCCCCGGGCGCGAACCTGCGCACCCTGACGTCCTGCCGCCCGCCACTCAGTACGGCCGGCCCCGCGGCGACCGACGACCCGGACCCGGTGCCGACTGCGCCCGCAGGCCCGCTGAAGACGCGCGAGACCGCGTCGGAGGGCTACCGGCGCGCCCTCGAAGCCCACCGGTCCGCTGCGCAGCGCGACGCGTCGACCCGCCCGCTGCCAACCCTTCGACGGCGCTCAGGTGTCCGGGCGATACCGGCACAGCGCAAGGCCCGCCGCGAGTACCCGAGAATGCAGCATCGGGCAGAGGGTTCGGCGAGGCCGGTCCAGTGCCAGATCACGGGTGTGGGGGGGCTCCTGTCGTCGGTCGGGGCGGGCGGTGGTGGTGTCACACTGTGACGGCTGGCGGCAGCCATGACACGGTCGCCAGCGCCGCAGCGGTGCTGGCGGTTGGCCGCGAAGGCCCCCTCTGTGGGGCGTGCCTGGCCTGCGCAGCTCACCGATCGCGGCTCTGATCACCAGCGCGGCGATTACGAGGGCCACTGGCAGCACGGCCGCGGCGGTCTTCACGCCGCCGCCTGGAGGAAGTGCTGCATGAGGCGGGCGGCGGTGATGGTGCCGAGCAGCGTCACGCCGTCGCTGCCGCGTTCGATGACGGCGACCAGCGGGCTGTGGGTGCGGGCCATCAGGGCCGCAACCTCCAGGGGGCGCGCGTCGGGTCCGACGACCGGCGGTGCATATAGGCGCCGCGGCACCCACTCGGCCACGGTGAGTCCGGCGAGGCGTTCGGCGAGCTCGCCGTTGTGCTGCTCGACCACGACGCCGGCCAGCGCCGGGTCCTCGGCGATATAGGCGGGGAGGAGCTGCCGGATCAGCTGGGAGCCGGGCACGATCGCGTACGGCTGGTTGTCGGTGTCGAGGACGAGCAGCGCCGGCAGTGACTGTTCGGCGAGCATCCGGGCCGCGTCGATTGCGTCGTCGTCGGTGGTCACGAACGGGTAGGGCTCGGCAAGATCCCGTGCACGCATGTCGGCCTCCTTCGCGTCCCGCCCCCGGCACGGCGGTGCCCGGGGCTGGCCTGCTGGTAGATGTCGGGGGCGCCGTCGGCGTCCTCGTCCCGGTCGTCGGCTCCTACAGGCGGCGGTAGATCCCGTTGCGCCGCTGTACCAAGATGCGCCGCTGTACCAAGATGAGCGACCTGTGGACGGTTCAGCCTCGACGGCGCGCCGCAGGGTCGCGCCTGGCGACGTGCCGGGCCACCGCGTCGACGCCGGGACGCGACGTCCCGCTCCAGGGAGCGCATGAAAGCGTGCCGGGGACCGTGCCAGCAGCACCGGGGTGAGGTGCCGCCCTCGGCGTCGTGGGTCAGGGCGCTGTGGCGCAGGCGGTGCAGCGTGCAGCCGCCAGGTCCTCGACGTCGTCGGACGAGGCGAGCGGGTTGGCCAGCAGCCGGGTGTCTCCGACACGTCCAGCGCCGCCGTCCCGGCCGCGGCCCTGCGGCCGGTCAGGAACAGCGGCCGACTGGTACGCCACGCGATCAGGCGGGCAGCAGCTGCGCAAACCGCGCCAGTGTCCCCGCTGACGGCGGCCGGCGCCCGTTGCGCGACCCGGCCGCCGCGGACGTCGAGGAGGGCGACGCGGGGTAAGTTCCGCCAGGCGCCTCGGAGTCCCAGCGGCCCGTCGGCCTGGCTGTCGAGACCCTGAGGGGGCGGCTCCGCTGTCCGGACCGGATCGGCCTGCCAGAGCCACCATACGCAGCGGCTGGCCCTGGCTACGGCGCCTTGTACCGGGGGCCGTAAACCGGGTGGACTCAGGCAGGGTGCCTCAGCTGGTCAGGGCGGCCTCGGCGTCGGCGACGGTGTCGAAGACCCGCAGGACCCGGTCGACTCTGGTCATCTCCAGGAGCCGACCCAGTGGGCCGGGGACGCTGGCCAGGACCAGCACCACCGCTGCCCTGTCTACTTCGCGACGGGTGCCCAGCAGCACGTTCAGCCCCGCCGTGTCGCAGAACCGTACATCCGCCAGGTCCAGGACGACGGCCCGCTCCGCGAGAGCGATCACCTGCCTCAGCCGCTCCCGCAGCTCCGGCTGCGAGGCGTAGTCCATGGCTCCGCGCACCTTCGCCACCAAGCAGGGGCCCGACATGGTCGTCTCGACCAAGGGAAGATCATTGACAACGCCTGCCCAACCGTCTCGCCCGGGACCAGAAGAGATGCCGACAAACCTATCGAGCAAGGCCCCGTCGGATGTCCGTCCCACCGGGCGCCTGGCCTACCTGCTCGGGGCTGGTGCAGGCGGTGGCGTCGCCGCCGCCTACGGCCCATTCGCCGTGGCCGACGCCGTGGTTGCCCTCGTCTGGGCGACCACGCGGGCAGTGCCTGGCTCGTTGCGCGGGTGTGGAGGACGAGCGAGTGGTAGTCGACGGTCCGTATGGGGCGGGGCAGCTGCGCCGCGAGCTGAGGTTCGGCCTCGAAGCCGCGCTGGCCCGGCGTCTGGGGGTGCTGCCCAAGCTGTCGGCGTGGCCTGACCTGGTGAGCTACGGCGGGACCGGGCGGTGCGACGGCTGGTGCCAGCTCGTAGGCTGCCGCCATGACCGAGATCAAGAGCCCGACACCCCGCGACGCCTTCGAGCTGCTGCTGGCCGGTAACCAGCGCTTCGTCGCCGGCACCCCCGAGCACCCCAACCAGGACGCCACCCGCCGCACCGAAATCGCACCATCCCAGCAGCCCTTCGCCGTACTTTTCGGGTGCTCCGATTCCCGACTGGCCGCCGAGATCATCTTCGATCGCGGCCTGGGCGACCTGTTCGTGGTGCGCACCGCCGGCCACGTGGTGGGTGCGGAAGTGCTGGGCAGTATCGAGTACGGCGTGGATGTGCTGGGCTGTCCGCTGGTCGTGGTTCTCGGTCACGACTCGTGCGGCGCCGTCGGCGCGGCGTGCGCCGCGCTGGAGGACGGGATGACACCGGCCGGGTACATCCGAGACGTCGTCGAGCGGGTGACCCCCAGCGTGCTGGCCGCGCGTGCCGCCGGACAGTTTGAGCCCGAGGAGATCCTCGCCGAGCACATCCGGCACACCGTCGACCTGCTGCTGGACCGCTCCCGGGTACTGGCCGAGAAGGTCGCCGCAGGCCAGGCCGCCGTGGTTGGGCTGTGTTACCGCCTGGCCGACGGCAGTGCACGGCTCGTCGCCTCTCGCGGCCTCGATGCAGCGGTCCCCGCCGCATCCTGACCACGCGTCCGGGCTCTCAGCGTGATCTGCCGCCGGACGACACTCGTATGAAGGCGTGCGGCGAGCGGACCGCGGCGGTAGCCGGTGGCCTGCGAGACCCCGGCGTCCCGGGCCAGGCAGTGCAGCCGCCGTGTTCTCGGAACCAGCACAGCACCAATGCCGCCTGGCGGAACGAGCCCAGGGCGGGAGAGCCCTTCGGGTGCCGATCCCGCTCCGGTGGGCGGCCAGCAACCGGGCGAGGAACTCCACGACGTGGCGTGGGACGTCGAGCGTGGCCGCATGAGTGACCAACGTGAAGCCTTGGCCGGCACCCATCCCGCGGACCAAAAGGGCACCCCGCGCTGGAGCCGCACCGGACTCCTGCAACCGCCGGGTCAATCGGCGCGGGCGTATCCCCCCATCTGAATGCCCGGTGCTGGCCTGGACGCACGGAATCACTAGGCCCTGCCAGACCGATGGGCGCTCAGCAGAACCCGTCACGAATCCGCCCGGCTCCCCGTGTCCGGAAGCAGTAAAGGCAGAGCGTCGGTGCTGGTCACACGGTGGGCCGGGGCCCCGCGGCGCGGCGAAGCCGGTTGGCAATCGCGAGTCCCAGCCCCTCTTCTACCGGCAAGGAGACGACGATGAGGTCGCACCCTCGCTGGTCGAGCTCGCGCAGGAACCCGTACAGCCCGCGCGCGTAGGCGGCCATCGAACCGGGGACCGCCACCACAGCGTGCGCCTTCACCGGGACGTCGGCGAAGGAGGCAGGCAGAAGGACGCCCACCTGGTGCCCCAGCTCCTGCGCGAGCTCCGCTTCGGCGACGACCTTCTCCGGCTCGACGAGGACGACCCGCGCCCGCGGCGCGTAGTGCGACGGATGCTGACCCGGCACCCGAACCCGGCTCGTCGAGGGCACCGCCAGCGGGCACCCCAGCACCGCTTCCAGGTCCTCACGCGTCACCCCGCCCGGCCGCAGGATGCTCGGGATCTCACCCGTGACGTCGACGATGGTCGACTCGACACCGACCCCGCAGGGCCCGCCGTCCAGCACGAAATCGACGGCACCCCCAAGCTCCGCACGAACATGGTCCGCCGTCGTGGGGCTGACCGAGCCGAAGCGGTTGGCGGACGGGGCCGTGACACCGCCGCCGAAGGCCGACAGCAGCGCGAGTGCGACGGGGTGGTCGGGCACCCGCACGGCCACCGTCTGAAGGCCACCGGTCGCTTCGAGGGGCACGCGGGTACCGCGCCGCAGGACCAGCGTGAGGGGCCCCGGCCAGAAGCGTTCGGCCAGCAGGCGCGCCGTCGCGGGCACGTCCTGGACCCAGTCGTCCAGCTGCTCCGCGCCGCCGATGTGGACGATCAAGGGGTGGGAGGGCGGACGGCCCTTGACCTGGAAGATGCGCGCGACGGCGGCGGGGTCGTCGGCGTTGGCGCCCAGACCGTAGACGGTTTCGGTCGGGAGGGCCACTAGGCCGCCGGCGCGCAGCACACCGGCCGCCTTCTCGATGTCACTGGTGCTTGCGGTCACTCTCGCAATCCTAGGAGCACAAAAGAACCGGCGAGGATCGTGATCACTTTCCGCGACCGGGGCATCGAGCTGTCCGCCCGCCCGGGTGGCCGAAGGCCATGGGGGCGAGATAGAGGAACAGACGTACCCTCGTACGTTTCACACCGCGACGGGCATCGAAAACAGGCGAGTGCGTCATCCTGTGTCACGCCTGCTACCCCTGAATCGCATTCGCTCAGGAACGCCGGGACTGGTACACCGAGGAGTTCCTCGCACCGCCACCGTGGGCCACACCTTGCCGGCCTGGGGTTTGTCGTGCTTGATCGCGCGCTGCTCACTCTGTCGCTCTTCGACATCGACACCTCGGTCCTCACCCAGGGCGAGTGGCGCGAAGTTCGCTTCTACGGCATCACCACATTGGGCGGAGTGCTCGACAACGCATGGGACTGACGTCCAAGCAAGACTCCGTGCTCGACGTTGGACGATGAACGTCAAGCTGATCGGACTGGCCCGGAGCGGCAGGCCGGGCGGTACGCGCCATGGTGTGCGTACCGCCCGGCCGGCGAGCGACGTCAGACGCCGGTTGACGCCTTCACCGGCTCGGCGTCCGCTGTGACCCTCACGGGCTCGGTGCCCGTGGCGCTGTGCTGCACGGCCCAGTTCTCCAGGGCAGTGCGGACAGCGTGGTCGACGTGGTGCAGGCCGGACAAGTCCAGCTCGACCGGACGGTCCTGCGGCAGTGCCTCCAGGCTGTCGAGGATCTTCGGCAGCCGCAGGAAGGTCGCGTTGCCCGACAGACACGCCTGAATCGGGCCGGCGCCCTTGTCGATGACCTCGAGCTTGACGTGTGAGGCCTCCCAGGCGGTCTTGATCACGGCCAGCGCGAGGCCGATGAGAACGCCCTCGAACATGTTCACAGCGACGATCGACACGGCCGTGATCACCAGGATCAGGGTCTCACCCTTGTGGTTCCGCCACATGTCGGCGATCTGGCGGAACGGGATGAGCTTCCAGCCCGCGTGCACGAGGATACCGGCGAGGGCGGGAATCGGGATCAGCGCCAGGGCGGCGGGCAGCGCGGCGGCGAACAGCAGCAGCCACACGCCGTGCAGGACGCGGGAGGCCTTGGTCTTCGCGCCCGCGCCCACGTTGGCGGAGCTGCGCACGATCACCGCGGTCATCGGCAGCGCGCCGAGCAGACCGCACACCGTGTTGCCGGTGCCCTGGGCGATCATCTCCTTGTTGTACTGCGTGCGCGGACCGTCGTGCAGCCGGTCCACGGCCGCGGCGCTGAACAGCGACTCGGCCGAGGCGATCAGCGCGAAGGCGATGATGGTGCCCCAGATGGCCGGGTTGGCCAGTTCACCGAAGGCCTCGGCCCCGGGCGGCTGAATGACGCCGAGCAGGCCCTCCACCTTCACCGTGGCGACCGGCAGGCTCAGGGCGAGGGTGGCGACCGTCGCCAGGACGACCGCGGCGAGGGCGCCCGGCACGGACTGCACTGCCTTCGGCAGCTTCTTCCACAGCACGACGACGGCGATGGTGCCCGCGCCGATCGCGAGCGAGGCCAGGGCCGCGGCGCTGCCGAGCGCCTCGGCCAACGCCCCCGGCAGCCCCACGATCTTGCCGATGCCGGACTCCGGTGCCTTCAGCCCGGCCGCCGCGTAGATCTGCCCGGCAATGATCACCAGACCAATACCGCAGAGCATGCCCTCGACGACGGAGACGGAGATCGCCCTGAACCAGCGGCCGATGCCAAGGAAGCCCATGGCGAGCTGGAGCAGACCGGCGATCAGCACGATGACACCGAGCGCCGACACCCCGAACTCGCTGACGGCCTCGAAGACCAGCACGGTCAGACCGGCGGCCGGCCCCGAGACCTGAAGGCTGCTGCCGGGCATGAGGCCGGTGACAAGGCCGCCCACGATGCCGGTGACCAGGCCCAGTTCGGCCGGGACGCCGGAGGCGACCGCCACGCCGACGCACAGCGGCACGGCGACCAGGAAGACGACGATGGAGGCGAGGAAGTCCTGCCTCAGACAAGGAAACTTGGACAGCATGATCACCTCCCTCACAGCGTCTCGAACGTGTCGGAGTGCGCGTGGTGCTCCCGCACGACGCCGGTGTGGACCTCGTAGTACCAGCCGTGCAGCTGGAGCTCACCCGCCTCGATACGCTGCTCGATGCACGGGTAGGAGCGCAGCCGCTCCAGCTGCGTCAGCACGTGGTTCTGCACGGCCTCGGCGACCGTCGGGTCGCCGGGGTCGGTGCACTTGGGCTCCTCCGCCGCGTGCGCGAGCCAATCGCGCACCGCGGGGACGGCGGACAGGTCGTCGTGGCGCACCACCGCGCCGACCGCGCCGCAGTGGGAGTGGCCGCACACCACGACGTGCTTGACGCCGAGCACCTGCACGGCGTACTCGATCGTGGCCTTCTCGCCCGTGGGGGTGGCAGAGCCGTACGGCGGGACGATGTTGCCCGCGGTGCGCAGCTCGAAGAGCTCGCCGGGCCGGGCGCCCGTGATCAGGGCGGGAACGACCCGGGAGTCGGCGCAGGTGATGAACAGGACCTCTGGGGATTGTCCCTCGGCGAGGTGGGCGAACTCCTCAGGGCGCTGTCCGAACGTACGGGCGTTGTCGATGAGGGGCTGCATATGTGGTGATTCCTCCTGGCGCGCCGCAGGGCGCGTCGGACGGGCAGGACAACGTGGGGGGTGGAGACTGCTCCGCTGTCAGCAGCGGAAGACCTGGAGTACGGCCGGGAGGTGGGCTGTCGACGGTCTCGACAAGCTGTGATGTCCGGCGCTGAGCGCGGCCGGTTCCTCCGCAGCGGCCGGATCCTGCGCCACCAGCAGGGGACGCTCGGACGGCTGCGGCGCGGAGTCGGCGGCGCGGTGCTGGCGGAGGCTATTCAGGGGGAAGCCCGGGCCGCCGACGTAGTCGACGTCGGGACAGGCGACGGCCTCATCGCGCAGCGCTGTCCCAGAGGGCTTGATTCCGGCCTCAGCTTTGGCCTCGGCATGACGGGCCGCGTGCGCCGGTGCGAACGGTGCCGTGGGTGCGAAGAACGGGAGGGCGAGGAGGACGGCAGCGACGACCGCGAGCATGGTCCATGCCGTCGTACCTCGGAACATTCGCCCCTCCAGGCAGTTCGCACTTCTTGCGTGTGCCAAAGATTGGTCAATGACTGGTCAAGAATCACGTTAACCAGGTGGAGTCGTTTGCTGGGTTAACGCAACGTTTCCTGCTGGAGAGAGCCCGAAAATGGTGGCCGGATTGGCCTGAACTGACCCTTGACCTTGGGAGGTTGGCGCGGCAGCTGATACCCCGTTTCCTACCAGCCTGCAAATCCGGCACAGCTGGCGCTCGCCGCCGTCGTGGGTGAAGCCAGTGCCCTGGCAGGCGCAGTCTGGAGCGTCGTCGGCTTCCCCCGCGGCTGCACGAAACGCTTCCGTGTGCAGCGACACGCCACTGCGGAGGCGTAAGGCTCATGGACCGGATCGTGCGCGTGGTCACCGACAACCGCGCCAACCATCGGCCGCAGCCTACCGGTTCATCCACTTGGGCAGACACGCACGGAAGACACCGGCCTCAGCGGCGCGTGGGCAATCGGCCGGCTGCGGCAGCGCTCTACGAGCCTTAGAGGTCGTTTTCACCTGGTTGCCCGCGTATTCAGCGATTTTCAGGCCGCCGGGTTGTGGGGCTCATGCTGCTGGAGATACCGGTTGGGGGATCGCCGAGATAAGCCCAGAAGCAGCCAGTAGTTGATCTTGAAGTCTGTGGCGGGCACAGGCCCATCCCCGGTGACATCTGGCGCTGAGGCTCCGTCGCACCGGCCGGCGGCGCGGACCGTGCGGATACGGAGGCTGATCGTCTTCCAGTCGGCGGGGTAGCGGTCACGGTTTTCGGGACGGATCGGCATGGAGTCCTCGGGGGTTCACCTGCGGCGGCGGGCGGCGGGGTCGCGCTCGGCGACGTGCTGGGCGACGGCGTCGACGCCGGGCCGGGCGTACCGCTCCAGGGAGCGGACGGAGGCGTGGCGGGAGCGTGCCAGCAGCATCGGGGTGGAGGTGCCGCTCTCCGCGTCGTGTGTCAAGGCACTGTGGCGTAGGCGGTGGAGTGTCCAGCCGTCCGGGTTCTCGATGTCGTCGGGTGAGGCGAGGGGGTTGGCTAGTAGGCGGGTGTTCTCCTCGTAGATTTCCTCGGCGCGGCGGTAGGAGAGCCGGGCCCGGCCGGTCTCCGGGCACACGTCGAGCGTCGGTGTTCCGGCCGGGGCCTTGCGGTCGGTGAGGAACAGCGGGCCGCGGGTGCGGCGGTCTGTTCAGGCGTGGCCTCCACCACGTAGCCCTTCAGCGCCTCGCCGCCCGCGCCGGCGCTCAGGTTGAGGACCTCGCGCACTGGTGCCTTCAAGGGGCGCGTCTGTTCGGCGGCCACAGCTTGAGGGTCGGTCACGGAGTTCTTCAGCACCACGATCCACCGGGAGGCCCGTGCTTCGGCTGCCTGTGCCGGTCCCGGCACCAGGGCGGAGTTCAGCGCACAGGCCACCAGCGCGGCGATCACCCCCGCCGCATGTGCCCAGGGCAGGTCCCGCCAGGTCTGCATTCGGTTCTCCCGTCACACCAGCGCGCACGCTTGTGCGTCCGCCACGACGGGGAACCTACGGCGCTGCATGCGGTCCGGCCGGGCACCCCAGGCGAGTGAGGCCGGTCATGCCACCGTTGCGGCCCATCCTGCACTGATCCGATGTGGTCGGGCCGCCTGCGGCTCGGGGAGGGACGGCCTGGGCCCGGGGCATCCACGGGTCGAGGAAGCCGGGTGCCTGTATGGAGGTGTCCCTTCGGCGGCCGGTCAAGCGGCCTGGCCGAGGCCAGCAGCGGTCAGGTCCGGGTCGCGCAGCGGGGTGAAGTCGACGTCGAGCTTCGGGTCGTACGCCTCCGGCTCGATGCCAAGTTCGTGCGTGCTGTACTCGCCAAACCGCTTGATGTGCTCGGTCAGGTACGGCGAGATGTGGGCCAGGTCCTCGGGGTCGATCTCCCAGCCCTCCTCCAGGAGCTGGCGGACGATCTCGGCGATGTCCAGGGCGTTGTGGAAGATCACCGCGTTCGTGAGCAGAGAGTTGAACTTCATCGCCTTCTCCTGCTCGACGGGGTCGTTGTCGGCGATGATGCCCTGGTTGCCGAAACCGACCAACTGGGAGAACCGGTTGAACGACTCGACCTTGTTGGTCGCGGCGGTCACCCGCCGGCGCAGCGGTGCGTCCGTCCCCCACCCACGGCCGCCAGGCCGTAGGGGGAGATTGAGGACACCGAGCGAAGCGCGGTATCGGGTCCGGGCGGAGCCCGGTCTCGGGAAGGGGCGGGGTGGGGAAAGGGCCCGCCGCAGGCGCTACCCCCGACCCCTCCCCCGGCGCCACAACAAATACAGCGCCGACCCCACCGCCGCCCCCCTCAGCACCCACGGCCACGTCCCCGTCAGCGCCTCCCTCATGCCGTCGTCCGGGATCGCCGGGCCCCAGTGGCCGTTGATGCGGCCCCACAGCCACACCGCCCCGGCCGCCGCGGCCGCCCCCGGCAGGCCGGCGACCGCCAGTTTCGACTGGGCGGGGGACAGCCGGCGTGAGCCGTACGCGAGGAGCCAGCCGCCCGCCAGCGCGAGCAGGGAGCCGAGGGCCGCCCCCGCCAGCAGCAGCACGGCGGCCAGCAGCAGCACCAGGTCGGCGGGCCTGCCCCCCTCGCGGCGCGGCAGCCACCACCGCCGCCGTACTGGCGCGGCCTCCTCGGCCGCCTCGTCGCCGGAGTCCGGATCGGCCTCGGAACCGGCATCGGGACCAGCCTCGGCGTCCGGCTCCTCCGCAGGCGGCGGCCTCAGTATCTCGGGGACCTCCACGCCGCCCACGAACCCGGCCACCCGCTCCCCCGCGCCGAACGGCCCCGGTTCGATCCGCCACCAGTCCGGCTCGGAGCCGGCGGGGCCGAGTTCGTCGGTCCCGGCCAGGTGCGGCGGCGAGGCGGCCGCCTCCCGGGGTGCGGAGTCCGTGCGCGGGCGCGGGACGCGGCGCCACCCCCGCTGCCGCGGCATCGCCGGCCGCCGGCCACCCGTGCCGGACGACGCCGCGGCCGACGGCGCGACCGACGGCGCAGACGCAGACGCAGGCGGCGCGGCCCGAGACGGCCCGGCCCCCGCCCCCTCCTCCGCCGCCGCGGCCACCACCGTCTCGGGCGCACCGAGGCGCCCGAGGATCCGGCGTACCGCCGCCGGGCTGTCCCCGCCGAACCGCGATCTCTGCTTGTCGATCTCCCCCCGCAGCGACGACACGAGCCGCATCCGCGCGCCCGACGGAAGCTGGGCCTGCTGGGCCAGGTCCCCGACCCGGCTCAGGTAGTCGTAGACCAGCTGATCGCTCTCGATCCCCACGGACGTTCCCCTGCGCTCCCGGCGTATCCCGACGAATCACGGCCCCATCCCCGGGCCCGCCCTGTCCCCGACGGTAGCGCTCCAGGGGCTACCGTGGGGCGGATGGGGACCAAGCCCGAACCACGCGGCGGCGCCGCCCCGCGCACGCTCGCGGAAGCGCTGCGCGCCCGCACCGACGAGGACCTGGCCGCGTTGCTGCGCGCCCGGCCCGATCTGCTGAGCCCGGTGCCGACCGACGTCACCCAGCTCGCCACCCGCGCCGGGACCCGCGCCTCCGTCGTCCGAGCGCTGGAGCGGCTCGACCGGTTCGCGCTGCAGACCGCCGAGGCGCTGGCCGTGGCGCCGGACCCGGCCCCGTACGAGACCCTGCTCGCGCTGATGGCCGGTGACGAGGGCGACCCGGAGGTCGAGGCCGCGCTGCCCGGCGCGCTGGGGGTGCTGCGCGCACAGGCCCTGGTGTGGGGCGGCGACGACCGGCTGCGCCTGGTGCGTACCGCCCGCGAACTGCTCCTGCCGTCCCCGACCCGTCCCTCGCCCACCGGTCTCGGCCCGTCCGTGGCCGAGGCGACCGCGGGCATGTCGCCGGGCAGGCTCCAGGAGATCCTCACGGCGGCGGGACTGCCGCCGACGCACGACCCGGTGTCCGCGGTGGCCGCGCTGACGGCGGTGTTCACGGACCGGCGCCGGATGGCGCTGCTGCTCGACACGGCGCCGCCGCAGGCGCTGGCAGTGCTGGACCGGCTGGTGTGGGGCCCGCCGTACGGGGAGGTGACGTCCTCCCCCACGCCGCCCGTGCAGTGGCTGCGCGACCGCGGGCTGCTGCTGCCGGCGTCGCCGCGGACGGTGGTGCTGCCCAGGGAGGCGGCGCTGCATCTGCGGGCGGGCCGGGCGCACCGGGTGCCGGAGCCGGTGCCGCCGGCCGTGACGCAGGCGGCCGAGAGTCGTCCACAGGTTGTGGACACCGCGGCGGCCGGGCAGGCGTTCACGGCACTGACGACGGTCGAGGACCTGCTGAAGGACTGGCACGAGGGCGGCCCGCCGGTGCTGCGCGCGGGCGGCCTGTCCGTACGCGACCTCAAGCGGACGGCCGCCGCGCTGGACACGACCGAGCAGCTCGCCGCGTTCTGGACCGAACTGGCCTACGCGGCGGGCCTGTTGGCCTCCGACGGCGAGGCCGACGAGCGGTACGCCCCGACGCCCGCGTACGACGAGTGGCTGGAGCTGCCCCCGGCGCAGCGGTGGGCGGAGCTCGCCGTCGCCTGGCTGTCGGCCACCCGTGCGCCGGGGCTCGTCGGCACCCGGGACTCCAAGGGCCGTACGCTCTTCGCGCTCGGCCCCGACCTGGACCGTTCGGCCGCGCCCGCGGTCCGGCTGCGGGTGCTGGAGCTGATGGCGTCCCTCCCGGCGGGCGCCGTCCCGGAGCCGGAGACGCTGCTGGACCGGCTGCGCTGGGAGCGGCCGCTGCGGGGCGAACGGGGCGACGCGGCGGGCGGCGGCCAGGACCTGCGGGCGCGCATGGCGAGCTGGGCGCTCACGGAGGCGGAGCTGCTGGGCCTGACGGGCCGCGGTGCGCTCGCCTCCCACGCCCGCGCGCTGCTGGGCCTGCCGGACCCGGACGGCGCCGGCGACGGGACGGCCGTGGCCGCCGTGCCGCGTCCCGGACCCGTCGCCTACCGCGCCACCGCCGACGGCGCCCCCGACGCCGGTGCCGCCGCCCGCCGGGACCGTGCCGTCGCCCTGCTCGCCCCGCTCCTGCCCGAGCCGCTGGACCACGTCCTGCTCCAGGCCGACCTGACGGCCGTCGCCCCCGGGCCGCTGGAGCGGCCGCTGGCCGAGACGCTCGCCGTCGTCGCCGACGTCGAGTCCAAGGGCGGCGCGACCGTCTACCGCTTCACGCCCGCGTCCGTGCGCCGCGCCCTCGACGCCGGGCAGGCCGCGGCCGACCTGCACACGTTCCTGGCCAGGCACTCCCGCACACCCGTGCCGCAGCCGCTGACCTACCTGATCGACGACGTCGCCCGCCGCCACGGCCACCTGCGCGTGGGCGCCGCCTCCGCGTACGTGCGCTGCGACGACGACGCGCTCCTCGGCGAAATCCTCGCGGACAGGCGCTCCCAGGGACTGCGCCTGCGCCGCCTCGCGCCCACGGTCCTGGCCGCCCAGGCCGACCCGGCGGCGCTGCTCGACGGACTGCGGGCGATGGGCTACGCGCCTGCCGCCGAGTCGGCCGAGGGCGACGTCGTGATCACCCGCGCCCATGCCCGCCGCACACCGCCGCGCACGCCGCCGGCACCGGTCCCGGAGGGGCCGCCGGTGCCCGACGCCACGCTGCTCGGCGCGGCCGTGAAGGCGATCCGGGCCGGCGACCTCGCGGCCACGGTGGAACGCAAGCCGGTCGCCGAGGCCGCCGCGCCCGTCCACAACGGCGAGATGCCCCGCACCACGCCGGCCGAGACCCTGGCCACCGTGCAGGCGGCGGCCATGACCGGCTCGGCGGTCTGGATCGGCTACGTCAACGCGGACGGCGCGGCCAGCCAGCGCGTGATCGCCCCGGTCCGGGTGGAGGGCGGCTTCGTGACGGCGTACGACCACACGGCGGACGAGGTGCGCACGTACCCGCTCCACCGCATCACGGGCGTGGCGGAACTGGCCGACGACTCGGTCTGAGCCCGCGCGTACCGGCCCACGGACTCGGCGCGCGTACCGGCCCACGGACTCGGTCCGAGCCCGCGCGTACCGGCCCACGGACTCGGTCCGAGCCCGTGTCTGCGGCCATGCGGCACACTTGAGGTTTGGCCTCACCGGCCTCAAGCAGCCCCGAGCCTTACCCAAGCGGCCCGGCCCCGAGCCTTACCGAAAGGGCGCAGGTGTGAACGGTCCCCTCATCGTCCAGAGCGACAAGACCCTCCTTCTCGAAGTCGACCACGAGCTGGCGGACGCCTGCCGGCGCGCCATCGCGCCGTTCGCGGAGCTGGAGCGGGCGCCCGAGCACATCCACACCTACCGGGTCACCCCCCTCGGCCTGTGGAACGCGCGCGCCGCCGGACACGACGCCGAGCAGGTCGTGGACGCACTGGTCGAGTACTCCCGTTACCCGGTCCCGCACGCCCTGCTCGTCGACGTCGCCGAGACGATGGCCCGCTACGGCCGGCTGACCCTCACCAAGCACCCCACCCACGGGCTCGTCCTGACCACCACCGACCGGCCGGTGCTGGAGGAGGTCCTGCGGTCCAGGAAGATCCAGCCGCTGGTCGGTGCCCGGATCGACCCGGACACGGTGGTGGTGCACCCCTCCGAGCGCGGCCAGATCAAGCAGACGCTGCTGAAGCTGGGCTGGCCGGCGGAGGACTTCGCGGGCTACGTCGACGGCGAGGCGCACCGCATCGACCTCGACGAGACGGACTGGGCCCTGCGCCCGTACCAGAAGCAGGCCGTCGAGGGCTTCTGGCACGGCGGCTCCGGTGTCGTCGTCCTGCCCTGCGGCGCCGGCAAGACGCTGGTCGGGGCGGGCGCGATGGCGCAGGCCAAGGCCACGACGCTGATCCTCGTCACCAACACCGTCTCCGCCCGGCAGTGGAAGCACGAGCTGGTGCGCCGCACCTCACTGACCGAGGACGAGATCGGCGAGTACAGCGGCACGAAGAAGGAGATCCGCCCGGTCACCATCGCCACCTACCAGGTGCTGACGACCAAGCGGAAGGGCATCTACCCGCACCTGGAGCTGTTCGACTCCCGCGACTGGGGTCTGATCCTCTACGACGAGGTGCACCTGCTGCCCGCGCCGGTCTTCAAGTTCACCGCCGACCTCCAGGCGCGCCGCCGACTGGGTCTGACCGCGACCCTGGTGCGCGAGGACGGCCGCGAGTCGGACGTCTTCTCGCTGATCGGGCCGAAGCGTTTCGACGCGCCGTGGAAGGAGATCGAGGCGCAGGGCTACATCGCGCCCGCCGACTGCGTGGAGGTACGGGTCAACCTCACCGACTCGGAGCGGCTCGCGTACGCGACCGCCGAGACGGAGGAGAAGTACCGCTTCTGCGCGACGACGGCGACGAAGCGCAAGGTGGCGGAGCAGCTGGTCCGCAAGCACGCGGGGCAGCAGGTCCTGGTCATCGGCCAGTACATCGACCAGCTCGACGAGCTGGGCGAGCACCTGGACGCCCCGGTGATCAAGGGCGAGACGTCGAACGCGCAGCGCGAGAAGCTCTTCGACGCCTTCCGCAACGGCGAGATCAGCGTGCTGGTCGTCTCCAAGGTCGCGAACTTCTCGATCGACCTCCCGGAGGCGACGATCGCGATCCAGGTGTCGGGCACGTTCGGTTCGCGACAGGAGGAGGCGCAGCGCCTCGGCCGCGTCCTGCGCCCGAAGGCGGACGGCCACAAGGCGCACTTCTACTCGGTGGTGGCGAGGGACACGATCGACCAGGACTTCGCGGCGCACCGCCAGCGGTTCCTGGCCGAGCAGGGCTACGCGTACCGGATCGTGGACGCGGAGGAGCTCCTGGCGGGCGAGGCGGAGGGTCCCGCGGACCCGGTCCACTGAGGGGTTCGTCGCCGGCGTCCGCTGAGGGGTTCGTCACCGGCGTCCGTCGCAGGGGGCCGTCACCGGCGTCCGCTGAGGGTTCGTCACCGGCGACGGACGCAAGGCCTCCTCCGCGTACTCGCCGAGGACGGCCACCGAGAACACGGCCTCGGCGAAGACCTTGATCGCGCGCAGGGCGTTGCCGACGAAGTGGGGTGAGTGGTGGACGGCGCGGGCGCCGGCGCCGCCCGGGGGCGTGGTGCCCGGGGCGAAAGTGGCTGTGGTCATGGCTCCATGGTGGCCGCGTCACCTGTCCGGAGCATCGCTCTGCGGGCTGAACCGCGCGCCGGGGCGCGTCCTACTCCAGACAGACGGCGTCCCCTACGGGACGGACGGCCCGCGCCCCGGCCCCGGCACCGGCCCCGGCACCGGCCCCGGAAAAACCGTTCGCCCCTCTCCCGGGCCCTGACTACAATCGCGGGCTTGCCCCCGACGCGGTCGGGGCTCTCCCGCCTCCCCTCCAGGAGCGCCACCGCCCGGACGGAAACCGGCCGGTCTGCCATGTCGTGACCACGCAGCATCAGCCCGGAGGCAACCCGTGCCCGCGCACGCCCCTGTACCCGACGTCACTCCCGCCCCGGCCGTACCCCCCGCCGCACCACCGGCCACGCCCCCGGCCGACGGCGATCCGCTCGGACGCGAGCGGGCCCATCTGACCGCCTCCCGCGCCGCGTTGCGGGCGATGCGCGAGGACGTCGAGTCGCTCGACATCAAGGACGTCACCGCGAACTGGGTCAACGCGGTCGTCCTGGGAGCCCAGATCGAGGAGCGCATCAAGGCGCTCGCCGACCTGTCGCACACCCCGCTGTTTTTCGGCCGCCTCGACTACCTGCCGACCACGCAGGAGGGGCAGCGCTTCTACATCGGCCGCCGGCACGTGCACGACGCCGTCGGGGACCCGATGGTCATCGACTGGCGCGCCCCCGTCTCCCAGCCGTTCTACCGCGCCTCCCGCAAGGACCCGCAGGACGTGGGCCTGCGGCGGCGCTTCGGTTACACGGGCGGCGAGCTCACCGCGTACGAGGACGAGCACCTCACCGACCCTGCGGAGGCCGAGCAGACCTCCAAGCTCCTCCAGGCGGAGATCGAACGGCCGCGCGTCGGGCCGATGCGGGACATCGTGGCGACGATCCAGCCCGAGCAGGACGAGATCGTCCGCAGCGGCCTGTCCGGCACGGTGTGCGTCCAGGGCGGGCCGGGCACCGGCAAGACTGCCGTGGGCCTGCACCGTGTCGCGTACCTCCTCTACGCCCACCGTGAACGCCTCGCCCGCACCGGCACCCTCGTCGTCGGGCCGAACCGCTCCTTCCTCCACTACATCGAGCAAGTGCTGCCCGCACTCGGCGAGTTGGAGGTCAAGCAGTCGACCGTCGACGACCTCGTCGCCCATGTGGAGGTGCGCGGCGAGGACACGGCCGCGGCGGCGGTCGTGAAGGGGGACGCGCGGATGGCCGAGGTGCTGCGCCGCGCGGTCCGCTCGCACGTCACGCTGCCGACCGAGCCGCTGATGGTCGTGCGCGGGTCGCGGCGCTGGCGTGTCCCGGCGTACGAACTGGAGGAAATCATCCGCGAGTTGATGGACCGGGACGTACGGTACGGCGCGGCGCGCGACGCGCTGCCCCAGCGGATCGCCCACGCGGTGCTCGTCCGCATGGAACAGGCGGGCGAGGCACCGGACGACCGCGTCCAGGACGCCGTGGCGCGCAACGCGGCGGTGAAGGCGGCGGTCAAGGCGATCTGGCCGGCGGTGGACCCGGCGAAGCTCGTCCTGCGCCTGCTGTCGGACGCGGAGTTCCTCGCCGTGCACGCCGACGGGGTCCTCACCGCCGAGGAGCAGGCCTCGATCCTGTTGCCGAAAGCGCTCCGCAGCGTGAAGTCCGCGAAGTGGTCCGCCGCCGACGCGGTGCTGATCGACGAGGCGACGGACCTGGTGCAGCGCACCCACTCGCTCGGTCACGTCGTGCTCGACGAGGCGCAGGACCTCTCGCCGATGCAGTACCGGGCGGTGGGCCGCCGCTGCTCGACGGGCTCGGCGACGGTGCTGGGCGACCTGGCCCAGGGGACGACGCCGTGGGCGACGGCCTCGTGGGCGGAGGCCCTGTCCCACCTCGGCAAGCCGGAGGCGGCGGTCGAGGAGCTGACGGCGGGCTTCCGCGTGCCGCGCGAGGTGATCGCGTACGCCTCCCGCCTCCTCCCGCACATGTCCCCGGGCCTGGCCCCGGTCTCCTCGGTCCGCGAGAACCCGGGCTCGCTGTCGGTCCGCGCGGTGTCGGACCTGAACGAAGCCGTCGTCGCCGCCTGCCGGCAATCCCTCACCCGCGAGGGCTCGATCGGCCTGATCGCCGCGGACACCCGCGTGCCGGCGCTGGCGGCGGCACTGGAGTCGGCCGACCTGCCGTACCTGGCCCCGGGCCAGGAGACGACCCCCGACACCCGCCTGACGCTGGTGCCGGCGTCGCTGGCGAAGGGCCTGGAGTACGACTACGTGGTCCTGGACGAGCCGTCGGCGTTGGTCACGGCCGAACCGGACGAACGCACGGGCCTGCGCCGCCTGTACGTGGCCCTGACCCGCGCGGTCTCGGGCCTGACGGTTCTGCATGCGGAGCCGCTGCCGGTGCAGTTGGGGTGACAGGGGGCGGGGACCTGGGGGCGCGGCGCTACCCGTCCAGGGCCTCGCGCCACTCCGCGACCGCCGCGGGGGACACCGGGCGGGACCACCCCGATGGGCGGGACGCGCCACCGATGTGGAAGGACCGGACTCCCGCCGCCCGCAGCGCCGGGACGTGGGTGAGGTGCAGGCCGCCTCCCACGAGGAGCGCCGGCTCGTAGCCCGGGTCCCCCTGCCGCGCCGCCTCCGCGAGCAGCGTCGGCAGTCCGGCGTCGACGCCCTCCGGCGACCCCGCCGTCAGGTAGGTGTCCAGGCCCGGCACGTCCGCGAGCTGCTTGCGCAGCGCGTCGCGGTCCCCCGCGCGGTCGATCGCCCGGTGGAACGTCCAGCGGCAGCCGCCCAGCACCGCGACCAGCCGTTCCACGGTCACGAGGTCCGGGTGACCGTGGTCGTCCAGGAAGCCGAACACGAACTCGTCCGCGCCCTCCGCGCGCAGCCCCTCCGCCGCCCGTACCAGCGCGTCGACGTCGTCCGGTCCGCCCGCCGAGAACCCGTCCGTCAGGCGGAGCATCACGCGCACCGGGATGTCCACGGCCGCCCGGACGCGGGCGAAGGTCTCCCGTGCCGGCGTCAGACCGTCGGCCGCCATGTCGGTGACCAGCTCCAGCCGGTCGGCCCCTCCGGAACGCGCGGCGATCGCGTCCTCCGCGTCGAGGGCGATCACCTCCAGGAGTGCACGGTTGCTCATGGGCCCATTCCTCCAGGAGAGACAACTGCGGCGGTGCTCGGCCCGCTGCGGGCCGAGAGGTCTAGTCCAATATTCAGCCTAGTACCCCTCCGGCGCCGGCCGCACGCGGCACTCGGAGATATCGGGTCCCCCGATCACACGGCGGTCACCCTTGCCCTTCCTTACGGGGAGGGGGTATACAGGAGGGAGTGGAAATACCCCCTGGGGGTATAAGCCGTCCCGATGAGGAGCAGGAATGCCGACCCCAGCCGCCCACCCGGCCACCACCGCAGCACGCGCGGTCGAGCTCGCCATTGGCGGGATGACCTGCGCCTCGTGCGCGGCGCGCATCGAGAAGAAGCTCAACCGGATGGACGGCGTCGAGGCGACGGTGAACTACGCGACGGAGAAGGCGAAGGTCACCTTCGCCGACGATGTCGCCGTCGCGGACCTGATCGCCACGGTCGAGGCGACCGGTTACACCGCCCACGAGCCCGCCCCGCCCCGAGCCACCCGTGAAGAGGGCGGCGAGCCACCGGAGGCCGACGAACTCGCCCCGCTGCGGGAGCGGCTGGTCACGGCCGTGGTGCTCTCGGTCCCGGTCATCGCGATGGCGATGGTCCCCGTCCTGCAGATCGAGTACTGGCAGTGGCTGAGCCTGACCCTCGCCGCCCCGGTCGTCACCTATGCCGCCTGGCCGTTCCACAAGGCGGCCTGGACGAACGCCCGGCACGGTGCCGCGACCATGGACACGCTGATCTCGGTCGGCACCTCGGCGGCGTTCCTGTGGTCGCTGTGGGCCCTGTTCCTCGGGACCGCCGGCACGCCCGGCATGACGCACCCCTTCGAGTTCACGATCAGCCGCAGCGACGGCGCGGGGAACATCTACCTGGAGGCCGCCGCCGGCGTCACCGCGTTCATCCTGGCCGGGCGGTACTTCGAGGCCCGCTCCAAGCGCAAGGCCGGAGCCGCCCTCAAGGCCCTGCTGGAGCTGGGCGCCAAGGAGGTCACGGTCCTGCGCGGCGGCCGGGAGGAGACGATCCCCACGGCCGAACTGCAGGCCGGGGACCGGTTCCTGGTACGCCCCGGGGAGAAGATCGCCACCGACGGCACGGTCGTCGAGGGCGCCTCCGCAGTCGACGCCTCGATGCTCACCGGGGAGTCCGTGCCGGTGGAGGTCACGGTGGGCGACGCGGTGACGGGCGCGACCCTGAACGCCGGTGGCCGCCTGGTCGTCGAGGCCACCCGCGTCGGCGCCGACACCCAGCTCGCCCGCATGGCCAAGCTGGTGGAGGACGCGCAGAACGGCAAGGCCGCCGCCCAGCGGCTCGCCGACCGCATCAGCGCCGTCTTCGTGCCCGTCGTCATCGGCCTGGCCCTCGCGACGCTCGGCTTCTGGCTCGGCAACGGCGCGGGCTGGACCGCCGCGTTCACCGCCGCCGTCGCCGTCCTGATCATCGCCTGCCCCTGCGCCCTGGGCCTGGCCACCCCGACCGCGCTCATGGTCGGCACCGGCCGCGGCGCCCAGCTCGGCATCCTCATCAAGGGCCCCGAGGTGCTGGAGACCACCCGCAAGGTCGACACCATCGTCCTCGACAAGACCGGCACCGTCACCACCGGCCGCATGACTCTCCTCACGGTGCACACCGCCACAGGAGTCGACGAGGCCGAGGTGCTGCGGCTCGCCGGCGCCCTGGAGCACGCCTCCGAGCACCCCATCGCCCAGGCCGTCGCCGCCGGCGCCGCCGAGAAGGTCGGCACCCTGCCCACCCCCGAGGACTTCGCAGGCATCCCCGGCCTCGGCGTCCAGGGCATCGTCGACGGCCACGCCGTCCTCGTCGGCCGCGAGAAGCTGCTCGCCGAATGGGCCATGGAGCTGCCCCCCGCACTGAAGGCCGCCAAGGACGACGCCGAAGCCGCCGGCCGCACCGCCATCGCCGTCGCCTGGAACGGCGAGGCCCGCGCCGTGCTGGAGGTCGCCGACGCCGTCAAGGACACCAGCCCCGAAGCGATCCGCCGACTGCGCGCGCTCGGCCTCACCCCGATCCTGCTCACCGGCGACAACCAGGCCGTCGCCCAGGCAGTGGCGACGGAGGTCGGCATCGACGAGGTCATCGCCGAGGCCATGCCCGAGGACAAGGTGAACGTCGTCAAGCGCCTCCAGGCCCAGGGCCGCAGCGTCGCCATGGTCGGCGACGGCGTCAACGACGCCGCCGCCCTCGCCCAGGCCGACCTCGGACTCGCCATGGGCACCGGCACCGACGCCGCCATCGAAGCCGGCGACCTCACCCTCGTCCGCGGCGACCTCAACGCGGCCGCCGACGCCATCCGCCTCTCCCGCAGGACACTCGGCACCATCAAGTCCAACCTGTTCTGGGCCTTCGCCTACAACGTCGCCGCCCTCCCCCTCGCCGCCGCCGGCCTCCTCAACCCCATGATCGCCGGAGCCGCCATGGCCTTCTCCTCCGTCTTCGTCGTCGGCAACTCCCTCCGCCTGCGCGGCTTCAAGGCGACGGGGTGAGGGGTCCCGGGCCCGATCCCGCCCCGCGGGCCCCGGCGGGCGCCGTTCTAGAGTCGGCACATGAGCGACGCCGCCGCCGATCTCCGTGACCGCTGGGCCCGGGCCCTCCTCGCCGCCCGGGGAGGGGCCGGGCCCGACCCCGTGCCGTACGCCGACAACCTCCTCGGCCGCTGGGCCGAGCCGCAGCGGCGCTACCACACCACGGCGCACCTCGTCGCGGTGCTGGACCATGTCGACACCCTGGCCGCCCACGCCGCCGACCCCGACCTCGTGCGTCTCGCCGCCTGGTTCCACGACGCGGTGTACCTGCCGGACCGGTCCGAGAACGAGGAGCGCTCCGCCCGGCTCGCCGAGCGTGCCCTTCCCGAGGCCGGACTGAGCGCCGGGGCCACCGCCGAGGTCGCCCGCCTCGTCCGCCTCACCGTCACGCACGACCCGGCCGGCGACGACCGCAACGGCCAGGTCCTGTGCGACGCCGACCTGGCGATCCTGGCCGCGGCCCCGGAGGCGTACGCGGCCTACGCGGCGGCGGTGCGCGAGGAGTACGCGTTCGTCCCCGACGAGGCGTTCCGCGACGGGCGGGCCGCCGTGCTGCGCCAGCTGCTGCGGCTGCCGCGCCTGTTCCACACCCCGTACGGCGCGCGCGAGTGGGAGGAGCCCGCCCGCCACAACCTCACGGTGGAACTTGAGCTGCTGGCCGCATCGTGAGACACCGGCGGGCCGGGGAATGACAGGGACGACCGCCCTGTCGGCACCTGTCATGCCCGCCCCTGCCGCAGCGACACCGTGACGAGCGCCATGGCCACAACGGTCATCGCCGTGCCCGCCCAGGCCGTCGACGCGAAGCCGAGGTCCGCGTCGATGACCGGATCGAAGGTCGTCACGGGTGCCATGACGACGGAACCGGCGGGGCAGACCGAGCGGGTGTGACGCGGTGCGGTGTGTGGTGCGGTGTGTCGCTCACCCGATCGTGGGACGCTGAGACGAACGGTCTCGCGGAGTGATCTTCCGGCCCTATTTTCCTTTCGTCGGGGCCACAGAAAGGGGACTCCACGATGACCGCACTGCTGGTCGAGCCCGAGCTGTCGGAGGAAGACATGCCGTCGTGGGACTACCTGCTCAGCACGTGGCAGGAGCTGGACGTGCCGGAGGGCTGGCGCGCCGAGATCGACGAGGGGCAGATCACCTTGGTACCGCCGCCGGACGACGGACACAATCTCATCGCCGAGCAGGTGCACTGGGCAGTGCGCAACGCAGCACCGGACGGCTGGGGCGTATTCCAGACGCTCGGGCTGTTCCTCTACCGGGACGAGCGGCTGTTCATCCCGGACCTCGTCGTCGTCCCGAAGAAACTGATCGCGGAGCGGGCGAGGAAGAAGGAGAAGGCCCCGCTGGCCGTCGCCGAGGCAGCGCTCGCCGTGGAGATCACCTCCCGCGGCAACGCCTCGCACGACCGGTCGGCGAAGCTGCACGCCTACGCCAACGGAGACGTACCGCTGTACCTGCTGATCGACCGGTACGACGAGGGCGGCCCCGCCGTCACGCTCTTCTCCGACCCGCACGAGGGCCGCTACCGCACCGGGCTGCGCAAGCCGTTCGGCGAGCCCGTCCCGTTGCCGGAGCCGTTCACCGGCGAGCTCGACACGTCGGAGTTCGTCGCCTGACGAGCCGAGGGGCTACGCCTGCCGGCCCTTGGGGCGCCGTAGCCCCGCCGTCGTGAGCAGCCTGACCACCTCGCGGCTCGACACCTCCACCGCCCCCGCCGCCACCGCGTCCGCGTACCGGTGCGAGGGCACGTCGTAGTGGTCGCGCTCGAACGCGCGGCGCGGGCAGCCGATCGACTCGGCGAACGCGTGGAGTTCGTCGAAGGACACGTCGCTGACCAGGTGCGACCACATACGGCCGTGGCCCGGCCAGTTCGGCGGGTCGATGTAGATCGTCACCACAGGCCGCCCACCGGCGCCACCACGACCCCGGCCTTGCCGCACACCCAGTGCGGGTCAGGCCCCAGTTCGGGCTCGACCTCCAGCGCGTGCGGGTCGCCCGCGTCGCACACCGGGCACAGCGGCCAGCGGCCGTGCCGCTCCAGCAGCGCGTCCTGGACGTCCTGGGCGACGAGCCCCGCGACGTACGCGATGCCCTCGGGCCACTGCTCGGCCCACCAGCGGCGGTGCGACACCGCCTCCTCGACCAGCGACACGACACCGGCGTCGGCCACGTCGCGCGCGGCGAGGTCCGCCAGCACCAGCGCGCGGGCAGCGTGCAGCGCCTGCTCCAGCGGGTTGGTCCGGTCCATGTCCCCATTGTCACCGGGGCTTGACGGCACCCGAAATTCGAAAATATCTTTCAGACGTGACCAATCCAGTGAAGGAAATTTTCAACGGTGAGGCACCCTCTCCCGCCGCGCCCGGCACGCGGGAGATCCCCCCGCCCGCCGCCCTCGCGGCGAAGGTGCGCACGCTCTCGCCGTCCATGACCCGCTCCATGCAGCGGGTCGCCGAAGCCGTCGCCGACGATCCGGCAGGCTGCGCCGCTCTCACGGTCACCGGACTCGCCGAGCTCACGGGCACCAGCGAGGCGACCGTCGTCCGCACCGCCCGCCTCCTCGGCTACCCCGGCTACCGCGACCTGCGCCTCGCGCTCGCCGGCCTCGCCGCCCACCAGGAGTCGGGCCGCGCACCCGCCCTCACCACCGACATCGCCGTCGACGACCCGATCGGGGACGTCGTCGCCAAGCTCGCGTACGACGAGCAGCAGACACTCGCCGACACCGCCGCCGGGCTCGACACCGTGCAGCTCGGCGCGGCCGTGGCCGCCGCGGCCACGGCCCGCCGCATCGACATCTACGGCGTCGGCGCCTCCTCCCTCGTCGGCATGGACCTCGCCCAGAAGCTGCTGCGCATCGGCCTGATCGCGCACGCGCACAGCGACCCGCACCTCGCCGTGACCAATGCCGTGCAACTGCGCTCCGGCGACGTCGCCGTCGCCATCACGCACTCCGGCTCGACGGGGGACGTGATCGAGCCGCTGCGGGTCGCGTTCGACCGGGGCGCCACGACGATCGCGATCACCGGCCGCCCGGACGGCCCCGTGTCGCAGTACGCCGACCACATCCTCACGACCTCCACCGCGCGCGAGAGCGAGCTGCGCCCCGCCGCCATGTCCTCCCGCACCAGCCAACTGCTGGTCGTGGACTGCCTGTTCATCGGCGTGGCGCAGCGTACGTACGAATCGGCGGCGCCCGCCCTCGCCGCCTCGTACGAGGCGCTCGCCCACCGCCACAGCCCGCGCACGCGCTGACCCCCCGCACGCCGTACGTCCCGAGAAAGCAGAGCCGCTCCTCATGACCCCCACCTACGGTGAACTCCGCGCCCAGCTCGATTCGCTCACGACCGAGGCGTTCCGTCCCGAGCTCGCCGACATCGACCGGCTGCCGACGCTGGAGATCGCGCGCATCATGAACGGCGAGGACCAGACCGTCCCCGCCGCGGTGGCCGCCCAACTGCCCGCCATCGCCGCCGCGATCGACGCCACGGCCGAGCGGATGTCGCGCGGCGGCCGGCTGATCTACGCGGGCGCGGGCACGGCGGGCCGCCTCGGCGTCCTGGACGCCAGCGAGTGCCCGCCGACGTTCAACACGGACCCGTCGGAGGTCACGGGCCTGATCGCGGGCGGGCCGACGGCGATGTTCACGGCGGTCGAGGGCGCGGAGGACAGCAAGGAGCTGGCCGCGGCGGACCTGACGGCGCGGAAGGTGACCGCGGACGACACGGTGGTGGGCGTCTCCGCGTCGGGGCGCACGCCGTACGCGATCGGCGCGGTGGAGCACGCACGGTCGCTGGGGGCGCTCACGATCGGCCTGTCCTGCAACGCGGCGAGCGCGCTGGGCGCGGCGGCGGACCACGCCGTCGAGGTCGTGGTCGGTCCCGAACTGCTCACGGGCTCGACGCGGTTGAAGGCGGGCACGGCGCAGAAGCTGGTCCTCAACATGATTTCGACGATCACGATGATCCGCCTCGGCAAGACGTACGGGAACCTGATGGTGGACGTGCGCGCGTCGAACGACAAGCTGCAGGCGAGGTCCCGACGGATCGTGTCACTGGCGACAGGCGCGGCGGACGAGGAGATCGAGGCGGCGCTGGAGGCGACGGGAGGAGAGGTGAAGAACGCAATCCTGGTGATCCTGGGGGGAGTCGACGCGGAGAGGGCGTCCACGCTGCTGACGAGCACATCGGGCCACTTGCGCGCGGCGCTGACGTCGTGCGCGGGTTGAGGGCCGGATGAGAGCCGCATGAGTGTTGCCGGCCGCGCCGCCGCCGGAGCGGGCGTCACCCAAGAATATTTTGCAAAATTACTTTGGCGAAAGGCACTTCGCGCCTACTCTCGCCCCATGCCCGACGAGATACCGCTCCGCCGCCGCGTCCTCGACCCGCGGCAGGACGCCGCCGCCCTCAAGGCCCTCACGCACCCGCTGCGCATCCGGCTGCTCGGGATGCTGCGCCAGGACGGCCCCGGGACCGCCAGCGAACTCGCCCTGCGCACCGGCGAGTCGTCCGCGTCGACCAGCTACCATCTGCGCGCCCTCGCCAAGTACGCCTTCATCGAAGAGGCCGGCAGCCGCGACGGCCGGGAGCGGCGCTGGCGGGCCCTGCACGACGTGACCAGCTGGTCCAACGCCGCCATGGCGGACGGCGACGAGAGCCGGGCCTTCGTCGACGCGGCCCGCCGCGCCCAGCTCGACCACCTGGAGCGGTCCCTGGCCCGCCACCGTGCGGACATCGAGGCCGGGCGGCTGGGCGAG
The DNA here is from genome assembly GCF_046506645.1 of Streptomyces sp. 5K101. Taxonomy (NCBI): domain Bacteria; kingdom Bacillati; phylum Actinomycetota; class Actinomycetes; order Kitasatosporales; family Streptomycetaceae; genus Streptomyces; species Streptomyces sp. 5K101. The sequence goes on along the minus strand of NZ_JBKFFO010000006.1, from coordinate 161,934 downwards.
GAGTGGCTGGAGCCGTCCGGCATCACCGACCTCGCGCTGCGCCTGACCCCCGAGTCCCTGGCCGAACTGTGGGCGACGCTCGACCGCGCGGCGACCGAGCTCGCCGCCCGTGACGCGAGCGACCCCCGGGCCCGGCAGGTCGTGCTCGTCACCGCCGGACTGCCCCTCTCCGGGGAGGAGCCCGTCGCCGGGGAGGAACACCCGTGACGGTTCTCGACCCCCGTTCCGCCCGCCGTCGCTTCGTCGCCGCCACCGGGCTCTTCTGGCTCCCGGTCGGCCTCTACATCCCCTCCCAGGTCCTGCTCTTGACCGAGCGCGGCATGAGCCTCGCCGTCGTCGCCGTGCTCTTCGCCGTCCATTCGCTCACCGTCTCCGCCATGGAGCTGCCCACCGGCGGCCTCGCCGACGTCGTCGGCCGCCGGCCCGTCCTCGCCGCCGCCGGGCTGCTCAACGCCGCCGCCCTGACGGTGCTCGCGCTCGGCACCACCGTCTGGACGCTCGCCGTCGCCATGCTCCTGATGGGCTTGGGCCGCGCCTGTCCAGCGGCCCCGCGGAGGCCTGGTACGTCGACACGGTCCAGTGCCACTCCGGCCCGGACGCCGAGCTGCGCACCGGGCTCGCCCGCGCGGGCACCGCCTGCGCCGTCGCGCTGGCCGCCGGCACCCTCGTCGGCGGCGGGCTGCCGCTCCTCCTCCGCCGCGGCCCCGACCTCGGCGCGGCCACCGGCGGCCTGCTGCTGCCGCTCTCCGCCCCGGCCCTGCCCGGCGCGGCCGTCGGCGTCGGCTACGTCGCGTACGTCCTGCTGGCCCTCCCCGAGCCGCCCCGGCCCCGCACCACGCTGCTCGCCGTGCTCCGCGGCGTACCCGCCACCGTGCTCGGCGGACTGCGCCTGGGCGCGGGGGACGCCGTGGTCCGGCGGCTCCTGCTCACGGCCGGCGCGGCCGGTGCCGGTCTGGCCACCATCGAGCTGCTCACCCCGGGCCGGGCCGCCGCCCTGACGGGCGCGCCCGAGTCCGGTGCCGTGCTGTTCGCGGCGCTGGCCTGCGCGGGGTTCGTCTGCACCGCGATCGGCAGCCACTTCGCGCCCCTGGCCGCCCGCCTGACGGGCAGCAGTGAGCACGCGGTGCTCGCGAGCATCGGGCTGAGCGCCGCCGGTCTGATCCTGCTCGGCGCGACGGCCCCTACGGCCGTGTCGGCCGCGTCGGACGGCCCGGTGGCCCTCGGGCTCGCCGCCCTCGGCTACGGCCTGGTTTATCTCGGCCTCGGCTCGGCGGGCCCCAACGAGAACGACCTGCTGCACCGCCGCGTCGACAGCACCGTCCGCGCCACGGCCCTGTCCGTGCAGTCCCTCGCCCTCCAGTCGGTCGGCGCACTGGCCGGTGTGGTCGCGGGCAGCCTTCCGGCCGGCCCGCCCCCGTGGCTCCTGGGCGGCGCGGTCCTGTGCGCGGGAGCGCTGCTGTGGGCCCGCCGCCCGGGTCCGCGTCCCGCACCCGCGGCGGATCCGGCCCGCGCGACAGATGCGGCCACCGGGCGTTGAATGGAACGCATGGGTGTCCGACGGCACGGAAGGCACCGCAGGCGCAGGCCGCGCGTGTACGCCGCGGCAGGTCTGGCCTCGTTGATGGCGGCCGCGTACCCGGCGACGGCCACGGCCGGCTCGCCGCACCCGTCTCCGGCCGCCCACCGGGCCGAGGCCCCGGCGCTCACGGACAAGCAGGTGGCCGACGCCGTCGCCAAGCTCGACGGGCAGATCCGGGCGGGCATGGAGAGGACCGGCGTACCGGGCGTCGCGGTGGCCGTCGTCCACAAGGACAAGGTCGTGTACCTGAAGGGCTTCGGCGAGCGTGAGGTCGGCAAGGCCGGCGCCGTGTCCCCGGACACGGTGTTCCAGCTCGCCAGCCTGTCGAAGCCGATCACCTCGACCGTCGTCGCCGACGCGGTGGGCGACAAGGCCATCGACTGGGGCACCCCCGTGACCCGGCATCTGCCCGGCTTCGGCCTCAAGGACCCGTGGGTGACGCGGCACGTGACGGTCGCCGATCTGCTGTCGCACCGCAGCGGGCTGCCCGACCACGCCGGTGACCTGCTCGAAGACCTCGGCTACGACCGGCAGTACATCCTCGGCCACCTGCAGTTCGAGCCGCTGTCGCCGTTCCGCGCGAGTTACGCGTACACCAACTTCGGATTCACCGCGGCGGCCGAGGCGGTCGCCGACGCGAAGGGCACGACGTGGGAGAAGCTGGCCGAGGACTCGCTGTACCGGCCGGCCGGGATGACGGCGACCAGCTCGTCCTTCGCCGACTACGAGAAGGCCACGAACAAGGCGGTCACCCACGTGGAGAAGGCAAGGGGCGAGTGGGAGGCGAGGTTCGTCCGCGACGCCGACGCCCAGGCCCCGGCCGGCGGGGTCAGTTCCACGGCGCGCGACATGGCGCGGTGGCTGCGCCTGCAACTCGCCAACGGCAGGCTCGGGGACGAGCAGATCGTCCCCGCCGAGCAGCTGCAGCGCACCCACCTGCCCGAGATCGTCTCGCAGCCGCCCGCTTCCCCGACGGACCGGACCGGCTTCTACGGCCTCGGCTGGAATGTCGGTTACACCGACCAGGGCCGCCTGCGCCTGAGCCACTCCGGCGCGTTCGAGCTCGGCGCGAACACCAGCGTGACGATGGTGCCGGCCGAGCAGCTCGGCATCGTCGTGCTCACCAACGGCAAGCCGGTGGGTCTCGCCGACTCCGTCGCCCTGAACTTCTTCGACACGGCACAGCACGGCAGGCCGACGCAGGACTGGCTCCCCCTGGTCGCCCAGCTCTACGAGAAGGAGGAACAGGCCGGCCGCTCCCCCACCGACTACACGAAGCCGCCGCCGGGTGCCACGGACGCCAGGGCCGACGACGCGTACACCGGGACGTACCGCAACGACTACTACGGTCCGCTGACGGTCACCGCCGACAACGGCGAACTGTCATTGAACCTGGGGCCGAAGCCCCTTCGTTTCGCGCTCACCCACTACAGCGGTGACACCTTCAGCTTCGAGACGGTGGGCGAGAACGCGGTCGGCCGCACGGGAGTCACGTTCACCGTCGGCGACGACGGCCGGGCGTCGCGGGTGACGGTGGAAAGCCTCGACGAGAACGGCCTGGGCACCTTCACCCGCAGGTGACCGCCGTCCTTCGGAACGCCTCACGCGGCCCGGCCCCCAAACGTCACTCCGTACCGCCTGCGCAGGCGGCCGATCTCCCACCACGCCACCGCCGACACCGATGCCGGGCCGCCGATCACGGCGCAGATCCGGACGAGCGGCGGGCCGGGCGGCATGCCCGCCGTCACCAGGTTGATCGCCGCGAGCTCCCGCACCAGCACGCCCGTCAGCAGGGCGCGGAGCGCGGCGTGGATCTCGGCGGTCTCGAACGCGCCCCGGACGACCGTCGACGACGCGAAGACCACGAAGAACAGCAGCCACACGACCGGCAGGAGCAGCGCAAAGGTGATCAGTACGTTGACCTCGCCGTCGGGCATGGCCCGGCTGAGGAGGATGACGCCCGCGAACAGGACCGGCACAGCGGTGAAGGCGCCGAAGTACCGCAGCGCCAGGCGGACGGCGGGGCGCACCCGCGCGCGCATCGCCGGCCGCGCGTGGGCGGGCGCGAGGCGGAACAGGACGGCGATCACGACTGGGGCGGTGCGCAGCAGCAGCCAGGGCGTGACCGCGAGCCGGAAGAGCACCTGGTCCTGCGCCTGCGACCAGTCCGCCTCGGTGCCGTACGCGGCCAGGATGGCGACGGATGCGGCGATCGCGATCCAGGCGCGGATCTTCTGCCCGCAGGACGCCCCGGTCCTGGATGCGGCGGTGGCTGTGCGCGGGGAAGACCGAGCGGGCCCTCCGCCGCGCCGAGCGGGCTATGGGGTAGCAGATCACCAGGAGGAGCGCCGGCCAGACGCAGAAGAGGAGGGGGACCCACACACAGCCGGGGATCGGGATCCGGCTTCTCACCTCCCGCAGCGGCGGCCACTCGTCCTCGCGGAACCGCTGCCGCAGCGTGGTGGCGGGCGGCCGGTACGGCGGCGGCACAAAGGGGTGCGGGGGCGGCTGCCCCCCGTTCGGCTGCCACGTCGGACCGTACGGATTGTGTCCCCCGAAGCTCACGCCCGATCCTCCCTGCGGTGTGTGACGCGGTGACGATCCTGCTGAATCCCGGGGCAGAGTCAACTCCCGGCGGAATCACGGCGGATGCGGAACTGGGGCGCGTGAACGCACACAACGGCGTACCCTCGACCGTATGAGCCGACGACGACATTGATCCACGGCAGCAGGTCCCGGAACGGGCTGTCGCGGGCCGCCGCACGGGTGAGCACCCGGCGTCCCCGTCCGTTCCGCAGAAGGACCACACACCATGCTCACCGCTTCGCCGTGCCCGCCCGACACCCGCGTCCGCTGCCTGGAGCGAAAGCTCTACGCCTACGCGGGGTTCAAGGACTTCGTCCTGCTCTATCCGCTGTACGCGCTGCTGTTCGCCGAGAACGGCCTGACCACCGCCGACATCTCGTCCCTGTTCGCCATCTGGTGCGTCGTCGGCCTGCTGGTCGAGGTCCCGTCGGGCGTCTGGGCCGACACGGTCTCGCGCCGGGCCCTCATGGTCGTCGGCCCGCTGCTGACCGGCGCCGGCTTCGCGCTGTGGGCCGTCACACCGTCATACGCCGCCTACGCCGCCGGGTTCACGCTCTGGGCCGTCGGCAGTGCCCTGCGCTCGGGCTCGACGGAGGCCCTGGTCCACGACGAGCTGGAACGGCTCGGCGCCGCCGACCGGTACGGCAGGGTCATGGGCCGGGCGGCCGCCGTGGGCATGGCCGCGACGGCCTTCGCCACCGCAGCCGCGGCCCCGGCCCTCGCCCTCGGCGGTCACGCCCTGGTGTGGGGCGCGAGCATCGGCGCCTGCGTGCTGTGCGCCGCGGCCGGCGCGACGCTGCCCGAGCACCGGGACCGCACCCGCGCGAAGGGCACTGAGGGACCTGGCTACCTGGCGACACTGCGCGCCGGCCTGTTCGAGGTGCGCGGCAGCCGGCCCGTCCGGCACACGATGGTGCTCGCCGTCGTGATCACCTCGCTGTGGGGAGTCCTCGACGAGTACGTGCCGCTGCTGGCCGCGTCCACGGGGGTGGCGACCGAGACCGTTCCGCTGCTCGTGCTGGTGGTGTGGGTCGGCGTGACGGCCGGCTCGCTGCTGGTGACCGCGGGCGAACGGCTCTCCGCGCGTGCGCTCGGCACGCTGGTCGCCGCCGCGGCGTGCGCGCTCGGCGCGGGCGCGCTGTCGGGCACGCCCTTCGGTTTCGTCCTGGTCGGTGCCGCGTTCCTCGTCTTCCAACTGGCGGACGTACTCGCCGACGCACGCCTCCAGGCGGCGATCATCGGCCCGAGCCGCGCGACGGTCACCTCGCTGACCGGCCTCGGCACGAGCCTCGCGTCCCTGGTCGCCTACGGCGCGTACGCGGCGCTGTCGCAGCACGCGTCGCACGGCGTGGTCTTCGCGCTGCTGAGCCTGCCGTACCTGGCCGTTGCCGTGGCCATGGGGCGGCGCGGACCGGCCCGCCATGACGTTCTAGAAGGATGGGGAAACCGAACCGGTCTCCGCTAGCCTGTCGGCCATGCGCGGGGGATTAGAAGGTCACTTCGACGTGAGCGGCAGCGGGGCGACGTCTCTGGATCCGGGCGATCCGCGCCGGATCGGCTCGTTCGCACTCCTCGGCGTCCTCGGCTCGGGCGGCATGGGCCGGGTCTACCTCGGTACGGCGGCGGGGCAGTACGCCGCGGTCAAACAGGTGCTGCCCGCCCTGGCCGAGGACCAGAACTTCCTCCGCCACTTCGGGCACGAACTCGACAACCTGGCAAGGCTGCCCGCCGTGGTCAGCGCGCGCCTGCTCGCCAGTGACCGCGTCACCCGGCCGCCGTGGTTCGCCACCGAGTACATCCCCGGCGTCACGCTGAGCGAAGCGCTGCGCCTGCACGGCGGCCCGCTGCCCGTCGACAGCCTCTGGCGGCTGCTCCGCGACGCGGCGGACGGCCTGCGGGCCGTGCACGCCGCCGACATGGTGCACCGCGACCTGAAGCCCTCCAACGTCATGCTGACCCTCGACGGCAACTCCGGCAGCGGGGGCGGCGAGAAGCCCCCGGCCGCCCAGCCCGCGCCCTCGGGGACTCACCTGCTCAGGGGCGCGTCGACGGGCCGGTGCCTGGCGGACTCGTACTCCGCCTACTCGGGCTCGTCCGTCTCCAACTCGGTGTGCGGCGCACCCTCGGGCAACGGGACCACCATGAATTACCGGTGGACGTACGAACCGATCTCGGGCACCACATTCCGGCTGGTCAGCCGGGGCACCGGCCGTTGTATCGAGTCCCGGAGCTACGCGGGGATCGCGATCGTGGACTGCAACGGCTCCGAGGCCCAGGCCTGGCGGGTCACCGCGACGAAGCCGAACGGGCACACCCTGCAGAACGTGGCCGACCGGACCTGCCTCGCGATGCCCAGCTCCATCGGCTTCGAGTCGGCCGCCTGCAACCCCTCGGACACGGCACAGCTCTGGCGCAACTCCTGACTGCTACGGCAACCGTCCCGCCGCGTTGCGCTCCCGCACCCGGGCGCGCAGGACGTCACCGGGCAGGGCAGGCCGTACGTCCCCGGGCGGACAGTCCCACTCCCGGCCTCCACCCGGCGGGCGCAGCTGCACGTACGTCCCGACGCACCCCATCACCACGCCCACCCGCCCGTCGCGCGTGTCGACGGCGTACTCCCCGAGCTCCGGGACGTCGGCCGTCACTTCTCCAGCCCCTGCAGGACGGCGGCCAGCCGCAGTGCCGTGTCGAGGTTGCAGCGCCCCAGGTCCACCAGTGGATACGCCATGTCGCTCGCCAGCGTGACGGGGTCGACCCGCAGCGACGGCAGTGTCACCGACACCACGCCGAGCCCGTCCCTGAGCTGGGCAACCACCTCCTCGGCGGCCCGCAGCCGCTCCGCCGAACGCACGACCTGCCCCATGCCTGGCACCTCCACCACTGCGTGTTCGCTTTCCTCACCCAGCGTGTCCGAGCCTCGCTAGCCTGGGAAGAGACGGCGGCCCAACAACGCGACCTGCTGATCCAGGAGTTGCACCATGCCCGGACCCAAGGATCTCGACCCGTCCACGTCCCCCAGGGCGCTGCTCGGCGCGGAACTGCGCCACGCCCGCATGAAAGCCGGCCTCACGCAGGACGAGTTGGGCCGCCCGCTGTTCGTGAGCGGCTCGTACATCGGCCAGATGGAGGCGGGCACGCGCCGCATCCTCCGCGAGCACGCGGTCCAACTGGACGAGGTGTTGGACACGGACGACTTCTTCGCGCGCAACTGCGAGGTGTCCGGCAAGTCGCGCTACCCGGACCACTTCGCGGAGGCGGCGGAGGCGGAGGCGATGGCGGAGACGATCCGCGTCTACGAGCCGCTGCTCATCCCGGGGCTGTTGCAGACGGAGGCGTACGCGCGGGCGGTGTTCCGGGCGTATGACCCGACGGCGACGGAGGAGGCGATCAACGATCTGGTGGAGGCGAGACTGGACCGCGCGCGTCTGCTCGCCGATCCAACAAAGCCGTTGTTGTGGACGGTGCTGGACGAGGCGGTGTTGCGCCGAAAGGTCGAGGGAACGAAGGCGGCGCTGCGACATGTGGCGGACCTGGCTCGGCGACGCCGGATCATCGTGCAGGTGCTGACGTTCGACGCGGGCGCGCACGCGTCTTTGGAAGGACCGATCAAGCTGATGACCTTTCCCGACGCACCGCCACTCGCCTATCTTCAGGGCCTGGGATCAGGACAGTTGGAGGACGATCCGGCCACTGTCACCCGCCACGCACTGACCTACGATCTCGTCAGGGCCAGCGCGCTGTCGCCGGAAACGTCCTTGGCCCTGATCGAGTCAGTGGCGGAGGATGACGCGCATGGAGACCAGCAGCCCTGAGTACGACCTGACGGCGTCCGCCTGGCGCAAGTCCAGCTACAGCGGCGGCAGCGGGGGTGAGTGCCTCGAAGTCGGCGACGGCCACCCTGACATCGTCCCCGTCCGCGACTCCAAGAACCCCGACGGCCCGCACCTGATCTTCCCGGCCGCCGCCTGGTCGATGTTCGTCGCGGACCTGAAGCGCGCTTAACCGTCCCGGATCTCGGGCGTCGAGAGCCGAGCGCCTTTTCTGCGGAAGGGAAGGAAGGGCCTCAACCCACCCTTCCGCCCCGCCGGTTGGCATGCACGCGGACTTTCCGCGACCGACTTGCCACGGAGCGTCATCGCGCTCTGGCGTTCCGATAAACGAACAACCCCCGACAGGTGCGGGAACACCTGCGGGGTCTGACCAACGAGATCGAATCGAGCGATCCCATGGCTGACGGCCACTTTAGTGCTGCCCCGCATCCCCTCGCCAACCCCGGCTACGGCAAACGGACGGTTTTCGACCAACTTCCCCGTAGGGCCGACGACTTCACGCATCTCCCGCCCCGCGTGGGGGCGATCGCCGCGTACATCGACCGGCTGCCGGACAACAGCGACATCTCCGTGAAGACGCTGGCCAAGTACACCCCGTACGGCCAGACGGCAGTCGGAAAGGCGCTCAACCACCTGATCGCGGCTGGACATCTGCGACGCGGCCTGGAGTCGGTCACGGTCGCCTCGGGCAGCACACAGTGGGTCACCCGCACGTGGTGGTCCCGTACCGCGCGGAACGACGCATGGTGGGCGGCGTACCAGCGGGGCGACGTGCCGGAGGAACGGCCGCCCCGGCCCACCCGCTCCCGCGCGTACATCCTGCTCGCCGCCCTCGGGCGGGAGAACCCGGTGATGTCGCTGTCCCACGCGGACTGCACGGCCCTCGCGTCGCTGGTGGAGGAGTGGTTCTCGCGGGAGGCCACCGAACGGCAGGTGCTGCACGCCCTCACGACCTGGCTACCGGTCCCGGTCCACCACCCGGCCGCGCTCGCCCGCCGCCGCCTCGTCGACAAGCTCCCGCCCGCGCCGCCGCCGAAGCCCCGCCCCGTACGCATCCTGGAATGCGGCGAGTGCGGCCGGCCGGCCGGGGCGGGGGACCTGCGGTCGGGCAAGTGCACCCACTGCCGAGGGACGCGGTCGGCCCCACCGCCGACGCTCCCACCCGCCCGCGTCCGCGCCCTGGCGGCCGAGGCGCGAGCGGCGGCATCGCGCCCACCCGAGAGGACACCGAACGTGGACTCGTGATCGAGGGCTACCGCAAGGGTCGCTGCCGCCCGGACGGCACGCTCGCACCGTCGGCCCACTTCGCCGGGCACGGCGAGTGGTCAGGCACAGACGGGGTGCTCATGACCGCCGAGACCACCTCGCACGACCACGACACCGAACGACGCGACCGGGTCGAGAAGCGCGACGGATACGCGCGGGCCGAGATCCCCGTCTACCTCCTGGTCGACCGCGACTCCCACACCGTCGTCGTCCACAGCGAGCCCAGAGAGGGCTTCTACCACCTCGCGCGGACCTACGGTTACGGCGAGACGGCCGAACTCCCCCACCCCGTGAACATCACTCTCACACCGAGAAGCTCAAGGACTACGCCGGCGGCCGGTAGTCCGCCCGCGGGACGGCGAGGCGGTCGGCGACCAGGGCGAGCCAGGCGCTCGGGGCATACGGAGCCGGCGGATCGACTTCCATGCCCAGCTCCGCCAACCCCAGAGCGTAGTCGGCGTCATCCAGGTCGAGGGCGAGGAGCTCGTTCAGCTCGCCGACGAGGCGGACCACGAGCTGCGGGTCCGTGGACTCGGAGTAGTCACGAACTGCCGCATCGTGGTCGGCGAACTCGTCCGGCATGTCCTGGGAGAACCAGCCGCCGAGAAACTGTGCGAGTTCGGGGAAACGGGTACGCCACTCCCAATGAGTGCCGGGCGTAACCGGACGCGGGACGTCACCTCCCTCGATGGACCGTTTGATGTGGTCGGCGATACGGAAGAGCCAGTCCTGGATCTCCGAGTCGGGCAGTCCGACGTCCGGTACCGGGTAGAACTCGCCGAGGCGCATCCGGAGCCGGCCGGGCGGGTTGCGGGCGTACTCGCGGACCTGCTGCTCGGCGACGCCCAGGGCCCAGGGGCGGGTGTGCCAGGTGTGGCGCAGGTAGGCCTGGAGCGCCTCACTCGGCACGTCCTCCGCGTCGTCTGCCGACTGGCCGGCGTAGGCGCTTATCACCTGGTCCAACTCGCCGTAGCGACGGTCGAATTCGAGAGGCTTCATGGACACGGCGGCGCATTCCTAGAGGTAGACGGGGAAGGTGGCGTGCACGACGAAGCCGTGCGGACTCGCCGGCTCGCGCCGCAGCACGACCCGCGCGGCCCGTACGTCCACGGGCTCGCGCCCGGCGAGCATCATCGCCTGCAGCAGTACGCGGCCAACCGGCTCGTCCCGGGACGGCCACGCGGCCTCGATCGTCAGGCGCGGCCGGGTGTCCTGGGCCAGCCACCGGTGGATGGCCTGCTCGTTGTGACGACCTGCTGAGTGGCCCATTGGGCGGTTTCGCGATCGGGGTAGGTGGAGGAGCGGGTGCGCATGCTTGTGTCCTTCGGCTTGGGACGCTCAGTATGTGTTGAACCGCCAGACGACGCCGACCTCCGTGGGAGACACAACAACGAGCCCCAGATCCGACAAATAGTCGGTGACTCCGAACCCGCCAGTGACATTGTGCAAGAAGTCTGCGTTCCGGTCGGTGCTCGCGTTTCCAGCCGGCGTATAGCATGTGCAGTCGGGATCAAATCGCGCAAGCAACGTACGCGCGTCTGACAGCAACCCTTCTTTGCGTTCGGGGAAATCCCGGATGTTCTTTGCCTGGAACCATTCGTCGGTCAGCGCCACGAGCAACTGGGCCGCCGAATCCAGAGCAACCTGGTGAAGAATTGCCCCGAGCCGCGCTTCCGCTGAGACGACAAAAGGGAAAGAAGCACCGCGTCCTGCGTCTGCCGCGTTCTCCTCTTTGTCCGAGTCCAATGTCATCCAGCCGCGCGGGTCGTCCACAGCGCGTGCCATGACGGCCAGCACATCCGTACGCCAGTCCGCATGACGTCGTGGGCCAACGGCCACGAATGCGTACTCGTCCTCGAAGAGACGCAGCACCGCCGCTTCCCAGTCCTGCTGTGAGGGCGTATTCATCACAGGTTCCGTGGTTCTGTCAGGGGATCGGCATCGACGTGAGGACCACGAAGGGCGGGTCCAGAGAGTCATCGTACTTAAGCACGGTCCTGATCCCGGTGACCGGGACGGCCTTGGCGTTGAGGCCGCCCTCCTTGTATCCGCTCATCGGATCGTTGGGATCGACAGGCTGCTTGGAAACGCTGCGCCCACTGTACTCGCCATTTGGCGCCGTCCCGTCGAACGCCTCGGGCCTGCTGCCGTTTGTAGGCGGAGGCGGACCTTCCAACCATGCCTTGATGGCCTGGGAATTCTGATTGACGTTGTGTTGCGTCAGTTCCTGGGCCCTCTCGGCGTTCTCGAACGTCGAAGCCGCGGCGATGGTCGGCTTGTTGTGCGGCCAACTCGGCGTGGGCGGCTGGCTCTGATCCCGCAGGCGCTGTGCGAGTTGCTCGTCGGTCTTACCCACATGCTTGTCGAGGGTATGGCCCTTGTTCATCCACTCGGATTCGGCGAGGTCGACCTTGTAGATGCCGTTTTTGGTGTCCTCAGGGTTGGTCCACTGGTGTTCCTTCTTGAACTCGTTGAGCGCCCTCCTGCCGAACGCCTGCGCCCGCGCCTCCTGCGCCTCGAATTTGGGGGCGCTGCGGTAGGCCTCGTCGAGCGGCCCCATGAGCGCGTCCAGCTGAGGCACCAGCGCATTGACCCGCCGGTTGTACTCGGTGACGATCGCGTTCAGCTTCGCTGTGTCGATGTTGAGGACGATGCCCGCACCGAGCTGGCTCGCTCCCTTGGCCACGCCCTTCGCGACGCCCTTGACGAGCCCCTTGAGGTCGTCCATTCCGACGCCGTCCTTGAGGTTCACCTCGACCTTGGGGATCGCCTCGCGAATCGCGGCCTTGTAGACCTCCCACACCTCATGGTTGAGGTAGACGGCCGCCTCGGCGAACTGGTACAGGAGGTCGCTGACCTTCTGTGCGGTGTCGAAGAGGACGGTCATCACCGGGTGCGTGGCGGTCTGCGAGGAGGCCGAGTCGTGCTTCCACTGGTAGCCCGCGGTGTTCTTGCCCCATGCCGTCGTGCCCCACAGCGAACTGCAGAACTGGCGCATGGCGTTGTGCCATTCGCTGTTGCTCTGCTGGGTGATGCTGCTGACGTTCCCGGTCAGCGCGCTCTCGGCCAGGGAGAGGGGCATGGTCATCGCCATCCAGGCCTTGGACAGCGAGTTGAGATAGTGCTGCTGGGGATACGGGTAGACCTCGGCGACCTTTCCCATCCGGAAGGCGTGCTTCACGATGGGGCGCAGGCCTCCCGCACGGGCTCCGGGACCCACTCGAGCAACGACCTTTCGATGTCGTCGCCGCCGTCGTCGTCGCCCCACTTGAGGTTCGGTACGGACCCGTAGTCCGGCACCTTCTCGATGACCACGGGGAGCGGCTGGGTGACGGCCTTCGTCTTGCCCGTCGGGTCGTTGGCCGCCTCGGCCTTGGCGTAGCTGTTGGCCGTGGCGGTGAAGCCCACCGCGGCGCCGCCGATGCTGACGACGCTCTTCGCCCACACGTCGAGGAAGCGGTTGCCCACCTTGACGTACGAAATCGCGAAGGCCTGCGGAGCGGTGCCGTAGCCGCCGGCGTCCGGGTACTCCCTCAGCTTGTCGAGGAGCTCCTTGGCGCCCTTGTCCATGGGTGACTGCTGGGCCGCCACTCCGCCGGACACCCGGTACAGATCGGACGGCTTGACGTCGATGGTGCCGTTCTGGCCGGGTCCCTGTGCGCCCGGCTGCGGACCGCCATCAGCGGGCGCCCCGGCTCCGCAGCACCGCCTGGTGCGCCGCCGCATAGTTGATGTGGCCCTTGGTGACGACCTCGTGCAGCCAGGCCTGGGCGGCCTGCAGGTCCTCCGCCGACCGGTCCCACTTGTCGAGCTCGTAGACGAAGACCTCACGGGCCTCCCCCTCCCAGGTCAGGACGAGCTTCTCGACCCGGCCGTAGAGCAGGTCCAGCCTTTCGTTCAGCTTCTTGAGGATGTCCTCGAGGTCACTCGAAAGACGCTGCAGAGTGGCGAAGTTGACGGTTATGTGCTCGTCGTCCGACATGTTTCCCCCGTACTCAGAAGTCGGCGATCCTGCTGCGCGCCGCGTCAGGAACCTCCGGGTTCGGTGTGGAGAGCCGGCGCGCCTCGCCGGCCACGTCCACCCCGGCCTGGACCGCTCGCAGGCGCTCCATGATGTCGAGGTCCTGCTGCGAGAAGCCGTCGGCTGAGGCGGACGGCCTGCTCGAGCCGCTGCATGACCATCCGGATCCGCACGGCGTCCTCGGCTGCGCCCCGGTGCAGCGCCCGGTACGCCGTGGCGGACGGGCCGCGCCAGCCGGCCTCGATGCTGTCGACGATCTCGTCCATGCGCTTGACCTGCTTGTCGAGGTACCCCTGCATGTCGTCGAGGTCGTCGGCGAGGGCGGTGAGCTTGTCGTGCTGCGCCTTGAGCCTGGGCTGCTCCATTCGTCCCCCCCGTGCATATCGGTCAACTGCCAAGCAATACCGGTCGCTTGCGTCACCCTAACAACACCTGGAACAGTCACTTCTGCTCGCCTGTGGGTAACAGTCAACAGGCGAGGATCGGTCCACTCGGAGTCGGGTCCGCGGGTCACGCGGTAGCGTTGGGCCTGACGCCGAGCATTCTCATTCGAGGATCCCCTGTGCCCCATCCGCCCTTTCCTCCGCCACCCATGAGCACGTGGCCCAACCGGACCGCCCTGCTCGCCGACCGGCGAATCGCGCTCGACGCGCTGCGGAAGCGCAGTTTGGGGCTTGGGCGGCTGGTCCTGCTCTGGCTCGTGGGGACGCTGGGACTCCTGGGCTGGACGTCGTTCACCCTGCCACTGCAGGGACTTGGCCCGAACGGCGACCGCATGATGCTGATCCCGGCACCGTTGCTCGTACCCCTGGGCCTCGGGGCGCTGGTGCCCGCCGTCTTCGTGGTGGTGCGCGGCGTCCGACGTGACCGGGAGGTGCGCGAGCTGATGGACCTGTGGCTGGAGCTCGACCGCGACGCCGGCCTCGATGCCCGCCTGCGCGCACCTGGTCTCAGCCTGACCTGGCTGCTGCTGTCCTTCGTGCCGTGCGGGCTCGGCCTCTGGATGTCCTTCGGGACCGCGGCCGAGGCCCGCACGATCTACGACGCCGTGCTCGGCATGGGAGCCGGCGTGATCGCCTGGGTCACCGGGCTGCTCGGGATCGCCAAGTCGGTCGCCCACCGGAAATGGATACTGGCACGGCTGCGGCGCACACCGGCAGCCGGCGGCCGGTGATCCGCGCTTGCCGCACCCCCACGGAGTACGAGTCCCTGAAGGAGACGGCCTACCTGCTGCGCAGCCCCGAGAACGCCCGCCGACTGCTGGCGTCCGTCGACCGCCTGGAGAACGGCGGCGGCACGGTCCGGGAGCTTGCCGAATGAAGTTCGTTTCGTGTGGGACGAGTCCAGTCGGGCGGACTACGTCTGGTGGCAGGCCCAGGACCGCAGGGTCCTCAAGCGGATCAACACCCTGCTCCAGGACATCGCCCGCAACGGCAACGAGGGCACCGGCAAGCCCGAACCTTTGAAGCACGGCTTCCAGGGCTACTGGTTCCGCCGCATCACCGACGAGCACCGCCTCGTCTACAAAGTCGTCGACGACGAGATCCGCGTCGCCGCCTGCCGGTACCACTACGAACGCTGAGGACGGACGGCCGCGGCCGGCCCCGCGAACGCCCGAGGGCGGCACCCCTGGGAGTGGGGTGCCGCCCTCGGTCCGTACAGCGTGCGAACTGCTGATCCGTGAAGGATCAGAAGTCCATGTCACCGCCCGGCATGCCGCCACCGGCGGGCGCGGCGGCCTTCTCCGGCTTGTCGGCGATGACGGCCTCGGTGGTGAGGAACAGCGCCGCGATGGAGGCCGCGTTCTGCAGGGCGGAACGGGTGACCTTCGCGGGGTCGATGATGCCCTCGGCGATCATGTCGACGTACTCGCCGGTCGCGGCGTTCAGACCGTGGCCGACGGCCAGGTTGCGCACCTTCTCGACGACGACGCCGCCCTCGAGACCACCGTTGACGGCGATCTGCTTCAGCGGGGCCTCCAGCGCGAGCTTCACGGCGTTGGCGCCGGTCGCCTCGTCGCCCTGGAGCTCGAGCTTCTCGAAGACCGAGGAAGCCTGGAGCAGCGCCACGCCACCACCGGCGACGATGCCCTCCTCGACGGCCGCCTTCGCGTTGCGGACGGCGTCCTCGATGCGGTGCTTGCGCTCCTTGAGCTCGACCTCGGTCGCGGCGCCGGCCTTGATGACGGCCACGCCGCCGGCCAGCTTCGCGAGGCGCTCCTGGAGCTTCTCGCGGTCGTAGTCCGAGTCGCTGCTCTCGATCTCGGCGCGGATCTGGTTGACGCGACCGGCGACCTGGTCGCTGTCACCGGCACCGTCGACGATCGTGGTCTCGTCCTTGGTGATGACGACCTTGCGGGCGCGGCCCAGCAGGTCCAGGCCGGCGTTCTCGAGCTTGAGGCCGACCTCCTCGGAGATGACCGTGCCGCCCGTGAGGATGGCGATGTCGTTCAGCATGGCCTTGCGGCGGTCGCCGAAGCCCGGGGCCTTGACGGCGACGGACTTGAAGGTGCCGCGGATCTTGTTCACGACGAGCGTGGACAGGGCCTCGCCCTCGACGTCCTCGGCGATGATCAGCAGCGGCTTGCCGGACTGCATGACCTTCTCCAGCAGCGGAAGGAGGTCCTTCACGTTGCCGACCTTGGAGTTGACGATCAGGATGTACGGGTCGTCGAGGGACGCCTCCATACGCTCCATGTCGGTGGCGAAGTACGCCGAGATGTAGCCCTTGTCGAAGCGCATGCCCTCGGTGAGCTCCAGCTCCAGACCGAAGGTCTGGGACTCCTCGACGGTGATGACGCCTTCCTTGCCGACCTTGTCCATGGCCTCGGCGATGAGCTCACCGATCTGGGTGTCGGCGGCGGAGATGGAGGCCGTGGAAGCGATCTGCTCCTTGGTCTCGACATCCTTCGCCTGCTCCAGCAGGGCGCCGGAGACGGCCTCGACGGCCTTCTCGATGCCGCGCTTGAGGGCCATCGGGTTGGCGCCGGCGGCCACGTTGCGCAGACCCTCGCGGACGAGCGCCTGGGCGAGAACGGTCGCGGTGGTCGTACCGTCACCGGCGACGTCGTCCGTCTTCTTGGCGACTTCCTTGACCAGCTCGGCGCCGATCTTCTCGTACGGGTCCTCGAGCTCGATCTCCTTGGCGATGGACACACCATCGTTGGTGATCGTGGGGGCGCCCCACTTCTTCTCGAGGACGACGTTGCGACCCTTGGGACCAAGGGTGACCTTGACGGCGTCGGCGAGCTGGTTCATCCCGCGCTCGAGACCGCGCCGTGCCTCCTCGTCGAACGCGATGATCTTGGCCATGTGAAGTGTCCTCCCGGACATGGGGGTCCCCCCGCGCGAAGCTGCGGGGGAGGATTGCCTTCGGATCGCATCCGGCGCCCGCGACGGACGGTCTGCGTGCCGCGTGGTTCCTTGCCCCACCCGGCCTGCGGACCTCACCGACCCGATCCAAGTTCTGTCACTCTCACTCGGAGAGTGCTAACGCCAATGATTAGCACTCGACCCCTGAGAGTGCAAGCGCCTGACGCTCACGGTGACCGCCGCGGCGCACGCACGAGGGGCCCGCATCCCCGTCTGTGGGATGCGGACCCCTCGTGGCGTGCGTGCGCCGGTGGCCGATCGCGTCTGGATCAGTCGGATCAGACGGCGAGCTTGACCATGTCGGCCTGCGGACCCTTCTGGCCCTGCGAGATCTCGAACTCGACTCGCTGACCCTCTTCGAGGGTGCGGTATCCGTCCATCTGGATCGCGCTGTAGTGGACGAAAACATCCGCACCACCGTCGACCGCGATGAAGCCGTACCCCTTCTCCGCGTTGAACCACTTGACGGTGCCCTGAGCCATGCCTAACTCCCCTATTACTGGCCCTTGCACAGGACCGCACTTCGCGGACCCGGGTCAGACCTCACCCCAGCAGGAGGGGTGTGCGCCGGAACGCGTCGACCGCGGCTGAATGTATCTGCCCAACTGCCCTCCGCAACAGGTCAATCGGACGAGAAATCTGGGCAGGGCCGATCGGCCGATCCATGCGAATTCATTGAATTCCGGGGCAAGTCGGGCCCGGCAAAGTGCGACTTTCGGCGCAATTCGATCGCTTACTTTGGCGCATTCTTGTGGAGCGGGAACGCATTGCCGGGCAGCCGGCGGAGGGGGCTTCCCAGACTCTACCGCGCTCAACCATGCAGAATTACCCCCTCCGCTTCTCTCGCGGAGGGGGCAATGCCGATAACGCGGGGTAACGCGGAGGGGATCAGCCGCCGGCGACGGCGGGGATGATCGACACGCCCGCACCGTCCGGCGTCGCCGTCTCGAGGCCCTGCTCGAAGCGGACGTCGTCGTCGTTCACGTACACGTTGACGAAGCGGCGCAGCTTGCCCTGGTCGTCCAGGACGCGGGCCGCGATGCCCGTGTGGTTCTTCTCCAGGTCCGCGATGACCTCGGCCAGAGTCGCGCCCTCTGCGGAAACCTCGGCCTGACCGCCCGTGTACGTGCGGAGGATGGTGGGGATACGGACGTTGACGCTCATGCGAGGCCAGCCTCTCGGAAAGAGTCCAGGTTGGGTCGGATGACAGCGGTCATACCCGTCGTGGGCGCCACCGCGTCGAGGGTCTTGAGGCCGTCACCCGTGTTGACGACGACCGTGGTGAGGGACGGGTCGATGACACCGGCCTCGATCAGCTTCTTCGCCACGCCGAGGGTCGTGCCGCCGGCGGTCTCCGTGAAGATGCCCTCCGTGCGGGCGAGCAGCTTGATCGCGTCCACGATCTGCCCGTCGGTGACGTCCTCGACCGCGCCGCCGGTGCGGCGGCAGATGTCCAGGACGTACGGGCCGTCGGCCGGGTTGCCGATCGCGAGGGACTTGGCGATGGTGTCGGGCTTCTGCGGCCTGACCACGTCGTGGCCCGCCTTGAAGGCGACGGACACCGGGGAGCAGCCCTCGGCCTGGGCGCCGAAGATCTTGTAGGGCTTGTCCTCGACCAGACCCAGCTTGATCAGCTCCTGCAGGCCCTTGTCGATCTTGGTGAGCTGGGAGCCGGAGGCGATCGGGATGACGATCTGGTCGGGCAGCCGCCAGCCGAGCTGCTCGCAGATCTCGTACGCGAGCGTCTTGGAGCCCTCGGCGTAGTACGGGCGGAGGTTGACGTTCACGAAGCCCCAGCCCTCGCCGGCCGGGTCGCCGATGAGCTCCGAGCAGAAGCGGTTGACGTCGTCGTAGTTGCCCTCGATGCCGACCAGTTCACCGCCGTACACGGCGGCCATGACGACCTTGCCCTGCTCCAGGTCGTGCGGGATGAACACGCAGGAGCGGAAGCCGGCGCGGGCGGCCGCGGCGCCGACGGCGCCCGCGAGGTTGCCGGTGGAGGAGCACGAGAGGGTGGTGAAGCCGAACGCGCGGGCTGCCTCCAGGGCCTGGGCGACGACACGGTCCTTGAAGGAGTGCGTCGGGTTGCCGGAGTCGTCCTTGACGAACAGCTTGCCGGCCTCGACGCCCAGCTCGCGGGCGAGGTTGTCGGCCTTGACGAGCTTGGTCCAGCCGGGGTTCAGGTTCGGCTTGTCCGCGACGTCGGCCGGGACGGGCAGCAGCGGGGCGTAGCGCCAGATGTTCTCGGGCCCGGACTCGATCCGCTTGCGCAGGGCTTCCGGGTCGCCGCTCGGCACGTCGTACGCGACTTCGAGCGGCCCGAAACAGACCTCACACGCGAAGATCGGGCCGAGGTCGAACCGCTCGCCGCACTCGCGGCAGGAGAGCCCGGAGGCGGGGCCCAGGTCGACGGATCCGGTGGAATCGGCGGATTCGTTGGTGGTGGCAACAGTCTGCACAGCCATGGAGGCGAGGCCCTTTCTCCTCATCTTCCCCGCGACGCACCTCGCCGCGAGACGGAATTGGCACCTTCCCTAGCCGTGAGCCTCGCGCGATGAGCGCAGAGATCGGCTGGAGGGTTGCCGGGGCTTCAACGGGCCGTATCCCTCTGCCCCTCTGGATGAGCGGTATTCGGTTGTCGCGCGCGGCGACCCCGACATGCGGCGGTCACGCGCGTTGTTCAAGACTGTAGCCGAACCCCTGGACGCTTGAGATGGTCGTCCGATCCGCGAGATGGAGATCACGTGCTGGATGAGGTGGAGCGCTGGCTCGCCCGACGGTCCTGGTCGGTGGCCGACCGCCCACTCGGCCGGCTGCTGGCCGCCAAGAAGAACACCACGGTCAGCGTCGTGCTGCCGGCCCTGAACGAGGAGGAGACCGTCGGGGAGATCGTCTCCGCGATACGCGACGGGCTGATGTCGGGCCCCGTTCCGCTGGTGGACGAGCTGGTGGTGATCGACTCGGCGTCGGGCGACCGCACGGCGGACGTGGCCGCCGCGGCGGGCGCGCGGGTGGTCCACCGGGACGCCGTCCTGCCGCACATACCGGCCGTGCCTGGCAAGGGCGAGGTGCTCTGGCGGTCACTGATGGTGACCAGCGGTGACATCGTGTGCTTCGTCGACGCGGATCTGCGCGACTTCTCCGCGGACTTCGTCTCGGGGATCGTCGGGCCGTTGCTGACCGAGCCCGAGCTGCAGTTCGTCAAGGCGATGTACGACCGCCCGCTCGGGGGCGCGCCCGCTCAGGGCGGCCGGGTGACCGAGCTGGTGGCGCGGCCGCTGCTGAATCTGCACTGGCCGCAACTGGCCGGTTTCGTCCAGCCGCTGGGCGGCGAGTACGCGGCCCGGCGCTCCCTGCTGGAGCAACTGCCCTTCCCGGTCGGCTACGGAGTGGAGCTGGGGCTGCTGGTGGACGCCCTCAACCTGGTGGGACTCGACGCGCTGGCGCAGGTCGACGTGGGCACGCGCCGGCACCGCCACCAGGACGGGCAGGCGCTGGGCCGGATGGCGGCGACGATCTACCGCACGGCTCAACTGCGCCTGGCACGCGGCCACTTGGTACGGCCGGAGCTCACCCAGTTCGAGCGCGGCGAGCACGGATTCGTACCGCGCAACCACCAGGTGGACACCGAGGAGCGGCCGCCGATGCGCGAGATCGGTGAGTACGCGGCGCGTCGCGCGGCATAAGCCGGACCTTGTGTTCAGTTTGTCTAACTTTCCTCTGTATGAACCTCATGCACCTCGCCGACCTCATGGACGTCATGCACGGGATCCGGGACACGGCACCGGCCCTGGCCGCCGAGGGGCCGCGGTACACCGGTGAGCCGGCCGGCGCCGGTTTCCCCGCCGAGCAGCTGTGGCTGCTCGGCGGGGTCGCGCTCAGCGTGAGCGCGGCGGGCGCGGTCGCGATCGCGGCGGCCCGTGGCCGGAACCGTGACCGCTGACCCGCGGCACGGCCGCACGCACGTTTGAGGGAATGCGGGACGGGCTAGGTTCGCCACATGGTCACCGACGCTGCTCAGATCCTCGTCGCTTCCAACCGCGGCCCGGTCTCCTACTCACCGGACGGCAAGGGCGGGCTCGACGCCCGCCGCGGCGGAGGCGGCCTCGTCTCCGGCCTCTCCGCGATCGGCTCCGACGCGCAGTCGCTGTGGGTGTGCGCCGCCCTCGGCGACGGCGACCGCGAGGCCGTGCGGCGCGGGGTGAGCGAGCCGGGCGTCAGGATGCTCGCCATCGACCCGGCGCTGCACTCCGACGCGTACAACGGCATCGCGAACTCAGTGCTGTGGTTCGTGCACCACATGCTGTACCAGACCCCGCTGGAGCCGGTTTTCGGCCGGGAGTTCCGTCGGCAGTGGGACGCCTACCGGGCCTACAACCGCGCCTTCGCCGAGGCGCTGGCCGCCGACGCCGCCGAGGGCGCGGCGGTGCTCGTGCAGGACTACCACCTCGCGCTGGTGCCGGGCATGCTCCGGCAGCTGCGCCCCGACCTGCGGATCGGCCACTTCTCGCACACCCCGTGGGCGCCCGCCGACTACTTCGGGCTGCTGCCGGACGACGTCGCCGAGGAGCTGCTGCGGGGGATGCTGGGCGCGGACCGGCTCGGCTTCCTGACCCGGCGATGGGCGGACGCGTTCGCCGCGTGCTGCGAGCGGGTCACCGGGGGCACCGGCACGACGGAGATCGGGGTCCACGGGCTCGGCGCCGACGCGGACTTCCTGCGTGAGCGGGCGCACCGGCCGGACGTGGAGGAGCGGATGGCGCAGCTGCGCGAGCAGGTGGGCGAGGGCCGCAGGACGATCGTGCGCGTCGACCGGACCGAGCTGTCGAAGAACATCGTGCGCGGTCTGCTGGCGTACGAGGAGCTGCTGGAGACCCGCCCCGAGTGGCGCGAGCGGGTCGTCCACATCGCGCTCGCCTACCCGTCGCGGCAGGACCTCGCGGTCTACCGGGACTACACGGCCGAGGTCTCCCGGCTCTCCGCCGAGATCAACGAGCGGTACGGCACCCCGGGCTGGACCCCGGTCGTCGTCCACGTCAAGGACGACTTCGCCCGCTCGCTCGCCGCGTACCGGCTGGCCGACGTGGCCCTCGTCAACCCCATCCGGGACGGCATGAACCTGGTCGCCAAGGAGGTCCCGGTCGTCTCGGACGCGGGGTGCGCGCTGGTGCTGTCCCGGGAGGCGGGGGCGTACTGGGACCTGGGCGAGGACGCGATCACGATCAACCCGTACGACGTGACCGGCACGGCGGAGGCGCTGCACGCGGCGCTGACGATGCCGGCGCCGGAGCGGGCGGAGCGCACGAAGCGCCTGTCGTCGTCGGCGACGTCGCTCCCACCGCGCCGCTGGTTCCTGGACCAGCTGGAGGCCCTGCGGCGGTAGCCGCGCGCGGGGCGCCGTGTGTGGGCGGGGCCGCGTGTGGGCGGGGGCGCGTGTGGGCGGGGCCGCGTGTGGGCGGGGGCCGCGTGTGGGCGGGGCTGTTCCCCTACCCGCCCCCTCCCGAAACCGGGCTCCGCCCGGACCCGGTACCGCGCTGCGCGCGGTGTCCTCAAGCGCCGGACGGGCTGATTTCGCGCAGCGAAATCCAGCCCCGCTGGGGGCACTCCCCCTGGCTTCGCCGGGGGCCCCACCCACGGCTGCCAGGCCGCAGGGGGAGATTGAGGCGCGGGGGTCCGGGGGCGGAGCCCCCGGGGAAAGGGCCCCGCAGGGCTACAGCCGCTCCGACAGCGCCGCCAGCAGCGACGCCACCGCGCCCGGTCCCGGCACCACCAGGTCCGCGCGGGACGACAGCTCCGGGACCTCGGTGCCGCTGCACACCAGCAGGCCCGGCACCCCGTCCGACCGCAGCTTCTCGACCGCACCGTACGCCGGCAGGTCACCCAGGTCGTCCCCGGCGTAGAGCACGGCCGTGGCGCCCACCTCCCGCACGTACTTCGCGAGCGCGACGCCCTTGTCCATGCCCGGGGGGCGCAGCTCCAGGACCATGCGGCCCGGTTCCAGGATCAGGCCGTGGCGGGAGGCGAGCGCCGCGAGCGGTTCGCGCAGGGCCTCGTACGCTCCCTGCGGATCGTCCGCGCGGCGCGTGTGCACGGCGACGGACCGGCCCTTCTCCTCGATCCACGTGCCGTGCCAGGCACCGTGGCCGTCGAGGAAGCCGGGCAGCTCCGCACGGGCGGCGGCCACACCGGGGTGGGGCGCGGGCGCGGTCACGGTCCCGGTGACGGCGTCCCAGCGCTCGGCGCCGTAGTGCCCGAGCACCACCAGGTGGTCGAGGCCCTCGACGCCCGCGAAGCCTCCGTAGCGCACGGCGACCCCGGCGGGCCGACCGGTGATCACCGCGACGGATGCGACCTTCGGGGCGAGCGCGGCGAGCGCCGGCACGACGCCGGGGTGGGCGCGGGCCTGCTCGGGGTCGGGCACGATCTCGGCGAGGGTGCCGTCGAAGTCGAGCGCGACGACGGCTCCGGCAGGACGGTCGAGCAGTGCCGCGAGTCCGTCGCGGCCTGCGGGGGTGGACGGCGTCGGCAGGGTGTGTGCATACGGGGAGCTGCCCATGTGTCCGACCCTATCGGCGACTTCTCCGCGCGTCCCTCACACGGCGAAGCCGGTTGACGGTGACAGGGTCGTGGGCGAGGGCGCGCGGGTCGTCGAGGAGGGCGTTGAGGAGCTGGTAGTAGCGCACCGGGGACATCCCCAGCTGCTCCCTGATCGCCCGCTCCTTGGCCCCGGGCCCGGCCCAGGACCGTCGCTCCACCCCTAGGACGGCGCGCTCACGCTCGGTCAGCGTGGGCTCGTCGGTCATACGATCCAACCTATCGCCGCACAGAGGCGCTCGGGGACACGCTCGGCCACATCGGCCCCCGCCCGCCCCGCGCGGACGTGCTCGGGCCCATCCGGGCCGACCCGCCGGGACGGGCGCGGCAGTCGGGGCCGGCGCGGCGAACTATTCCGCGGCCTCCGCCACATCGGCCTCGCGGGCGATGCGGCCGAGGACGCTCGCGGGGGTGGTGCCCGGCTCGACCGCCTTGCCGATGTTCTTCTTGATGGACTCGCTGACCGCGGCCCACGACGTCTTGCCGACGGGCGGGAGCACCGAACCCGGCAGCTCCTGGAGGAACGCCTTCAGGTCCTTGTGCGCAGGGGTCAGCTCCATCGCCTCGGAGGCGGAGACGGTCACCGGGAGCAGGTCGTTCTGGTCGGCGAAGTCCAGGACGTTCTTGTCGGTGAAGACGAAGTCCAGGAACGCGCCGATCTCCTCGCGGTGCCCGTTCTCCTTGAAGCCCATGATCCAGTCGGCGACGCCCATGGATGCCTTGGCCTCGCCGTCCCGGCCCGGCAGGGCGACCTTGCCGACCTCGATGCCTTTCTTCTCGGCGGCCTGCATGAGGGAGGGGTGGCCGTTGAGCATGCCGACCTCACCACGGGTGAACGCCGCGAAGGCGTCCTTGCGGTTGAGCTTGCCGGGAGCGACCGGCCCGGTGAGGCCCTCCTCGACGAGGTGGTCCTTCAGCCAGGCGAAGGTGTCGATGTTGCGCTGCGAGTCGATCGCGTACTTGTCGACCGCGTCCGTGTAGCCGTCACCGCCGCTGAGCAGCCACATCATCGTCTCGGCCTGGGCCTCCTCGGGGCCGAGCGGCAGGGCGAAGGGGTAGGCGGCGTCGGTGCCGGCCTTCAGCTGCCGGGCGGCCTCCTCCAGGTCGGCCCAGGTCTTCGGCTCGTCCTCGATGCCGGCTTCGGCGAACAGCTCCTTGTTGTAGAAGAGCAGCCGGGTCGAGGCGGCGAAGGGCAGTCCGTACTGGGTGAGCTTCTGCTCGCCCGCCTCGGTGAGCGGGCCGAGGAAGTTGGACTGCACGGGGATGGAGAGCAGCTGGTCCGCGGAGTAGAGCTTGTCGGCGGCCGCGTAGTCGGCGTAGGCGCCGATCTGCGCGATGTCGGGGGCCTCGCCGGCCTCGACCATCTCGGCGACCTTGCGGTCGACGTCGTTCCAGGACTCGATCTGGACCTCGACCTCGATGCCGGGGTTCTTCGCCTCGAACGCGGCGGTGAGGTCGGCCCAGTAGGTCTTGGTGCTCTCGCCGCCGGCGACGTCGTAGTCGGCGGCGACCAGCTTGAGGGTGACGCGGTCGGAACCGGTGCCGCAGCCGCTGAGTGCGACCGTCGTGCCGAGTGCGGCGACTGCCGCGGTCAGACCTATGAAGGGCCGCTTCACGGCACTCCCCCACCCTCTGCTGTTCGTTGTCGAATTGCCCCGTTCGGTCCCCCATGACGTCCTGCGAGACGAGAGCCGATTCTTCCACGTTCGTTCATGAGGTCTACACCTCTGCCGGTCTCGCTTTCGCAACACCCCGCCCGGTATGCCGCCGTTCGGCGGAACGGTTTTGTATGGCGCGACAACAATCCCCTCTACTGGACTAGACCTGTTTGCGGTCGACGCGCCACACTGTCTCCGTGAGACACGTCATCGCCCTCGATGTGGGCGGCACCGGTATGAAGGCCGCCCTGGTCGGCGCGGACGGGACCCTGCTCCACGAGGCACGGCGGGCCACCGGGCGGGACCGGGGAGCCGACGCCGTCGTCGCGTCCATCCTCGATTTCGCCGCGGACCTCCGTGCGTACGGACAGGCGCACTTCGGCCGCCCCGCCGAGGCCGCCGGCCTCGCCGTGCCCGGCATCGTGGACGCCGGACGCGGCATCGCCGTCTACGCCGCTAACCTCGGCTGGCGCGACGTCCCCCTCCGTGACCTGCTCGTCGAGCGGCTCGACGGCGTACCCGTCGCCCTCGGCCACGACGTCCGCACCGGCGGCCTGGCCGAGGGCCGGATCGGAGCGGGCCGCGGCGCCGACCGGTTCCTCTTCGTCCCGCTCGGCACCGGCATCGCGGGCGCCATCGGCATCGACGGGACCATCGAGGCCGGCGCGCACGGCTGCGCGGGCGAGATCGGCCACCTCGTCGTACGGCCCGGCGGCCCGGAGTGCGGCTGCGGCCGGCGCGGCTGCCTGGAGACCCTCGCCTCCGCCGCCGCCGTCACCCGTGCCTGGGCCGCCGCCTCCGGCGACCCGGGCGCCGACGCCGCCGACTGTGCCAAGGCCGTGGAGTCGGGCGACCCGGCGGCCCTGCGGGTCTGGCAGGAGGCCGTGGACGCGCTCGCCGACGGGCTCGTCACCGCGCTCACCCTGCTGGACCCCCGCATGCTGATCATCGGTGGCGGCCTCGCCGAGGCCGGGGAAACCTTGTTCACACCGCTGCGGGCGGCCGTCGAGGAACGCGTCACGTTCCAGCAGCTGCCCGACATCGTCCCGGCGGCCCTCGGGGACACCGCCGGATGCCTGGGCGCGGGACTGCTCGCCTGGGATCTACTCGCCACGGAGGTAACCGCCTGATGGCCGCCAGCACCGGAAGCACCACGAGCACCGTTCTCGCCGGAGCCCGTGTCGTGCTGCCGACCGGGACCGTGGAGAACGGCCGGATCGCCGTCGAGGGCACGAGGATCGCCGCCTCCGCACCCGGCGGCGCCCCCGCGCTCGACCTGTCCGGGCACTGGATCGTCCCCGGCTTCGTGGACCTCCACAACCACGGCGGCGGCGGCGCCTCCTTCACCTCCGGCACCGCCGACGAGGTGCTGCGGGGCGTGCTGACCCACCGGCAGCACGGCACGACCACCCTCCTCGCCTCCACCGTCACCGGCGACATGGACTTCCTCGCACACCGGGCCGGTTTCCTGTCCGAGCTCGTCGAGCAGGGCGACCTCGCGGGCATCCACTTCGAGGGCCCGTTCATCTCGCCCTGCCGCAAGGGGGCCCACAGCGAGGCGCTGCTGCGCGACCCCGACCCGGCCGAGGTCCGCAAGCTGGTCGACGCGGCGCGCGGCACCGCGAAGATGATGACGCTCGCCACCGAACTGCCGGGCGGCATCGACTCCGTACGGCTGCTGGCCGAGCACGGCGTCATCGCGGCGATCGGGCACACGGACGCCACCTACGACCAGACCCGTGCGGCGATCGACGCCGGCGCAACCGTCGCCACGCACCTGTTCAACGCCATGCCCGCGCTCGGCCACCGCGCCCCCGGACCGATCGCCGCGCTGCTCGAGGACGAACGGGTCACCGTCGAGCTCATCAACGACGGCACCCACCTCCACCCGGCGGCCCTGCGGCTCGCCTTCCGCAGCGCGGGCGCGGGCCGGGTCGCGTTCATCACCGACGCGATGGACGCGGCGGGCTTCGGCGACGGCCGCTACCAGCTCGGACCGCTGGAGGTCGAGGTCAAGGACGGCGTCGCGCGGCTCGTGGAGGGCGACTCGATCGCCGGGTCCACACTCACCCTGGACACGGCCTTCAGGCGGGCCGTCACCGTCGACCGCATTCCGGTCGCGGACGTCGTGACCGCCGTCTCGGCCAATCCGGCGAAGCTGCTCGGCATGTACGACGAGGTCGGCTCGCTGGAGCCGGGCAAGTACGCGGACCTGGTCGTCCTCGACGAGGGGTTCGCGCTCAAGGGCGTCATGCGCCGCGGGGAATGGGTGATTGCACCACAAGTGGTGTGATTTCCACCCAAACCCCGGCAAGGCGGTTGGTCACCAGGTCTTGGGCCAACCGCCTTCTGTTTGGCATGATCAGGACCCGTACGAGTACGGCAGGCGCGCTATCCGGGGGTACAGACGAGTGATCCTTACGGTCACGCTCAATGCCGCCCTGGACATCACGTACAAGATCGCCGCTCTCACCCCGCACACCACGCACCGCGTCGGCGAGGTCCGCGAACGTCCCGGCGGCAAGGGCGTCAACGTCGCCCGCGTGCTCAGCGCCCTCGGCCACGACACCGTCGTCACCGGCTTCGCCGGCGGCCGCACCGGGGCCGTGCTGCGCGAGATGCTCGCGCCGCTCGCCCCGCGCGACGCGTTCGTCCCCGTCGGGGGCACCACCCGCCGCACCATCGCCGTCGTCGACGACGCGAGCGGCGACACCACGCAGCTCAACGAGCCGGGCCCGACCGTCACGCCCGAGGAATGGTCCGCGTTCCTCGCCGCGTACGCGTCCCTCCTCGCGGAGGCCGACGCGGTCGCGCTCTGCGGCAGCCTGCCTCCCGGCATCCATGTCGGCGCCTACGCCGAACTGGTCCGCCGCGCCCGTGCCGCCGGCGTGCCCGTCCTGCTCGACACCAGCGGCGAACCGCTGCGCCGCGGCATCGCCGCCCGCCCCGACCTGATCAAGCCGAACGCCGACGAACTGGCCCAGCTCACCGGCTCACGCGAACCGCTGCGCGCCACCCGCGACGCCCGCCGCCGCGGCGCGCACGCGGTCGTCGGCTCGCTCGGCCCCGACGGCCTGGTCGCGGCCACCGCCGACGGCATCTGGCAGGCGTCCCCGCCCACGGCCGTCCGGGGCAATCCGACCGGTGCGGGCGACTCGGCCGTGGCCGGCCTGCTGTCGGGCCTGGTCGACGGGCTCCCGTGGCCCGCGCGCCTGGCCCGCGCGGTCGCCCTGTCGGCGGCCACGGTGCTGGCCCCCACGGCGGGCGAGTACGACGCGGCGGCGTACGAGAGTCTCCTGCCGCAGATCACGGTGACGGAACACGCCGCCACGGCCTGAGCCGGCCGCCCCTCGCACACGCCGCAACGGCGTGAGCCGCCACCTCTCACACGTCGTCCCGGCCATCGCGGGGCGACGGCCGGGACGGTGACGGATCGAGGGCGCTCAGCCCTTCTCCTACGGACCTGTACGGACCTGGGGCTCAGCCCTGCTTCTGACCGGCCTCCAGCCAGACCTGGTCCAGGTACGCCTCGCACTGGTTGCCCGGCTCGCAGGAGATCTTGAGGTCGTTCTTGCCCTTGTCGAGGTTCACGAAGACGTAGGTGTTGGTCCACCCCTTCTCCCAGTCGCCCTCGGCGGCCTTGGAGAAGTTCGCCATGTTGATCTCACGGGGCTGGCCGCCGTTGATCGTCAGCGACGTCTTGGCATCCTTCCCGGGCACGCTGTAGGTGATGTACATCGTGTACGCGCCCGCCTCGGGCACGTCGACGGACCAGCTCGCCGAGCCGCCCTCGCCGTTGAACATCACATAGCCGCCGCCGGTGCCCTTGGCGCCCGGCACGCTGTTCGCCGCGGACGCGGGGCCGCCCAGCTTCAGCGTCGCCGCGTCCTGCTTCGGCAGCTCGGCGGGCTCCTCGGGCTTGTCCGAGGGACCGTCGCTCGGCTTGACCGACTCCGCCGCCGTCGGGCTCGTGCTCGCACCGGGCTCGTTGCCCGCTTCGTTCTTCTCGCCGCCGCTCGTCAGCAGCGCCGCGCCGATGCCGATCAGGACGACCGCGACGACCGCGATGGCGCCGATGAGCAGACCCCTGGTGTTGGGGCCGCGGCCGCGGCCCCGCGGCGGGGGCGGGACCTGGGTCTGCCGGGTCTGCGCACCGCCTGGGTACGTCTCGGGGGCGGCGTACGCGGCGGTCGGCTGCTGGCCGTAGCCCTGCTGCTGCTGGGGGAACGGCTGGGCGGGCGGCTGGGCGTACTGGCGGCGCTCGCCGACCGTGCGGACCTGGTTGTAGGAGGTGCGCGGGACGCCGGGCTGCGCGGCGGGACCGGGATAGCCGTAGCCGCGGCCCTGTCCCGGCGGTGTGGCGCCCGCGGCCTGCCCGTCCTCGTACAGGTAGCCGAACGGGTCGTCGTCCTCGGGCGTGCTCGCGCCGTTGTTCGCGGCCGTCATACCGGTCACTCCTCACCATCTCGTCAGCACATCGCCGACCCGGCGAGCCTACCCGGTCGCAGTGGCCCCCATGGGTGCCCTGCGCCTCATCCGGCCCGGCGGTGCACCTTGGAGCGGGACCGCTTCTCGACGTACATCCGCTGATCGGCGGACTGCAGGACCTCCTCCACGGACATCCCGCAGCTGGCCCAGCCGATGCCGAAGCTGGCTCCGACCCGCACCCCGCGGCCACCGACCCGGATCGGCAGGATGATCGCGTTCCGCAGCCGCACGGCCAGGTCCGCGGCGTCCGCGGCGCCGAGGCCGTCGGCGAGCACGACGAACTCGTCCCCACCGAGCCGCGCGACCGTGTCCCCGTCCCGTACGCCGGTGGTGAGCCGGCGCGCGACCTCGACCAGCACGGCGTCACCGGTCTGGTGCCCGAACCGGTCGTTGATCGACTTGAAGCCGTCCAGGTCGCAGAAGAGCACCGCGAGACCCTTCGTGCCGTCGTCGATCTCGTCGTCCGGGGCGACGGTGTGCACATGATGGTCGTACGCCCGGCCGCCGACCGCACCGAAGTCGAAGGCGTCCGCGCCGAAGCCGCCGTCGCCCTCGTACGCCGCGTCGAGCGACTGGATGTCGCTCGCGTACGGCGCGTGCGGCCGCTCGCACAGCCGCGCGCTCAGGCGCGCCCGCAGCTCGGCGCTGTTCGGCAGTCCGGTGAGCGCGTCGTGCGAGGCCCGGTGCGCGAGCTGGAGCTCGTGGCGCTTGCGGTCCTCGATGTCCTCGACGTGGGTGAGCAGGAAGCGCGGCCCGTCGGCGGTGTCGGCGACCACCGAGTTGCGCAGCGACACCCATACATACGTGCCGTCCCTGCGTCCCAGCCGGATCTCGGCGCGGCCGCCCTCGGCGGAGGTCCGCAGCAGGGTGCCGACGTCCTCGGGATGGACGAGGTCCGCGAACGAGTAGCGCCGCATCGCGGAGGCGGGCCGGCCCAGCAGCCGGCACAGGGCGTCGTTGGTCCGCAGCAGCCGCCCGTGCTGGTCGCCGCCCATCTCGGCGATCGCCATCCCGCTCGGCGCGTACTCGAACGCCTGCCGGAAGGATTCCTCACTGGCCCGCAGCGCCTGCTGCTCGCGCTCCAGGCGGACCAGGGCGCGCTGCATGTTGGCGCGCAGCCGGGCGTTGCTGATCGCGATCGCGGCCTGCGACGCGTACATCTGGAGGGCCTCCTGACCCCAGGGGCCGGGCCGGCGCCCGTTGCGGGGCCGGTCCACGGAGATCACGCCGAGCAGCTCGCGCCCGCCGCCCGACGCGTACATGGGCGCGTAGAGCCGGTCCTGGGGGTGCCACTCGTCCTCGAAGCGGGGCTCGGGGCCCTCGGTGTGCCACTGCGGGACGTCGTCCTCGATCAGGACCCAGCCCTCGGTGTGCGGGATGAAGCGGAGCTCGCCCCACGCCTCGCCCATCGACAGCCGCCGCTCCCAGGACTCGCGGGAGCCGACGCGGCCGGTGATCAGGGCCTCGGCGGCGGCGCTGCCGGCGAAGGCGGCGACGACGAGATCGCCGTCGGGGCGCACGAGATTGACGCACGCCAGCTCGTACCCGAGTCCGGCCACGATGCCGTCGGCGACGGTCTGCAGGGTGTCGGCCAGGCTGCGGGCCGTGTTGAGGTCAGCGACCACCTGGTGCAGCTGCCGCAGGGTCGCAAGACGGACGTAAGGCTCCGACTCGGTCTCCATCGCTTGCTCTCCCCGAGACTTCGACAGCAAAACTCCAGGCTTCTGATTGGCGTACTTGTTGCGGTATCCGAGCCACTGAATCACAGCGAGCTGCCCAGTCGGTACAGAGGGTCAACAAATACCGGGCTCTGTGACTCAAGTCACAACAGGGGATGAAGGGTCGGACGGGTCCGCCACGGGCACACCCTCGCTTTCTTGAACACACAACCAATGTGGGAACGGCCGTGCCGGCTGCACCCATGGTCCTAGGACCCGGCTGGTTCCCTGGCCCGATGCGGGCGTGGAAGGGCCGACATTAGCGTTACGGGTGTGCTCCAGACGACCCCTGCCACCGCTGCCGCCGCCATCCCCCATGCTGAGGGGGTGAGCAACGAGGAGTTCCGCGCCGCCATGTCCCGCCTGGCCGCCGGTGTCGTGCTGGTCACCGCGCACGACCCCGACGACGGCCCGCGCGGCGAGGACGTGGGCATGACCGCGACGGCGTTCCTGTCCGTCTCCCTGGACCCGCCGCTGGTGATGGTGAGCCTGCGCACCGGCTCCCGCATGGACGACCTGCTCGCCGAACAGCCCCTGTGGGGCGTCTCGCTGCTCGCCGAGACCCAGCGCCAGGTCGCGGGCCGCTTCGCGATGAAGGGCCGGGTCAGCGACCGGCTGCTGTTCAAGGACCTGGCCTACGAACGGGGCGAGGTGTGCGGGGCGCCCCTGATCACGGGAGCGCTCGCGACGCTGGAATGCCGCACCGAACAACGGGTGGAGGCGGGCGACCACACGCTGGTGATCGGCCGCGTGCTCACGGTGGGCCTGGCGGGCCCCGACACCGGCCCGCTGACGTATTTCAAGGGCCGCTACCGCCACTTGGCCTGATACCGGGCGCCCCCCGGGTCACGACCAGTCGCGGCCCGAACGCCCCCGCTTCGTCTCCGCCCGCTGCTTCTTCTCCCGCAGCCGCCGCTCGTTGATGCCCCGCGGGATCTTCGTCGCCCGCCGCGGCCTCGGCGGCGGCGCCGTCGCCTCCGCCAGGAGCGCCGCGAGCCGCACCGCCGCCGCCTCGCGGTTGCGCCACTGCGAGCGGTGCTCCGAAGCGCGTACGGCGATCACCCCGCCCACCAGCCGGCCCGCGAGCCGCTCCAGCGCCCGCTCCTTCCACACCGGCGGCAGCGCCTCGGTCCTCGCCAGGTCGAAGCGCAACTCGACCTGCGAGTCGCTGGTGTTGACGTGCTGGCCGCCGGGCCCGGAGGAGCGCGAGAAACGCCACAGGAGCTCGGCCTCCGGCAGGGAGACCGAACCACGGATGATGTAGGGCCCGGACATGAACCCATGGTCCCGCGCCGGGGCGGAGCCGTCACCCGCTTTTCCCTGCGCCTGCCCCCGCCATTCGCGGACGTTTCTGGTTGCCCCCGCCGTCCCTGCCTGTCCCGCGCCGTCCCTGCCTGTCCCCGCCGTTTCCCGGCATTTCCGCCGACGTTGGAACCTGCCGGTCCCCCGCTCGCGTTATGACGGATGACGGTAGCTTCGCAAGGACCCGAAGCCCGCACCAACCGAAGGGGACTTCCCAATGGCAGTAAGCCTGTCCAAGGGCGGCAACGTCTCGCTCACCAAGGAGGCACCGGGCCTGACCGCCGTCACGGTCGGCCTCGGCTGGGACGTCCGCACCACCACCGGCACGGACTTCGACCTCGACGCCTCCGCCATCGGGGTCAACGCCGCGGGCAAGGTCGCCTCCGACGCCCACTTCGTCTTCTTCAACAACAAGTCGACGCCGGACCAGACCATCGTCCACACCGGGGACAACCGCACCGGCGAGGGCGGCGGCGACGACGAGCAGATCAACGTCAACCTGGCGG
This sequence comes from Streptomyces sp. 5K101, assembly GCF_046506645.1. Lineage (NCBI taxonomy): Bacteria > Bacillati > Actinomycetota > Actinomycetes > Kitasatosporales > Streptomycetaceae > Streptomyces > Streptomyces sp. 5K101. Next base: position 129,015 of record NZ_JBKFFO010000006.1, on the reverse strand, counting down.
GCCTGCCGGCCGACGTCGACAAGATCGTCTTCCCGGTCTCCATCTACGACGCGGTCTCCCGCGCGCAGAACTTCGGCCAGGTGCGCAACGCCTACATCCGCATCGTCAACCAGGCCGGCGGCGCCGAGATCGCCCGCTACGACCTGAGCGAGGACGCCGCCGTCGAGACCGCCATGGTCTTCGGCGAGCTCTACCGCAACGGCGCGGAGTGGAAGTTCCGCGCGGTCGGCCAGGGTTACGCCTCGGGCCTCGAGGGCATCGCCCGCGACTTCGGCGTCAACATCTGACCCGGCGCTCCGACCGGCGAGGGCCCCGGCCGTTCCGGCCGGGGCCCTTCCCCTTCAGGGGGTGTCCGGCCGCCCGTCCCCGTACAGCCACACGTCCCACACCTCGGTGAGGTCCTGGCCCGACCGCTCCTCGGCGTAGGCGGTGAAGTCGTCGGTGGAGGCGTTGCCGTGGCGGTGCTCGGCCGCCCAGCCGCGCACGATCCGGAAGAAGGCGTCGTCGCCGACCGCCGCACGCACCTGGTGCAGGACCATCGCGCCCCGGCCGTACACCGGAGAGGCGAACAGGTCGGCGGGGCCCGGGGGTTCGGCGGGCGGGAAGGCCCAGTTCTCGTCGTCCTCGTACGCCGCCTCGAAGCTCTCCTCGACCGGGACGTCCTCGAAGTCCTCCCGCCACAACCACTCCGCGTACGTGGCGAAGCCCTCGTTGAGCCAGATGTCCCGCCAGGACTCGGGCGAGACGGAGTTGCCGAACCACTGGTGCGCCAACTCGTGCACCAGGGTCGTCCCGTCGAACTGGTCCAGCGGGAAGACGGGCCTGGTCTGCGTCTCCAGCGCGTAGCCGATCCGTTCGCTGGGCACGACGATCGCACCGGCCGACGCGAAGGGGTACGGGCCGAAGCGCCGGGCGCACCAGTCGACATAGCCGGGGAGTTCACCGAGCAGGTCCGCACTGGCCTTCGCGGCCTTCGGATCGACGGCGGTGACGACCGGCAGCCCGGAGGCCGTGCGGGACGTCGTCACCCGCAGGTCGCCGACGGCGAGGGTCGCGAGGTAGCTGGCCATCGGCTCGGCCGAACGCCAGCTGTGGGTGGTGCGTCCGCCGGTGGTGCGTTCGCCGGCCCGCTCCCCGTTGGAGACGGCCTGCAGGCCCTTGGGCACGGTGACGGCGATGTCGTAGGTGGCCTTGTCGGAGGGGTGGTGGTTGCCGGGGAACCACGCCATCGAGCCGGACGGCTCGCCGACCGCGATCGCCCCGGCCGGTGACCTGAGCCAGCCCTCGTGGGCGTCGTCGGAGTCCGTGACGGTCTGCGGGACGCCGGAGTAGCGGATGACCGTACGGAAGCGGGAGCCGTCGTCGATGTCCTGGCGCGGCCGTACGGTCAGCTCGTCCCCGGCCCGGTTGGCCGCAGCGCGCCGCCCGTCGACGGTGGCGCTCTCGACGGTCAGGCCGCGGAGGTCGAGATGGAAGGCGCTGAGGTCCTGCGTGGCTCGTGCGGTGATCTCGGCGGTGCCGTCGAGGCGGCCGGTGGCGGGGTCGTAGTCGAGGGCCAGGTCGTAGTGCTGGACGTCGTAACCGCCGTTGCCGAGCCTCGGAAAGTACGGATCCCGCACCCCTGCGGCCCCCGGCTCCCCCCGCACCCCCGCGGCCCCGTCCGTACAGCCCGCGAGTACGAGCACGCCGAGGGCGACGACGATCCGGACAACAGCACGCGATTCCACGCCTTGATCCTAGGGTGGGCCGGGGCCCCGTTGCCGGGGGCCGCATCCGGCCCGGGGGGTGCCGGGGGGACGCCCAGCCCCGCGGGGGCAGGGCCGGGGGCAAACCCAGCCCCGCTGGGGGTACCTCCCACGGCCGCCAGGCCGTAGAAGGAGTTTGAGGCGCGGGGTCCGGGGCAGCGCCCCGGCCAGACCGCCGCCCGGACAGGCGCAGCCACGCAGGGAGCCGGGCCGCCCAGGGGGCCCGGGGCCCGCCCCGCCCCCGACGTCACCGCGTCACCGCCGCGACGCCCACCTGCGCGAACTTCTCGTCCAGCGCGCCGCTCGGCGCACCCGCCACACCGATGCCCGCGATCGGGGCGCCGCCGGCCGTGACGGGGACACCGCCCCCGAGGAACAGCGTGCCCGGGATGTCCTTCAGGTTCGGCGCCTGCTCCAGGCGCTTGACCAGCTCGGAGGTCGGCGCGTTCCACGACACCGCGGTGAACGCCTTGCGCTCGGCGGACTCGTACGACTGCGGGCCCGCTCCGTCACCGCGCAGGGTGACGATCGTGTTGCCGTTGCGGTCGACGACGGCGACCGTGACGCGCTGGTTCTCCTTCTCCGCGGCCCGCAGCGTCGCCTGCGCCGCCTTCGTCGCGGCCTCGACGGTCAGGTGCGTGGACTGCTGCAGGTTGCGGTCCGAGGCGTCGGCCGTCACCGCGGCCCGGGTCTCGGCGGCCGGGGCCGACGCACTGGCGGAGACCGCGCCGAACGTACCGGCGGCGACGACGGCGGCGGTGGTGGTGGTGGCACCGATGATGATCTTCTTCACGGGATGGCTCCTTGGGAGGGACGGGGCTGTGTTCTCGCTCTGCCCTCGATCCTCCGGCGGCCCCCGGCCCCGTGCGGTCCACGGTCAGGCTGCCCCTGCCACCCGTGACGGACGACCGGCATGTCGACCGATCGGCTGATGCCGCCCTGGTCCGCCCGGGTCACGATGAATGCCTACGACCTGTACCGCTGCCAGGTCGGCGCCCGACCCGAGGAGCGAGCCGTGCACGAGCAGGACCCCGACGCCCGGTGGCTGGCGCGGGTCATGCACGTCGCGTTCTTCCTGCTGCTCGGCGCCTCGCTCGCCCGCTACCTGCTGCGCCACCCCTGGGAGATCCGCTCCCCGTGGATCATCGGCCTGTCGGCCGCGCTGACGCTGCTGTACGTCCTCGGGCCGGTCTTCGGCCCGCGCGCCATACCCCGCCGGTTCGTGCGGCCGTGGCTGTTCACCGTCGTCACCGTGTGGATGGTGCTCGTCGTGCTCGCGCCGAGCTTCGCCTGGTGCGCGGTGCCGCTGTTCTACACAGGACTGCGCACGCTCCCGATGCGGGCCGCGCTCGTGCTCGTGGTCCTGCTCACCGTGTTCGTCGTCACGGCGCAGGTCCAGCTCTCGCACGGCGGGTTCGACCCCAACCTGGTCATCGCGCCGCCCGCGGTCGCCGCGATCGCCACCGCCGTGTTCGTCCACGCCGAACGGCTCGTGGCCCGGCAGCGCGCCCTCATCGACGACCTGATCAGGACCCGCCGCGAGCTGGCCGCCACCGAACGCCGCGAGGGCACCCTCGCCGAGCGCCAGCGTCTGGCCATGGAGATCCACGACACGCTCGCCCAGGGCCTGTCGAGCCAGCAGATGCTGCTGCAGGCGGCCGACCGCACGTGGGACACCGATCCGCAGGCCGCCCGCCGCCATGTCCGTACGGCAGCGTCGATCGCCGAGCACAACCTCGCCGAGGCCCGCCGTTTCGTGCACGACCTGGCGCCCGCCGACCTCGCCGATGCCGGCAGCCTGGAGGAGGCGCTGCGCACGGTCGCGGCCCGCGAGTCCGCGGGCTTCCGGGTCGACGGCGCACCGGTCGCGCTGCCGGACCGGGTCCAGTCGGCGCTGGTGCGCATCGCGCAGGGCGCGCTGGCGAACGTGCGCGAGCACGCCGGCGCCACCACCGCCGCCGTGACGCTGACGTACCTGGGCGACCAGGTCGTCCTCGACGTCGCCGACAACGGCCGGGGCTTCGATCCGGGCGAGGTGTCCGGTGCCGGGGCCGACGCGCCGTCCGGCGTCCGCGGGCACGGCCTGCCCGCGATCCGCGCACGGGTGCGGCAGCTCGGCGGCACCCTGACCGTCGAGTCCACGCCGGGCGAGGGCACGGTGCTCTCGGCGGCGATCCCCCTGGAGGTGTCATGACCGTACGGATCCTGCTCTGCGACGACCACGCCGTCGTACGGGCGGGGCTGCTGGCCCTTCTCGGCAGCGAGAGCGACATCGAGGTCGTCGGCGAGGCGGGCAGCGGCGAGGAGGCGGTGGCGATGGCCGCCAAACTGACTCCGGACGTGGTTCTGATGGACCTTCAACTCGGCGCGGGGATCGACGGGGTGGAGGCGACGCGGCGCATCGCGTCGCCCGACGTGCACGTGCTGGTGCTCACGACGTACGACACGGACGCGGACATCACCCGCGCCATCGAGGCCGGGGCGACCGGATATCTGCTCAAGGCGGAACGGCCGGAGGAGCTGTTCGCGGCGATCCGCGCGGCGGCCGAGGGCCGTACCGCACTGTCGGCGCCCGTCGCCGGCCGCGTGATGGAGCGGATGCGGGGCGCGGCCGGACCGACCCTGACGGAACGGGAGCGGGACATCCTCGGCCAGCTCGCCCGCGGTCTCGGCAACCGCGAGATCGCCCGTGCGCTGTTCATCAGCGAGGCGACGGTGAAGACGCACCTGGGCCGTATCTACGCCAAGCTCGGCGTGGACACGCGGGCGGGTGCGGTGGCGGTGGCGAAGGAGCAGCGACTGCTGCCGTGACCTCGCGAGGCGGGTCAGGACTCGCCGGCGTCGAGCTCGAAGCCGAGGGGGCTCGGGCACTCGAACGTGTGCGCGGTAACGTTTCCGCAGGTCGCATGACACCATCACCTACGTGCTCGACATCGGCTACTCCCTCTCCCGCCGCTTCCCTGACCCTCCGCAGACCGACTACCGGCGCGCGGACGTCCACGCGCTGCGCCACGACCTGTTCTGCGGCGACGTCTACCTCGCCGACACGAAGGCGGACCGGGAAGTGTCCACAGCCTGGGGATGGGTGCCGGTGCTGGACTTCGCGTGGGCGCTGTGCGACATCGTCGAGCACCTCGACCGCGACCCCCTCGGCAGCCGCGCCTCCCGGCCCCAGCACGCCGAGCTCGACTTCACCGAGTCCACCGACCGCATGCTCTTCGAGCGGCGCTTCGGCTGGGTCGACGTCGAGGCCGACTGGATGCCCGGCGACGAGCCGCCCCTCACCTTCAGCCACGCCGAACTGCGCCGCGAGGCCCGCGACTTCCTCCACGACCTGATCGCGGACCTGACGGACATGCACGAGGGCCTCGCCGACAACCCCGCGATCTGGGACCTCCAGTCCCGCTTCCCCCGCACTCCGTAGCCCCGGCCCGCAGCCCCGGCTCCCGCCGAACCGCCGCCCGTAGCCCCGGCCCGCCGAACCGCCGCCGGACCGCCCCCGGGCGCGTGGGACGCCCCCCGCGCGTCCCACGCGCCTTCGCCATCGTCCCCATGGTGACGTGTGCCACTGACAACGTCCCTGGGCCGCGGCGATGTCACACATCCCGGTACCCGATCCGTCGCATCCGCAGAACGGACCGAGCCACCAGGGAGAGACAGCATGCAGGAGATCACGGTCGTCGGCGGCGGATTCGCCGGCCTCACCGCCGCCATCACCGCCGCCGAGTCCGGTGCCCGCGTGGCCCTGTACGAGGCGCACCACACGCTCGGCGGCCGGGCCCGCACCGCGGAGGGCCCCTACCGGACCAACGACGGCCCGCACGCCCTCTACAACGGCGGCCCCCACTGGACCTGGCTGAAGCAGCGCGGCCTGCTCGGCCCCACGGCCGCCGTCCCGCCCCTCGAAGGCGCCCGCTTCCGCTTCCGCCGCGACGGCGCACTCCGCAGGACCCCGCCGCTCGCCCTGCTCAGGATCGCCCGCCGCCGTACCGAAGACGCCCCCGTCGACACCGACTTCATGACCTGGGCCACCGGCGTCGCCGGTACGGCCGGCGCCCGCGCCACCGCCCACTTCATGGGCGTCGCCCTCTTCCACCACGACCCCGGATCGCTCTCCGCCGCCTTCGTCCAGGAACGGCTCCGCCGTGCCACCGCCCTGCCGCCCGAGGCCCACTACCCGCGCGGCGGCTGGGGCCAGGTCGTCGACCGCATGGCGGCGCGCGCCTGGGACCTCGGCGTACGCATCGAGACCACCTCCCGCGTCGACGCCCTGCCCGAGCGCCACGGCCCCGTGATCGTCGCCACCTCCCTCGACGCCGCACGAGGACTCCTCGGCGACGACACCCTGCGGTGGCCCAGCGGCCGCACCACCCTCGTCGACCTGGCGCTGCGCGCGCGGCGCGGCGACCCGTTCGTCGTCTCCGACCTCGACGCCCCCGGCTGGCTGGAACGCTTCACCGCCCAGGACCGGTCGCTCGCCCCCAAGGGCCAGTCGCTCATCCAGGCGCAGCTCCCGATCGCCCCCGACGCCTCCAAGGCCGACGGCGTCGCCCACGCCGAAGCCCTCCTCGACCTCGGCTTCCCCGGCTGGCGCGAGCGCACCGTGTGGCGCCGCGCGGCACTGGCGAGCGGCCGGACCGGAGCCGTCGACCTGCCCGGCACCACCTGGCGCGACCGGCCCGCCATCGACCGCGGCGACGGCGTCTACCTCGCCGGCGACCAGGTGGCCGCCCCCGGACTCCTGTCCGAAGTGGCCTTCAACAGCGGGATCGAAGCGGCCTCACTCGCCCTGCGCGCCATCAAGCACGCGGACACGCGAACAGCCCTTGACCTCGAGCAAAGTTGAGGTTGAACAGTGGGTCCCGCAACCGACAACGAGGGAGCCCACCATGCACGCTGTCCGCCTCCACGCATTCGGCCCCGCCGAGAACCTCACCCACGAAAGCGTCGCCGACCCCGTACCCGGCCCCGGCCAGGTACGGATCGCCGTCGCCGCCGCAGGCGTGCACCTCCTCGACGCGGCCCTGCGCGAGGGCGCCCAGGGCCCCTACCCGGCCCCGCCCCCGCTCCCCACCGTCCCCGGCCGCGAGGTCGCCGGAACCGTCGACCGGATCGGCGACGGCACCGACGAGACCTGGCTCGGCAGGCGCGTCGTAGCCCACCTCGGCATGAACCCCGGAGGCTACGCCGAACTCGCCGTCACCGACGCCGACCGGCTCCACGAGATCCCCGACGGCCTCGACGAGGCCGAGGCCGTCGCCATGATCGGCACCGGCCGCACCGCACTCGGCATCCTCCAGTTCACCGACCTCGGCCCCGCGGACACCGTCATCGTCCCCGCCGCCGCAGGCGGCATCGGCACGCTGATCGTCCAGTACGCCAAGCACGCCGGCGCCACCGTCGTCGGCCTCGCCGGCGGCCCCGACAAGACCGCCCGCGTCCGCGCGAACGGCGCCGACCTCGCCGTCGACTACCTGCACCCCGACTGGCCCGACACCGTCCGCGCCCACCTCGGCGACCGCCGCGCCACCGTCCTCTACGACTCCGTCGGCGGAGACACCGCCCGCGCCGCCGCCGACTTCCTCGGCAAGGGCGGACGGCACATCGTCTTCGGCTGGTCCAGCCAGGGCATCACCGCCGGCGCCGCCCCCCTCTTCACCGACGACGAACTCGCCGAACGCGGCATCACCTCCGAGGGCGTCCTCGGCCCCGCCATGCTCGAAAAGGCCGGCGGCCTGCGCGCCCTCGAAACCCGCGCCCTCGCCGAAGCCGCGGCCGGCCGGCTGCGGCCCGCCGTCACCCGCTTCCCCCTCGACCAGGCCGCCGCCGCCCACCGCGCCCTCGAAACCCGCGGCACCGTCGGCAAGGTCGTCCTAATCCCGTAGCCCCGAAGGATCCGTAGCCCCCGAAGGGCCTACGACCCCAGACTCGCGAGCGCCCCGTCCGTCAGCCGGTACACCGTCCACTCGTCCTGCGGCTTAGCCCCCAGCGACTCGTAGAAACTGATCGACGGGGCATTCCAGTCCAGCACCGACCACTCCAGGCGCTCGTACCCCCGCGCCACGCAGATCCGCGCCAGCTCCGTCAGCAGCGCCTTGCCATGGCCCCCGCCCCGCAACTGCGGCCGCACGTACAGATCCTCCAGATAGATCCCGTGCACCCCACGCCACGTCGAGAAGTTCAGGAACCACAACGCGAAACCGGCCACCTCACCCGCGTCCGTCTCCGCGATGTGCGCGAACGCCGCCGGCCGCTCCCCGAACAACGCCTCCCGCAAGTGCTCCTCGCTCGCCCTCACCTCGTGCAGGGCCTTCTCGTATTCCGCGAGCTCCCGGACCATCTCGTGGATCACCGGCACGTCGTCGGGCACAGCAGTACGAATCATGCGCACAGCCTGCCCCGACGACCGCCTACCGTGCCAGCAGTTTCCGCGCAATGAACACCTGGTCCCCGTCAAGCTCGTCCTCACCGTCCTCGACCTCCCACAGACCGTTCTGCAGCACGCGGCCCAACGTCCACGCACGCGCCCGCTCACGATCCAGCCCCAGCACCTCCGTCAACAGGTCGAAACGCCACAGCACCGCGTCCTCGTCGAACCGGTTCCACAGCGCAGGCAGCAACTCGAACCCCGGATCCCCCGCGAGCGGCTTCGGATCGATCGCCAGCCACGGCTCACGCTCGGCCGCCAGGATGTTGTCGAAATGCAGGTCCCAGTGCAGCAACCGGTCACCGGGCTCCCCCGCCACCTCCCGCACCGCCCCCGCACAGTCCCACAGCAGCCGCCGCTCCTCCTCGCGCACCAGACCACGGGCCGCGGCCGGCACCCTCTCCAGCATCCCCAGTGCCACTTCCCCCAACCCGCGCAACACCGCCGGCGCCGCCACCGACGACAACCGCGCCAGCAACCCCGCCAGCACCTCCGTCGCCACCCGGTCGTCCGCCACCGCCGACAGATGCCGCCCCGGAACCACCCTCTCCAAGAGCAGCGTCCCCGTCTCCGCGTCACACTCCAGCAGCCGCGCCACCCCGTCACCGGCCCAGGTACGCAGCGCCAGCCACTCGCCCTCGGTCTCCTCGTCCCGCTGCTGCAGCTTCAGCACCGCCCGCGTCCCGTCCGCACGCACCACCGGCAGCACCAGCGACACCCCGCCGTACATCGACGGCCCGTCGACCCGCAGTCCCCACCCGTCGAGGAACGCCTCCGCCCGCCCGGGCAGCGCCGCGATCAGCGCCCGCCCGGACTCCTCCCCGTACGACAACAGCGAAGCGACCAGCTCGTCCGGAATGTCGATCACGCCGCGATCGTACGTCGCGAAACCACGCCCGGAGCAGTAAATTCCCGCCACACCAACGCGTCCACCGGCACCCGCAGGGAAGCAGCAATCGACATGAGCACCGTCAACGGCGGCATATCGTTCTGGTACGCACAGGACGGCACCCCCACCCCCCGCGAACCCCTGCCCGGCGACACCACCGCCGACGTCTGCATCGTCGGCGGCGGATACACCGGCCTGTGGACCGCCTACTACCTCAAGAAGGCCGTCCCCTTCCTCAACATCACCGTCCTCGAAGCCAAGTTCTGCGGCTACGGCGCCTCCGGACGCAACGGCGGCTGGCTCTACAACGGCATCGCAGGACGCGACCGCTACGCCCGCCTGCACGGCCACGACGCCGCCGTCCGCCTCCAGCAGGCCATGAACGACACCGTCGACGAAGTCATCCGCGTCACCGGCGACGAGGGCATCGACGCCGACATCCACAAGGGCGGCGTACTCGAGATCGCCCACACCCCCGCACAACTCGCCCGGCTCAAGGCGTTCCACGCCGTCGACATCGCCTTCGGCGAGAAGGACCGCCTCCTGCTCGGCGCCCGCGAAACCGCCGAACGCATCCGCGTCACCGGCGCCGTCGCCTCCACCTGGACCCCGCACGGCGCCCGCCTCCACCCCGCCAAACTGGTCAAGGGCCTCGCCACCGCCGTCGAAGCCCTCGGCGTCACCATCCACGAGTCCACCCCCGTCACGGAGATCAAGCCCAAACACGCCATCACCCCGTACGGCACCGTCCGCGCCCCCTCCGTCCTGCGCTGCACCGAAGGCTTCACCGCCTCCCTCAAGGGCAGCCACCGCATCTGGCTCCCCATGAACTCCTCCATGATCGTCACGGACCCCCTGCCCGAAGACGTCTGGTCCGAGATCGGCTGGGCCGGACGCGAAACCCTCGGCGACATGGCCCACTCCTACATGTACGCCCAGCGCACCGCCGACGACCGCATCGCCATCGGCGGCCGCGGCGTCCCCTACCGCTACGGCTCCAGGACCGACAACGACGGACGCACCCAGCCCGCCACCATCGACGCCCTGCGCGAGATCCTCGTCCGCTTCTTCCCCCGGCTCGCCGGCACCGGCATCGCCCACGCCTGGTCCGGCGTCCTCGGCGTCCCCCGCGACTGGTGCGCCACCGTCACCCTCGACCGCTCCACCGGCCTCGGCTGGGCCGGCGGCTACGTCGGCTCGGGCGTCGCCACCGCCAACCTCGCCGCCCGCACCCTGCGCGACCTCATCCAGCAGGACTCCGGACAGTCCGGCCCCACGGACCTGACGGCACTGCCCTGGGTCAACCACAAGGTCCGCAACTGGGAACCGGAACCCCTCCGCTGGCTCGGCGTCCACACCCTCTACGCCGCCTACCGCCGCGCCGACCACCAGGAAGCCACAACCCACACGCCGACGACGGCCCGCCTGGCCCGCCTCGCCGACAAGATCTCGGGCCGCCACTGAGCCGGTGCGGTCACGTGACGGCGAAGGGCCCCCCGGATCCGCCCGCGCGGCCGACCCGTACGCCCCGCCCGGCTCAACAGCGTGCCGCCCCGCACGCACCTCGATCCCGAAACCCCTGTAAAACGCACGTGCCCCGGACCTGAGGGGTCCGGGACACGTGTTTGGTTGGAGCCCCCTGTCGGATTCGAACCGACGACCTACGCATTACAAGTGCGTTGCTCTGGCCGGACTGAGCTAAGGAGGCAGCTTCACACAGTCACAAGCGCGTGAAAGCGTCACCACTCTACACAGAGCCATGGACCACCCGCGAAGAACTTCGCGTCGACCGTAACCACCCACCCACACGTTCGTTGAACGGACTGACGTTCTGTTCCGACCATCGGACAGCAGGGGGTGCATGACGGAGTCACCCGCTCGCGTCGTCGGCGAGGAAGCCAAGCGCATCAAGCGCGAGGCACTGGGTATCGCCGGCCGTCGCAAGCACCACCAGCGCCGGGCCGTTCCCTTGCAGCGCCGCGCCAAGGAATCCGGCACCCAGCAGCGCGTCTGCCGTTTCCGCTTCTATCCAACCGTGGACCAGGCCGCACAACTGGAGCAGACCTTCGGCGCCTGCCGGTGGGTCTACAACGAGGGGCTTGCCCTGCGGGCGCGTGCCTGGGAGCAGCATCGGGTGTCCGTGGGTTTCGCGGAGACATGCCGGGCGCTGACGGGGTGGCGTCGGGCGGAGGGGACGTCATGGCTGCGGGATGTGTCGTCGGCAGTGTTGCAATAGGTGCTGCGGCATCTGGACGGTGCGTTCTCGCGGTTCTTCAAGGGCGCGGCGAAGTATCCGAAGCGGAAAAAGAAGCGCCGGTCACGGGATTCTGCGACGTACGTGCGGACCGGGTTCCGCTGGGTCGAGGATCCGGAGCGGCCCGGTACGGGGCTGGTCACACTGGCCAAGCAGAGCGAGCCGCTCGATGTGCGGTGGTCGCGTCCGCTTCCCAGTGGTGAGGTGCCGGTGAAGCTGACGGTGACGCGGGACCGGGCCGGCCGGCATTTCCTGTCGGTGCTGGTCGAGGAACGGATCGACCCGCTGCCTGCAGCGTTTCTGCCGGGTGGGACCGAGCCGAAGGCGGTCGGTCTGGATCTTGGTCTGGCGACGTTGGTGACGCTGGACGACGGTTCGAGGCTGGAGCATCCCCGGCTGCTCAGGAAGTACGCGGACGAGCTGGCCCGGCGGCAGCGGGAACTGCACCGCAGGGAGAAGGGTTCGAGGAACAGGGGGAAGGCAAGGGAGCGGATCGCACGGCTGTATGCGCTGATCAGCGACGTTCGCAGGGATCTGTTGGATCAGTTCACGACCCGCCTCGTGCGCGAGAACCAAGTGCTCGTGGTGGAGGACCTGCCCGTCGCCGATCTGCTGCGCCCGGCCGTGGGCAAGGGACGGCGGCGGAAGGCGAAGCTGAACCAGTCGATCATCGATGCGGCGTGGGGCGAGCTGCTGCGTCAGCTGCGCTACAAGTGCGAGTGGTACGGGCGCACGCTGGTGATCGTGGACCGTTTCTTCCCGTCGACCCGCCGTTGCTCCGCATGCCGTGCGAAGGGTCCGAAGTTGGATGTTTCGGTGCGCGAGTGGACCTGCGAGGAGTGCGGCGTGCTGCACGACCGGGACGTGAACCCCGCAGTGAACCTTCGGAACGAGGGGATGCGGCTGTTCTGGTCGGTGGCGATGGCTTTGCCGCCGGGCAGGCCCATGCCGCCGGTGATCAAGGCTTCGGAGCTGCCAGAGGTCCATCTGGCAGCGTGAGAGGTAACGGACCGACGGGCCGTCGGCCGTCATGCCTGTGGAGCCCGCGTAAGGCCGTACGGGGATAGCCCTCAGGGCCATTCCGTTCGGCGATGGGCGTCGAAGCAGGAAGCACCGTTCATGCGGTAGCAGGTCAAAAGTCAACCGCTCTGCCGGTCCGTGCGCGACAGAGCATTCGAAATTTCCTCACCCACCGACTGCTGACAGATCCTCCATCGCCAGGTAGCGTCACCGAAAGTCCATCCACGGGTGGACTGGACCACTCCCTCTACAACGGATCGTCCGGCACGTTCCTGCCGGTGAAGGGAGCCATTCACCATGGCTACTGTCACGTTCGACAAGGCGACCCGGATCTACCCGGGTTCCGACAAGCCCGCCGTCGACCAGCTCGACATCCAGACCGAGGACGGCGAGTTCCTCGTCCTTGTCGGCCCCTCCGGCTGCGGAAAGTCCACCTCGCTGCGCATGCTCGCGGGGCTCGAGGACGTCAACGGCGGCGCCATCCGCATCGGTGACCGCGACGTCACGCATCTGCCGCCGAAGGACCGGGACATCGCCATGGTGTTCCAGAACTACGCGCTCTACCCGCACATGACCGTCGCCGACAACATGGGCTTCGCGCTCAAGATCGCCGGCGTCAACAAGAGCGAGATCCGCAAGAAGGTCGAGGAGGCCGCGAAGATCCTCGACCTCACCCAGTACCTGGACCGCAAGCCCAAGGCGCTCTCCGGAGGTCAGCGCCAGCGTGTCGCCATGGGCCGCGCCATCGTGCGTGAGCCGCAGGTCTTCCTCATGGACGAGCCGCTGTCGAACCTCGACGCCAAGCTCCGTGTCTCCACGCGTACGCAGATCGCCTCGCTCCAGCGCCGTCTCGGCATCACCACGGTGTACGTCACGCACGACCAGGTCGAGGCCATGACCATGGGCGACCGCGTGGCGGTGCTCAAGGACGGTCTGCTCCAGCAGGTCGACTCGCCGCGCAACATGTACGACCGCCCGGCGAACCTCTTCGTCGCCGGCTTCATCGGCTCCCCGGCCATGAACCTGGTCGAGGTCCCGATCACCGACGGCGGCGTGAAGTTCGGCAACAGCGTCGTCCCGGTCTCCCGCGAGGCCCTGTCCGCCGCCGCCGACAAGGGCGACACGACCGTGACGGTCGGCGTCCGCCCCGAGCACTTCGACGTCGTCGAGCACGGTGCCGCCGAGGCCGAGACGCTCTCCAAGGACGCCCCGGCGGGCCTCGCCGTGTCCGTGAACGTCGTCGAGGAACTCGGCGCCGACGGCTACGTGTACGGCTCCGCCCAGGTCGGCGGCGAGCACAAGGACCTGGTCGTCCGCGTCGGCGGCCGCAGCGTGCCGGACAAGGGCAGCGAGCTGCACGTCGTGCCGCGCCCGGGCGAGATCCACGTCTTCTCGACGTCGACGGGCGAGCGCCTGAGCGACTGACGCGCCGGACAGCTCTCCGGCTCGATGGCACACAGGTCGGGCTCCGCACGCGACGTGCGGAGCCCGGCTTCTCGTGCAGGCGGAGAAATCCCGTACATTCAGCGGCATTTCCCTCACCCACGTCAACACACGATTCGAAAGGAACCCTCGAACCATCCCCCGCGTGAGTGACGGGATGTCGCCATGCCATTACCGGCCGCTACGCTCGCTGACGTGACGCACACAGCCCGCCGAATCGGCCGCAGCCTCGCCCTCGTCCTGCCTGTCGTCCTGGTGCTCTCCGGGACCCTCGCGGTCTCCACCGTCCCGTGGGCAGGACAGGCCACCAAGTCGCAGATGCGCACCGCCTCTTCCGAGCACGTCTCCACGCGCGCCACGTCCCGTGCCCCGCAGGACGTTCTGCGGGACAGGCTGCTCACGGAGCTGCAGGCGAAGGACCCGGGCGTCGCGCTGACGCATCTGCAGCGCGAGGTGGAGGCGCGTCCATCGCTCGCCCAGCACTGCATGGCGATCGCCCGCGCCCTCGGCCGGGCCGCCGTGGACCGTTACGGGCCCACCCGCGCGCAGCGGTTCTCGCGGCCCGTCTGCGACACCTCCTTCGCCACGGGCGTCCAGCAGCAGGCGCTCGGGCACTGAGGGGTCCGGCGTCGCGGGCAGCCCGCGACGCCGATACGGCACCGATACGGCGCCGATACACGGACCGGTTCGACGGACCGGGCCCGCAGTCGCGGGTCCGGTCCGTGCCGTGTCCGGCGGTGCGCATATCGTTCACGGCATGCAGACGCCTACGTATCCGACGCAGGCCGTGGTCCTGGCCGGCGGCCAGGGCTCCCGGCTGCGTCCGTACACCGACGACCGCCCGAAGCCGATGGTGGAGATCCCCGGCACAGGGATGCCGATCATCGGGCACCAGCTGGCCTGGCTGGCCGCGGAGGGCGTGACCGATGCGGTGGTCTCGTGCGGCCATCTCGCCGAGGTGCTCCAGAAGTGGCTGGAGAGCGCCGATCTTCCGCTGCGGGTCACGACGGTGGTGGAGAGTGAGCCGCTGGGCCGTGGCGGCGGTCTGAAGTACGCGGCGGCGAGCCTGCCGCATCCGGACCAGCCGTGGTACGCGACGAACGGCGACATCTGGACGCGGTTCTCGTTGCGGGAGATGGCGGCGTTCCACGGGGAGCGCGACGCGACGGCGACGCTGGCGCTGGCGCGTCCACGGATTCCGTGGGGCGCGGTGGAGACGGACACCTTCGGGCACATCACGGACTTCATCGAGTCGCCGCCGTCGCCGTATCTGATCAACGCGGGTGTGTACGTGTTCTCGGCGGCGTTCACGGGGCTGCTGCCGGATGTCGGCGACCACGAGCGCACGACGTTCCCGCGGCTGGCGCGTGAGCGGCGGCTGGCGGGCTTCCCGCTGCCGCAGGGGGCGTACTGGCGGGCGATCGACACGGCGAAGGACCTGACGGAGGCCGCGAAGGAGCTCGCCTCGCAGGTGCGCTGAGCAGGTGCGCTGAGCAGGCGCGCTGAGCAGGTTCGCTGGGCCCTGTGCTGGCAGGCATACGCAGTCTCCTTCCAGGACGTACGCGCGAGGGCGGCCACCGGACGCTTCCGGTGGCCGCCCTCGCGGCGTGTGCGGTCTCAGCCCAGCAGACCGCCGATGACGCCACCGCTCCCGGAGCCGCCGCTCCCGGAGCCGCCGCTGTCGCCGGAGCCACCGGTGGAGCCTCCGGAGCCGGTTCCCCCGGAGCCGGTGCCGCCGCTGGAGGTGGGGCCGCTGGAGGTGGGGCCGGCGCTGGTGGGCGGCGGGGCGGGCCGGGAGCCGGTGGGGGGCTGCTGGCCGGTGCCCTGGGTCTGGCTGGGGGCGCCGCCGGCCTGGCCGGTCTCGCGGACGGTGTCCTCGGCGGGTGCGGAGGTCTCGGAGGCGGGGGTGCCGGAGGGGGTGGCGGACGGGGACGGCTTGTCCTCGGGCCGGCTCGAGGAGCCGGAGTGGGTGCTTGATTCCTGCGGGAGCGCGGCGCCGGGCAGGTGGTTGCTGGGGTTCTGGTGGGGGCCGGGGACGGTGACGACCTCGGTGGAGCGGACGGCGCCGCCGAGCATGGAGCCGGTGAGCATGGTGAGGCCGACGACGACGGCGGCGACGAGTCCGCCGCGGCGGAGGACGCGGCGGCGCAGGTCCCAGATCCCGGAGCGGGGGCCGAGGGTGCGCCAGGCCTCGCCGGCGAGGCGTCCGTCGACGGAGTAGACGGGGGCACCCGCGATGACCAGCGGGGACCAGGCGGCGAGGAAGATGAACTCGGGGGCGTCGTAGACGGGGACGGTCCGCCAGCTGACGGTCACGATGAGCACCGCGGACAGCAGGGCGCCGATGACGGCGGCGACGCGCTGCCACAGGCCGAGGACGGTGAGGGCGCCGACGACGACCTGGAGGAAGGCGACGGTGAGTCCGGCGCCGACGGGGTGGGCCAGTGCGAAGTCGCGCAGGGGCTCGGCCAGTGCCCAGGGGTGGAGCGAGGTCAGCCATTTGACCATGGAGCCGCGGTCGCCACCGTCGAAGTAGACGGGGTCGCAGAGCTTGCCCATCCCGGCGTACACGCAGATCAAACCGAGGAACAGGCGCAGCGGCAGGAGCACCACGCCGAGGTTGAGGCGGCGGCCGGGGTAGTAGGCGTGCCGTGTGGGGTCGCCGGTGGCCCGGTGGGAGGCGGGCGCCTCGGTGGGCGAGATCTCGGCGTACGGCTCCGGGTCGTAGTCGCTGTGGCCGTACGCGTCCCCGCCGTAGGTGTCCCCGCCGTACGCGCCCCCGCCGTAGACGCCCTGACCCTCCCGACCGCCCTGCCCGTCCCCACCGTCCTGTCCGGCCTGGCTGTAGGTGTCGTACGCGTCGTAGGCGCCGACGGCCTGGCGCATGGGCGGCAGCAGGGGCCGTGCGCCGGGGGCCGCGGGGCGCTGCACGGTGTCGTCGCCGAGGTCGACGCGCGGGATGACCCGGGTGGCGCCGGTGCCATAGGGGTCGTAGCGGTCGTAGGGGTCGTGCTCCAGGGTGGAGTTGCGCACGGCCTGGAGGAGCCCGGTCGCGCCGGAGTCCCCCGGGGCGGACCTGCCGCTCCACACGACGGGCGCCCTGCGCCGCGTGGCGCCCGCGCCGACGGAGGCCAGTCGTGCGGTGTCGGCCAGGGCACGTCCGGGGCGCGCGCGCTGGGCGAGCTGCACCCGGAAGCTGGCGTGGTTGACGATGACCTGCGCGGGATCGCAGTTCACCTTGACCATGCTCAGTGCAGGCTGATCATCGAACCCGGACCGGGGCGTTCTGGTGTCCACACTCATCTAACCGAGTGACGTGTGTTTAGGGCACGGCCCCGACGGGCCCGATCTGTCCGAGACCCGTCAAGCGCTCCTCTTGAGTCTTTTCGACCGTCCTTCACCGGGTCTGCCCGATACGGAGGCGCCCCGGGAACGCTTGCGTTCCCGGGGCGCCTCCCCCGTCCTCGTGCCGAGGGGGATCAGCGGCGCTTGGCCGCCTCGTAGAGCACGACGCCTGCCGCGACGCCCGCGTTCAGGGACTCCGCGCCGCCCGGCATGGGGATGCGGACGAGGTAGTCGCAGGTCTCGCCGACCAGGCGGGACAGGCCCTTGCCCTCGCTGCCGACCACGATCACGACCGGGCCGCCGAGCGCCTCCAGTTCGCCGACCTCGGTGTCGCCGTCGGCGGCGAGACCGACGACGGTGAGGCCGGCCTTCTGGTATGCCTCCAGCGCGCGGGTCAGGTTGGTGGCGCGGGCGACCGGCGTGCGCGCGGCCGTGCCGGCCGAGGTCTTCCAGGCACCGGCGGTCATGCCGGCCGCCCGGCGCTCGGGCACGACGACGCCGTGGCCGCCGAAGGCAGACACGGAGCGGACGACCGCGCCCAGGTTGCGCGGGTCGGTCACGCCGTCGAGCGCGACGATCAGCGGGTCGTCGCCGTCGTCGAAGGCGGCCGCCGCGAGGTCCTCGGGGTGGGCGTACTCGTACGGCGGGACCTGGAGCACCAGGCCCTGGTGGTTGAGCCCGTTCGTCATGCGGTCGAGCTCGGGGCGCGGCGCCTCCATGATGTTGATGGTGCCGCGGCCGGTGGCGAGCTGGAGCGCCTCGCGGACGCGCTCGTCGTTGTCGATGAACTGCTGGACGTAGAGGGTGGTGGCGGGCACGCCGTCACGCAGCGCCTCGAAGACCGGGTTGCGGCCGACGACCATCTCCGAGGTGCCCTTGCCGCCGCGGCGGGCGACGGGACGGCGCTGGGCCTGCTTGGCCTTGGCGTTGGCGATGCGGTTCTTGACGTGTCCCTTGCGCGCGGAGGCGGGCGGCGTCGGCCCCTTGCCCTCGAGTGCGCGGCGCCGCTTGCCACCGCTGCCGACCTGCGCGCCCTTCTTGTTGGACGTGCGGCGGTTCCTGCGCTGGCTGTTCCCGGCCATGACCTACCTGTTTCTGTAAAGCTCGCTCAAACAAAAGTGTGTACGTAAGGAAGTGTGCCGCCCGGCGGACCGGGCGGCACATCGCGCCGTGGCTCAGCGGGAGCCGAGGGTCCACCGGGGGCCGTCGGGGCTGTCCTCGATGGCGAGCCCGGACTGGCCGAGCTGGTCGCGGATGGCGTCGGCGGTGGCCCAGTCCTTGCGGGAGCGGGCGGCCTCGCGCTGCTCCAGCACCAGGCGCACCAGCGAGTCGACCACGCCGTGGAGGTCGTCGCCGCGCTCGCCCTCGCCCGCCCAGCGCTCGTCGAGCGGGTCGAGGCCGAGGACGCCGAGCATGGCGCGGACCTCGGCGAGGCGGGCCACGGCGGCTTCCTTGTCGTCGGTGGCCAGGGCGGAGTTGCCCTGGCGGACGGTGGTGTGGATGACCGCGAGGGCCTGCGGCACCCCGAGGTCGTCGTCCATGGCCTCGGCGAACGCGGGCGGCACCTCGTCGGCGGGCGCGACGACGCCCCCCGCCTTCTCGACCACGCGCTGCACGAAGCCCTCGATGCGGGCGAACGCGGACTCGGCTTCGCGCAGCGCCTCCTCGCTGTACTCGATCATCGAGCGGTAGTGCGGGGTGCCGAGGTAGTAACGCAGGACGACGGGGCGCCAGTTCTTGACCATCTCGCTGACGAGCACCGAGTTGCCGAGCGACTTGGACATCTTCTCGCCGCTCATGGTGACCCAGGCGTTGTGGACCCAGTACTGGGCGAAGTCGTCGCCGAAGGCCTTGGCCTGGGCGATCTCGTTCTCGTGGTGCGGGAAGATCAGGTCGAGGCCGCCGCCGTGGATGTCGAACGCGGAGCCGAGGTACTTGTGGGCCATGGCCGAGCACTCCAGGTGCCAGCCGGGGCGGCCGCGTCCCCAGGGCGTCTCCCAGTCGGGCTCGCCGGGCTTGGTGGCCTTCCACATGGCGAAGTCGCGCGGGTCGCGCTTGCCGGTGATGCCTTCCTCGGCGGGCTGGCGCAGGTCGTCGATGTCCTGGTTGGACAGCGCCAGGTAGTCGGGGAAGGAACGCACGTCGAAGTAGACGCTGCCGTCCGCCTCGTAGGCGTGGCCGCGCTCGATGAGGCCGCGCATCATCTCGACCATCTCGGTGACGTGGCCGGTGGCGCGCGGTTCGTAGGTGGGCGGGAGGCAGCCGAGGGCCTCGTAGCCGTCGTTGAACGCGCGCTCGTTCTCGTAGCCGATGGACCACCACGGCCGGTTCTGCTCGGCCGACTTGCTGATGATCTTGTCGTCGATGTCTGTGACGTTGCGGATGAACGTCACGTCGTAGCCGCGGTACTCGAACCAGCGGCGCATGATGTCGAAGTTGAGGCCCGACCTGATGTGCCCGATGTGCGGTGCGGCCTGCACGGTGGCGCCACACAGGTAGATCGAGACACAACCCGGCACGAGGGGGGTGAAGTCACGGATCTGCCGGGCGCTGGTGTCGTACAGGCGAATAGTCACGCCACAAGGGTAGTGGGCGGACGGCAGTGCCCCGCGCCCCCCGGTGGGGTTCGCGGGTCACCTTGTGATATCGCCCGCCGAAACGGATTCAGTCTCTCCGCACGATGAGCGCGGTCGCGACGGCGGCGAGCCCCTCGGCCCGTCCGGTCAGGCCGAGCCCGTCGGTGGTGGTGCCGGACACGGAGACGGGGGCGCCCGCGGCGGCCGAGAGCGCCTTCTGCGCCTCGTCGCGCCGCTTGCCGATCTTCGGCCGTACGCCGATCACCTGAACGGAGACATTGCCGATCTCGAAGCCCTCGGCACGCACGATCCGGGCGGCCTCCGCGAGGAGGGTGACGCCGGACGCGCCGGACCACTCGGGCCGGGAGGTTCCGAAGTGGGCGCCGAGGTCGCCGATGCCTGCGGCGGAGAACAAGGCGTCGCAGGCGGCGTGCGCGGCGACGTCACCGTCGGAGTGGCCGGCGAGTCCGTATCCGTCGGCGTCCTCCCAGAGCAGGCCCGCGCACCACAGTTCGCGGCCCTTCTCGAAGGCGTGCACGTCGGTGCCGATGCCGACGAGGGGGAGCTTCAGCGGCTCAGAAGCCATCGGTGGCCCTCCTGCGGGCGAGGACGGCCTCGGCGAGGACGAGGTCGAGCGGCCGGGTCACCTTGAAGGCCTCCTCGTGGCCGGGGACGACGACGACCTTCAGGCCGAGCTGCTCCACCATGCTCGCGTCGTCGGTGACGTCGCCGGTCACGGTCTCGTGCGCGCGGACGAGGGTGTCGTGGTCGAAGCCCTGGGGGGTCTGGACGGCGCGGAGCCTCGCGCGCTCGGGAGTGGCGACGACCGGCTCGGGCTCGCCCTCCGGGGCCGGCTCGATCTCCTTGACGGTGTCGGCGAGCGGCAGCGCCGGTACGACGGCGGGCGCGCCGTCGCGCACGGCCTCGATGACGGCGTCCACGGTGTCGACGGGCACGAGCGGGCGCGCCGCGTCGTGGACCAGGACGATGTCGATGCCGTCGGGGAGGGCGTCGAGGCCGAGGCGTACGGATTCCTGGCGGGTGTCGCCGCCGGGGACGACGAGGTAGTCCGTCCTCTCCGGCAGGGCGTGGGCGTCCAGGAGGCGCTTGACCTCGGGGGCGCCGTCCGGGGGCGCCACGACGACGACGAGGGAGACGGCGCGGGACGCGGCCATGGCGCGGACGGCGTGGACGAGCATGGGCGTGCCGCTCAGCGCGCGCAGGGCCTTGGGGGCGCCCGGTCCGAGGCGCACGCCCCGGCCGGCGGCCGGGATCACGGCTGCGGTGCGGTGGGGGCGCGGTTGGTCTGGCATCGGTTGCACTCCGGCAGGTTTGTTTCCGCGGCCGACATGGGTATGGCCTGGGCATGCCCCCGGCCGTCAGGTGGGGGGAGTGCCGGGCGCGACGCCTTGACCGGACCCTTCCGTGACCACGGTCTGCGCCAGCCGCCCGGGCCCGGCACACCACAACAGCGCACGGTGCGAGCGGCGAGTGGTCGGCGTGGGACATCGACACGACACTCATGGACGAACATGCCGCAGCGCCCGGCGACAGGCTGGATCGTCCAGCGTGTCAGCGGGCACCGCGGCATCAATCGTGCGTCAGGACGCGAGGACCTCGTCGAGCAGGGCCTCGGCCTTGTCCTCATTGGTGTTCTCCGCGAGGGCGAGCTCGCTCACCAGGATCTGGCGCGCCTTGGCGAGCATCCGCTTCTCACCGGCGGAAAGCCCGCGCTCGCGCTCACGCCGCCACAGGTCACGTACCACTTCGGCGACCTTGATGACATCGCCGGAGGCGAGCTTCTCGAGATTTGCCTTGTAGCGCCGGGACCAGTTCGTCGGCTCCTCCGCGTAAGGTGCGCGAAGAACCTCGAAGACCCGGTCGAGCCCGTCCTGACCGACCACATCGCGAACGCCGACGAACTCCGCATTGTCCGCCGGGACACGAACCGTCAGGTCGCCCTGGGCGACCTTGAGCACCAAGTAGGTCTTGTCCACGCCTTTGATCTGGCGAGTTTCGATGGCCTCGATCAGCGCGGCCCCGTGATGGGGATAGACCACGGTGTCGCCAACCTTGAACGTCATGTGACAGGTACCCCTTCCGTGGCTATCCAGGGTAACACGGATACGGCTTCTTCTGAATGGCGTTTTCGCAGGTCAGGGCATATCTCGGGGCTTGACAACAGCGACACGAACGTGCTGCGGACAGCTTGCGGAGGGGGGTATTCGCAGGTCGGAGCGGCTGCACGGGCACACAGAAACGCACACGTTACACACCGCGCACCCCCCTTCCAAGGGGTTGAACGTCCCGATTTGCCGGGTTCTCGACGGCCGAGTTCATGTAGTCCGTTCGAGGATCGGTCACTCGTACGGCTCCCCGCGGCGCCGAATCCGGAATTGATCACCTCGGGCTATTTCGCAAGGAAAGCGTGACCCCCAGGGAAATTGATCACCGGCCTCATATGAACGGCGCGTGTATCGGCTGATCGGAACGCCTGCCCGAAGTCCGAAAGCATGCCGTCACCGCCGCCCGCCGGCCCCCGGGCCCGGGCCGGGCGGGCAAAGGGCGGGTCGGGTGCGGGGCGCGACCTGCGGCTCGGTAACCTGAGCGCGAGCTGACGCCACAGGCCGGTGACAGCCACCCAACAGTCCGTACGTCCTAGGAGATGCCGCCGCCGTGAGCAGCAGCCTTCGACGCGGTGCCCTCGCCGGCGCTGCCATCGTCTTCTCGATCGCCTCGCTCTCCGCCTGCGGTGCGGGCAACGACGCGCAGACCCTCGGCGTCAAGCCGGACAACGCCGCGACGGCCGTCGACAACCTCAAGCTCCAGAACGCGACCGTCATCACGCAGGCCGAGACCGGCGCCAAGGGCCCGGCGGTCGTCAGCGTGACGATCTTCAACGACGGCACCCAGAAGCAGACCCTCGACTCGATCACGCTTCCGGGTTCCGACGCGAAGGTCCAGCTCAAGGCGGCCCGGGGCGCCGGGAAGATCACGGTCCCGGCCGGCGGCTCGGTGATCATCGGCGGCAAGGGCAACGCGTCCGCCGTCATCGCGGGCGGCCGGGAGGCGGTGAAGGATGGCGACACGCAGGAGGTCGTCTTCAGCTTCAGCGAGACCGGCGACGTGAAGATGCTGGCGTTCGTCGTCCCGGCCACCGGCTACTACGAGGGCTACGGCCCCTCCGCGGCGCCGAAGCCGGCGGCCGAGCGGCCTGTCGCCCAGGCGCCGTCGGGCTCTCCGTCCGGTTCGCCCTCGGGCTCGCCGGCCGGCTCGCAGCAGCGCGAGGCCGCGGGCGGCGAGGCGTCGGCCCCGTCCGACTCGGCCTCGGCGTCGCACGGCTCGGGCCACTGACGCACCGCGCACCGGACATACGCCAGAGGGCGCCCACCGAGATCGGTGGGCGCCCTACCGGTATGTGCGTATACGTGCGGGACTCCGTCCGGCGCGAACGGGCGCCGAGCGGCCTCAGGCCGCGGCCTACGGCTCGAACTTGTAGCCCAGGCCGCGCACCGTCACCAGGTAACGCGGGGCGCCCGGGTCCGGCTCGATCTTCGCGCGCAGACGCTTGACGTGGACGTCGAGGGTCTTGGTGTCGCCGACGTAGTCCGCGCCCCACACCCGGTCGATGAGCTGCATACGGGTCAGGACCCGGCCCGCGTTGCGCAGCAGCATCTCCAGCAGGTCGAACTCCTTCAGCGGCAGGTCGACCTTGCCGCCGGACACGGTGACGACGTGGCGGTCCACGTCCATCCGGACGGGGCCGGCCTCCAGGGCCGCGGGGGTGACCTCCTCCGGCTCACCGCGGCGGCGCAGCACCGCGCGGATGCGGGCGACCAGCTCCCTCGAGGAGAAGGGCTTGGTCACGTAGTCGTCGGCTCCTATCTCCAGCCCGACGACCTTGTCGATCTCGCTGTCCTTCGCGGTCACCATGATGACCGGGACGTTCGAGCGGCCGCGCAGCTGGCGGCAGACCTCGGTACCGGGCAGGCCGGGCAGCATCAGGTCGAGGAGCACGAGGTCGGCGCCGTTGCGCTCGAACTCGTCGAGTCCCTCGGGACCCGTGGTCGCCACGGCGACCTCGAAGCCCTCCTTGCGAAGCATGTAGGACAGGGCGTCGCTGAAGGATTCCTCATCCTCGACGACGAGCACTCGGGTCACGGAAGGACCTCCGGGGCAGGAATTTCACTGTTCTGGTCAGGGGAGTCGATGCCGTAATGCCGGTCGTCGTCCTCGTCGACGCGATCCGGTCCTGTGGTGGTGGAGCGGTCCCGCGCGGCGCCTGCCTCGGGCAGCCGCAGGGTGAACGTGGAGCCTTGTCCCTCGGAGCTCCACACCGTGACCTCCCCGCCGTGCGAGGCGGCCACGTGCTTGACGATGGCGAGGCCCAGGCCGGTGCCGCCGGTGGCGCGGGAGCGGGCCGGATCGACGCGGTAGAACCGCTCGAAGATCCGCTCGCGGTCCTTCTCGGAGATACCGATGCCCTGGTCGGTGACGGCGATCTCGATGAGGTCGCCCCCGGGCGCGCTGACCCGGCGGGCGGAGATGCCGACGCGCGTACGGGCCGGTGAGTAGTTGACCGCGTTCTCGACGAGGTTGCCGAGGGCGGCGGCGAGCTGGCCACGGCTTCCCCAGATGCTGAGGTCGGCGGTTCCTCCCGCGGCCATGGTGATCTGCTTGGTGGACGCGGTGTGCCGGGAGCGGTCGATGGCCTCGGCGACCAGTTCGTCCACGCGCACGGGCTCGGAGTCCTCCAGGGGGTCGTCGTTCTGGACCCGGGAGAGGTCGATGAGCTCCTGTACGAGATTGGTGAGCCGGGTCGCCTCGATCTGCATGCGGCCGGCGAAGCGCATGACCGCCTCGGGGTCGTCCGAGGCGTCCATGACCGCCTCGGAGAGCAGGGAGAGCGCGCCGACGGGTGTCTTGAGCTCATGGCTGACGTTGGCGACGAAGTCGCGCCGCACCGCCTCTATGCGGCGCGCCTCGGTGAGGTCCTCGACGAGGAGGAGGACGAGGCGTGAGCCGAGCGGGGCGACGCGGGCGGAGACGGCCAGGGCCTCGCCGCGGCCGCTGCCGCGCCGGGGCAGGTCCAGCTCGACCTGCCGTATCTCGCCGTCGCGCCGGGTGTCGCGGGCCATGTGCAGCATCGGTTCGACGGCGAGCTTTCCGCCGCGGACCAGACCGAGTGCGTACGCCGCGGAGCTGGCCTTGACGACCGAGTCGGATTCGTCGAGGACGACCGCGGACGAGCGGAGCACGGACAGCACGGTGTCGACGCCGGGCGGCAGCACGGCATCGGTGTGGAGCGAGGTGCGGGTGGGGCGCTTCTGTTCCCGCTCGCTCCAGCGGAACGCCAGCACCGCGATGACGCCGGTGCACAGACCGGCGATCGCTGCTGCTGCGGCGACCGCCGCGTTCACGTCCATGCATCCAGGTTATGCGGGGCCCGAGACACTCTCCCAGCCAAACGGGTGGCACCTCGAACAGTCGTCGCTCAGAGTTCACCATGGAGAAAGTGATGGTTCATTTGCGGGGGAGCGTTCGGACGACTAAGGGGCCGAACGTGGGAGCGTGGGGGTTCGGACCCCCCACCCGGACCCCGGTCGCATCAAGAGAGGGACACCCAATGCGTGACGCGTACCACGAGGAACTGGACTCGATCGGCGAGGGCCTGGTCGAGATGGCCCGGCTGGTCGGGTCGGCGATCGGGCGCGCCACGACGGCCATGCTCGACGCCGACCTCAAGCTGGCCGAGAACGTGATCGCCGCCGACCAGAAGGTCGACGACCTCCAGCACGACCTGGAGGCGCGGGCGATCGCCCTGCTGGCCCGGCAGCAGCCGGTCGCGACGGATCTGCGGATCGTGGTGACCTCGCTGCGGATGAGCGCCGACCTCGAGCGCTCGGGCGACCTCGCGCAGCACGTGGCGAAGCTGGCGCGGCTGCGCTTCCCGGACCGCGCGGTGCCGAACGACCTGCACGCGACGATTCTGCAGATGGGTCAGCTGGCGCAGCGCCTGATGGCGAAGGCGGCGGAGGTCATCATCACCAAGGACGTCGACCTGGCGCTCCAGCTGGAGCAGGACGACGACGAGATGGACCTGCTGCACCGCACGCTCTTCCAGCACCTGATGGACGACCGCTGGAAGCACGGCATCGAGACGGCCGTGGACGTGACGCTGCTCGGCCGCTACTACGAGCGCTTCGCCGACCACGCGGTGTCGGTGGCCAAGCGCGTGGTGTACCTGGTGACGGGCGAGTACGCGGACGAGCTCCAGCAGCAGACCGCCGTCGAGGGCGCGTAGTCGAGGGCGTGTGGCGGCATCCGACGGCGCATTGGGGGGCGCTTGCGCACATGCGCCGTTGATGCGCCGGGCCTGCCGGGCGTGCAATGGTCGAAGGCGGCATGTCCGTATGCCGGTGATGCGCGCGCCCGGCAGCGCGCGCCATGAGGAGGCGTCCATGGCCGAGTCCCCCAAGCCCGAATCCCCGCAGGAAGCGAGCTGCGTCGAAGTAGTCTTTCTGCCCGTCCTCGGCGCCTGCGGCTGCGGCTCGGGCTGCGGCTGCGGCTGCCAGTCGGGCGCGCCGTGCCAGTGCGGCGGCTGCTGCGGGTAGCGGCGGACGGCACGCGGCCGAAGGTCCTGCCCTGCGAGAAGGGGGGCGGGACCTTCGGCGTCCCTGAGCGCGGAAGGCGGCGCGGGGCCGCCTCCGTAAGGGGCTGAGTCCCCCCATCCACGCGCGGATCGGCACAGAGCCGGGCCGCGGCTCGAGTGTCGGCCGGCCAGGGAGCCGCCATAGACTCGAAGGACCGGTTCGGGAACGGGGGTTCGTGAGGCGGACCGGGAACGGGGGGACGGCCACCCCAGGAGGACGCGATGCTGCGGCACACCAGACTGGCCGGCGAATCGGCGGACTACCTCGAAGCCCGCGAAGAGCTGCGCAGGGCCGAGATCGACCTGATGCGCCACCGCGAAAGGGTCGCGGCCCAGCGACGGGCACTTCCGCAAGGGCCACCCGTCGACGACTACGTCTTCCTCGAGGGCCCCGCCGACCTCGACGCCGACGACACACCGGTCCGCAAGGTCACCCTGAGCGAGTTGTTCACCGCGCCGGACCGCCCGCTGATCGTCTACCACTTCATGTACGGCAAGCTGCAGACGGCCCCCTGCCCGATGTGCACCCTGTGGATCGACGGCTTCAACGCGATCGCCCACCACATCGCCCGCAACGCCGACCTCGCGATCGCCGCGGCCGCCGACGTGCCGACCCTCCGGCAGCACTCCCGGAACCGGGGCTGGCACCGGCTACGGCTCCTGAGCTGCGGCGACAGCACGTTCAAGTACGACCTGGGCAGCGAGGACAAGGACGGCGAACAGGACTCCACCGTCTCCGTGTTCTCCCGCGACGGCGACGGCACGGTCCGCCACTTCTACTCGGCCCACCCACGCATGGCCGACGACATCGACGAGCGCGGCATCGACCTCCTGGCCCCCGTCTGGCACCTCCTCGACCTGACCCCGCAGGGCCGCGGCGACTGGTACCCGAGCCTCGACTACTGACCCGCGGACCGGCGGTACGTCCGGACCGCTACGCGCCGGGGGCCCGGTACTGGACCTGCCCGGCTTTGCGCAGCGCATCCATGGTTTCGTCGATGGTCAGGAGAACGGTCGTCTCGAACGAGCTGAGTGCGCCGCCTCCGCTGATCGCCAGGGCGACCGCGGCCATGGAGACGTTGTCGGGGGCCTCCCACAGGTTGTAGCCGTCGCGGGTGCCGAACGCGTACCAGAAGCCGTGGAGCTTGCCGCCGACGGACTCGATGTACGACTGAGCGGCCTTTGCGCGGTCCTCGGGGTGGCTGATCAGTCTCGCCCAGGTCTCCGGCGTGTAGCTGAACCTCGACAGATAGAGCGGCATCATGTCTCCCTTTCGTCCCACCAAGGGATGCCCCCGCGGGGTGGAAAACGCCGCCCAGGCCGCCCGCGTGTCCCCGAATGGCCGGGGACGATGACCGGAATGGCGACTGCCGGTGAGCGACTCGACCCGCGACATGGCACGCGGCCAGTACATCGACCCGCGCTCGGCTCGGATCACCTTCGAGCAGTACGCCGAACGGCGCGCCGAAGCACCTGACGGCCCGCGGGCAGCGAGAAGCCCCCTCCCTGCTCAGAAACAGCAGACAGGGGGCTCCTTCGTGCCTGGTTACTTCTTCTTGCCCTGGGTCTTGCCGGGAATCTTGGGGAGCTGGGTTTTTGCTGGTCAGGGACAGCGCAAACGTACGCCTGGTGGTCGACGTCGGTCGTCATTGGCCACTGTCGAGCGACCTCGGACGGCCCAGGGACGGCCCAGAAAGCAGGGCCGTACCATGGCGCACCTTCTGATCCGTAGCTCTAGCCAGATCGGTCAGCGACGGCCATACCGGCCGCTACGAGGCCCTGGAGGGACGGTACCGGACGGTGGCGGTTGCTGGGGTTGCGGTACTTCACTGCTGTACAGCCCGACCACAGGGGGCCTTCATCATGCGGTCGCTGAGATCAGCTCTGCTACTTCAGGGCAGCAAGGCCCTTCTGCAAATCGTCGAGGTTCATGACCGGCTCGAATGTGACCTCCGCGCCCATCTCCTGGAAGAACGGATCGGCGATGGAGGGCAACTGCGAGCTGTCCTGCATGTCGAATACGAGAATCATGGAGCGCCCACCCTCAGGGGTGAAGTAGGCGGCCTCCGGCTTCAGCCGCTCGATGGTTGACTTCAGCGACTCGGGCATCGCTCCGCCCTTCGTCACCTGATTCGACATCTGGGTGTCCATGCGGGCCTTCATCATCATCCGCATCGCACGCTCTCCTCGCGCACCGCGACCTGCGCGGTTCCGTCCGCGCTCGCTGGGATCCGGTGCATCCCGCTCAGCTTCACCTCGCTGATCACTGTCCGCAACATTTCCTACGCCTACGTGACGTCAAGGGAGAGGTGACGTCGCTACGCGCAGACATCTACGAGGTCGGCGGGAGCGGCTTTGGGCGGGAGCTGCCATGGGGCGAGAGATCGGGGGCCCGTAAGCTTCCCGCGACTCGGGCAGTCTCTGGACCTGCCCGCTAAAGCCCGATGTGGGCCCCCGATCTTCGAGGCTCGCCCCATGGTGGCTGCCTAAAGCCGTGGAGCCGACCGCCCCAGCCACAGAGGGGTTAACCCCCTCATCAACCCTTCGCCGTTGGCGTGCGGCCGGCGGCCGGGCCAGAGCGGGGCGAAGACAGGAGCGCGGCCCGAGCCGTCGGGCCGCGCGCCGCCGCGCTGTGCGCGGCGGATGCGCCTTGATCGAGTAGGGAAACTCTTACCGCGCCCCCCTGGCCCCTCAGAGAGCGATCGGCTTGTACGCCAACGCTCGATCGACGACCTGCTCGGCCGTCAACTCCGGGTCGGACCAGAAGATGTAGTCACCGACGTGAGGGCACACGAGTCCGCGCTCAAGGGTGGTGATGATCTCGTACCCCTCATCTTCCTCGACGTCGCCGTCCATGAGGCGTTGCACAAGAGGGATCGCCTCGTCGCGACTCATGCTCCGCGGGGTGTCCACGCTCACCGCGTCACAATCAGTTGGCGTCCGTCGTGGCTTCGGACATGAGGGCCGTTGCCATCGAGCGCATCCAGGAGCCTGATCGCGTAGACCTCGGCCATGCGCTCCGAGACCTCGTCGGGAGTGAGCCAGTCAACTGCCGTCGATTCGGCCGAGGTTCGCTCGACGCCGCCGGACGGCTTGCACCGGAACACGAGGGCTACGATGCCGCGCGTCGTGTTCTTGTAGACCCCGGTCAGCTCGTCCACCTCGACCCGGATCCCGGTCTCTTCCCAGACCTCGCGGGCTACGCCCTCTTCCGGGGCTTCAGTGAGTTCGAGCACACCGCCGGGCAACTCCCAGGTCCCGTTGTCCGCCCGCCGGATCGCCAGGAGTCGCCCGTCCTCACGCACGACTGCTCCCGCCACGGACACGGAGTGCAGTGGCGTTGACTTTGTTCCCGCGGTCCCGTTACTCATGTACAGGAGCATAGGAGAGTGAGAAGGACTATGGGAACAGCCGTAGGAGGTGGGAGGGCCGTACCTCGGTACGTTCAGATCGCCGACGAGATCGTTCAGCAGATCCGGGCCGGTGTCCTGAAGCCCGGCGACCTGGTGCCGAGTGAATCCGAGCTGGTGGAGCGCTACGGCGTTTCCGGCGGCACAATCCGCAAAGCCATGGTGGAGGTCCGGGCCAGCGGGCTCGTCGACACCCGCCACGGCAAGGGTTCGATCGTGAAGGACCGGCCGCCCGTACGGCTGCGCTCGTCCGACCGGTTCCGCGCCTCACATCGCCGCGGAGGCAAGGCCGCGTATCTCGCCGAGTCGGCACAGTCGGGTGCCACGGCCAAGGTGAGCGTTCTGTACATCGGCCCGATGGAGGCACCGGAGGACATCGCCGACCGGCTCGGCATCTCTGCCGGCACTCAGGTCCTCGCCCGGCGACGCCTCTACTTCCGCAACGGCGTCCCGGTGGAAACGGCCACGTCATACCTGCCGTGGGACGTGGTCAAGGACATCCCCGAACTGTTCGCCGAGAACCCCGGCCCCGGCGGCATCTACGCCCGCCTGGAGGACGACGGCCACACCTTCGCCGAGTTCGTCGAGACGCTGACAGCGCGCCCGGCCGCCAAGGCTGAGGCATCCGAACTAGCGCTGAGCCCCGGCGCACCCGTCGTGCACCTCCTCCGCAACGCGGTTACGGACACCGGGCGCGTGGTGGAGGTCTGCGACACCCTCATGGCCGCTGACCAGTTCGTTTTCGAGTACCGCATCCCCGCGGCAGACTGACGCCCACTCAACTCCTTTCAACCCGCCAGGACTTCTTCGCCCTGGCGGGTTGACTCATGTATAGGAGTCATGCACTCTTCTTCGTATCACTTATGTACATGAGTGACGGAGTCCAGCACTTCTAGAGGAGTGATCTCTGTGCGTCAGATCCCCGTCGACACCTCCGCCGCCTCCGTGATGGTGGCCCAGCCCCCGCAGCCCAAGGTGAAGGACCGTCGTACCGGTGAGCTCGCCGTCGACGTCGAGACCGGTACGCCGCTGATGACCGTGAACGTGATGTTCGCGGCCAGCGACACCGTGGAACTCCTGGCCGTGACCGTCCCCGAGACCGGCATCTCCGGTGAGCTGACGATGGGGACCCCGGTCGCGCTGACCGGCCTGGTCGCCCGGCCGTGGGAGCGGGACGGCCGCCACGGCATCGCCTTCCGTGCGGTCGCCGTCACGTCGCTGGTCGAGGGCGCCACGAAGCCGAAGGCGGCCTGATCATGACCGGCTTCACGGTCGCGCTGCTGGTGGTCGTCGCCGTCGCGGGTCTCCTGCGGTGGCGGCGCCCCGCCTGGTACTGGCTGACCTTCGGCGTCACCCTCGCGACGCTGCGGGTCCTGGTCCGCTACGGCTCGGTCATGGAAGCGTGCGGGCTGACCGTCCCGCCGCCGCGCTGGCGGCTCGCCGTCGCCCGGATGGCAGGCCGCCCGGCTCCCGAGTCGCGTGCGCCGCGCATCCTGCGGCTCCGCCCGACCCGCACCGGCCTGGTCCTGCGGCTGGGGCTGCGGCCCGGTCAGGACGCCTTCGACGTGGCCGCTTCGTGTGACCGGCTGCGGCACTCGTTCGCGATGTACGGCGTCACCTCACGGGAGATCCGCTCGGGCGTGGTCGAGCTGCGGATGACCGGCTACGACGTCCTGGCCCGAGTACAGATGCCTGCCAAGGTCGAGCGTGTGCCGATGCGGGTCCCCGTCGCGCTACGCGAGGACGGTGCCGTGCACTACCGCGACTACCGCACCACCCCGCACGCCCTGACCGTGGGTGCCACGAAGTCCGGCAAGTCCGTCTACCAGCGCAACCTGGTCGCCGAACTCGCCGCGCAGGATGTCACCTTGGTCGGCATCGACTGCAAGCAGGGAGTGGAGCTGTTCCCGCTGGCCCGCCGGTTCTCCGCGCTGGCCGACAACCCCGACACCGCCGCCGACCTCCTCGACGCGCTCGTGACGCACATGGAGGGCGTCTATCAGCTGATCCGGGCCGAGCAACGCATCACCGCAGACGTGCCGGATGCGGAGATCGCCGCCGACATCTGGGACCTGCCCGACCACCTGCGTCCGACCCCGATCGTCCTGCTCGTCGACGAGGTGGCCGAACTCGCCCTGTTCGCCACGAAGGAAGAGGAAAAGCGCCGGGACCGCATCATCACCGCGCTCGCCCGGCTCGCCCAGCTCGGCCGCGCCGCCGGCATCTATCTGGAGATCTGCGGGCAGCGCTTCGGCTCCGAACTCGGCAAGGGCATCACCATGCTCCGCGCCCAGCTCACCGCCCGCACCGCCCACCGCGTCAACGACGAAACGTCCGCGAATATGGCCTTCGGCGACATCGCCCCCGACGCCGTCCTGGCCGCCATCTCCATCCCGACCGACACCCCCGGCCTCGCCGTCACCGGCGACTCGACCGGCGGCTGGGCCCGCATCCGCACTCCGCACACCTCGATGCGCCAGGCCGTCAACGCCTGCAACCGGCACGCCCACCGCACCCCGGAACTGCCCGGCCTCGCCGCCTTCCGGCCCGAGCTGCCGCCCACGGTCCCGCTCGTCAAGATCCCGGCCCCGGCCGAGGCACCCGCCTCCGCCTGAGCCCCGCCCCGCACCCCGGTCGGCGCGACCGCCTCGCGCCAACTCCCTACCCCCGCCATGCCCAAAACGCCCTGCAAAGGAGGTGAAGACATGACCCGCTCACTCCGCGTCGACGCCGTCCTGGTGCAAGCCGTGATCGCCGGGGCCCTGTCCTTCGCCCACCTGCACGACCTCGCCGCCGCTGCCGGACAGACCGGCTGGAAGGCATGGGCCTACCCGGTCAGTGTCGACCTGCTCCTGGTGGCTGCCTGGCGTCGCCTGCGCAACGACGGCCCGTCCCGGCTCGCGTGGTGCTGGTTCCTGATCGCCCTCGTCGCCTCGCTCGGTGCGAACGTCGCCACCGCCGGATTCCTTGACCTCCAGCACCCGCCCGCCTGGCTGCGCTTCGGCATCGCTGGATGGCCCGCGCTCGCCTTCCTCGGCGGCACCCTCCTCGCCCACTCACCGGCCGCGACCGACCATGACCCCGAGCCAGAGCCTGAGCCTGAGCCGGTCGAGGTTGTGCCGGCCGAACCGGAGGCCGCACCCGAGCCGGTTCCCGTCGCCGAGCCGGAGCCTGCCCCGGCCCTGCCCGCAGCGGCCGAGCCTGCTCCCGCCCCGGCTCTGCCGGTCCCGGCCGCGCTGGTCTACCACGCCCGCAAGGTCGCCGACGACCACCGCGCCCGTACCGGCTCGCCGATCGACACCGACACGCTGCGCGCCCGCCTCGGCGTCCCGGCCCCGATGGCCGACGCCATCGCCGCCCAACTCGCCTGACCTCGAAGGGAGAAACCCCGATGAGCCGTGACCCGGCCGACCTGACCGCCGCCGACTACCTCGACAGCGCCCGCGAGATGACCGCCGCCGACCGGCCCTACCTCGCCCACCTGCTCGCCGAGGAAGCCGCCCAGCGCACCACCGACCCCGCCACCGCCGCCGGTATCCGCGCCACCTACCCCGACCCGACGACCACCCGAACGGAGAGCGACTGACATGCCCGCCCACGACCACTTCCACTCCGTCATGCGGATCGGCCCCGTACAGATCGGCACCCACCGCGACCGCAACGGGCGCACCAAGCACGCCGCCGTCTGCACCGCCGACCGCTGCGGCTGGTCCGCCGACTTCTCCAGCTCCTCGGCCGCTCAGCTCGCCGCCCGCACCCACCGCTGCCGCATCACCGACTGAACGGGAGAAACCGCCATGGACGTTCCGCTCTGGCTCGCCCTGATCGTCGTCGGCGCCCTCGGCATCAAGCTCATCCGCCCGCCCTGGTGGCTCGTCGCCGTGCTCCTCCTCGGCGGCTACCTCCTCGCGGACAGCCTGCTCGCGCCCGTCATCGACACCGCCGTCAAGTAGCGCTCCACAGAAGGGAGAACCACTCATGCTCCGTCCGAAGGTCCCGACCATGCCGATTCCGACCGGCATCGTCACCCCGCCCGCCGTCGAGCCGACCGCGATCGTCCAGCACACCCCCGCCCCGGCCCCGGCTCCTGTCGCCCCGGCGGCACCGGCCCGGCCCACGGTCCAGCTCACCCCCGGCACCGCACTCGCCCTCGTCGGCGGCGGCACCGCCGTCGTCCTGGTCGTCGGCGCGGTCCTGGTCTCCATGCTCCTCGCGGTCGCCGTCACCGCGGCCTCGGTCGCCGTCTGCGCGCTCGTCGTCCGCTCCCTGATCGCCTCCGAGCACAAGCGCCGCTGACCTGCCCCCGGGGCGGCCTCAACCGCCAAGTCTCGCCCGCCCCGGGAGCCGTGCCCCTGCCCGAACCAAACGATCCGGAAGGAACATCCATCATGGCCCAGCCCACCACCCACGCCGCGCGGGTCTGCTCACACTGCGACGGCTTCCCCACCGCCCGCGTCACCCTCGGCGGCCGCGACCGGCACGGCAACTTGCGCACCATCACCGTCCACTGCCCGGCCTGCCACGGCACCGGCACCCGCCCCGCCCGCCGGCCGATCCCCGCCCGCATCGAGGTGGCCGCGTGACGAACACCGCCACTGCGGCGGGGCTGGACCCGGTCACCCTGGACGATGTCCTCCGGGTGGCCGGGTCCCCCGGCTTCGACCGCTGGAAAGACCAGATCCACCGCACCGGCGGCTGCTCCGACCCCATCCACCTCACCGGCTGGACCCTCGCTAAGGACAAGACCACCGGCGAGACCCTGCGCCGCTACTCGACCGACACCGAGCCGGACGGACGGCTCCGCGTCGCCTGCGGCAACCGTCGCGCCTCCCGCTGCCCCGCCTGCGCCTACACCTACGCCGGAGACACCTACCACCTCATCCGCGCGGGCCTGGCAGGAGACGAGTCCAAGGACATCCCCGCCACCGTCCGCGACCACCCCCGGGTCTTCGCCACCCTCACCGCCCCGTCGTTCGGGCCCGTGCACAACCGGCCCGACCGTGGCGTCTGCCGCTGCGGCACCCGCCACGGCGAGGACGACCCCGCCCTGGGCACCGCACTCGACCCGGCCACCTACGACTACGCCGGGACGGTCCTGTTCAACAACCACGCCGGGCAGCTCTGGCAGCGCTTCACCACCCGCCTGCGCCGCGAGATCGCCGCCCGCGCCGGACTCACCCAACGCGAACTCAAAGACGTGCTGCGCGTCTCGTACGGCAAGGTCGCCGAGTTCCAGAAACGGGGCGCGATCCACTTCCATGCCGTGATCCGCCTCGACGGACCCGACGGCCCCGACACCCCGCCCCCGTCGTGGGCGAGCGTGCAGCTGCTCGACGACTCCATCCGCGCGGCGGTCGCCCACTCCTACACCTCGATCACCGTCCCGGCCGCCGGGGACCAGCCCTGCCGGCCGTTCCGCTGGGGCCGCCAACTCGACATCCGACCCATCAAGGCGTTCGGAGACGGCTCCGACATCACCGAACAGGCCGTCGCCGCCTACGTCGCCAAGTACGCCACCAAAGCGGCCGAGTCGACCGGCAGCCTGGACCGCCGCATCGGGAACCGGGAAGTGCTCGACCTCCTGGACGTGCCCGACCACCCCCGCCGCCTTATCGAGGCCTGCCTCGACCTCGCCTCGCTCTACCCCGACCGCAAGCTCGCCGCCTGGGCCCACATGCTCGGCTTCCGCGGCCACTTCTCCACCAAATCCCGCCGCTACTCCACCACCCTCGGCGCCCTCCGGCAGATCCGCGCCGACTACCGCGCCGCCCAGGAGCACGACGCCCTCGGCGACCCGGACACCGTGCTCGTCCTCGCCTCCTGGCAGTACGCCGGGCACGGCCACACCCCCGGCGAATCCGCCCTCGCCGCCTCGATCGCCCGCGACATCCGACTCAACCGCGAGACCGCCCGCGAAGCCCTCGCCGCGCTGCCCGACGAGAAGGAGTGGTGACCATGCGCGCTCTGCCTGACCGGTATCTGACCCCGCTCGATGTCGCTGACCTCCTGGGCGTGCCCGTCGAGACCGTCTACCAGTGGCGTCGCAAGCGCACCGGGCCCCGTGGCTTCCGCGTCGGCCGGCACTTGCGCTACGACCCCGCCGACGTGCGCGCCTGGGTCGAGTCCCTGATGGAAGGGGCTGCCGCCTGATGGCCGGGCACATCCAAGACCGCTGGTACCGGACCGAGACCGGCCCGGACGGCAAGACGCGCAAGGTCAAGACCGACCGCTACGGAATCGGCCTGCGCTACCGCGCTCGGTACGTCGGCCCGGACGGTACGGAGAAGTCGAAAAGCTTCCCCGACAAGCAGAAGCGGCTCGCTGACCAGTGGCTCGCCCACATCGAAGCGGACATGGCTCGCGGGCAGTACATCGACCCGCGCTCGGCCCGGATCACCTTCCAGCAGTACGCCGAACGGTGGGTCACCACTCAGGGAGCCGACCCGAACACACAGGCCTCCATGGAGTCGCAGCTCCGGTTGCATGCCTTCCCGTACCTGGGAACGCGCCCGCTCGGCTCCTTCCAGCCTGCGCACATCCGCGACTGGGTGCGGCAGCTGCAGGAGAACGGCGTCCGTGGCTCCTACGCCAGGACGATCTACTCCAACGTCCGCGCCGCTCTGAGCGCGGCCGTGGACGATGGCCACCTCCCCCGGAACCCGTGCGCGGCCCGCTCCGTCCGGGCCCCGGTCGTAGACATCAAGCGCGTGACCCCGTGGACGCCGGAACGGGTCTTCGCCGTGCGCGCCGCCATGCCTGAGCGCTACCAGGCCATGGTGGATCTTGGCGGCGGCTGTGGGCTTCGCCAGGGCGAGATCCTGGGCGTCGCTGTCGACGCCATCGACTTCGACTCCGACACGCTGCATGTGGTCCAGCAGCTCAAGCTGAGCCGCAGCAAGCCGGTGTTCGCCCCGCCCAAGGGCGGCAAGCTCCGGGATGTGCCGCTGCCCGGCCCGGTGGCTGACGCTCTCCGCGCCCACATGAAGCAGTTCCGGCCGGTCGAGATCACCCTGCCGTGGAAGGTAGCGGGCGGGCCGATGGTCACGAAGCGGCTCGTCTTCATGGCCCCGCGCGGTGGCCACGTCTGGCGCACGTCCCTGAACGAGGAAGCGTGGAAACCCGCCCTCGCCGCGGCCGGGGTCATCCCGTTCCCGGAGCGCGGTCGGCCTTTCGCCGAGTCCCGCGAAAACGGCATGCACGCACTGCGCCACTTCTACGCCTCGGTCCTCCTGGACGCGGGCGAGAACATCAAGGCGCTCGCCGAGTACCTCGGCCACTCCGACCCCGGCCTGACGCTCCGCGTCTACGCGCACCTGATGCCGTCCAGTCAGGAGCGCACCCGCAAGGCTGTCGCCGCCATCTTCGAGACGGCCCGATCAAGCACCTGACGGCCCAGCGACGGCCCAAGGGCAGCAATAAGCCCCCTCCCAGCGGAGAAACCGCAGGCAGGGGGCTTATTCGCGCGTGCTTACTTCTTCTTGCCCTGGTTCTTCACGGCCTCGATCGCCGCCGCCGCCGCGTCCGGGTCGAGGTAGGTGCCGCCCGGGGTGATCGGGTTGAAGTCGGCGTCGAGCTCGTAGACCAGCGGGATGCCCGTCGGGATGTTCAGGCCCGCGATGTCGGCGTCGGAGATGCCGTCGAGGTGCTTGACCAGCGCGCGCAGGCTGTTGCCGTGGGCGGCGATCAGGACCGTGCGGCCGGTCAGCAGGTCGGGGACGATGCCGTCGTACCAGTACGGCAGCATGCGCTCGACGACGTCCTTGAGGCACTCGGTGCGCGGGCGCAGCTCGCTCGGGATCGTCTGGTAGCGGGCGTCGTTCGCCTGCGAGAACTCGTTGTCGTCGGCGAGGACCGGCGGCGGGGTGTCGTACGAGCGGCGCCAGAGCATGAACTGCTCCTCGCCGAACTCGGCCAGCGTCTGGGCCTTGTCCTTGCCCTGCAGCGCGCCGTAGTGGCGCTCGTTCAGACGCCAGGTGCGGTGGACCGGGATCCAGTGGCGGTCCGCGGCCTCCAGCGCGAGCTGGGCGGTGCGGATGGCCCGCTTCTGGAGCGAGGTGTGCACCACGTCGGGGAGCAGGCCGGCGTCCTTGAGCAGCTCACCGCCGCGGACTGCCTCCTTCTCGCCCTTCTCCGTGAGGTTGACGTCCACCCAGCCGGTGAACAGGTTCTTCGCGTTCCATTCGCTCTCGCCGTGGCGGAGGAGGATCAGCTTGTACGGTGCGTCGGCCATGTGCCCGAGCCTAATCGACACCGCGCGCACGTCGCGCCGGTGCCCGAGGAGCGGACTCGATCGACGGTTGCCGTCAAATGAGTGGCGACCCGAAGGGGCGGCTCAGTAAGTTACGTATGCCGCTTGAGCTGCTTACACACCCGGGGGTCTCCGCCATGTCCGTCGCCTCGTTCAGACGCGCGTTGCGCGGGACCGTCTCGGGGCTGCCCGGGGGCTTCTGGTGGCTGTGGACCTCGACGCTGGTGAACCGCACCGGCGCCTTCGTCCTCACCTTCCTCTCTCTGTATCTGACCCAGGAGCTGGGCTACTCCGCCTGGTACGCGGGACTCGTCGTCGCGCTGCACGGACTCGGCGGCATCGCGGGGTCGCCGCTGGGCGGCATGCTCACCGACCGGTGGGGCCGGCGGCCCACGATGATCGCGACGCACCTGGCCGGCGGCAGCTGCGCCGCCGCGCTCGCCATGGTGACCAGCGCCTGGGGCATCGCGGTCGTGGTGCTGCTGATGGGCGTGGCGATGCAGGCCGTACGGCCCGCGATCAGCGCCACCATCGCCGACCTCGTGCCCGAGTCCGGGCTGCGCCGGGCCTACGCGCTGAACTACTGGGCACTCAACCTCGGCTTCGCCATCGCCGCCCTCGGCGGCGGTGCCGCGATCTTCCTCGGCTACCGGACGCTGTTCGTCGTCGACGCCCTCGCCACCGCCCTGTGTGCGCTGATCGTCTTCCTGCGGCTGCCCGAGACCCGCCCCGAGAAGCGGTCCGACACCGCCCCGGGCACCCCGCAGGACGAGCGCATGACCGTGCTCGACGTCCTGAAGGACGCGCCGTTCAGGACGCTGGTTCTGCTCAACCTGCTCGTCTGCCTGATCTTCACCGCCCCCTGGGTGGGCCTGCCGCTGACCATGGCGGACGAGGGCCTGTCGGCCGACGCGTACGGCATGGTGATCGCGGTCAACGGGGTGGTGATCGTCGCGTTCCAGCTGCTGGTCAACAAGATCACCGACAAGCGTTCGCCGGCCGCGCTGCTCACCGTCTCCTCGCTGCTCTTCGCCGCCGGTACGGGTGTCACGGCACTGGCCGGTACACCCCTGCTGTTCGCGGCGACCGTGGTGGTGTGGACCGTCGGCGAAATGGTGCACGTGCCGACCAACGCGGCCGCGACCGCGCGTCTGGCCCCCGAGCACGCCCGCGGCCGCTACCAGGGTGTGATGGGCATGTCCTGGGCGGTCGCCGGCTTCGTCGCGCCGATCCTGGCCGGCTGGGTGGTCGACGGCCCCGGCCCGGACGTGTTGTGGATCGGCTGCGCGGTCGTGGGCTGCGTCGCGGCGGCCGGGTACACGCTCCTGCTGCGCCGGGCGCTGGCCGAGAACGCCCGGCCCGAGGCCGCGCAGACCGCCTCCGAGAAGGCCGAGCCGGTCGACGCCTGACGTCTCGCCCCGAGTCACCCTGAGCACCCGCGCCCGCGTCCGCGTCCGCGTCCGCGTCCAGCGACACGGGTGCCGACGCGAGCGGGACCCCAGACGGAGCCGGGTCGTCACCGGTGCAGGTGCACCCGGGAATGACGGTGGATCAGGAGGAGTGGGTGAGCGCGTCGGCGGGGCAGCCGACGGGCGTCAGTCGGCGGGCCGCTGGGTCAGGTTCGTGAACGCGTCCAGGTTGCGCGTCGATTCGCCGCGCGACACGCGCCACGCGTACTCGCGGCGGATCGCGCTCGCGAAGCCCAGTTCGAGCAGGGTGTTGAACGAGCCGTCCGCAGCCTCCAGGATCGTCCCGAGCAGCCGGTCCAGCTCCTCGGGAGTGACCACGGACAGCGGCAGTTTGCCGACGAGGTAGATGTCGCCGAGCCGGTCGACGGCGTAACTGACCCCGTACAGCTTGAGGTTGCGCTCCAGCAGCCAGCGGTGGACGGCCGCGTCGTTCTCGTCGGGGTGGCGGATGACGAAGGCGTTGACGGACAGCGAGTGCCTGCCGACCAGGAGGGAACAGGTCGTCGACAGCTTGCGGGTGCCGGGGAGTTTGACGACGTACGAGCCCGCGTCAGGGCTCTCCCATTCGAGTTCCGCGTCCTTCAGGGTCTGCTCGATGACCTGCTTCGCGCGCTCTGCGTCAGCCATGCAGGGAGCGTACGTCAGTGGTGATGGGCCCGCGTGCGGTGGCGGCGCTCGTACATCGCCGCCGTGTACACGTCCGCCGTCGCCGACGCCGCCGTGCCCCAGCCGAAGGACTGCGCGTGCCGGGCGGCGGCCCCGCCCATGCGGTCGGTCAGGGACGGATCGCGCACGAAGCCCGCCAGGACGTCCGCGTAGTGCGCGGGGTCGTGACCGGGGACCAGAAAGCCCGTCTCCTCGTCGCGCACCGCCACGGGCAGCCCGCCGACCGCGGCCGCGACGACCGGGGTGCCGGCCGCCTGGGCCTCGATCGCCACCAGTCCGAACGACTCGCTGTACGACGGCATGACCAGCACGGACGCGGCCCGGAACCAGTCCGCGAGATGCACCTGCCCGACCGGGGGCCGGAAGTGGACGACGTCCGCGATGCCGAGACGGGCGGCGAGCTTCTGCAGCCCCTCCGGCTTGGCCAGTCCGCTGCCGCTGGGGCCGCCGACGACGGGCACATGGATGCGGTGGCGCAGGGACGGGTCGCGCTCCAGCAGCAGCGCGACGGCGCGCAGCAGGACGTCGGGGGCCTTGAGCGGCTGGATGCGGCCCGCGAACAGCGGGATGAACGCGTCCTGCGGCAGCCCGAGCCTGGCCCGGGCGGCGGCCCGCCCGTCGTCCGGCCGGAAGACGTCGAGGTTGACGCCGGGGTGGACGACGGCGACCCTCGCCGGGTCGGCGTCGTAGAAGCGGACGAGTTCGTCGGCCTCCTCCGCCGTGTTGGCGATCAGCCGGTCGGCGGCGCCCACTATCTGGGTCTCGCCGATGACGCGGGAGGGGGGCTCGGGGGTGTCGCCCTCGGCGAGGGCGGCGTTCTTGACCTTGGCCATGGTGTGCATGGCGTGGACGAGGGGGACGCCCCAGCGTTCGGCGGCGAGCCAGCCGACGTGGCCGGAGAGCCAGTAGTGGGAGTGGACGAGGTCGTAGTGGCCGGGCCGGTGGCCCGCCCACGCCCGCATGACGCCGTGCGTGAAGGCGCACAGCTGGGGCGGCAGGTCCTCCTTGGCCAGGCCCTCGTACGGGCCCGCGTCGACGTGCCGGACGAGGACGCCGGGGGCGAGCTCGACGACCGGCCGCAGGCCGCCGGTGGTGGCCCTGGTGAAGATCTCGACCTCGATGTTGATGGCCGCGAGCCGCTTGGCGAGCTCGACGATGTAGACGTTCATCCCGCCCGCGTCGCCCGTGCCCGGCTGGTGCAGCGGGGAGGTGTGGACGCTGAGCATCGCGACCCGGCGCGGCTTGCGGTGGCCGCCGGGGAACCGGAGGCGGGGCGCCATCCGGCTGCTGCCGAGGCGGGAGACGTACTGGCTCACGTCGGCGGTCCTCTCGCTGCGGGCACGACAAACTGCGGGCTCGGGCTCCCGCACGCCTCCACAACAGCGGAGCGCACCCTTCCATTTCCGCACCGCTGTCACTTTGCCAAATCATTACCCTCTTGCCGGGTGCGGGGTGGGGCAGGGCGGCCTCGGCGGCCGAGGCCGCCCTGCCCGCCGACCGGCGGGCGGCCTGAGCGCTTACCCTCGGTGACATGAATCGCCCCGTCGGGACCGCGACCCGCGGGACGACCAACCCCAACCGGCTCCGCCGCATGGACCGCTGGATCGCCGCGACGCACGGCCCCGCCCTGCGCCGCAGCGCCGCCGTCCCCGTCGCCGTCGACCTCGGGTACGGGGCGGCCCCCTGGACCGCCGTGGAGCTGCTGCACCGGCTGCGTACCGCCGAACCGCGGTGCGCGGTCGTCGGCATCGAGATCGACCCCGCCCGCGTCGCCGCCGCGAAGCCGTACGAACGCGCCGGACTCACCTTCCGGCACGGCGGGTTCGAGGTCCCGACGCAGGACCGGCCGACCTTGATACGGGCGGCCAACGTGCTGCGCCAGTACGACGAGGACGAGGTCGCGGCGGTCTGGTCGCGGCTCTGCGGGCGGCTCGCGCCCGGCGGACTGCTCGTCGAGGGCACCTGCGACGAGATCGGGCGGCGCCACGTCTGGGTGGCGCTCGGACCCGAGGGGCCGCGCACGGTGACGTTCGCGACCCGGCTCGGCTCGCTGGAACGCCCCTCCGACCTGGCCGAACGGCTGCCGAAAGCGCTCATCCACCGCAACGTCCCGGGCCAGCCGGTGCACGCGTTCCTGCGGGACTTCGACCGCGCCTGGGCGGCGGCCGCGCCGTACGCCTCGCTGGGGGCGCGCCAGCGCTGGATCCGGGCGGTCGGCGATCTGGCGGGCGAGTGGCCCGTACGGGACGACCGGCGGCGGTGGCGGCAGGGCGAGGTCACGGTCGCGTGGGAAGCCCTGGCGCCGGCCGACGGCTGAGGCGCGTGCGGCGCACTGGTGTCCGCCGCCGACCGGGGCAAACCAGCAGAACAGGCGAACATGCCCTGGTTTGCGGTGAACGGACCACCGTGCCGGGTGAACGTTCCGGCCACGGGAACACCGGGACGCGCCCGCTCGTAGTGACGGTGGGGACGAGCGGCAGGCATCGCCGGGGTGGGGAAATCCGCGGGGTACGAAGTGCCGGTCGGGCCTGTCGTTTTGGCGGTCGCCATGACACCATCACGACGTCGCATCCAAGTTACTGACGGTTAATCACATACGATTGACCAGCGCCGCCCGTCCGGAGGGGGAGTCGTGAACCGACGCCGCTGTGCCACTGCCGCAGCGATCAGCCTGGTGTGCGCACTGACCGTGCTCGCGGTCCCCGGCCAAGCGCTCGCAGCCCCGGAGCCGCAGCCGCCCGCCTCGGTCACGGTGCCCGGCCCGATGGCCCCTCCCCCGCCGAACGCCTCGCTGGAAGCGGTGCGCCTGCAGATCGACGCGCTCTACCGCCAGGCCGCGTCCGCCACCGACGCGTACAACCTGGCCAAGGAGCGAACCGAGAAGCAGTCGGCCGAAATCGTGAAGCTGGCCCAGGAGATGGCCAAGGGCCAGGCCCGCATCGAGGACCTGAAGAACCGCGCAGGC
This sequence comes from Streptomyces sp. 5K101, assembly GCF_046506645.1. Taxonomy (NCBI): domain Bacteria; kingdom Bacillati; phylum Actinomycetota; class Actinomycetes; order Kitasatosporales; family Streptomycetaceae; genus Streptomyces; species Streptomyces sp. 5K101. The sequence continues at coordinate 85,906 of NZ_JBKFFO010000006.1, read as the reverse complement.
GCCGCCGCCCGCGCGCAGTACCGCGGCGGCGGCCTGCCGCCCGAGGCACAGCTGGCGCTCGTCGACGACCCGCAGCTGTTCCTGGACGGCGTCGGCCGCATCCAGCAGGGCCAGAAGGCCACGAAGGACCTCATCGCGGAACTGACGCAGACGCAGGCCGACTTGGCCGCGTACAGCAAGGACGCCAGCGCCCACTGGGAGCGGCTCGAGGCCAACAGGCTCAAGCAGGAGAAGGCCAAGAAGGAGATCAAAGCCAAGATCGCCGAGGCCAGGAAGCTCGAGGACAAGCTGGAGAAGGAGGAGCTCCAGCACCTCCTCCAGCTGGAACAGCAGGCGCAGTACAAGGCCCAGAGCCAGTGGCTCGACTCGGGGATACTCGACGAGATCAAGGGCCGCGCGAGCGAACAGGGCCGGAAGGCGGTCGAGTTCGCCACCGCACAGCTCGGCAAGCCGTACGTGTGGGGCGCCGAGGGCCCGGGGTCGTACGACTGCTCGGGGCTGACCTCACAGGCGTGGGCGGCCGCCGGACGCGGCATTCCGCGCACCTCGCAGGAGCAGTGGCGGCTGCTGCCCAGGATCGCCGTCAAGGACATGCGCCCCGGCGATCTGATCATCTACCACGACGACGCGAGCCACGTCGGGATGTACGTCGGCGACGGCGCGATCATCCACGCCCCCCGCCCGGGAAGGAACGTCACCGTCGCCGGCGCCGGGTCGATGAGCATCCTCGGAGTCGTACGCCCGGACAAGTGACGTGGGTCGCTCCTGGGGGCGAGGAGGGGGCGGTGCGTGATGTGCGTCCCCTGCCCGCACGGCCGCGGCGCCCGCCGGACACCGGCCCCGCGGCACAAGTGACGTGCGCCACCCGGCACATGGGGCGAAACGGGTGGCCGGGGGCATGACGGCGTGATGTTCGTCATGGGTCCCCCGGCAACTACCTCCCGATGCGCGGCATATGCCACCGGCTCTTCGTTGATCGGCATTCCGTTCGGCCACCGCCTACCGCTATGGTCCCGGTCTGGCGGGACGTCGATCGTCGCCCTGCCGCGCCCTCGGGGGGAGGGAAGGAAACAGAACCGATGCCCGTACCCGTACCGCGACAGAGGAAAGTCCCCGTCGCGGAGACCGCCCCCGGCGGGACGACCAGCGGCGGCGACCTCACGCTCCTGATCATCGAGGACGACCCTGCGGGCACCATCAGCGTCCCGGAGCTGCTCGAGGCGGCCGGCACCCGCGTGCGTATCCGGACGGCCCGGAATCTCACCGAGGCCGAGCGACTGCTCACCGACGACGTGCACTGCGTGCTCGTCGACCTCGCGCTGCCCGGCCGCACCGCGGACGACGAGCTGGGCGCCCTCAAGCACGTCCTGCGCCTCGCGCCGCGCCACGCGGTGCTGGCCCTGACCGGGTCCGGCGACAGCCGGCTGGCCGCCGAGGCGGTACGGGTCGGCGCCCAGGACCACCTCGTCCGCGAGGAACTCGACGGACGGCTGCTGAGCCGCGCCGTGCGCTACGCGGTGGAGCGCAAGCGCGCCGACACCGCCCAGGTGAAGCTCGCCGAGTCCCGCATGCGCGCGCAGGAGAACGCCCGCCTGGAGCGCGGACTGCTGCCCACCCCCCTGCTGGAGGGCTCGGACCTGCGCTTCGCCGCGCGCTACCGCCCCGGGCGCTCACGCGCGCTGCTCGGCGGCGACTTCTACGACACGGTCCGCACGCCCGACGGCACCGTCCACGCGATGATCGGCGACGTCTGTGGCCACGGGCCGGACGAGGCGGCGCTCGGCGTGGAGCTGCGCATCGCCTGGCGGGCGCTGACCTTCGCGGGGCTGTGCGGGGACGAACTGCTGTCCACGCTGCAGCAGGTGCTGGAGCACGAGCGGGAGAGCGACGAGATCTTCGCGACGCTCTGCACGGTGGACATCGCGCCGGACGGTCGACGGGCCGGGCTCTGCCTGGCCGGCCACCCGAGCCCGCTGATCGCCCGCCGCGGCCGGGCCGCGCAGCTGCTGCCGTACGACGACGGCGGCCCGGCGCTGGGCCTGCTGCCACGCGCCCGCTGGCCCCGCCGCCAGGTGGAGCTGGGCGGCTCATGGAGCCTGATGATGTACACGGACGGCCTCATCGAGGGCCGCCAGGGCCCGGACACCAAGCAGCGCCTCGGCCAGGACGGCATGGTCGCGATGATCAACCGCCAGCTGGCGGCGGGCCTGGACGGCGAATCGCTGCTGGAGGCGGCGGTCGGCGAGGTACGCGACCTGAACGGCGGCGACCTGACGGACGACGTCGCGGTCCTCCTCCTGAGCCGCGGCGCCCGCGCCTGAGTGTGACGCCGCCGGGCGAGGGCCTCACGCCACGGGCCTGACGGGGGCGCTCACCCGGCGGAGGCGCCTGCGGCCGATGTCCGCGACGCCCGTCTTGCCGAAACCGCCACCACAGCCCCGCCAGGCGTCATGCCGCGGAAGCGCTCCCCGGCCACGGGGGCCTGCGTCGGGACCAGCGGCGTGCCCCTGCGCAGCGCGGACGGGCCCTGGTCCGCCGGGGACCAGGGCCCGTCCCGCACATGAGAAGCGCCGGCCGGGGCGCGCCGCGCCGGCCGGCCGGGGGCGGGCTCGCTAGCGGCCGCCGTTGTACGGGCCGTACGGGCCGTCGCTGCTGGATCCGCCGCGGCGGCCGCCGCCGGACACCTGCGCCAGCGCCGGGCGCACGTCCACGAAGAAGACGATCGCGGCGATCAGCCCGGCGATCGACAGGAACAGCATCGGGATGAAGAGGTTCACGGCGACGGCGACCCCGAGGATGATCAGCCAGAAGGACTTCGTCTTCTTGTCCGCCGCCCGGTAGGCGTCCTCACGGGCCACAGCCGCCATGACCAGGGCGGTCACGGACGTCACGAGGAAGACGAGCCTGGTGATCATCCAGAGCCCGAAGTCGAAGTTGTCAGCCAGCATCCCGAACACCGCCTAGTCAGTGGTTTGTGGCGCCTCGCGGCCAAGGTACCTCTGGCACCACCCTGGAGGCGACGCGCCTGCCGGGCACGGGCGCCGCATCGCCGCGGCGCCCGTGCTCCTGAGGTCACTCGGCCGAAGGCGTCGCCTTCTTCGCCGGGGCCTTGCGGGGGGCCGGCTTGCGCGCCGGGGCCGGCTTCCTGGCCTCGGCCTTGGCCTCGGACGGCTTCGCGTCCTGCGCCGGACCGGCGGGCTGCGCGGGCTCCGGCTCGACGGCCACGGCGATCTCGGTGAGCTCCTCGGCGGCCTCGCCGCGCCAGGCCCGCACGGTCTGCTCGCCGTGCTCGGCGACCTTCTCGTACGCCTCGCGCGCCTTGACGGCGTACTCGGCGGCGACGCCGACACCGCGCAGCGCGAGGTCCTGGGCGCTCTCGCCGAGCTTCTTCAGGTCGGTGTCGATGTTGCCGAGCACCTCGGTGACCTTGGCCTGCACGGTGGCCTGCGCCTCCTTGGCCTGCGCGGTCACCTTCTCCTGCACGGCCTTGGGATCGGTGTTGCGCACGGCCTCGAAGCGGCTCGGCGCCTCGGCCGCGAGCTGCTCGAGCAGCGCGGGCACCTTCTTCGCCTGCTGCACGGCGAGGTCGGCGGTGCCGGCGGCGAAGTAGAGGGGAGTCGGGTCGCTGAGGGTCTTGCGCAGGTCATCGGTGATGGCCATGACTGTCGTCCTCCCGGAAGGCAGATCGGTACGTCTCAGTCGGTCTTCGGATCGGCATCGCCCGCGCCGGCCGTGCGGGGGCCGTCAGCGGTGGTGTCCTGGGGTGCGCTCGCGGGTCCGCTCGCGCTGTCGAGCCCGTTCTCCTTGCGGAAGGACTCGTAGATCTGCAGCAGAACCTGCTTCTGCCGCTCGTTGATCGAGGGGTCGGCCAGGATGACGGCACGCGTCTCCAGTTCGTCCCGCTCCTGCTCGTCGAGGATCCCCGCCCGGACGTAGAGGGTCTCGGCGGAGATCCGCAGGGCCTTGGCGACCTGCTGGAGCACTTCCGCGCTCGGCTTGCGCAGTCCGCGCTCGATCTGGCTCAGATACGGATTGGACACCCCGGCGGCTTCCGCGAGCTGCCGCAGCGAGAGCTGCGCGTTGCGCCGCTGCTCACGGAGGTAGTCACCGAGGTTGCCGACGTTGAGTGATGCCATACGTCGATGGTGCCCGACAGGCGCTAACAATTGCAAGCATCTGCTTGCAAGCGTGTCGCACACCACCTCGATGGCCCTGCCCGCGGCTGCACGGTTGTCCTGTCTCTGTGATGTGCGGGCAGTCTCGGAGATCTCCGGGCATCTGAGCTGACGTCTCAGTCATCTCCGGGCATTTGGTGGGGTGTCTCGGTCTTCTCCAGGTACGTCGCTGTGGCTGTGTCTACGGTCGTCGTGGCTGGTCGGCGTCGTCCCGGAGGCCTGGATGGATGCGTGTGAGGTGTCGGCGGAGGACGTCGAGCTGGAGTACGTCAACGCGGGCGGGGTCCGTGAGCGCGGGCCGCTGGGGTGTCTGTGGTCGGTCCGGTTCGAGTCGGTACGGCCCGAGCGCCGGTTCCCGGCTTTCCGGGGGCAGGGCAACTGGTGCGGCTGGTACTGGTCGGCGACGTGTGGCGGGCATGTGGGCTACGAGTCGTGGCTGGAGCGTGATCGCCTGATGCTGCTCGACTTCGACCCGCTGGTGACAGGCATGTCCTCACAGCCGTTCCGGCTGTCCTGGGCGGAGCCGGGAGGGAAGCGGGTGCGGCACACGCCGGACTTCTTCGTCCGTCGGACCGACGGCACGGCCCTGGTGGTGGACGTGCGCCCTGATGAGCGGATCGAGCCGCAGGACGCGGTGAAGTTCGCGGTGACCGCGGCGGCTTGCCGGTCGGTGGGCTGGGACTTCGCCCGGGTGGGGACGCCGGATGCGGTGCTGATGGCGAACGTGCGGTGGCTGGCCGGCTACCGGCATCCGCGGGTACACCACCCTGATGTCGCCGATCGTCTGGTGGAGGTATTCGCTGACGGCACCGGTCTACTGGACGGGGCTCGGAGGGTGGGTGATCAAATCGCGGTGCTGCCGGTGCTGTTCCACCTGCTCTGGTGCCGGGTTCTGACCACGGACTTGGCGAGCGGGCTGCTGTCAGCGGACACGCAGGTCCGGCACGGTGAAGTGCGGGAGGGAGACGGGGATGCCGTCGCGTCCGCGGCTGCTGCGTGCGGGTGACCTGGTCCGCTTCGACGGGCGGCTGCATACGGTCGCCGCGTTGGAGGGGACTGCGGTCCGGCTGGTCGACGAGGGCCAGTCAGCGAGCGTGGTGATGCTGGCCCATCTGTTGTCCTCCAACGGCTTCGAGGTGGTCACACCGGCCTCGGTGCGGACGGTCGTCCCGCCGGCTGGAGCCCTGGAAGGACTCCCAGCCAGGGCGGTTGAGCGGGCCGAGTGGTGGCAGCGGCACCTGGTGGAGATGCTCACCGGGCGGCCCCTGGACGATCCGCACGGGCCGGTGAAACCCAAGTATGACCCGGCGGTCTGGTCCCTGCGTCAGCGGGAACTGGCGAAGGCCGCCGAGCTGGCGGCGGCGGGGACGGCGGTGTCGCTGACCGTCCTGCAGGACATGCGGGCCCGGTTCGAGCGGGAGGGAGTGCTCGGGCTGGTCGACCCGCGGCTGCGGACTGTCTCGGACGGCACGGGCCGCACCGACCGGCGGGTGGTCGAGGCCCTTCAGAAGATCGTAGACGAGCAAACCGACCGGTCCACGGTCTCCGCGCAGGTGCTGCGGCGCCGAATGGAACGCCTCCTGGAGGCCGAACACGGCCCCGGAGTGGTGCCGCTGCCGTCGCGAGCGACGTTCTACCGGCTGCTGAATGCGGTCAGCTTCGGGCGGCACACGCTGGGCTCGGCCCGCACCCGCCGCTCGCTGGCCAAACAGCCGGACGGCATGTTCGGCCAGCTCACCGCGGCCCGGCCGGGCGAGGTGATGGAGATCGACTCGACTCCGCTGGACGTGCTGGTCGTTCACGACGACGGCACGGTGGACACCGTCGAGCTGACCGGCATCGTCGACATCGCGACCCGCACGCTGGCCGCGGCGGTGCTGCGGCCGTCGACGAAGGCGGTGGACGCAGCTCTGCTGCTGGCCCGGGCGATGACACCGGAGCCGATGCGTCCGGGCTGGGCGGACGCCCTGCGGATGTCCCGCTCGGTCTTGCCGCACGCCTCACTCATGGCGCTGGACGAGCGGCTGGCCCAGGCGGCAGCCGTTCCGGTGATCGCGCCGGAGACGATCGTCTGCGACCGGGGCAAGGCCTATATCTCCGACACGTTCCGCTCGGCCTGCCAGTCGCTGGGCATCTCCTTCCAGCCCGCCCACCCCGATACCCCGACGGACAAGCCGCATATCGAGAAGACGCTGGGCTCGGTGGCGACGATGTTCGTCCAGCATCTTCCCGGCTACAAAGGACGCAGCACCGAGCACCGCGGCACCGATCCGGCCGCGGAGGCCCTCTGGACGATCCACCAGCTCCAAGAACTGCTGCAGGAATGGATCGTCCACTGGCAGAACCGGCCGCACGCCGGGCTCCGCGATCCGCTGCTGCCCGGCAAAGCCTTGAGTCCGAACGAGAAGTACGCCGCCCTGGTCGCAGCCGCCGGGCACGTCCCGGTCGCGCTCAGCCCCGATGAGTACATCGAGCTTCTGCCCCGGCACTGGCGGACCATCAACTCCTATGGGATCCGCATCAACCACCGCACCTACGACAGCACGGAGTTGAACCCGTTCCGTCGGCAGCCCTCCGGCATGGGCCCTGACGGGCGGAGCTGGGAGGTCCACTACGACCCCTATGACATCTCCCGCGTCTGGGTACGCAACCACCGCCAAGGCAGCTGGATCACCGCTGTCTGGCGGCACCTTCGCACCGCCCCGACGCCCATGGGCGAGCTGGCCTGGGACCATGCCCGCCGGGTTCTGGCCCGGCGCGGCACCGATCCTGTCAGCGAGGAGGAGATCGCCCAGGCCGCCCTCGCGCTGCTGGATCGGGCCAGCGACGGACCACAAGAGTCCGCGGCCATGCCGGCGGAGCCAAAGCGGGGCAGTCGCAGGGATCGCAAGGTCGCCGCCCGCACCCGCACCACCAGTGCGCCCGACCGGCCCTGGACGCCCCCGGACCCGCCCGAGTCCGGCAAAGACGACACCGGTGAGGGCGCGGACGACGAACTCGCCGACGTCATCCCGCTGGAGATCTTCGACGCCCGGAAGGAGGCCGAACGATGGTGGTGAAACCGCCCGAGCCGGACGACGAGGCCCCCGCCGGGGAACCACGCACCGACCCGTCCACCACGCTCGCCGGGTGGCGGCATTTCGTGGACGCCGATCCCGCCACGTTCGACCTGCTGCCCGACGACCGGTGGCAGGCGCTGGACGGGGCGCAGAGGGACGCCTACGACGAGGCTCGCATCGCTTACCACTCCGAACTCCAAGTCGTGCGGACCTCCACGGTCAAGGAGATCGCTCACCAGGGCCGCCTGCTAACCCTGCTCAACCAACGCGAACACGGGGCTCGCCGCGGACTGATCGTCTCCGGCGAGTGGACCACCGGCAAGACAACCGCCCTCAAGCAGCTCGCTCGCCTCCATGAGCTGCGCGTCCGGCAACGCTATCCGGGCAGCGACCGCATCCCGGTCGTCTACATCACCGCTCCTCCCCGCGGCTCACCCCGCAAGCTGGCGATGGAGTTCGCCCGATTCCTCGGTCTGCCGCTCATCACGCCGCGGCACAACACGACCGACGTAACCAGCGCGGTCTGCCAAGTGCTGATCGAGGCCCGGACGGACCTGGTGCTGGTCGACGAAATCCACCTGATGAACCACGCAACGATCGCAGGCGAGGAGCTGTCGGACCATCTCAAGTACTTCACCGAGCACCTGCCCGCCACGTTCGTATATGCCGGGATCAACGTCGAACACTCCGGGCTGTTCGCCGGGATCCGCGGCAGCCAGCTCGCCGGCCGCTGCGTGCTCATCCGCACCGGCCCCTTCCCGCTCAACGCCGAATGGCGGTCGCTGGTGGCCAGCCTGGAGGGCACGTTGCGGCTGCATCAGCACGAACCCGGAACCCTGGTGCGGCTGTCGAAGTATCTACACCAGCGCACCGGCGGCATGATCGGAAGCCTCTCCCACCTGATCCGCGCCGCAGCCGTCACCGCGATCCTGGATGGCAGCGAGCGCATCACCCGCTCCGTCCTGACCACGATCCGCATCGACCACAGCAGTGAATCCACTCAGTCCGGCCAGTCCACTCCTCGGAGATCCGCTGGATGACCACACCCTTTCGGCCTGTGATCTTCCGGCCGTTGCCCCGGCCCCTCCCCCCGTTCCCAAACGAGACCCTGAACTCGTACTGCGAGCGGTTGGCCCGCGCCAACCGCATTCCCGCAGAACGCCTCCACACCCCCTCGCGCTGGCTGGCGCACGACGACGACTCCGTCACCGCGCTTCTGCGGCGTCTGACGATCCTCACCGGCCTGCCCCGGGAGACGTTCTGGCACGCACTGCCGGAACTGCGCTGGAGCCACGAGCACGGCATGAGCCCTCTGGGCCGCTCCCTGCCTCCGGTCGTGGCCATGCGCCTACGACGACGCTGGGCCTGCCGACGCTGCACGGCCACCCGAACGCCAGGCCAGCACGTCATGACCTGGATCCCCATCTACACCCACGCCTGCCTCCAGCACAGGCTCTGGATCGGCGAAGCCGTCACTGTCACGCGCGAACAGGTTGACCTCGCGCAGATGCCGGAAACCCTCTGGGCTCAGCGTCGCCACCACCGCCTCGTCCGACGTCATGGAGAGAGAGTCACGGCTGAGTGCTTTCGGACCGGCGGCGCCCTTTGGAAACTGTTCGCGGCGCATCACTACACGCTCGTCCCGAACGCCCTCGGCCAGGGACTCGCCAAGCCCCGCGGCCCCTACCTGTCCTGGGGGCCACAGCTCTACGCGGCGGCCTATCCAGCGGCCGTCACGATGATGTCGCTGGTCGCCTCCCCTGCCTGGCGATCTCTCCTCGCCGAGAGCATGTTCCCCAGCGATGTCGACCGCTTCATGAAGGAGTTCACGCGACGGCTCCCACCAAGCCACCCCGCCTATGCCACCAACATGCCCGCCCTCCCCAGTAAGACCGGCGCCATGATCCGCCGTGTCAGCAGATCTTGCGCGAGACCAAGGCCGCCTGAAAACCGTGGGCTCTTACGGTGCTTGCCAAGTTCGACCGTGTTGCCACCTACGGCGACGCCCGGGCGGCGACTGCGCATCAGAGTGATCATGCCGACGGCCACCGACTGTCAGTGGCGCGTGCTTCTCTGTATGTACTTCCGTCTTCGATGGGAAGATGCGCGAGAAGAGGGCATATGGCCATCTCTGACACAGAACGCTTGAAGGCTTGGGTCCGAGCCGGGGGACGGTGCGAGTTCTGCGGCAACTACCTGCTCGAAGGCAAGCTCACCTACAAGGACTTCACCCTCGGGGAACTGGCCCACATCGTGGGCCGTGACGTAGCACCTGGCTCTCCACGGGGCATGGACCCGCTCCCGGAAGACAAGCGCGACCTCGCTGACAACCTGATGCTTCTGTGTCGAGGTGAGCACAACGAGATCGACCGCAAGGGGTCACTCGACCTCATGACGGTGGAGCGCTTGCGGACGATCAAGCGCGAGCGCGAGGCATGGATTCGGCGCATGACTGGCCTCAGCCCCCAAAACGGAACCGCGGTGATCCGGTTGATCGGGCCGGTGCGCGGCTACGAAGTTGAGCTGACCAAGCCGACGGCCGCCGAGGCGGTGATCCGCTCAGAGGGGCGGTTCCCCGATTTCCCATTGAGCCTGCACGGCGACGGCTTCGAGATCGACCTCCGTAACGTGATCGGAGAGGAGGAGTCCGAGCCGGCCTACTGGGAACAGTGCAAGCGGCAGATCGATCGGATTCTTGAACGTCGGCTCGCCGAAGCACTGCGCGAGGACGCCGTGCAACACGTCAGCGCCTTCGGCTTCGCGCGTCTGCCGTTGCTCGTCTACTTCGGCTCGCGCCTCGACGACACCTTTGCCGTCACTATCTACCAACGGCACCGCAGTACAGAAGCCTGGAACTGGCCCGACAACCCGGCGCCCAGCACGAGCTTCACCACCACCTCACCGCAGAACCCCCCGCAGAACGCCGAGGAGGGAGTCCTGGTACTCAACATCTCCGGCTCAATCCAGGCTGACGAACTTCCCGAGAATCTCCAGGAACTACCACGCTGGGTGATCAACCCTGCTGGCACGGTGCCCTCCGTCGATGTAATCGACTCTCTGGAAACGCTGAGCGAATTCACAAACTCGCTGCGCTCAATGCTCTCCAGCATGGAAGCCCAGCACAAGCACATGCGAATCCTGCACATTCTAGCCGCAGCCCCGGTTTCGGCAGCCGTGGCGTTGGGACGGGTTCACGACGCTCATGTGCACCCGAAGATGGCCATCTACGACCGAACCGACGGGCGCTACACAGTCGCGCTGGAGATTTCATGAAACTGCTGGCCTACTTCAGCGCATTCCTTACGGACACTGTAAATCTCAACGAGACACGCCTCGATCAACTCGACGACCGCGTGGCCGCGATTACATCAACCCTGAAGGCTGACAGTCGCATCGGCGGCCTCTACAGGACGCACATTCCGCAGGGGTCCTGGGCTCACCGCACAATCATCAGGCCATTCAACAATCATGAGTTTGACGCAGACTTCCTCCTCCATCTGGATGAGGTGGAGGACTGGAAGCCAAAAGACTACTTGCGGGAGGTCCGGGCTGCGTTCAAGCGATCCGCCACCTACAAGTCGAAGGTAACCAAGAAGAACCGGTGCTGCCGCATCGTCTACGCGGGTGACTGCCACGTCGACGTGGTGCCCTACATCACTCTGGCGGACGGCCGCGAGGTTATCGTCAACTACGCCGAGAATGATTTCGAAGACACCAACCCTCAGGGATTTACGGACTGGATGAAGGAAAAGGATAGTCTGGCCAACGGCCAACTGCGGCGCGTCATCAGACTGATGAAGTACGTCCGAGACTACAAGCAGACCTTCAGCGTACCGTCCGTAATTCTCACGACTCTGCTTGGCGAACGAATCCAAACCTGGCACGAAGCTACGCGCTACAACGACACTCCCACAGCCCTAAAGGTAATTCTGGCCGATCTGAGCGCTTGGCTAGACCTGTACCCGCTCATGCCGACCCTCGCCGACCCAAGCTGTCCGGAGACAACGTTCAACCACCGCTGGAACCAGGAGCAATACGAGAACTTCCGAAAGAAGATCAAGCTGTATAGCTCATGGGTAACCGAGGCCTATGACGAGGAGGACAAAGCGCTGAGCCTTGCAGCATGGCAGCGCGTCTTTGGCGACTCGTTCCAGCAACCGAGCTCGGTGCAGAAGTCCCTGACGGCATCTTCGGATATTCAACCGACCCGCGAAGCTCGTGCCCCGCACGAGCAGTACATCGAAGAGTTTGGCTTCAGCTGGCGAGGAGGATACAAGGTACGGATCAACGCTCAGGTTCTGCCGAAGAGTGGTTTTCGGCACGGCCCCCTGCGCCGCCTTCGTCGAGTGAGCGTCCTTCAGAGCCTGCGCTTCACAATCACCACCGATGTTCCAGAGCCGTACGACCTCTATTGGAAGGTCAGGAATCGCGGCCCCGAAGCCGCTGCGCGCGATCAACTCCGAGGCGAGATCGTTCTCGATGAGAACCGAAGCAGAACCCGCGAGGAGTCAACATCTTGGAAAGGACAACACTATGTGGAGGTCTACATCGTCAAAAACGGCCGTGTCCTAGCCACTGATCACCACGACGTCATCATCAGCTGAGCTCAAGATCAGGTGACCCTTCGTGGTCGTACGACAGGGCCAGCGCCGGGCAGAGCTGAGCGGGAACCTCGCGCCGGGCCCCGTTCGTCCTTCCTTCTGTGTGGCTGCGGCTTTCGGACCGAGCCCGATTCCCAACGGAGGTAGGCATTGCCTCAGCCCGTAGGCCGGTACGTCTACTGGTCCCAGCGCCTCGTCACCGAGGTGATCGACGACAACGGGGTACGGCTGGACCCCCGCATCAAGCCCGCCCTCAATCTCGGTCTGGCGGGCAACGGCGTCAGCCTCGCTGGCAGGGACCAGGAAAACACCACCTTCGATATCGCCGAGAAGCTCAAGAAGAAGCTCCGCAAGTCCATCATCACGGACTTCAGCACCTTGGCCTCTGGGAAACTCGTGCAGGGAGCAGGCCATGCAGAGGTGGCAGAGTTCCAGACGTGGGGGTATCCGCAGCACCGTCTCCAGCAGCGCACCGCCGTGATTCACACGCAGGCCGTCACGCGGGAGGGACGCGTTGATCTCTGCCTGTTCGGGAGCCTGAAGAACCTGAGAGGGTTCGCCGTCCCGGAGGAGGACTCTGTCGGCGGGTGGACCTCGTCGGCGGCCCCGATGATCGAGGAGTTCATCGCCCTCCGGGGCGCAGAGGTGAGCACGCGGACGGGACGCGAGTTTCCGTTCGACGAGGAGCAGCTTGCTGTGGAGATCCTCAAGGTCGCTATGTCGCAGGGTATTTACACCGATCCCGCCGATCACCTGGGGCGTCCCGAGACGCGTGCGTACACGTTGCTCGGGTTCGACGCGACCGAGTACGTCGCCCTCGTCTACAGGGACGTGGTGCTCACGCCGGGTCGGTGGGACTTTCGGGTGGAGCCGGAGCTGGAGGGCGTCCGCCGCATCCTCATCGGGGCTCCGCTGTGGATGCGCACGACACGTCAGGACTCCATCCGGCGGTACTTCGGCGAGAACCGGGTGGTGATCCCCCGCGCTCTGGGCGCATCGCGCACACCCGCAATCGCCCCCTCTCAGGGGACGCCCCCCGGCCACAGCCACGTGCTCTTCCGTCCTTCCCAGGACGGGGAGCCCACGCAGAACTGAGACGCCCCTCGTATCCACTCGACGCTCGCCGGCCGGACAGTCGAAGGCGCCCGAGCCATCTGCACTGGCCCCTGGACGTCCCTACGAGAGGTACGACGCTGCTTACGCATCGAAGTCGAGACCGTCGTGAGAGCGTCGGACCTGTCCCGCTCACGGAGCAGGAGCGATCAGCACCGGACCCCAGCAAGTTGCGGATGCCGCCACGGTAGACAGGTACCCGGAGCAAACTAAGACGGTCTCAGGTCCGGACGTCTCAGAGTTCTCCGGGCACCCCAGGTGGAGGGCCCCAGGTGCCCGGACTTAGCTGAGACAGGACAACGGTCACTGTCCTGTCGCGCCGAAACGGGTGTGGTGCGGGGCCCCGGCGCCGGCCGGGGTGACCGGTTGACGGCATGTCATGCACACGGTTGCCTGCTGCGATGACCGATCTCCGTATCGAACAGGCCCGCGACGACGCCGGGCTCAGGGACTGGCAGCACGTCGACAACGTGATCATCCCGACCCACACCCTGTCGCTCGACGATGTGCGCGAGCGCTCCGGGCGCTACCACCTGGAGGTCGCGTACCTCGGTGACCAGCTCGTGGGGTGCTCGACGGTGCGGCCGGCCACGAGCGAGGAACCGGTGGTCACCGTGATCGCGCGGGTGCTCGCAGAACACCGCGGGCAGGGCTTCGGCACGGAGCTCTACGCGCGCGGTCTGGCGCGGGCGCGCACGCTCGGCGGCGAGGGGATCGAGACGGTCGTCCTGGAGTCCAACCCCGACGGCCTGCGGTTCGCGCTCCGGCACGGTTTCGTCGAGGTCGAGCGGTACCTGCTGCCCGGCGACACCGTGCCGTGGATCGCGCTGCGCCTGGCCGCGGAGAGCTGACGTTCCCGCCCGGGCCGCCGTGGGGCCGGGGCGAAGGCCGTCGGATCAGCGTCCGCAGAAGGTTTCCGGCGTCGTGTCACATCTGCTCCCCCGTGCTCCTCCATGCAGTGACCGAGCACGACACGAACAGGAGACAGCAGTCATGCAGGCACGTATGAAGAACCCCGCCGTCGTCATTACCGAGGCCATGCAGCGCGTCCTCGACCTGCTCAAGGCCGCCCGTACCGGTGGGGTGCCGGAGACCACGCTGGAGTTGGTGCACCTGCGGGCGAGTCAGATCAACGGATGCAGCTACTGCGTCGTCGGCGGGGCTCAGAGTGCCCGCAAGGCCGGGGAGACCGACGAGCGGCTCTTCGCGGTGGCGGCCTGGCGCGAGGCCCCGTTCTTCACCGACGCCGAGCGGGCAGCCCTCGCGCTCACCGAGGCCGCCACCCGGCTCGCGGACAGCTCCGAGGGCGTGCCGGACGCCGTGTGGGACGAGGCCGCCCGGCACTACGACGAGCGCCAGCTCGCCTCGATCACGCCGATGATCGGCGTGACCAACCTCTTCAACCGGCTCAACGCCACGACCCGCCAGGTCGCGGGCCCGACCTGGTAGCGGGCGTACGCCTACGGCGCGACGCGCTCCAGGAACTGCAGCACCGCGGCGTTGAAGTCGGCAGGGCGTTCCAGGTTGGGCATGTGGGCGGCGCCTTCGACGATCGCCAGTGTCGCGTCGGGCAGCAGGGCGTGAAGCGCCCGCGCCTCGGCCACCGGCGTGTACGTGTCGTCGGCGCCGACCACGACCAGCGCGGGCACCCGAGCCTCGGCCAGCGAGGCGCGGTAGTCGGGGCGTTCGGCCCGGCCCCGCAGGGCGGCAGCGGCTCCCTGCGGGGAGGTCGCGCGCATCATCGCGAGGACGTGCCGGGCGACTTCGGGTACGCCGGTGACGTTGTACGGAGCGACCATCTTGTCGATCACCTCGTCGGCGTACCCGTCGAGCCCCTCGGCCAGCAGCCGGTCGGCCAGCGCCTTGCGGAACGCCTTGCCCTCCTGCGTCTCGGCGGCCGGCGAGGTGTCGGCGAGGATCAGGGCACGCACCCGCTCCGGGAAGAGCCGGTGGAACTCCATGGTGATCTGCCCACCCATTGACAGGCCGCCGATCACCGCCCGTTCGAGTCCGAGCCGGTCCAGCAGGGCCGCGGTGTCCTGCGCGAACACGGAGAGCGGCGCCGTGCCGGGAACGACCTCGCTCGTGCCGTAGCCGCGGAGGTCCGCGGTGATGACGCGGTGGCCCGCGCGGGTGAGCGCGTCGGCCTGGGGGTCCCACATGCTGCGGTTGAACGGGTGCCCGTGGACGAGGACGACCGGCAGGCCGTCCACCGGGCCGCGGTCGTCGTAGCCGATCGAAATACCGTTGGCCTGAAGGGAGTTCATGCGGGTCAGCGTAGTCAGCGCGACGGGGCGGACGACGACTGCGACGTGGCCGTACGCGAGGCCCTGCGCGCCGACCGACGATGGGCTCAGGCCGCGAACCCGCCGCCCTGCACGGCGGATGCCGCCCGGGTCAGGGCCTCCTCTATGCGCCGCCGGTGCGGTGTGCGCCGCACCCCGAGCGGCACCCGCGCGGCCCGCAGGACGGTTTCGATCCCGGTGGCCGCCCGTTCCCGACCGATCCGGTCCGGGCGGCGGGCGAAGCCCTGCGCGAGGCGGATGACGTCGATGTAGACCGACTGGAGGCGTTCGAAGTCGAGGTAGATCCGCAGTGCCCTGCGATGCCCCGACAGCGCCTCGGGGCGGCTGCGGGCGAGGGCGGCGCGCCAGGCGTGCCGCGCCGCCCGCCGCTCCGCCCGCCTGGCGTACCGCATCCGGGCCAGGTGGGAGGCGATCTCGTACACCGGGTCGCCGAACAGGGCGAGCTCCCAGTCGATCAGCGAGAGCCCGCCGTCCGCGCCGGCGATGAGGTTGCCGC
Organism: Streptomyces sp. 5K101; assembly: GCF_046506645.1. Taxonomy (NCBI): domain Bacteria; kingdom Bacillati; phylum Actinomycetota; class Actinomycetes; order Kitasatosporales; family Streptomycetaceae; genus Streptomyces; species Streptomyces sp. 5K101. The sequence continues at coordinate 70,156 of NZ_JBKFFO010000006.1, read as the reverse complement.
CGTGGATGTCGGTGTGGAGGAGGACGAAAGGGCGTGTGCCGAGGGCGTCGGCGCGGTGCGCGAGCCGCTCGAAGGCGTCGTCCGGCACCTTCAGCTCGTCGAACAGTGTCCCGAAGTCCTTGCCGTGCCGACCCTTCACCTCGCTCCGGGTGAAGTCGATCAGCGCGCGCAGGAAGCCGGGACAGTCGCCGTCCGCCGGCCATCCCTCGGGACAGGGCGGCAGCAGCCGCGCGGGCACGGCGGCCGTCTGGCGGAACAACTCGCCGAGCGCGTCGATGTGCGTACGACCGAGCCGCCCGCCCCTGCCGAGCCGCTCCGACAGCGCCATCCCCTCGGTGAACGAGTGCACGGTGAAGCCGGGGCGGTCGGCGAGCACGCGGGGGCTGCCCTGCACGCGCCCCTCGATCGCGAAGAGGAGCTCCTCCTCGGGCCAGATCCGCAGGTTGAACTGCCCGGCACCATGGATGGGGGCCCGTACTTTGACGAGCGTGCCGGGAGGCAGCGTGAGGGAACGCGCCAGCGGATGCGTCAGTTCCACGCAGTAGTTGCGGTGGTAATAACCGGCCAGGGGGGTGCCCTCGCCTGCTGCTCGGTACAGCGACTCCCAGCTGTCCACGACACGTCCGGAGGCACTACGGGCTACATCGGGCATGCGGGTCCTGCGCTCTCGAGGCCGAAGGCACCAACGGGCGGGCCGCGCCGGCCGCCGAACACCTTCATACCCAAGGGTAGCTGCGGCCTCAAACCACTTGCACAAGAGGGAAGTTGAGGTTTCGTCAGCTCGGTCGTACCCGGTCAGGAGACGGCCGCGACCAGTTCGTGCACGGAGTCGACGAGGTGTTCGGCGCCCGCGTCGCGCAGCGCGTCACGCTTGGCCGCATCCGGATGGACCCCGATGAACCGCACGCCCGCCTCGGCGGCGGCCAGCGCGTCGTTCGGCGAGTCGCCGATCATGACACCGTCGCCAGGCGCCGTCCCCGTCGCCCGGAGCAGGGCCTCCAGCGCGTACGGATGGGGTTTCATCAGGTCGGGGTCGTCGTGCCGGCCCACGATGCGGTGCCCGTCGCCCGGCCGGTCGGGATCGGTGAAGTGCGCGATGAGGCCGTGCCGCAGGAGATGGGCGCGGATGGCGGGCGCGCAGTTGTTCGACGCGACGCCCAGCAGCTTCCCGGCCGTGACCAGGCGCTCCATCAGGGGGACGGCCCCGGGCGTGGGCGCGGCGGTCGCGGCGGCCAGGGTCTCCTCCTCGGCCAGCAGCTTGCGTACGGCGAGGCCCCGGCCCGATTCGTCGCCGGGGTCGGCGCGGTGGGTGGCGATCAGCACGGCAAGGGGGTCGGTGACGCCGGCGTCGATGCCCGCCCGGTGGAGCCCGTCAGGGCCGATGCGCTCGCACAGCCGGCGGGCGATCCCCGGGGCGCTGCGCTGCGCGAACAGGTCGCACACGGGTCCGTCGAAGTCCAGCAGGACGAGCCGGGCACGGGAGAACAGCTCCCGCACCCGCTGGGAGGGGGAGGAAGTGGAGGTGAGCAACACGATCAGTCGCCAAAGTCCGCATCTCGGGCCAGGAGGTCCCAGTAGGAGTCGAAGAACGCTTGCGCTGTCTCCACCTTCAGTGCCTGGTCGGGCTTGGAGTACGGAAAGAGCGTGGCACCGAGGCCGAGCGAGTTGAGGGTTGTGCCCTCCGGCTCCTCGCCCTCGGCGGTCTGCGGATCCGTTCCTTCCAGGGTGTAGTAGCCCTCGAGGAGCAGATCCTTGTTGAGCAGGTACATCTTGCTGATCGGTGTCAGGGCGACGGTCCGGATCCGGACCGAGACCTGGGGCACCAGCCGCTGTCGCCTGAGGGTACGCAATTCGTCCTTCAGCGACTCGGAACAACGGATCAGGGTGTCACGATGGCGCCTGCGCGGCCGGTCGTCCTCGGAGTCGTCCAGCGATGCCGGGAAGGCGAGCTTGATGCCCGGGTCCGGCACCATCAGCCGCAGCGAGATGCTCCGTGGCCGGATTTCACCGTCATGGATCCGGGTGATCTGGGCACCCAGCTGGCGGTTCATCGTCTCCGACGTCAGCGAGAAGACATCCATGGTGATGTCGTCCGCCTCGAAAGCGGCCTGCAGGTGAGGCTGCAGCGTCTCCAGGGCCTGACGGGGCTCGGTGGGCGCCGCGGGCACCGGAGCGGTGGGCAACCTGCCGCCGGGGACCAGGACGCGCGCACCGCTGCCCTGCCGGGACGCGATCAGGCCCTCTTGGCGGAGTACGTGGAGGGCCTTGGTCACGGTCGCGCGGGAGACGTCGAACGTCTCCATCAACTCGCGCTGCGGCGGCAGCAGTTTACCGGCTCCGTACACACCGTCCAGGATGCCGTCCCGCAACTTGCCTGCGACGTACTCGTACTTGGTGCTGTCATCGCCTGCTGTTCCCTGTGTCGCCACACAACCACCGTACAACCAGACGAACCCGGTGCGTAATTGCCTTGTCACATCAGACAGATCGCGATGCGCTGAGCGACACCATTCGGCCACTTTCCATTTGACCGTATCTTTCCGGTCAAGTGAGCGACCAAATAGTCATACAAGTTTACTGGTCAGCCGGTCCCGGGAAGACAACAATCAGGTCAAGCAGAAGGATTTGTACGATACTTGACTTCTTGACCGAAACTCACGGGGCGCCCAGCAGGTACAACGGCGTGCGGGCACCGGCGCTCCCCGCCATCGTGAAGGAGGGGACCCCCATGCCTCTGCTCGCCCTTGTACTGGCCGTCTTCGCTCTCGGCTTCGAGCAGCTGATCCAATGGCAGTTCGGCGCCATGGGCGTGGTGGGCCTGGCCATGCTGACCATCGGGGTGAAGGCCAGGAACGCGACCTGCACCGCCATCGGCTCGATCATCCTGGTGATGCTGCTGACCGGTCCCGGTCAGTGAGCCCGCCGGGCCGGTGAACCGGCCGGCCGGCGGCCCGGGGACCTCCCACCCGCCCGTCTCAGAAGATGTCCGGGCACCAGGCGCGACGCGCCGTGCGGAACATCCTGTCCGCCAGTGCCGCCGCTCCCGGGCTGTGCTCCTCCACGCGGCCCAGCGCCGCCAGCCGCAGCACCGAGGCGTCACCCAGGTACAGCGCACCCACATCGCGTACGTCGAGCGTCAGATCGGGCGCCGACGAGGACGGGGCGCAGGCCGCCCCGTCCGGCGACACCGTCAGGCCGAAACGGCCGCCCGCGAGACCCGAGGCGTCGAGAACCTCCAGCACCAGCGAACCCGGCACCGCATACGTCCGTGCCTCCAGCGCCCGTACGACGTCCAGCACGCGCACCCACAGGAAGTCCGCCTGCGTGACCACCCGGGCCGCCCTCGGGTCGGGCAGCAGATCCGGGAGCAGGTCGTCGGGGGCGCGCCCGCCCGAACGGACCGTGGTGATCCAGTCCACCGAGCACACGAAGTGCCACAGCGCCCGCTCCGCCGCCGGCGTCACCGCGATCAGGTCCCGGACGGTGGCCGTGTTCAGCGGCTGCTTGGCGTCGCCCCACTTGTCGTCGGCCGCGTACGTCAGCAGGCCCTCCACGTCACCCGCGGCCGACCGGTACACCGCGTAGAACGGCTCCGTCCACGGGAACGCGGATGTCACCACCTGGCCCGTGTTGACCTGCCACCACCGCTCGTCGCGGCTGACCACGCCGTGCTGCCGCGCCGCGAGCCGCCCGTGCAGCTCCGGGCCCAGCTTGCGGACGTCCGAGCCGTCGACCAGGTCGACACGGCCGCCGTCGTCCGGCCGCGACCAGCGGCCGTCCAGGCCGGCGCGCGGCACGTCGACGGACCACTCGGTGAGCGAGGCGGCGGGGCCGTAGCCGTACCGCCCGTAGATCGGGTACTCCGCGGCGATCAGCGTGGAGACCGCGTCGCGGCGCTCCTTGGCCTCCGCCAGGTCCTCGCTGATCATCCGGGTGAGCAGGCCGCGGCGGCGGTGGGTCGGCGAGACGGTCACGTTCGACACGGCGCTCGCCGCGATCCGGGCGCCGCCCACCACGGTGAGCTCCTGGGCGAACGAGCGGTACGTCGCCACGCAGCGGCCCTCGTCGAACGCGCCCTGCGTGCGGGTGAGGTCGGTGTGCGGGAGGCGGCTCGCGACCTCGTCGTCGGTGACGACCGGCGGCCGCAGGAAGCCGGTGGCCAGCGCTTTCAGCCAGTCGGCGAACTCGGTCTCGGCGATGCGACGCGTCTCGACACTCATGCGCCCCACGCTAGGCCGCGGCCCGAACCCGGCGCATGCCGTTTTCGCCGGGGCAGCGGGGGGCGGCCCGCCGCGGGGAGCGCGACGCGCGCCCCGCCGCCGGGGGGCACCGTGGCCCCGCCCCCGGCGGGTCGCCCGCAGGCCCGTGTCAGGTCAGCAGGTCGTCGACCTGCGCTTCGCCCTCGCGGTACCGGCGGGTGATCTCGGCGCTGCAGTCGTCGGCGGTCCGCTGGAGCTCCTGCCGGCGGCGCGAGACCTGCTGTTCGTAGGCGAGCAACCGGCCCATCGCGGTGTGCAGTTCCTCGTCCGTACGGGCGTCGAGGTCGGACAGGCCGACCTCGTCGAGCATGTCGGACGCGAGGCGGCGGTACTCCTCCCCGTGCGGCGTCGACAGCGTGACGTGCCGGGCGGACGACCCACGCCGCGACGGGGCGTCGGCGAGGATCTCGGAGAGCCGGTCCAGGACCGGCGCCTCCGGGTCGGCCCGGCGCGCGACTTCGGCGCGCAGGATGTCGATCCGGCCCTGCACCAGCCGCCGCACATAGCTGAGATCGGCCTCGTCGCGCTGCGAGTCCCGGCGCAGCGCGCGCAGCTCCGGCAGCCGCAGTGTGGCGAGGTCGTGCCGGACGGGCTCGGGAAGCTCGGCGCGGCTGCGCTGGTGGGGCGGCCGGGCGGCCGAGGCGGCTTCCGTCGCGGACGCCGCCCGCCGGTCCGCCGCGGAGACCGGCGCCGAAACCGATACGGGGCCGAGCGAGCGCCCGGCGCCAGATGTGCTCATGTGCGTTGTCCGTCCCCTCGCAACCGGTACACGGGCCCTTTCCGGCGCGGAGGGCCCGGGGATGCACCGCCTGCGAGCATCGTGCCACCCCGATACGTCCCCTCGCAGGCGGTCTGCACCTGTTCGGCCCCGAATGGCGGCCAGGTAGTTTTCTCAGCATGCGTGCAGTGGTGCAGAGGGTGGACGGCGCGAGCGTCGTCGTGCCCGGTGAGTCGGGACCGGAGACCGTCGGCGAGATCGTCGGTGAGGGACTGTGTGTGCTGGTGGGGGTCACCCACGAGGACACGAAGGAGAAGGCGGCTCAACTGGCCCGCAAACTATGGTCCGTACGGCTGCTGGAGGGCGAGAAGTCCTGCTCGGACACGGGGGCGCCGCTCCTGGTGATCTCGCAGTTCACCCTCTACGGGGACGCCCGCAAGGGCCGTCGCCCCACCTGGAACGCGGCGGCGCCGGGCCCCGTCGCCGAACCGCTGGTCGACGAGGTGGTCGCCCAGCTGCGGGCGCTCGGCGCACACGTGGAGACGGGCCGGTTCGGAGCGCAGATGCGTGTCTCGCTGACGAACAACGGCCCGTTCACGATCATCGTCGAGGTGTAGCGGGGCCCCTACGGCGCGACGACCGTCTCACGGCTCGACGACCGTCTCCTGGGCAGCGGCCGTGTCGCCGGCTATCAGCTCCGCGTCCACCGGCACGTTCCGCTTCACCAGCGCGAGCGCGATCGGCCCCAGCTCGTGGTGGCGGCCGGACGTGGTCACGAAGCCCAGCTGGCGGCCCTCATCCCCGTCCGCGGCCAGCCGCACCGGAGTGCCGGGGGCGGGCAGGTGCACGTCGCTGCCGTCCAGGTGGAGGAAGACCAGCCTGCGCGGCGGCTTCCCCAGGTTGTGGACGCGCGCGACGGTCTCCTGGCCGCGGTAACAGCCCTTCTGCAGATGGACCGCGCTGCCGATCCAGCCCAGCTCGTGCGGGATGGTGCGGTGGTCGGTCTCGAACCCGACCCGCGGCCGGTGCTGCTCAATGCGCAGTGCCTCGTACGCGAGGATCCCGGCCACCGGGCCGTGCTGGGCGGCGTACGCCTCCAGGTCCGCGCGCGGCAGGAACACGTCGCGGCCGTACGCCGTCTCCCGGACGACCACGCCGTCCGGGACCTCGGCGATCGAACCGGCCGGCAGGTGGACGACGGCGAAGTCCTCCGTACGGTCGGCGACCTCGACCCGGTAGAAGAACTTCATCGACTCCAGATAGGCGATCAGCGCCTCCTGGGTGCCCGGCTCCACGTGGGCCCACACGGTCTCGCCGTCGTCGACGAGGTACAGGGCGTGCTCGATGTGCCCGTGCGCGGAGAGGATCAGCGCCTCGGTGGCCTGCCCCGGCGGCAGCTCGCTCACGTGCTGGGTCAGCAGCAGATGCAGCCAGCTCAGCCGGTCGTCGCCGGTGACGGTGACGACGCCGCGGTGCGAGAGGTCGACGAGACCCTTGCCGTCGGCGAGTGCGCGCTGCTCACGGAACAGGTCGCCGTAGTGCGCGGCAACCCCTTCGTCGCGTCCCTCGGCGGGGACGGCGCCGGGCAGGGACAGGAGAGGGCTCTTCATACGAGCAAGACTACGACTCGGCGGACGACGTCCCGCCGGACGCCTGGGCCTGCGCCTCGGCCTGCGCCTTCGCCGTGCAGTCCGTGCAGTCCGTGCACCGGCCGAAGATCGCGAAGTGCTTCATGTCCGTGTCGAAGCCGAACGTCGCGCGCAGCTTGGCGGTGAAGTCGGCGGCCACCTCGACGTCCGCCTCGATCACGTCTCCGCAGTCCCGGCACACCAGATGCAGGTGGTGGTGCCGGTCCGCGAGATGGTAGGTGGGGGCGCCGTGCCCGAGATGGGCGTGGGAGACCAGGCCCAGCTCCTCCAGCAGCTCCAGCGTCCGGTAGACCGTGGAGATGTTGACGCCGGACGCCGTCTTGCGCACCTCGCCCAGGATGTCGTCGGGGGTGGCGTGCACGAGGGTGTCCACGGCCTCCAGGACAAGCTGGCGCTGCGGGGTCAGCCGGTAGCCGCGCTGCCGCAGATCGCTCTTCCAGTCGGTGCTCACCACAGCCCCCAGTCTAGGCAGCGGCACGCCGCCCGGCCCCGGCCGGGCACGTGGAAACCGGCCACCGGCAGGACCGTCAATGGCCCCTGCCCTGGTCGGCCACGGACCCGGCTGCATCCTTGGCCTGCCGAAGGTCCTGCCTGCGTGCAGGACGCGATGCCGTCGTCCTACTTGAAGAACGCGATGCCGTCGTCCGGCAGGTCGCCGAGGTCCTTGGCCCAGGACTCGACCTGCTCCGGGGTGACGACCTTCTTCAGGTGCGCCGACATGTACGGCCGCAGCGGGACCTCGGGGGTCGCCTTCTCGCCCACCCACATCAGGTCGCTCTTCACGTAGCCGTAGAGCCGCTTGCCGCCGCTGTACGGGCCCGAGGCGGCGGTGCGCGCGACGGCGTCCGTCACCAGGTCGATCTGCGGCTTCTGGTCGGCGAGCTCGCCGTACCAGACCTCCACGATGCCCTGGTCGCGGACCATCACGACCTCGACCTTGCGGTCCTTGTCGATGCGCCAGTAGCCGCTCTCGCTCTCCAGCGGCTTGACCTTGTTGCCCTCGCCGTCGAGGACCCACGAGTGCGAGACGTACTCGATGAAGTCACGGCCGTCGTGGCTGAAGGTCACGGACTGGCCGAAGTTGCACTTCTCGGCGCCGGGGAAGTCCGAAACGCCCGCACCCTCCCAAGTGCCGAGGAGGAACGCGAGGGGGACGAGGTCCGGATTCAGGTCGGACGGGATCTCGATCATGAGCAGCTCTGTGGGTCGGTGACGGTACGGACGGTCAGCGCTGGCCCTGGTACAGCTTCTTCACAGCCAGACCGGTGAAGGCGAGGACGCCGACGCAGACCAGGACCAGCAGGGCTTCGAAGAAAACGATCACGGAGTGCTCCTCGAATGAGCGGTGAAGGCAGAACGGGCCGGCCCCCAGCTTAGTAGGCCGGGGCCGGGCCCGTTCTGTGAGGTCCGCGTCAGCCGAGGAGCTGGTTCTGCAGGACGACCGTCTGGTGGAAGGGCACCCTCGGGACCTCTCCCTTGCGGGAGAAGACGACGAACGCGACCGTGTCGCCCGCCGTGATGTAGGCGTGGCGGACGTGGACGGGGCCGCGGGGCGCGACCTCGTCGTACACGTAGCGCTCGGTGGATCTCACCCTCGCCTTGGGGTCGTAGGCGTCGTCGTACGACGACGTCTCCTCCACGCCGTTGGGCTGCAGCGTCGTGTCGGGGCTGCCGCCCATCCGGGTGGCGAAGAAGTCGCCCGCGATCGCCGACGTGTGGAAGCGGAGCAGGAAGATCCGGACGGAGGTGCCGTCCGGCATGGTCCAGCCGCGTGCCACGACGTGGCGCGCCCGGGACTCCGTGAGGTGCTCGAGCAGGCTGTCCCGATCGTCGCTCACGTACTGCCCCGTGTAGCGCTCGAACGGCACCCGGCCGCGCTCGCCGCGCAGGGCCGGGTCGGGCGTGCTGCCGGCCGGGGCCGGGAGGAGGAGCTGCTCCAGGTCGGCGTAGTGGATCTCGGCCGGGTTCGTCTGGTCGTACGGGAGCGGAGCACCGGCCGGCAGCACCGGCTTGGTGAGCTTCGGGTAGTCCCACCGCCCGTCGCTCAGCGTCGACAGCCCCGGGACGTCGGTGCGCTCCTGCGTGACGATGCCGTACGCGGTGCCGGTGCCCACCGCGGCGAAGACGACCGCGGCGGCCGTCCAGCGCAGCACGGCCCGCAGGACCCGCCGGTCCCGCGGCGGTGCGGGCGTGGTGAGCGGTGCCGCGACGTCCGGCGCGGGCGGGACGGCGTCCGTCGCGGGTGCCTCGGGCGGCGCGGGCTGGGGCGGCATGGGCGGGGTGTTGTCGGTCACACGGCCTCCCCGGGCGACGAGATGTGGTCGAGCTGCTCGCGCACGAGATTCTTGATGCTTCCGGTCGCCAGCGGCTTGGCGCCGTACGCGTACACGCTCACCAGGACCTCCCCCACGGGGGCCGTGCACATCATGACGTCGAGGTCCACCTTGTCGATCTCGGGCATCAGGAAGCACGTCGCCTTCGGGTGGTCCTTGATCTTCGGTCCCTTGCGGAAGACCCCGAAGGCGTCGGCCATCTCCTTCTGGAACGCGGCGATGCTGCCGACGGCCTTGGTGTTCTTCAGCTGCGCCAGCCGGATCTCCACGACGAAGCGCGAGTCGACCGGGCGGTAGCTGCGCACGGCCAGGCCCTTGATGCCCAGCTTGTCGACGGCCTTGTCGTGCCGCTTGCGCTTCGCGCTCGGCAGCCCGCGCGAGCCTTCCTTGAACAGCGCGACGGCCCGCTCGGCGTCCAGCACGCTGTCGTTGCCGAACTCGTCGACGTCGGGGCCCGGCTGGTATTGGAGAGGCACGGGCAGGAGCTGGGCCGCCAGGCCGGTGGGCTCCAGCGCCGGGATGTCGTTCTCCGGGTGCTCGGCGGGTTCCGCCCAGACGACGGTGGGCGCGGTCCGGTCCGCTTCCTGGAGGACGGACCAGCCCCAGGCGCCTGCGCCGGCGATCAGGCCGAGGCTCAAGGTGGTCGCGACCAGCGCGACGGGGAAGCGGCGCCGGCGCGGCGGCGCGGTGGGCGCCGGGGCCGTCGGGGCCGTCGGGGCTGTCGAGGCTGTCGGGGCTGTCGGCGTGGTGGGCTCTGTCGGCTCGGTCACAGTCGCTCCAACTGGCGCTTGGCGAGCGACTTCAGGTCCTTCTCGTCGACCGGTCCCGAGTTGTTCGCGTATTCCATGATCATCACGATGTCGCCCCGCCATGCCACGGCGCGGCCTCGGTACAGGGGCTCGTAGCCTGCCTCGCGCAGCGGCTCGTCGAAGACGTAGGTGCGGCCGTCGGCACTGCCGGGAATCGGCTCACCGTCGTTGCCCGCCCACTTCTCGTTGTCCAAGTACGACTGCTGCGCCTCGCCGAAGGCCCCGGCGTTCAGTTCCTCGTCCTCACGGAACTGCACCAGCCGGATGTCGACGTAGACCTCGCCGTCCACGGACCAGCTCACGGCCGCGCACCGGCGGAACCCGTCCTCTGCGAGGTTCTCGAACATCGACTCCTCGTGGTCGAACCATGTCGCGAACGCGTACAGGTCCTCCCAGTCGGCCTCGCTCTCGGTCTTGGCGCCCTTCGGCTTCGACAGCAGCAGTTCGCGCAGGTCGCCGTCGGTCTTGACCCACCGATTCACGTTCAGGGACCGGGCGGTCGTGCCCGCCTTGGCCGAGACGGGCTTCGGGGTCGTGATGTCGGGCTGGGACAGCACGGGGAGCGGAGTGGGCTCGCGCTGGTACTGAACGGCGTAGCCGGTGACCGTGCCGGCGACGAGACCGAGCACCGCGCCGGCGGCGACCAGCCCGACGACGCGCCGCCACCGACGCCCCTGCCCGGCCGCCGCACCTTCCGCGCCGGAGGGCGCGGGTTCAGCGGCGACGGCCAGGGTTCCGACGGCGGTCGACCCGGGTTCGGCGCCGGCCGACGCGGGTTCAGCGGCAGCCGGCGCGGTGCCGGCGGCAGCTGGCGCGGCCGGTGGTCCGGCCGGGGCCGGTGGTGTGTCAGGGGCCGGGGCCGGTGCGGTCCCGGTGTCCTGCGTTTCCAAAGAGTCCCCCCATGAGACGTGAAGCGCGGATTCCGTATCCGCGTACACACCTGACACCTGACACGGCCCGGGGGTTGTGGCCGGGAGCATTACAGTTCGGCATATGGCGAACAAGCTCGTGATCAAGGTGACCGCAGGTGCCGACGCACCCGAACGCTGCTCCCAGGCCTTCACCGTGGCGGCCGTCGCCGTTGCCAGTGGGGTCGAGGTGTCGCTCTGGCTGACCGGTGAGTCCTCGTGGTTCGCCCTGCCCGGGCGCGCCGCCGAGTTCGAACTGCCGCACGCCGCGCCGCTCCCCGATCTGCTCGAATCGATCCTGGCCGGCGGGCGCGTCACCCTGTGCACCCAGTGCGCGGCCCGGCGCGAGATCACGGAGAAGGACGTGCTGGACGGCGTACGGATCGCGGGCGCGCAGGTCTTCGTCAGCGAGGCCGTGCAGGACGACGCGCAGGCCCTCGTCTACTGACGCGGCCTGCGTTTCCCGTCGAGCTCGTCCCACCACTCGTCGGACTTCGGGTCCCCGGACGGGTCGTCCCACCAGCGGTCGTCCGGGCCCCGCCGGTTGGCGATCACCGCCGCGACCGGCGGGATGACCATGGCGACGAGGCACATGCCGACGGCCACCGGGACCGACCAGAGCCGCACGACGGCCCAGGCGGAGACAAAAAGGAGGAGGCATCCGCCCATCATCAGCAGGTAGGTGCGACGCCGTCGGGCGAGCATGTCTTCAGCGTACGACCGAAGGGCCGCACCTCGTTCCCGGTAAGCGTCCAACCCCCAGGAGGTGCGGCCCTTCGGCCGGTCAGTCGGCGATCAGACGGCGATCGCGACCTCGGAGAGTCCGCCCGTCTGGGCGACGACGGTACGGTCCGCCGTGGCGCCCGGGACCAGGGCGCGCACGGTCCACGTGCCCTCGGCCGCGTAGAAGCGGAACTGTCCGGTCGCCGAGGTCGGGACCTCGGCGGTGAACTCGCCGGTCGAGTCCAGCAGGCGCACGTAGCCGGTCACGGGCTCGCCGTTGCGGGTCACCTGGCCCTGGATGGTGGTCTCACCGGGCTTGATCGTCGAGGCGTCGGGGCCGCCGGCCTTCGCTCCACACATGTTCTTCGTCCTTATGGGTCGGTCGGGGCGGATTACTTGTTGGCGCCGAGCTCGATCGGCACGCCGACGAGGGAGCCGTACTCGGTCCAGGAACCGTCGTAGTTCTTGACGTTCTCGACACCGAGCAGCTCGTGCAGCACGAACCAGGTCAGCGCGGAACGCTCACCGATGCGGCAGTACGCGATGGTGTCCTTCGCCAGGTCGACCTGCTCGTCGGCGTAGAGCTCGCGGAGTTCGTCGTCCGACTTGAAGGTGCCGTCGTCGTTGGCGTTCTTCGACCACGGGATGTTGCGGGCGCTCGGCACGTGGCCGGGGCGCTGCGACTGCTCCTGCGGGAGGTGGGCCGGGGCGAGCAGCTTGCCGCTGAACTCGTCGGGCGACCGCACGTCGACCAGGTTCTGGTTGCCGATCGCGGCGACCACGTCGTCACGGAAGGCACGGATGGACGTGTCCTGCGGCTTCGCCTTGTACTCGGTGGCCGGACGCGAGGGGACCTCCGCGACGAGGTCGCGGGAGTCGAGCTCCCACTTCTTGCGGCCACCGTCGAGCAGACGGACGTCGCTGTGGCCGTAGAGCTTGAAGTACCAGAAGGCGTAGGACGCGAACCAGTTGTTGTTGCCGCCGTAGAGGACGACGGTGGTGTCGTTCGCGATGCCCTTCGCCGACAGGAGCTTCTCGAAGCCCTCCTGGTCGATGAAGTCACGGCGGACCGGGTCCTGGAGGTCCTTGGTCCAGTCGATGCGGATCGCGTTCTTGATGTGGTTCTTGTCGTAGGCCGAGGTGTCCTCGTCGACCTCGACGATCGCGACCTTCGGGTCGTCGATGTGGGCCTCGACCCAGTCGGCGTCTACCAGGACGTCGCTGCGGCTCATGTTTCTTCTCCTCCGGGGCAGTGTGCGGCGGTGGTGCGCGAGGGGTTGTGCGCGAGAGGGGTGTGCGGTACGCGGGAGGCGCGTGGATCAGCACGGTGGCGGCCCTGACAGTGGTCGAAGGGCCTGAGGGATACGGGAGTCGGGGCCCGCTCAGACGGTGCGACAGAGCATGGCGGCGACGCGGCACAGGTCAACTGCCCGCCGCTTCGTGAGATCCGCCTGTCGCTGCTTCATGGGACCGATCGTAGGGACGAGTCGGCGGCCATGTCACCGGTGTGTCGTATGGTGAGACGCGATCGTCCACTATGCAGGACGGCGGGGGCCCCGGGCCGTCCCCCGGCCCCCTGGGCCACGACTCCCGCGCCGCCACCTCCTGCCCACCGGACGAAGCCGTCTCACCATGCGGCCACCGACCGTCCGCGTCCGCCGGCCCGCCCCCCTTCGGACCGGGCGGGCGGCCGCGGGCCGGGGACCGCGCCGCACCCGTCCGACACCCTCCGGCCCGCCCCCTCGGTCCGGTCTCAGCCGGTCAGGGCCACGTCCGTGCCGGTGCCCGAGAACCGCAGGCCCTCGTCCGTCACCCCGACCTTGTCGAGGCTGATGCTCGACGGCAGTCCGTCGATCTTCAGGTCGTAGTCCACGGCCTCGCGCAGCTCGGCGTCGAAGCCCGGGACGGGCAGCCGCGGCAGCTCCTCCGCCGTCAGCCGCACCGTGGTCCCGTCGCTCAGGCCGACCGTGCTGTACGTGCTGACCTGACGGTCTCCGAGCAGCGTCTTCAGCGTGTCGGGCACCGGGACGCCCGCGCCCTCCAGCAGCCCGGTCAGCGGACCGGTCACCTTGACCTGCCCCTTCGCGGCCCGCTCGGGACCGGCGTACCCGACGGTGGCGCCCCGGGGAGCCGCCTCGGTCAGGTCCGCGTACGAGATGCGGGCCGACCCGTCGGCCCGGCCGGCGGTGGCGGAGGAGAAGCTCCCGTCGACGCGCACCTGGCGCAGCTCGGCCTTCACCTCGGTGACGTTGACCTCACGTCCGCCCGCGACGGCGGTGATGCCGGAGAGGCTCACGTCGACCTCGTTCAGCTCCCTGCCCAGCACCTGGGTGAGGAACGGGAAGCCGCCGATCGACACCTCAGGGGTCTCGGACAGCCCCTGACTGCTCTTGATCCTGTCCGCCGCCTCGGACTCGGCCATGCCGACCGCCAGCCGGTCGGCGGCGACGAAGAGGCCGCCGAGGACGACGCCGACGATCAGCAGTATCCGCAGTGCACGCATTGCTCGGTGTCCCCCACCCTGTCCTCACCCTGTCCTGTCGGCCCCCGGCCGCCCGTGGGCATGAATCGGTCCGGACGACGCAGTCTGCTCAAATGATCGACGTCCGGGACCCGGCATTGGTTCCTCACGGGCCTTGGCCGCGCCACACGACCGCCGGTCCGTGCGGGCTCAGACCAGTGCGCGGCCGAGCAGATACACCGCGGGGGCCGCGGCCGTCAGCGGCAGCGCCACGCCCGCCGTCATGTGCACGAAGCGGGACGGGTAGTCGTAGCTCGCCACCCGCAGCCCGATCAGCGCGCAGGCGCCGGCCGCGCATCCGAGCAGCGCGCCCCCGGACGCCGTACCGGCCGGCCCGCCCGCGGCGATGCCCGCTCCGGCGGCCGTGAGCAGCGCGACCACGACGGAGACCGGGCCCGGCAGCGGCAGCGCACGGGCGACGGCGGCCGCGGCGACGGCGATCGCGCCGGTCGTCACCGCGTCGGCCTCCGCCGCGAGGAGCCCCGTGGCGATGATCGCCAGCGCGGACGAGGCGACGGTCGCCATCAGCCCGGCCATCCGCTCGTCCGCGCTCGCGTGGCTGCGCAGCTGCAGCACGAGCGTGAGCAGCACCCACACGCCGAGCGTGCCGATGATCGCGGCCGGGGCGTTCTCCGGGCCCGCCGCGAGCAGCGCGGCGTCGGCGACGAGGCCGCCCGCGAAGGCCAGGGCGATGCCCTGGCGCGCGGGCCACATGCCGTTCAACCGGAACCAGCCCGCCGCGGTGACCGCCTGGAGCAGCACGAGGGGGACGAGCAGCGCGTACGTGCCGAGGGCGGCACCGCCCGCGAGCAGCAGACCGAGCACGGCGGTCAGCCCGGCGGGCTGCAGACCGGGCGCGATGATCGGCGAACGGCCTTCGGCGCGGGCCCGCTGGGCCTCCGTGAGCCGCGGCCGCGCGGCGTCCCCGGGTGAGCCGTGGCCCTCCCCGGCCGGGGCGGCAGGAGCCTCGGGCGGCAGCACGGCGGCCGCCTCGGCGGGCCGCGGCGGCGGGTAGGCGGCACTGGTCGGGGCGGCGGGCGCGGCACCGGAGGCGGCAGCGGATGAGGCGCCGGACGCGGCAGCGGGCCGCACGGCCGGCTGGTACTGGGTGTCCCAGGTCTCGCCCTGCCAGGTCTGCGTGGCGCCCGCGTCCGGGTAGGGCTGCTGCCCGTACGCGTCCTGCTGGTACGGCTCGGGCTGCTGCGGCCTGTACGGCTCGTACGCTCCGTAGGAGCCGTACGGATTCTGCTGATCGCTGCTCATGCTGTGCGGTTCACCCTCCTGCGAACGGCGGGAGCACCTCGACCGTGCCGCCCTCGGCAAGGCGTACGGTCTCATGACTCCGGGTCCCGACGGGGTCACCGTCGACGAGGAACGAACACCTGCGGAGTACCCGCGTCAGCTCGCCCGGGTGGCGTTCGCGCACCGCGTCGAGCGCCTCGGCGAGCGTATTCGCCGCGTACGGCTCCTCCGCGACGCCGGCCGCAGCCTTGGCCGCGGCCCAGTAGCGGATGGTTCCCGCTGCCATAGCGGCACTCCTCTCCTTCGTGTCGCGCCGCCCTCCATCATGGGTCATGCGGCGACCAGCCAGTCGGCGAGGCGGAGAAGCAGCGCCTCGTCGGCGGCGTTCTCGGCGTGGCCCATGCCCACTTCCAGCCACAGCTCGGCCGAGTCCCCGGCGGCCGCGGCCAGCATGCGCGGATGGTCGAGCGGGAAATAGGGATCGCTGTCGCCGTGCACGATCAGCAGCGGGGTGGGCGCGATCAGCGGCACGGACTCGACCGGTGAGAGGGGAACCGGATCCCAGTCCCGGTGGTGGATACGGGTGCGCAGGCCGTAGCGGCCCACCAGCCGGCCGACCGGGCGGGTGACGACCCAGTGGAGACGGCGCATCGGGGCCGTGCCCCGGTAGTACCAGCGCGCAGGGGAACTCACCGCGGCCACCGCATCGGTCCGTGCCTCCGTGCGCCCCGCGCGCTTCTGCTCGGCCGCGTGGCGCAGGACGACGGAGCCGCCCATGGAGAACCCGACCGTCACCACCCTGCCGTATCCGAGCGAGCGGGCCCACTCCACCGCGGCGGCCAGGTCGAGCACCTCGCGGTCGCCCACGGTGGAGCGTCCGCCCGAGCGGCCGTGCCCGCGGAACGAGAACGTCACCACACCCGCCCGCCGCGCGAAGACGCCGGCCGCGCGGCGCAGCGCGGGCCGGTCGACGGAGCCCGTGAAACCGTGGGCGACGACGATCGCCGTGGTGGCCGGACCGGCCGCGCACGGCTGGTGGAACGCCTCGATCCGTACACCGTCGAGAGCCCGCAACATTGCGCGCCGGGGGCCGGTAGAGATCGAGGACACGTCCACAGTGTGAAATCCGCCCTCTTCCACGCAACTCATGTGGGCTATTCTGCTGGCAGAGGATCCGGGCAATGCCGCCCCCGGGTCCTTTTGTGTTTCCGGACGTTGTTACGGCCGGGTGAACACAAGCTCACACAGGCTCTCGGGCGCGAGAGAGCCGCCGTACGAAGCAGTGCCGCAGCGTCCTCGCAGGGACCGAGGAGGAACCGACGTCATGGACGAGCGAACCGAGCACCGATCCGAGCACCGATCCGAGGACATGGATCGCAGGGCGATCCGGACGGGTGGAATCCGATGAGCTCTCTGCTGCTCCTGACCAATGCCCTCCAGCCGTCGACGGAGGTTCTCCCCGCCCTCGGACTGCTGCTGCACAACGTACGGGTCGCCCCCGCCGAGGGACCGGCCCTCGTCGACACCCCCGGGGCCGACGTCATCCTCGTCGACGGCCGCCGCGACCTGCCACAGGTCCGGTCGCTGTGCCAGCTGCTGCGCTCCACCGGGCCGGGCTGCCCGCTGATCCTGGTCGTCACCGAGGGCGGCCTCGCCGCCGTCACCGCCGACTGGGGCATCGACGACGTCCTGCTCGACACCGCCGGACCGGCAGAGGTCGAGGCGCGGCTGCGGCTCGCCATGGGCCGCCAGCAGATCACCTCCGACGACTCCCCCATGGAGATCCGCAACGGCGATCTGTCGGTGGACGAGGCGACCTACAGCGCGAAGCTGAAGGGCCGGGTCCTGGACCTGACCTTCAAGGAGTTCGAGCTGCTCAAGTACCTCGCCCAGCACCCGGGCCGGGTCTTCACCCGCGCCCAGCTGCTGCAGGAGGTCTGGGGCTACGACTACTTCGGCGGTACGCGCACGGTCGACGTCCACGTACGGCGGCTGCGCGCCAAGCTCGGCCCCGAGCACGAGTCCCTCATCGGAACCGTACGGAACGTGGGCTACCGCTTCGTCGCCCCGGAGAAGGTCGAGCGGGCGGCGGAGGAGGCCAAGGCGAAGGCGTCGGCTGCCGTCACCCACTCGGAGGACGCCCCTGTGATCGACGATGCGGTCGTACGCCCTGCCCAGAGGTAGGTCACCCCGCGTAGACTTCGCGCCGTGGCCAAGGTGACGCGGGACGACGTTGCGCGACTGGCGGGTACTTCGACCGCCGTCGTCAGCTACGTCATCAACAACGGACCCCGGCCGGTCGCCCCGGCCACGCGCGAGCGGGTTCTCGCAGCGATCAAGGAGCTGGGGTACCGGCCCGACCGGGTCGCGCAGGCGATGGCCTCGCGACGGACGGATCTCATAGGCATGATCGTGCCGGACGCCCGGCAGCCGTTCTTCGCCGAGATGGCACACGCGGTCGAACAGGCCGCCGCCGAGCGCGGGAAAATGGTACTCGTCGGCAATTCGGACTACCGGGACGAGCGCGAGGTCCACTATCTGCGCGCGTTCCTCGGCATGCGCGTCTCGGGACTGATCCTGGTCAGCCAGGGCATGAGCGAGCGGGCCGCGGCCGAGATCGAGGCGTGGGACGCGAGGGTCGTGCTGCTGCACGAGCGGCCCGAGGCCATCGACGACGTCGCGGTCGTGACGGACGACATCGGCGGCGCGCAGCTCGCGACCCGGCACCTGCTGGAGCACGGCCACGAGTACGTCGCGTGTCTCGGCGGCATCCCGAACACCCCCGCGGTGGGCGACCCGGTCGCCGACCACGTCGAGGGCTGGCGGCGGGCGATGAAGGAGTCGGGGCGCTCGATCGACGGGCGGCTCTTCGAGGCGCCGTACAACCGCTACGACGCGTATCAGATCGCGCTGAAGATCCTGTCCGGCCCGGACCGGCCCCCGGCGATCTTCTGCTCGACGGACGACCAGGCGTTCGGTGTGCTGCGGGCGGCGCGGGAGCTGCGGATAGACGTGCCGGGCGAGCTGGCGGTGGCGGGCTTCGACGACGTGAAGGAGGCGGCGCTGACGGATCCGCCGCTGACGACGATCTCGTCGGACCGGCCCGCGATGGCCCGCGCGGCGGTGGACCTGGTCCTGGACGACGGCCTGCGGGTGGCGGGCTCGCGCCGCGAGCGGGTGAAGCTGTTCCCGTCGGGCTTGGTGATCCGCCGCTCCTGCGGCTGCGGCGGGTGACGCTGCGGGGCGCTGCCTTGGCGTGACCGTGCGGCACGGGGTGGCTGCGCCCACGAGCGCGACGGCCCGCCGGGGCGCCGCTCCGGACCCCGCGCCTCAAACGCCGGCGGGGCTGACTTTGCCCCCGGCGTGACCGCTCCCGCGAAGTCGCGGCCTTTATATCGGGCATACGCGGTTCTGTCGGGCTTCTCAGCGCCGTCTCAGACCGCTCTCATCTGCGCGGGCGACAGTCGTTGCCATGAGCGACTACCACCGCCGAATCGGCGACGAGGGAACCCAGCACCCGTACGGCCACGGCGGCGCCTACCCGCCGCCGCCCCACCAGCCGCCGGTCACCGTATGGCCGGGGGACGGCGGTGCCGCCTACCACCCGCCCGTCGCCGCCGGGGCCGGGCACCGGGCCGAGCGGGCCAAGCGGCCCGTCGCGCTCATCGCCGCCGTCGCCATCGCCGCCGCGGCGGTCGGCGGCGGCGCGTCCGCCCTCGTCGGCCGGTTCGCCGGTGGCGACACCGGCACCACCGGCGGGTCCGTCGCCTCCGGCACCAACGTCTCGCAGAGCAGCAAGGGCACCGTCGCCGGCGTCGCCCAGGCCGTCTCGCCCAGCATCGTCGAGATCAACGCCACCTCCGCCGCCGGGCAGTCCACCGGCTCCGGCGTGATCATCACCTCCGGCGGCGAGATCGTCACCAACAACCACGTCGTCTCCGGGGCCGAGACCATCAAGGTGCGGCTCAGCGACGGCAGGGCGTACACCGCCGACATCGTCGGCACCGACCCCGACAAGGACCTCGCCCTCATCGAGCTGAACGGCGCCAAGGGCCTCAAGGCGGCCACCCTCGGGGACTCCGGCAGCGTCAAGGTCGGCGACGAGGTCGTGGCGATCGGCTCGCCCGAGGGCCTGACCGGCACCGTCACCAGCGGCATCGTCTCCGCACTCGACCGTGACGTGACGGTCGCCAAGGAGCGGGACCGGGGCGGGCAGGATCCCCGCGAGAACTGGCCCTTCGAATTCGGCGGGCAGCAGTTCAACGGGGACACCGGCGACTCCACGACCACCTACAAGGCGATCCAGACCGACGCCTCCCTCAACCCCGGCAACTCCGGAGGCGCGCTCATCAACATGAACGGCGAGGTCATCGGCATCAACTCCGCCATGTACGCGCCAAGTTCCGCCACCGGCTCGACCGCCGGCAGCGTCGGACTCGGCTTCGCGATCCCCATCGACACGGTCAAGGCCGACCTGGACGGTCTGCGCTCGGGTGGGGACAACTGATCGCGTGCGAGGCTTGGTCCATGACTGAAGGCGACTGCATCCTGATCGTCGACGACGAGCCCGCCGTACGCGAGGCACTGCGGCGTTCCCTCGCCTTCGAGGGCTACGACACCGAGGTCGCCGTCGACGGCGTCGACGCGCTCGCCAAGGCGGAGGCGTACGCCCCCGACCTGATCGTCCTCGACATCCAGATGCCCCGGATGGACGGCCTGACCGCGGCCCGCCGGCTGCGGTCCGCCGGTTCCCGAGTGCCGATTCTGATGCTGACGGCCCGCGACACGGTCGGCGACCGCGTCACCGGGCTGGACGCGGGCGCCGACGACTACCTGGTCAAGCCGTTCGAGCTGGACGAGCTGTTCGCCCGTATCCGCGCACTGCTGCGGCGCAGCTCGTACGCGGCGGCGACCGAGGCCGCGGGCGACGAGGACGTGCTGTCGTTCGCCGATCTGCGCATGGACCCGGCGACCCGGGAGGTCACCCGCGGCACGCGCCGCGTCGAGCTGACCCGTACCGAGTTCACCCTCCTCGAACTGTTCCTGGCCCATCCGCGCCAGGTCCTCACCCGTGAGCAGATCCTGAAGTCCGTGTGGGGTTTCGACTTCGAGCCCAGCTCCAACTCGCTGGACGTGTACGTCATGTACCTGCGGCGCAAGACGGAGGCGGCCGGTGAGCCGCGGCTCGTGCACACCGTGCGCGGTGTCGGATATGTGCTCCGCCAGGGCGGTCCGGAGTGATCAGCCGCTTCCGTGCCCTGCCGCTGCGCTCCCGGCTCGCGCTGCTGGTGGCGACGGCGGTCGCGGCGGCGGTCGCGGTCGTCTCCACCGTGTGCTGGTTCGTCGTGCGCGGCAAGCTGTACGAGGAGGTGGACGGCAAGCTGCACGCGGCGAACGAGAGCACGCCGCTGCGGGCCCTCGACATCGCCACCACGCTGAGCAGCTGCGCCCGGGAGACCACGGACCCGGCCGATTTCCAGGGGCCGAGGTCCGACTACTACTTCCAGCTCGCGCGCGCCGACGACGACCGGCCGTGCGTCTTCGCCAGGAACTACGCCGGCACCGTCCGCGTCACCGCGGCCGACCGCGAGGTGGCGCGGGCCGGGGACCCGGCGATCGAGGCGTACCGCAACGGCACGGACACCGAGGGCCGGTCGGTGCGGGTGCTCACCGTCGCCGCCGTCGCGGCCCCGCCGGGCGGCGGGGTGGTCCGGGACACGGCCGTCATGTACGCGTTCCCGCTCGCGGAGACCGAGAACACGCTGCGCGAACTGGCCCTGTTGCTGCTCGTCGTCTCCGGCATCGGGGTGTTCGGCGCGGGCGCGGCCGGGCTGTGGGTCGCGCGCACCGGGCTCGCGCCCGTGGACCGGCTGACCGGCGCCGTCGAGCACGTGGCCCGCACCGAGGACCTGAGCGTCCGCATCCCGGCCGAAGGCGACGACGAGATCGCCCGGCTGTCGCGCTCGTTCAACGCGATGACCGCCGCGCTCGCCTCGTCGCGCGACCTCCAGCAGCAGCTCATCGCGGACGCCGGTCACGAGCTGCGCACCCCGCTGACCTCGCTGCGGACGAACATCGAACTGCTCGCCCGCAGCGAGGACACCGGACGCGCGATCCCCCCGGACGACCGCCGGGCGCTGCTCGCGTCGGTGAAGGCGCAGATGACGGAGCTGGCATCGCTGATCGGCGACCTTCAGGAGCTGTCCCGCCCCGACAGCGCGGCCCAGGGCCGCCAGGTGCAGGTCGTGCCGCTGCACGAGATCGTCGACGGCGCACTGGAACGGGCCCGGCTGCGCGGTCCGGAGCTGACGTTCGAGGCCGACGTCCGGCCCTGGTACGTACGGGGCGAACAGGCGGCCCTGGAACGGGCACTGGTCAACGTGCTGGACAACGCGGTGAAGTTCTCGCCGCCGGGCGGCAGGATCGAGGTGCGGCTGCGGGACGGCGAACTGACCATCCGGGACCACGGCCCCGGCATCCCGCAGGAGGAACTGCCGCATGTCTTCGAGCGGTTCTGGCGCTCGCCGTCGGCGCGGTCGCTGCCGGGCTCGGGCCTCGGTCTGTCGATCGTGGCCCGTACCGTCCAGCAGGCGGGCGGCGAGGTGGCACTGACCGCCGCGGAGGGCGGCGGCACCCGCGCGGTGATCCGCCTGCCGGGCGCCGTGACCCCGCCGCCGTCCACCGTGCCGTAGAGCGGGCGCGGGGGCGCGCCCGCCGGCTCCGCGCGACGGGGTCCCGGCCCCTCTCTCCGTCAGCCGTTGTGGCGGACCAGGGAGTCGACCAGTCCGGCCCGGGTGTTGGGAAAGTCCAGCGGAACGATGCCCAGCCCGCGCCAGCCGTTCGCCACCGAGCCGTCGAGGAAGGCGTGGACGCGGGGGTTGAGGTTGTCGGAGTTCCAGCGCGGCGGCAGGTTCGCGGAGGTGCTCACGTAGTTGACGAACAGCTTGCCCGGCTGCTCCACCGCCTTGCGGAAGTGCGTTTCGATCTTCGGGTACTTGTCCCAGGGTGCCGCGTTCCAGTCGTCCTGGATGTCGAACAGCGCGCCGTCCGCGTAACGGACGCCGGGCAGACCGCCGTTGTCGCCGAGCAGGACGACCTTGCCGCGCGCCTGGCCGAGCGCCGGGATGCCGTCCCCGATCCGGAACAGGGGACGCCAGCCGCGGTTGTCCAGGTAGTCGTCGAAGATCGCGCGGAAGGTGGCGTCGCTGTCCTGCGAGTACTCCTGCTTGACCCGCATCAGCACGGTCTCCGACGGATGCGCCGCGAGGAAGTTCCAGCAGGCGACGAGGACGTCGCCGAACATCATGTGCTGGTACGACGGGCCGTGGTGGATGGCGAACGAGCCGCCGGTGACCCGGCACCGTATGTCGAGGAAGCGGATGCCGCTGTCGAGCTGCTCCGCGATGGTCGTGTTCTGGCACTCGCTCCAGGGGCCGCCGAACCGGGCGCCCGAGTCGTGGGTGCCGGGAATCGTCAGGCGCTGGAGGGGAGTCGAGTCGGCGGCACCGGCCATCCAGTCCTGGGCGGACAGGGTGCGGCGGGGCGCGGCGGTGGCGGGGGGGCGCCGATGAGGGCGGCAGCCGAGAAGGCCGCCGCGCCCGCGAGGAATCTCCGTCGGTCCATGGGCGGGAGTATGGCGTGGTCACGACAAGACGGCCAGGGTCCTGACGTCCGGCTCGGCGCGGCCCCATGTCGACCCTTGGAACGCCGGTGGCCAGGCGCCCCCGGAACGCCGGTGGGGCGGCGGGCCCTGGAACGCCGGTGGGGCGGCGGGCCCCCGGCCCGCCGCCCCAGCGTCCAATGCCACTACTGGATGACCGTGATCCGATCGGCCTTCGGCGGCGCGATCGGCGCGGACGCCGAGGAGTTGGCCGCCAGGTAGGAGTTGAAGACGTCCAGGTCGGAGGCGCCCACCAGCTTGTTGGTGTGCTCCTTGAGGACGGGGAACCCGTCACCGCCGCCCGCGAGGAACTCGTTCATCGCGACCCGGTACGTCTTCGCCGGGTCGATCGCCTCGCCGTTCAGCTTCACCGAGCTCACGACGATCCGGTCGGCGCCGGTCTTCGTCAGGTCCAGGGTGTAGGTGAAGCCCTTCGAGACCTGGAGGATCTTCGGCGATGCCTCGTTCGGCCCGCTGACCTGCTGCTGGAGCGCGGTGATCAGCTGCGCGCCGGTCAGGTCGACGACGTTCATCATGTTGGTGAACGGCTGGACGGTGAACGCCTCGCCGTACGTCACCACACCGTCGCCCTCGCTGCCCGACGCCTTGAAGACCAGGTCAGAGCGGATACCGCCCGGGTTCATCAGCGCCAGCTGGGCGCCGCCCTTGTCGGCCGGGGCGAGGCCCGCGAGCTGCGCGTCCGCGATCAGGTCGCCGAGCGGCTTCTCCGGGGTGGTCGCGCCGCGGCCGTTGATGTCGGCGGAGATGAAGCCCTGGGGGCGGTTCGCGATCGGGGCGGCCAGCTTGTTCCAGCGCGCGATCAGGTCCGTCATGTCCTGGGCCCTGGCCTGGTCACGGCTGACGATGTGGTTCGCCGACTGCACCGACGTACGGACGATGTCGCCGGTCCACCGATCGTAGGTGAGCGTGGTGTCCGTGTAGAGCTTGCCGTACGAGGACGCCGAGGTGACCATGCGCGGCTTGCCCGACGGGTCCGGGACCGTGCACACGTACGCCTGGTGGGTGTGGCCGGTGACCAGGGCGTCGACCTTGGGCGTGATGCCCTTGGCGATGTCGACGATCGGGCCCGAGATGCCGTCGCCCGCGCCCGGCGAGTCGCAGTCGTAGTTGTACGAGGTGGAGGCGGGCGAGCCGCCCTCGTGGATGAGCGCGACGATCGACTTCACGCCCTTGCGGTCGAGCTCCCGGGCGTACTTGTTGACGGTCTCGATCTCGTCGTGGAACTTCAGGCCCTTGATGCCGTTGGCGCTGACGATGTTCGGCGTGCCCTCCAGGGTCACCCCGATGAAGCCGATCTTGACGCCGTCCTTCTTCCAGACCGTGTACGGCTTGAGGATCGGCTTGCCGGTCGACTCCCTGGTGACGTTCGCCGCGAGGTAGGGGAAGTCCGCGCCCTCGAACTCCTTGCCCTCCTCGAAGCAGCCGTCCGTCGGGTGGCAGCCGCCGTTCTGCAGGCGGGCCAGCTCGACGGCGCCCTCGTCGAACTCGTGGTTGCCCACGCCCGCCACGTCGAGGTCCAGCTTGTTGAGCGCCTCGACGGTCGGCTCGTCGTGGAAGAGACCGGACAGCAGCGGGCTCGCGCCCACCAGGTCACCCGCGGCGGCGGTGACGGAGTACGGGTGGCTCTCGCGCGCGGTGCGCAGCGAGGTCGCGAGGTACTCGACACCACCGGCCGGGATCGTCCTGACCGTGCCGTCTGCCTGCTTCTCGGAGACCGTGCCGGCCGAGCCGGCCGGCGGCTCCAGGTTGCCGTGCAGGTCGTTGAAGGAAAGCAGCTGCACATCGACGGTGCGCGGGCGGTGCTCGCCGGAGCGCTCCCGGTCGTCGTCGGCGGCACCGGCCGGCAACGCGGCCGCGAGCGCGCCGACCGTGGCCAGCCCGGCGGCGGCGACGAGCACGCGCCGGGTCCGCCTGCCGGCGCGGTGGTGGGGTGGTGTCGCTGACATCTGTCTCCTTGTCAGGTCCTGTGGGGTGAGAGGGGCGAGCGGCAGCCTAGAGTCAACGCGCGTAGCGCGACAGGGGGATACGGGTTACGACCTGGTTGCCATCACTCAGGAACCGGACGTACCGGCTGAATTGACTGTGCCGTGTCCCGCGGAGCCCCTTTCGGGGCGGGCGGCGAGGCGTCGGAGGACGGCGCGTGGGGGGCGGGGCGTCGCGGGGGGTTGGTGGTGCGCACATGAGGGCCGGGCACGGTCGCGGGTCCCGCCCGCGGGTGTGCGGGCATCGCGGGTGTCGCGGCGTGGGGACACGTCAGGTGGAGCGCGTGGCGGCGCAGCGCGTAACAGGCTGGGGGCCGTCGCGGGTCGGGCTGTCAGGGGTCGGGGTCGTCGCGGGTCGGAGGCGTCGTCGGGTCGGGGCCGTCGCGGGTCGGGCTGTCAGGGGGGCCGGGTGCGCGCGGTCGGATGGGGAGCGCGTCGACGGGGGGCGCGTCGGGGTACGTCGGGTGGCGCACGCCGTAGGCCCGGCCCGGCCCCCTCACGAGCCGGCGCATGCCGACCGGACACGTCGCAGGCCGGGCGCGCTGCGGGGAGCCGTACCGCCGCCGGACGCGGCGCCGGGGCACGCCGCGGGTGGGCGCGCCCCCCGGCTCGGCGGCGTGGCGGGCGGGCGCATCGCGTGGCGCACGGCGGGCGCGGGCACCTCCCGTCGCACGACGCGGCCGGAGGCCGGCCCGCGCGACTCGGCCACGCGGCCGGAGGCCGCCCCCGTCGGGTGACACATCCCGTGGCGGACGCCGCCCGCGGCGCCACCCACCGCCGTACCCTCGACACATGACGATCGACGCAGTGATTCCGGAGCCCGGCCGGCAGATCCAGTCCCTGGAAGAACTCACCGCCGAGCAGGCCGAGGCCGTGTCCGAGCTGCTCGCCGAGGCCGCACGGTCCGACGGGATGCAGGCCGTGTCCGAGCAGGGCCGGCTGCAGCTGCGCGGCGGGCGGCGGGAAGGCGTACAGCACTTCCTCGTCACCGTCGAGGGGCAGCTCGTCGCCTACGCGCAGCTGGAGGACACCGACCCCGTCGAGGCCCCGGCCGCCGAGCTCGTCGTCCACCCGGGCCACCGCGGACGCGGCCACGGACGGGCCCTGGGGACGACCCTGCTCGACGCCTCGGGCAAGCGGGTGCGCATGTGGGCGCACGGCGGGAAGTCCGCGGCCCGGCACATGGCGCAGGTCCTCGGCCTGACGCTCTTCCGCGAACTGCGCCAGTTGCGCCGCCCGTTGGGCCCCGACAGCATCCCCGAGGCGACCTACCCGCCGGGTGTCACCGTACGGACCTTCGTGCCGGGCCGGGACGACGCCGACTGGCTCGCGGTGAACGCCGCGGCGTTCGCCCACCACCCCGAGCAGGGCTCGCTGACGCAGCGGGACCTGGACGACCGCAAGGCCGAGCCGTGGTTCGACCCCAAGGGCTTCTTCCTGGCCGAACGGGAGGGCGAGATCATCGGCTTCCACTGGACGAAGGTGCACGCGGAGGAACAGCTCGGCGAGGTCTACGTCGTCGGCATCCGCCCCGACGCCCAGGGCGGCGGCCTCGGCAGGGCGCTCACCGCGACCGGCCTGCGCCACCTCGCCGCCCAGGGCCTGCCGACGGCGATGCTCTACGTCGACGCGGACAACGCGGCGGCGCTGCGGGTGTACGAGCAACTCGGCTTCGTCACCCACGAGGTGGACCTCATGTACCGCACCGAGACCTGATCCCGCCCGTCAACGGGCCGAGGGGGCGGCGTCATTGACACCGCCCCCTCTTCTACATCACCATTCCACTACTCAATTAGTGAAAGGGTGGTGCAGTGACGTGGTCGAGTTCCGCATCGACCGGCGCAGTGGCGTCGCCACCTATCTCCAGATCGTCCAGCAGACCAAACAGGCCCTGCGCCTCGGACTGCTGCGGCCCGGCGACCGCCTGCCCACGGCCCGCGAGGTCGTCGAGGCCACGGCGATCAACCCGAACACGGTCCTCAAGGCCTACCGGGAGCTCGAACGCGAAGGGCTCGTCGAGCCCCGCCGCGGCCTCGGCACCTTCGTGACGCGGACCCTCGGCGGCCAGGCGGCCGGCACACCGCTGCGCGCGGAGCTCGCCGACTGGGTCGCGCGGGCCCGCGCGACGGGACTGGAGAAGGACGACATCACCGCGCTCCTCGCCTCCGTACTGGAGGAAGGGGAACCGCACGAACACGAGGGGGGCGGCACATGACCGCGACCGCGATCGAGGCGAGCGGCCTCGGCAAGACCTACCGCAGACGGGGCCGCCCGGCCCTGCGCGACTGCTCCTTCCGCGTGCCCGCCGCGCGGGTGTGCGCCCTGGCCGGCCCCAACGGCGCCGGGAAGTCCACCCTGCTCGCCCTCGCCGCGGGCCTCGCCCGCCCGGACGGCGGCACGCTGCGGGTCCTCGGCGCCGAGCCCCCGTCCGTACGCGACCAGATCGCGTACGTCGCCCAGGACAAACCCCTCTACCCCCAGCTGACCGTCGCCGACACCCTTCGCCTGGGCCGCGAACTCAACCCGGGCCGCTGGGACCGGGCCCGCGCCGAGCGGATCGTCGAGGAAGGCGGCTTCCCGCCCGACGCCCGTATCCGTACGCTCTCCGGCGGCCAGCGCACCCGCGTCGCGCTCGCCCTCGCTCTCGGCAAGCGCCCCGAACTGATGCTGCTGGACGAGCCGATGGCCGATCTCGACCCCCTGGCGCGCCACCGGCTCATGGGCACCCTCATGGCCGAGGCCGCCGAGCACGGCACGACCGTCGTGATCTCCTCACACATCCTGGCCGAGCTGGAGTCGACCTGTGACTACGTGCTGCTCGTCGACGGCGGCCGCATCCGCCTCGCCGGCGACACCGAGGACCTGCTCGCCGCGCACACCCTGCTCACCGGCCCCGTCACCGACCTCGCGCCGCACACCGTCGTCGAATCCCGTACGACAGGGCGTCAGCTCACCGCGCTGATACGCCCCCAGGGCACGCTCGCCCCCGACTGGCAGACGTCTCGTCCCTCCCTGGAGGAACTGCTCATGGCCCATCTCCGCTCCCCCGGGGCCCCCGCCCTGCTGACGCCGGACGCGGCGGTGACAGCATGAGCACGCTCACCGCCCCCGCTCCCCCTCCCGCCGCCCGCCTGCGCGGCACCGCCTGGGTCGTCGTCCGCCAGCACCGCACCGTCCTCGGCGTCGCGGCCGCGGCACTGGTGCTGTCCGCCGCGATCGCCGCGGGCCTGCGGATCTGGTTCGAGGCGACCCCGCCCGACGACTTCGACCGCGACCTGTTCCCCCGTGACGACGTACGCACCGCGCTCGTGGTGATCGTCGAGTACGCGGGCCTGGCTGCCGTGCTGCTGCCGCTGCTGGTCGCGGCCGTCGTGGCGGGCCCGGTGGTGGCCCGGGAGCTGGAGAGCGGGACGTACAAGCTGGCCTGGTCGCAGTCGGTGACGCCGCTGCGGTGGTTCGCGACCAAGGTGACGGTCCCCGCCGTGGCCGTCACGGCCCTCACCACGGCCCTGATCGGCGTCTTCCGCCTGGCCTGGGAACCGGTGTCCACGAACACGCACCTGCGCTGGTACGCGCGCCACGTCTTCCTCGCGACCGGCCCCACGCTCGTCGCGTACGGCCTGCTCGCGGTCGCGGTGGGCGCGCTCGCCGGGCTGCTGGTGCGCCGCACGCTGGCCGCCATGTCCGTGGCAGGGCTCGCGACCGGGGCCGTCATGCTCGGACTGGGGTCCCAGTGGGGCGCGCTGTGGACGACGGACAGCGCCACGAGGACCGGTGTCGACTTGTTCACCTCGCGGGCGGACTGGCTCGTCACCGACACCGGCCCGCTGACGACCTCCGGCGAGCGCCTCCACGACGACATCTGCTTCGGCGCCGACCGCCCGGGCTGCTTCACCGAGCACGACATCGCCGGCCGCTGGTGGGACTACCATCCGGCATCGCACCTGTGGCCGCTCCAACTGGTCGAGACGGGCATCGTCCTCGCCGTCGCCGCCGCCGCGGTCTGGGCGGCGTTCCGGATCTTCCGCAGGCACCACGGATGACGCCCCGGCGGGGCCCGGACGACCCCCCGGGGCCCCGCCACGCTTTCCCGCACGTCATGTCGTCGTTACCGGGCATTCAGACGCCCTTGCGACCCTCGGCCAATGCAGCCCGCTGTGCCTGACTCCCCCAACGGGAGAAAAGCCCTCGCTCCGGCCCTCTCCGACGCGCCGGTGACTCTTTCCGCGCGGAAGAATGGGTCCATGAGCCAGCAGCCCGCCGAGGTCCCGGTCCAGCACCCCCAGCCGTCCGTCGCGGCCATAGCCGCGCACCGGCCGCACACCGTGGCCGCCACCGTCTCCGATCTCGAACCCGACATCGACGCGGATCTCGACACGTACGCGCCGGACGCGGAGCACGCGCTCGCCGGCGAGCTGCCCCAGGGGCGGTTCCTCGACCGCGAGCGCAGCTGGCTCGCGTTCAACGAACGTGTCCTGGAGCTCGCCGAGGACCCGGCCACGCCCCTGCTGGAGCGGGCCAACTTCCTCGCCATCTTCGCGTCCAACCTGGACGAGTTCTTCATGGTGCGGGTGGCCGGACTGAAGCGCCGCATCGCCACCGGCGTCGCCACCCGCTCGGCCTCCGGCCTCCAGCCCCGCGAGGTCCTCGACCTGATCTGGACGCGCTCGCGCGAGCTCATGGCCCGCCACGCCGCCTGCTTCCAGCAGGACGTCGCCCCCGCGCTCGCCGACGAGGGCATCCACCTCATCCGCTGGCCCGAGCTCACCGAGAAGGAGCAGGCCCGCCTCTTCACCCTGTTCCGGCAGCAGATCTTCCCGGTCCTCACGCCGCTGGCCGTGGACCCCGCGCACCCCTTCCCGTATATCTCGGGACTCTCGCTGAACCTCGCCGTCGTCGTGCGCAACCCGGTCAGCGGCCACCGCCACTTCGCCCGCGTGAAGGTCCCGCCCCTGCTCTCGCGCTTCCTGGAGGCGAGCCCGCAGCGGTACGTCCCGCTGGAGGACGTCATCGCGGCGCACCTGGAAGAGCTGTTCCCCGGCATGGAGGTCCTCGCGCACCACATGTTCCGGGTGACCCGGAACGAGGACCTGGAGGTCGAGGAGGACGACGCCGAGAACCTGCTCCAGGCCCTGGAGAAGGAGCTCATGCGGCGCCGCTTCGGCCCGCCGGTCCGGCTGGAGGTCGAGGAGTCCATCGACCCGTACGTGCTCGACCTGCTCGTGCGCGAGCTGAAGGTCTCCGACGCCGAGGTGTACCCGCTGCCCGGGCCGCTGGACCTGACCGGCCTGTTCGGGATCTCGGCGCTGGACCGGCCGGAGCTGAAGTTCCCGAAGTTCGTCGCGGGCACGCACCGGGACCTGGCCGAGGTCGAGTCCGCGTCCGCGCCCGACATCTTCATGGCCCTGCGCGAACGGGACGTGCTGCTGCACCACCCGTACGACTCGTTCTCCACGTCCGTCCAGGCCTTCCTGGAGCAGGCCGCGGCCGACCCCGACGTCCTCGCCATCAAGCAGACGCTCTACCGCACCTCCGGCGACTCCCCGATCGTGGACGCGCTCATCGACGCCGCCGAGTCCGGCAAGCAGGTCCTCGTCCTCGTCGAGATCAAGGCCCGCTTCGACGAGCAGGCCAACATCAAGTGGGCGCGCAAGCTGGAGGAGGCCGGCTGCCACGTCGTCTACGGGCTGGTGGGCCTCAAGACGCACTGCAAGCTGTCGCTCGTCGTGCGCCAGGAGGGCGAGACGCTGCGGCGCTACTCGCACGTCGGCACCGGCAACTACCACCCCAAGACCGCCCGGCTCTACGAGGACCTGGGCCTGCTGACCGCGGACCCGCAGGTCGGCGCGGACCTCTCCGACCTCTTCAACCGGCTCTCCGGCTACTCGCGCCGCGAGACCTACCGCAGGCTGCTGGTCGCGCCGAAGTCGCTGCGGGACGGCCTTGTCTCGCGGATCACCAAGGAGATCACCCACCACCGCGCCGGACGCCCCGCCTACGTCCGCATCAAGGTCAACTCCATGGTGGACGAGGCGGTCATCGACGCCTGCTACCGGGCGGCCATGGCCGGCGTCCCGGTCGACATCTGGGTACGGGGCATCTGTGCGATCCGCCCCGGCGTGGCGGGCCTCTCGGAGAACGTCCGGGTGCGCTCGATACTCGGCCGTTTCCTGGAGCACTCCCGTGTCTTCGCCTTCGGCAACGGGGGCGAGCCGGAGGTGTGGTTCGGAAGCGCCGACATGATGCACCGCAACCTCGATCGCCGTATCGAGGCACTGGTACGGGTCACCGACCCGGCCCACCGCGCGGCCCTGACCCGGCTGCTGGAGACCGGTATGTCCGACACCACGTCGTCCTGGCACCTCGGCCCGGACGGCGCGTGGACCCGGCACGCCACGGATTCCGACGGTCAGCCGCTGCGGCACGTACAGGAGACGCTCATAGACGCCCGGAGGCGCCGGCGTGCACAGCCCTGAACTTTCCCGCGACACCGCCACGGCGGGCGAGGCGGTGGCCCACTACCTCCACGCGCAGGCGGGGGACTTCCTGCGCAGCCTGCGGCTGCACGGCGAGAGCGGTGCGGACACGGCGGGCGCCTCGGAGGCGGCGCGCGCCCTGCGGGCGGCGGCGCGCAGGATCAGCGGGACGCTGTACACCTTCCGCCCGCTGCTGGACCCGGTGTGGGCGGACGGCCTCCGCGCGGAACTGGGCTGGCTGTCGTCGACGCTGGCGCTGGAGCACGCGTGCACGTCGCGTTTGTCCCGCCTGCTGGACGCACTGTCCCGCCTCTCGGGCGCGTCCCCGCTCCCCCCGGCACGGACGGAACTGTCCCCGCTGCCGGCGGCCCCGGGGACGGCGCCCACCGGCCGGACGGCCGCGCCTGGCACGGCGGATGCGGCTCACGGGGCCGTACGGAACGCCACGACGGCGTCTCGGCACGCGGCCGGGTCGAGCGCCGCGGGCAGCGCGGCCGGGCGGGACGCCGCGGGCGGCGAGGAAGCCGGTGCCGGCGCGCCCGGGCACAACGTCGCCGACCGTGCCGCCAGGCACGGAGCCGCAGGCAGCCAGGCTGCCGAGGCGAGCCGCGCGGGACGCAAGGCCACCGCGGCGGCGCGGCACGCGGCCGGGTCGAGCGCCGCGAACGCCACGCTCGGGCGAGACGCCGCAGGCGGCGAGGAAGCCCGCGCCGACGCGCCCGAGCACAACGTCGCCGACTGTGCCGCCAGGCGCGGAGCCGCAGGCAGCGGCGCCGCAGCTTCGCGGCACGCGGCCGGGCGCGACGCCGCCGGCGGTGGAGAAGCCGGCGGTCACGGAGGCACCGACGCGGAGGCGCTCGGCGCGGCGGCGCGCGGCGGCGGCAACGGGGCCGGGGCCGTCGGCGTGGAAGCAGGACACAAGAGCGCCCACGCCTCCCGAGGCGGCGTGCTCAACGTCGGGGCCGCGCGGGCCGGTGCCCTGCTGGAGCGGCAGCTCACCCTCGCCCGGACCAGGGCGCACTCCGCCGCGCTGCAGGCGCTCGGCTCCTCCCGCTTCCACGCCGTTGCCGACGCCGTCGCCTTACTGGCCTCCGAGCTCCCGCCTGCCCCCGCAGCCGCCGGCCCGGCCGCCGAGACGCTCGGCCTGCTCGCCGAGGTCGCCGAGCGGCGCCTGCTGGACGCCGTCGCCCGGCTGCCCCTGGGCCGCGCGGCCCACCCGTACAACGCGGAAGCCCTGGCCAACGGCCTCGCGACCGCCACTGCCGGCGAGGAGCAGGACGCCCCCTGGCACGAGGTGCGCAGGCTCCTGCGGCTGCACCGCTACGCGCAGGAGGTGCTGCACCCCGACGCCGACCCGGTCCTGTGCCGCGCCGGGCTCGTGCTGGACCACCACCGCGACGCCGCCGAGGCGTCCGAGGCCGCGGCGGCGGCGGCCCGTACGCCCCGGATCGCGCCGGCCACCGCGTACGCACTCGGTGTGCTCCACGCCGACCAGCGGCACCAGGTCGAGGCCGCCAGGTTCGCCTTCCAGCAGGAGTGGCGGCACGCCACGGTGACGGCCGGCGCGCCGTGAACGACGGCACGGTGCTCGCCGCCGGCGTCGTGCTGTGGCGCCGCTCGCCGCAGGCACTCGGCGGCATCGAGATCTGCCTCGTGCACCGGCCCAAGTACGACGACTGGTCGCACCCCAAGGGGAAACTCAAGCGTGGTGAGGACGCTCTCACCGCCGCCCTGCGCGAGGTCCTGGAGGAGACCGGCCACCGGTGCGTCCCGGGTGCCCGTCTCCCCTCCATGCGCTACCTCGCGAACGGACGCCTCAAGCACGTCACGTACTGGGCCGCCGAGGCCCGCTCCGGCTCGTTCGCCGCCAGCCGCGAGGTCGACCGCATCGTCTGGCTGCCGCCCGCCGCCGCGCGCGAGCGCCTCACGCAGCCCCGCGACCGCCAACTGGTCGACGCCCTGCTCCAGGCGCTGCACAGCGCGTGACCCCTCACCGGGGAGAGCCCACGCCCTCGAACGGGTGAATCCCGGGAGCGGCACCGGGCCGCCGGACACGGTTCACCTTGCGTTCACTCTCCCCCGTCGGCCGCTTCACCTGATCTGCCTAATTTCGGCCCTACACGGTGACCGGTGCAGTGCCGGTCTGCCCACCCCGACGCACGCCGCTCCCGATCGCGGCTCCTGGAAGGAACACCCGAAAGTGAAGCTTCAGCGCAAGAACGGGCTTCGCGCCACCGCGCTCGGTGCCCTCGCCCTGTCCAGCGCCCTGGTCCTCACGGCGTGCGGTTCGGACGACAACACCGCACCCGGCGGCGGCACGAAGACCGACGCTGCGTCGAACATCAAGTGCGACGGCGCCAAGGGCAAGCTCCTGGCCTCCGGCTCCAGCGCCCAGAAGAACGCCATGGACCTCTGGGTCAAGAACTACATGGCCGCCTGCTCGGGCATCGAGATCAACTACAAGTCCTCGTCCTCCGGTGAAGGCATCGTCGCCTTCAACCAGGGCACCGTCGGCTTCGCCGGCTCCGACTCGGCGCTCAAGCCCGAAGAGGTCGAGGAGTCCAAGAAGATCTGCAAGTCCGGCCAGGGCATCAACCTGCCGATGGTCGGCGGCCCGATCGCCATCGGTTACAACCTGTCCGGCGTCGACAAGCTGAACCTGGACGCCGCCACGATCGCCAAGATCTTCAACGGCAAGATCAAGAACTGGAACGACCCGGCGATCGCCAAGCTGAACGAGGGCGCCAAGCTCCCGGACAAGCCGATCCAGGCCTTCCACCGCTCCGAGGACTCCGGCACCACCCAGAACCTCGGCAAGTACCTCGGCGCCACCGCCAAGGCGGACTGGCCGTACGAGGCCGAGAAGAAGTGGCCGGCCCCCGGTGGCCAGGCCGCGTCCGGCTCCTCCGGCGTCGCCGCGCAGGTCAAGCAGAACGACGGCGCGATCGGCTACTTCGAGCTCTCGTACGCCACCTCGCAGTCCATCCCCACCGTGAACATCGCCACGGGCGCCGCCGCCCCGGTCGAGGCCACGTCGGAGAACGCCTCCAAGGCCATCGCCGCCGCCAAGGTCAAGGGCACCGGCAAGGACCTGGCGCTCGACCTGGACTACGCCACCAAGGCCGAGGGCGCGTACCCGATCGTCCTGGTGACCTACGAGGTCGTCTGCGACTCCGGCAACAAGCCCGAGACGCTGGGCACGGTCAAGTCCTTCCTGACCTACACGGCCAGCGACGAGGGCCAGAAGGTCCTGTCCGACGCCGGCTACGCCCCGATCCCGGCCGAGATCAACGCCAAGGTTCGCGAGACCGTCGCGGGCCTGAAGTAACCAAGCAGGCCGGCGGGGGCCCGTTCGCCCCCGCCGGCCCGCCCTCCGGTGCACCGCCGCCAGGGGAGCCGAGCGCTCCCCCACCACAGACCGGAAAGACCATGGCTTCCACCACATCCACAGACTCTCTTCCACCCAAGCCGGCTCCGCCGGTCACCGGGCTGAACAGCACATCCACGGGCCGCGCAGGCGACAAGATCTTCCTCGGTCTGTCCCGCGGGTCCGGCATTCTGCTGCTGGTGATCATGGCGTCGATCGCCGTCTTCCTCACGTACCGCGCCTCGCTCGCCCTGTCGAAGAACGAGGGCAACTTCCTCACCACTTTCGACTGGAACCCGGCGGGCAACCCGCCGGTCTTCGGCATTGCGGTACTGCTGTTCGGCACCGTGGTCAGCTCGATCATCGCGATGGTGATCGCCGTGCCCATCGCCGTCGGCATCGCGCTGTTCATCTCCCACTACGCGCCGCGCAGGCTCGCCGCCCCCATCGCCTACGTCATCGACCTGCTGGCCGCCGTGCCGTCGATCATCTACGGCATCTGGGGCGCGCTGTTCCTCGTCCCGTACCTCGAGGGCCTCAACCTCTGGCTCGACCAGTTCTTCGGCTGGACGTACATCTTCGAGAAGACCGAGGTCGGCGTCGCCCGCTCGCTGTTCACCGTGGGGATCCTGCTTGCCATCATGATCCTTCCGATCGTGACGAGTGTGAGCCGTGAGGTCTTCCTCCAGGTGCCGCGCATGAACGAGGAGGCCGCCCTGGCCCTCGGCGCCACGCGCTGGGAGGTCATCCGCATGTCGGTGCTGCCCTTCGGCCGCTCCGGTGTCATCTCGGCCTCGATGCTCGGCCTCGGCCGGGCACTGGGCGAGACCATGGCCGTCGCCACGGTGCTCTCCCCGAGCTTCCTGATCTCGCTGCACGTACTGAACCCGGGCGGCGGCACGTTCGCCCAGAACATCGCCGCGAAGTTCGACGAGGCCAACGAGTTCGGGCGGGACGCCCTGATCGCCTCCGGCCTGGTCCTCTTCGTCCTCACCCTGCTGGTCAACGGCGCGGCCCGCCTGATCATCGCGCGCCGCAAGGAGTACTCGGGGGCCAACGCATGAGCCAGACCGCCGTCAAGGAAGCGCCCGCCACGCCGGTGCGCCGCGGAAGCCTCAGCAGCCGTGCGCTGCCCCGCTGGGCACCCGCCGGGTTCGCCGTCGTCTCGATCGCCCTGGGCATCGGACTGGGCATCGTCGCAGGCTGGGAGAGCCGCATCCAGTGGGGTCTGCTCTCCGCCCTGTTCTTCGTCGTCATCTCGTACGTCGTCACCAGCGCGGTGGAGAACCGGCGCCAGGCCAAGGACCGGCTCGCGACCAGCATCGTCTGGGTCTGTTTCGTCCTCGCCGTCGTCCCGCTGCTCTCCCTGATCTGGGTCACGATCAGCCGGGGTGTGAAGGTCCTCGACGGGTACTTCCTCAGCCATTCGATGGCCGGCGTCCCCGGTTTCGAGCCCGGCGGTGGCGTCTACCACGCGATCCTCGGCACCCTGGAGCAGGTCGGCCTCGCCACCCTGGTCTCCGCGCCGATCGGCCTGCTGACCGCCGTCTACCTGGTGGAGTACGGCAAGGGAGCGCTGGCCAAGGCGGTGACGTTCTTCGTCGACGTCATGACGGGCATCCCGTCGATCGTCGCGGGTCTGTTCATCCTGTCGATCATGCTGATCTTCACGATGGGCCCGTCCGGCCTCATGGGCGCACTCGCCCTCGCGATCCTGATGATCCCCGTCGTCGTCCGTTCCACGGAGGAGATGCTCAAGCTCGTCCCGAACGAGCTGCGCGAGGCCTCCCTCGCGCTCGGTGTCCCCAAGTGGCGCACGATCATCAAGGTGGTCATCCCCACCGCGCTCGGCGGCATCACCACCGGTGTGATGCTCGCGATCGCCCGTATCGCCGGCGAGACCGCGCCGATCATGCTGCTCGTCTTCGGCAGCCAGCTGATCAACCCCAACCCGTTCGAAGGCGCCCAGTCGTCGCTCCCCTTCTACATCTGGGAGCAGTACCGGGTCGGCAGCGAGGCGTCGTACGACCGCGCCTGGGCAGCCGCCCTGGTGCTGATCGCCTTCGTCATGCTCCTCAACCTGGTCGCCCGCGGCATCGCCCGCTGGAAGGCCCCGAAGACCGGCCGCTGAGGCCACCGGAAGTGAAGTGATCCACATGGCCAAGCGAATCGACGTCAGCGGCCTGACTGCCTACTACGGCTCCCACAAGGCGATCGAGGACATCTCGATGACGGTGGAGCCCCGCTCCGTGACGGCCTTCATCGGCCCGTCCGGCTGCGGAAAGTCCACGTTCCTGCGCACCCTGAACCGCATGCACGAGGTCACCCCCGGTGGCCGCGTCGAGGGCAAGGTGATGCTGGACGACGAGAACCTCTACGGCTCCGGTGTCGACCCGGTCGCCGTGCGCCGCACGGTCGGCATGGTCTTCCAGCGGCCGAACCCGTTCCCGACGATGTCGATCTTCGACAACGTCGCGGCGGGCCTGCGGCTGAACGGGAACTACAAGAAGTCCGAGCTGAGCGACATCGTCGAGAGGTCCCTCAAGGGCGCGAACCTCTGGAACGAGGTCAAGGACCGCCTGAACAAGCCGGGCTCGGGTCTGTCCGGCGGTCAGCAGCAGCGTCTGTGCATCGCCCGCGCGATCGCGGTCGAGCCCGACGTGCTGCTGATGGACGAGCCCTGCTCGGCGCTCGACCCGATCTCGACGCTCGCGATCGAGGACCTGATCGGTGAGCTGAAGGAGCGCTTCACGATCGTCATCGTCACGCACAACATGCAGCAGGCGGCACGCGTTTCGGACCGCACGGCCTTCTTCAACCTGGCGGCGGTGGGTCAGCCCGGCAAGCTCATCGAGATCGACGACACCGAGCGGATCTTCGCCAACCCGTCCGTCCAGGCGACCGAGGACTACATCTCGGGACGCTTCGGATAAGACGTCTTGGGGTGCTGCATGGCGGTGCCACCCACAAGACGACGGGCCCGCCCCCTCTCCCAGGGGGCGGGCCCCCGCCTATCCGCGACCCTGTCCGCACCGCAAGCCCGCGCCCGTCAGTGCGCGGCCTCCAACCGGCCCAGGGGCAAGGAGCCCCAACAGCCGCCCCCCGCCAACGGGCGCGCCACGCAACCGGAAGCCGAAGCCCCGGCCTCGCACGCCACCAGCGACGCCGAGCGTCCGGGGCGAAGCCCCGAAGGTCCCGCCCACCAAGGCAAACCCAAGCCCCGCGCCCGCCGACGCGCAGCGCCACGCGACCCTGGCCGCACCGCAAGCCCGCGCCCGAGGGCGCGGCCTCGAACCGCGACCGGGGGCCGAAGCCCCGGAATCGCGCACGTCACCGGCACGCTCAGCGTCCGGGGCGAAGCCCCGAAGGTCCCGCCCATCAGGGCGACCCAAGCCCGCGCCCCTCACGGCGCGGCCTCCCGACCGGGGCCGGGGCCAAAGCCCCGCGCGCGCAACGCCACGCGACCCACGCCGAAGCGAAGCCGCAAGCACGCGCCCGTCGGGGCGCAGCGCCACGCGGTCCGGGGCCGGAGCCACGAGTCGGGCACGGGTCTGGGGCGGAGCCGCAGTTGAGGGAAGGGGCGGGGTGGAGGAAAAGCACAAGGCCCCGCCACCCACACGGTGACAGGGCCCCGCACAACCGCACCCCGGCGTCAGCCGAAGATCACGTACACCACCCCGTAGC
This sequence comes from Streptomyces sp. 5K101, assembly GCF_046506645.1. Taxonomy (NCBI): domain Bacteria; kingdom Bacillati; phylum Actinomycetota; class Actinomycetes; order Kitasatosporales; family Streptomycetaceae; genus Streptomyces; species Streptomyces sp. 5K101. Next base: position 31,804 of record NZ_JBKFFO010000006.1, on the reverse strand, counting down.
TCAGCGCAGCGACCACCGCCGCCGCGGGCATCGTGATGAACCACCCCAGCACGATGTTCTTCGCGACACCCCACCGCACCGCGTTCACCCGCTTCGTCGCCCCGACACCCATGATCGCCGAGGTGATCACGTGCGTCGTCGAGATCGGCGCGTGGAACAGGAACGCCGAGCCGAACATGATCGACGCCCCCGTCGACTCCGCCGCGAACCCCTGCGGCGGGTCCAGCTCGATGATCTTGCGCCCCAGCGTCCGCATGATCCGCCAGCCGCCCGCGTACGTGCCCAGCGACAGCATCAGCGCGCAGGCGATCTTCACCCACGTCGGGATCGGGTCGCCCGCGTTCTCCACGTCGGCGATGACGAGCGCCATCACCACGATGCCCATGGTCTTCTGCGCGTCCTGCAGACCGTGACCGAGGGCCATACCGGCCGCCGACACCGTCTGCGCGATACGGAAACCGCGCTTCGCCTTGTGCGGATTGGCGTTCCGGAACATCCACAGGATCGCGACCATCACCAGATAGCCGACGATCATGCCGACGATCGGCGACACGAACATCGGGACGACGATCTTCTCGAGCACCCCGGTCCAGATCACCTCCGTCCCGCCCGCGAGCGCCGCGCCGACCATCCCGCCGAACAGCGCGTGGGACGAGGAGGACGGCAGACCGAAGTACCAGGTGATCAGGTTCCACACGATCGCGCCGATGAGAGCGGCGAACAGGATGCCCATGCCGCGGTCGCCGTGCGGGGTCGCGATCAGCCCCTCGCTGACGGTCTTGGCGACGCCCTGTCCGAGGAACGCGCCCCCGAGGTTCATCAGCGCGGCCATCGCCAGCGCCACGCGCGGCGTCAGCGCACGCGTGGAGACGGAGGTCGCGATCGCGTTCGCGGAGTCGTGGAAGCCGTTGGTGTACGTGAATCCGAGCGCGACACCAATGGTCACGATCAGGGCAAAGGTGTCCACGAAGCTCAGGACTCCTTGACCGCGATGGTCTCCACCGTGTTCGCGACGTGCTCGAACGCGTCGGCGGCCTCTTCCAGCACGTCCACGATCTGCTTGAGCTTGAGCACCTCGATGGCGTCGTACTTGCCGTTGAAGAGGTGGGCCAGCAGCTTGCGGTGGATCTGGTCCGCCTGGTTCTCGAGCCGGTTGACCTCGATCCAGTACTCCGTGAGGTTGTCCATGGTGCGCAGGTGCGGCATCGCCTCGGCGGTCAGCTCCGCCGCCCGGGCCAGGACCTCGATCTGCTGCTCGACACCCTTGGGAAGTTCTTCGATGTTGTAGAGGACGACGAGGTCGACGGCCTCCTCCATGAAGTCCATGATGTCGTCGAGCGACGACGCGAGGGAGTAGATGTCCTCGCGGTCGAACGGCGTGATGAACGAGGAGTTCAGCTGGTGGAAGATCGCATGGGTGGCGTCGTCCCCGGCGTGCTCGGCTGCCCGCATCCGCTCCGCGATCTCGGCCCGGGCGGAGGACTCCGCGCCGAGCAGTTCCATCAGGAGTTTCGAGCCGGTCACGATGTTGTCCGCGGATGCGGCGAACATGTCGTAGAAGCTCGTCTCCCTGGGGGTCAGACGAAATCGCACGTGGGGTCCTCGGGGTGCTTTGGATTCGGTCAGGCTGATGCTAGGCGCATCATCCGGCCACGGCTAACCGGCAAGGTCCCAGTGTCGCCCATCAACAAGCGTGATCAGCACAGACCCCCACAGGATTCTGCACGATTCGCTACCATATACCCACGAGGGGTATACAACCCCTTTCTGGACAGCGGGAGGACGCGATGACGACCACCGAGGCGGCCGGCCCCCCGGTCACGGACGCGGGCACCGACCACGACAGCGGCGTGCACGGCTACCACAAGCAGAAGGACGAGCACCTCAAGCGGCTGCGCCGCATCGAGGGCCAGATCCGTGGCCTGCAGCGGATGGTCGACGAGGACGTCTACTGCATCGACATACTCACCCAGGTCTCGGCCTCGACCAAGGCGCTGCAGTCCTTCGCGCTCCAGCTCCTGGAGGAGCACCTGCGCCACTGCGTCGCGGACGCGGCCGTCAAGGGCGGCGCCGAGGTCGACGCCAAGGTGGAGGAGGCGACGAAGGCGATCGCCCGCCTGCTGCGCACCTGACCAGGCCGTTTCGGCCCGTTTCGGCCCGTGGTCGCCCGCGCGACACCCCGAGCCCCAAGTGGCTTGATCCGTACGCTCCGGATCAACGGGGAGTGGCGATCACCACCCGCCGAACGCCCCCGCCGGCCGCTCCGCCGCCACCCTCAGCACCTCGTCGATGCGGTCGGCGCTGAGCCGGTCCCCGTGGGCGGCGGAGGCCGCGATCATCAGCTCGCCGCACAGTTCGATCTCGGCGAGGGCGACGGCCACGTGGTCCTCCTGGACCGTCGTCGTACTGGGCGGAGCCACGTGCCATCACCTCTTCCGGCCGATGTCGCTTCCCTAGCGTAGGGAGCGTGCCACGCACCGCGCATGGCACGTCCGGACCATTTGGGCCGTGGCCTTCCCGGGCCCCTCGACGCCGCCCCGCACGCGCCCCGCACACCGGCGCGGCTCAGGCCCGGACCTTGCCCGAGTAGATGTCCTTCGCGTCCGGAAGCCGTACGTCCACCGGTGCCCCGAAGTCGAACAGCACGGTGGTCGAGGTGACCGCCACCATCCGGCCCTCGTTCGAGAAGGTGAAGCGGTGGCGCACCTTGAGCAGCCGGCCCGCATCGTCGAGGTACGCGTCGAACGGGACCACGTCCTTGGCGAACCCTTTCGCCGCCGCCGCCAGCGGCGCCCGCGCGTACGGCTGTGCCGCCGACGCCGCCCTGCCGATGTCCGTCGTCCCCCGGTAGTGCCGCACCTTCCGGCCGGAGATCTGCGTCTGCCCCACGTACGTCGCCTGCTCGGTGCCGCGCAGCAGCTCGGCGGCGGCCAGGGGGTCCGTCGCGCCGCCGGTGACGAGGTTCCCGTCCTCCAGCGTGGTGGTGTCGACCCGTACCCACTTGTCCGCGGGCACACCGGCGCCCCGGTTCTTCATGTAGAGCGCGCCCGGCGTGAACAGCTCCGTGATCGGCTTGTGCCCGGCCGCACCGGCGGGGTCCGGCGGGAGGACGACGGTGAGCCGGCCGATGCGCCGGGCGAAGTCGTAACTCCCCTCGCCGCGGATGGTGACCCGGGTCCCGCCGGTCGCCATCTCCATCGAGGTGCGGGCCCGGGAGCTCTTCGCCCTCGCCAGCACGTCCGATGCCCTGCGGATCTCCTCGACCGAACCCGGGCCCTTGGTGTCCTCGGCGGCACCCGCGCCGGAGCACCCGGTGGCGGCCATCACCCCCACCACGGTTGCCGCGACGGCGAGCGCGCCGCCCCTGCGCCTGTGCTGCTGCACCACCATCGCCTGCCAACCCCCAACGCCGGACCGCTGCTTGGACGAATCCCACCCGTCCCTCGGCCTGAGGGGCCTGTGGGCACCCGCCTCGCATAACGACCGGCCGGTCACCTCGTCACGCCGGTCCCCCCGGCGGCCCGACACGCGGGGGCGCAGTACCGTTGACAGGTGCCCGAGCAGGACCCGCCCGCCGGTAATCCGGCGCACCTGACCACGACCGTCGAGCGTGGTTCCTTCGCCGTCGCCCGGTGCAGCTGCGGCTGGTCGGGGCCCGCGAGACGGTCCCGCGACCGGGCGCGTACGGACGCCCTCATGCACGCCACCGCCCCCTGACACGGCCCGCGTACCGGCAGATCTCGCGGGAACCCGCCCCGGCCACGTACCGTCTCCTCTTCCAGGAGGCCCCATGGACCGGCGTGCGCTGCTCACCACTGCTGTTGCCCTCACCACCGCGTGGACCACCGCTGCCTGCAGCCGTGGCGACGGCGGTGCCACCGGGGCGGGCGGGACCACGACCGCGCCCGCCCGCACGCCGACGTCCGCGCGGACGCCCGCCCGGCCGGCCGGTCCCGCCGACTGGGCCGCGCTGGCCCGCGGCCTCGACGGGAAGCTGATCCGGCCGTCGGACGCCGACTACGCGAGCGCCCGGCAGCTGTACAACACCCGCTTCGACGGGCAGAGGCCGGCCGCCGTCGCGTACGTCGCGGGTGAGGACGACGTCAAGGAGTGCTTGGCGTACGCGAAGGCGCACGCCGTCCCGGTGTCCATCCGCAACGGCGGCCACTCCTACGGCGGTTGGTCCTCCGGCAACGACAGGCTCGTCATCGACGTGTCGTCCCTGGACCGCATCGACGCCGACGGCGTCATCGGCGCGGGCGCCAAACTCGTCGACGTCTACCGGGTCCTCGCCCGCCGCGGCCGCACGATCCCCGCGGGCTCGTGCCCCACCGTCGGCGTCTCCGGCCTCACGCTCGGCGGCGGCCACGGCGTGACCTCGCGGGCCTACGGCCTGACCTGCGACAGCCTGACCGAGGCGACGATCGTCACCGCCGACGGCAGGACGCTGACCGCGAGCGCCACCGAGAACAGGGACCTCTTCTGGGCGCTGCGCGGCGGCGGGAACGGCAACTTCGGCGTGGTGACCGGCTTCCGGTTCCGTACGCATCCGGCGCCGCCGACCGTCACCGCCTACCTGACCTGGCCCTGGTCCAGGGCCGCGGCCGTCATCGCCGCCTGGCAGCGCTGGGGGCCGGCCCAGCCGGACGAGATCTGGTCGTCGCTGCACCTGGCCGCCGGCCCGGGCGGCGTACGGCCGACGCTCTCCGTCGCCGCCTTTACGCTCGGCAGCGAGAGCGACCTGCGCAATGCCCTCGACCGGCTCGCCGACGCGGTGGGCTCGCCCGCGTCCTCGTCGGCACTGCGGCCGCGCAGCTACCTGGACGCGATGCTCGCCTACGCGGGCTGCCTCTCCCTCACGGAGGACCAGTGCCGGCTGCCCGGCACCACTCCGGGCCGCAGCAAGCAGGGTGCGCTGCCGCGCGAGACGTACGCGGCGGCGTCCGACTTCTTCGACCGCGGCCTGGCGCCGGCCGGGGTGCAGGCGCTGATCGCGGCGGCCGAGGCGTTCACCCACATCCCGGCCGCCCGGGGCGGCGGCGGCTCGATCGCGCTGACCGCGCTCGGCGGCGCGGTGAACCGGGTGGATCCGCTGGCGACGTCGTTCGTGCACCGGCGTTCGCGGATGCTGGCCCAGTACATCGCCGCCTGGCGGCCGGGCACCTCCGGCTCGGCCCAGCAGTCCTGGCTGCGGGACGCCCACGCGTCGATGCGGCGGTACGCGTCGGGCGCGGCGTACCAGAACTACCCGGACCCGACGCTGCGCGACTGGCGCCGGGCCTACTACGGCCTTGCGGCGGACCGGCTCACCCGCCTGAAGCGGCAGTACGACCCGGACCGTCTCTTCGCCCAGCCGCAGGGCCTGTGAGGACGCCTGCCGCCGAAGACGTCTACGCCGCCAGGCCGTTCTCGCCCGGTCCCGCCTCCTCCGCACGCGGCTCGGGGATGTCCAGCGGCTCCGTGACCAGCGCGGAGCCGGAGGCCCTGCGGGAGCGCACGAGCCGGGACAGGCGCCGCGAGCCGGCGATCGCGGAGACCAGCGGGGTGAGCAGCGCCAGGGCGAGCGGGGCGAGCAGCAGGGTCACGGCGGTGCCGAGCGCGAAGCCGCCGATGACGTCGGTCGGGTAGTGCACGCCCATGTAGACGCGGCAGAAGCCCTCGGCCACGGCGAGGGCGAGCGCGGCGAAACCGAACCTGCGGTGGGCGACGAAGAGTCCGGCGCCGATCGCCATCGCCAGCGTGGCGTGGTCGCTGACGAAGGAGAAGTCGGTCTTGCCCGCGACGAGGACCTCCAGGCCCTCGTGGTCGACGAACGGCCGGGGCCGTTCGACGAATCCGCGGATGGGGATGTTGACCAGCAGGGCGATGCCGGCCGCCAGCGGCGTCCAGACCAGTGCGGCGACGGCGGCGACGGAGTCCTCGGCGGTGCCGCGCCTGCGGACGCTCCACCAGCACCAGAGGGTGACCAGCACCAAGCCGAGCATGATGCCGTACTCGCCGACGAACTCCATGGTCCGGTCGAACCAGCCGGGCGCGTCCTTGGCCATGCCGTTGATGTCGTAGAGCAGGCCGACGTCGGGATTCGTCCCGCCCCTCGTCTCCGTCAGGGGGAACCCGATTGCGAGTCCAGACATCTGCCGCGGCCCCTTGCCTTGTGCCACCGGCGCACCTGCCTGTGCGCCGCTCCGCCAACCCCCGTGGTGAGTCCGGTGTGTGCTGCATGGTCAGTGCGGCCGTCCCTGTCCAGGGAACGACATGCTCACCGGTGTCGTTCCACTCTCCACCGAACGATCACCAGGACGTTATCGAAGAGTGATGAGTCGTCGCAGCTCAGAGCCACGGCGGAGCAGTCGCATTCCAGCCACCGGGCAGCCGTCTCACGCTGCCGGCAGGTCGGTCGGCAGGGCCGCCGCACCGTCCTTGGTGACGCGGGTCGCACCGAAGTAGTCCGGGGTGTCGATCTTGTCGAAGCGGATCACCGCGCCGGTGTACGGAGCGTTGATCATGTATCCGCCGCCGACGTAGACGCCGACGTGCCGGATCGCGCGCGAGTTGGTCAGGTCGTCGGAGAAGAAGACGAGGTCGCCCGGGAGCAGTTCCTCGCGGGAGGGGTGCGGACCGGCGTTGTACTGGTCGTTGGCCACGCGCGGCAGCTCGATGCCCACCGTGCGGTACGCGGCCTGGGTCAGGCCCGAGCAGTCGAAACGGCCGCCCTGCTCGGGCGTGCCGTTGCCTCCCCACAGGTACTTGGTGCCGAGCTTCTGCTGGGCGAAGTAGATGGCCCCGGCGGCCTGGCGCGACGGCTCCACCCGGCCGACGGGCCGCGCGAAGCTCTTCTCCAGACTCCGGATGACCTTCACGTAGTTCTGCGTCTCGCGGTACGGCGGGACGCCGCCGTACTTGATCACCGCGTACGCACCGGCGTTGTAGGCGGCGAGCATGTTGTCGGTCGGGTCACCGGGCGCCTTGCGAACATATCCGGCCAGTTCGCAGTCGTACGAAGCGGCGGACGGAATCGCGTCGGCCGGGTCCCACACATCGCGGTCGCCGTCCTTGTCGCCGTCGATCCCGTGCGTGGCCCACGTTCCCGGGATGAACTGCGCGATGCCCTGGGCGGCCGCCGGGCTCTGCGCCTTCGGGTTCCAGCCGCTCTCCTGGTAGAGCTGGGCGGCGAGCAGGGCGGGATTGATGGCGGGGCACAAGTTCCCCCACTTCTGCACCAGCGGCTGGTAGCGCGCGGGCACGGCCCCCTTCGCGAGGGCGACGGCACCGCCCTTGGCGCCCCCGCCGAGGAGACCGGCGGCGGCCGAGTAGGTGCCGACGACGAGCAACGCGACGAAGCTCAGACACAGCCCCACGGACACACCCGCGACCAGCCACGCCTTACGCACCGTCAACCACCTTCCACCCCGCGGTAGTCCGCCGGAGTCAGTGTAGGTGGCCGGTGCGTCCTTCCGGAGGCGGACGACTCACCCTGGCCGATCCGCATCGGCGTGGTGCCGACCGCGGGCGCACACGCCGGCGGTCACGCCAGGCAGCCGGGCCAACTGCGCTCTGTAGCAGGGTGCTTGGCGCGAAAAGGCGTCCGCCGTCCGGGCCTGGCTTACGGTCACGAGTGGGGCAGCGGCAGTGTGGCCGGCGCCGGTCGCGCGGAGACGTACCCACGCAAGTGGTCTGAACCAGATGCCGCTACTCTGGGTAATGCAGCCAGGAAGGCTGAGGTCAGACCCCTCCGACGACCACGGCGGGGCCAGCAACACAGGAGCACACGTGAAGAACTCTGCGATCGTGACCGACACACCGGCCACGGAGGACGCGCAGAACGGCGGCCTGAAGGGGGCGATCGCCGCACGCCGACAGGGCCGCCGCAACGACGCCGGCGGCACCGCCGCCACGGTGACGTTCATCGCGCTGCTGGGCATAGCGGTCGCCCTGCTCGGCTACATGGTCGTCTCCGGCTGAATTCCGGAGCCGCCAGGAGGGCCCACGAACCCGCAGGGGCACGTGGGCCCTTCGCGTACCACCGGCCTCTGGAGCATCCGGTTACCGGCAGGTAGCGTGTGCCGTACACCCAACTCCGAGGTGCCAGTGGAAGGCGGCCCCGCATGACGGACCCCCAGGCGTTCTTCGAGCGGCTCTCCGAGGACCGCTACGCCCCCACCGAGCACACCCGCGGCCCGTGGGACGCCGCTTCCCAGCACGCCGGCCCGCCCGCCGCGCTCCTCGGCCGGGCCCTGGAAGAACGCCCCGGCGCGCGCACCGACATGCGCCTGGCCCGGGTCACGTACGAGATCCTGCGCCCGGTACCGATACGCCCCTTGACCGTCGCCGCCTCCGTCGTGCGCTCCGGCCGCAGCGTCGAGGTCACCGAGGCCACGCTGACCCCCGAGGGCGCGGACGCGCCCGTGATGCTGGCGAGGGCGCTGCGCGTGCGGACCACCGAGGAGCCGGGGCCCTCCGTCGCCGAGGGCCCGCTCGTCCCCTCGCCCGAGGACACGGGCCCCACGCCCTTCTTCGGCGTCCCCTGGGACATCGGCTACCACACGGCGATGGAGACCCGCTTCGCCGAGGGGTCCTGGCTGGACCAGGGGCCGGGGACGTGCTGGATGCGCATGCGCGTCCCGCTGATCGCCGGCGAGGACACCCGCCCGCTGGACCGCGTCCTCGTGGCCGCCGACTCCGGCAACGGAATGAGCAACGTCCTGGACTTCTCCCGGCACCTGTTCATCAACCCCGACCTGACGGTCCATCTGCACCGCCACCCGGTGGGCGAGTGGGTCTGCGTCGAGGCACGCACCAGCGTGGACGAGGCGGGCATCGGCCTCGCCGACGCCCGGCTCCACGACGAGAAGGGACCGATCGGGCGCGGCGCCCAGAGCCTGTTCGTCGGCCCCCGCTGACCGAGTCCTACGCCTTGGGCCGTTGCGCATGGGGCGTTGCGCCTCGCGCCATGACGGCCCACGCCGTTACGGTCTCCGCCGTTACGCCTTGCGTCCCACGCCCGCGAACATCGCGACCTCGTCCGGCATCGCGGGCTCCCCCGCGTCCGGACGCCAGCGGTTGCACGAGACGATGCCCGGCTCCAGCAGGTCGAGCCCCTGGAAGTAGCGGGCGAGCTGGTCCGGGGTGCGCTGCGTGAGGCGGGGCGTCCCGTGCTCGTTCCAGAACGCGACCGCGGCGTCCACGTCCGGCATCGCGGGGCTGGTGATCGTGTGAGACAGGACGAGGTGGCTGCCGGGTGCGAGGGCGTCCATGAGCCGGTGCACCAGGGCGTACGACTCCTCGTCGTCCTCGACGAAGATGACGACGCCGAGCAGCATGAGCCCGACGGGCCGGCTCAGGTCCAGCGTCCGCGCCGCGCTTTCCAGGATCGTGTCCACGTCCCGCAGATCGGCGTCGAGATAGTCGGTGGCGCCTTCCGGGCTGCTGGTGAGCAGGGCACGGGCGTGCACGAGGACGAGCGGGTCGTTGTCCACGTACACGATCCGCGACTCGGGCGCGACGCGCTGCGCCACCTCGTGCGTGTTGTCGGCGCTGGGCAGCCCGGTGCCGATGTCGAGGAACTGCCGGATCCCGGCCTCGGCCGCCAGGTACCGCACCGCCCGCCCGAGGAACCGCCGGTCGGCGAGCGCGTACTCACCGATCCCCGGGTGCAGCTTCCGTATCTGGTCGCCGGCCTCCTGGTCCACGGCGTAGTTGTCTTTGCCACCGGTCCAGTAGTTCCAGATCCTGGCGGTGTGGGGCCGGGACGTGTCGATGCGGTCGAGGGCGTGCGCGTTGTCGGTCACGCCCGTCAGCCTAGTCAACTCCCGCCTCGATGAGGAGAGTTCGCCGACTGGCCGAAACGCTCGCGACGGTGCAACGGCTTCGCCGGCCCCGCCGTCGTACCTCGTGCACCTGCATTCGGCTCTTCTTGGAGGTACGTCATGCGACGGTTGACCACAGTCGCTGCCGCGCTCGCGCTGACGGGCGCCGGGCTCGTCGGCACGGCCTGCGCCGCGACCGACCGGGCGGACAAGGCCGACCCAGTGGCGAGCACCCCGACGGGGGTGACGGGCACGCCCGGTCAGGCACGGACGACCGCCCCGCCGAACACCGCCGGCCAGGCGGCTCCGGCCACCACGGGGACCACCTGCCCGGCCGTGTGGGGCAGCGGCGCCAAGTCGGCCACGGAGTCGGAGCCCCGCCCGCTGAAGAACGTCAGGACCAGCCGGCACGCCTGCTACGACCGCATGGTCTTCGACATCACGGGGCCGGCGCGCGGGACCGGCTACCACGTCGGCTACGTCGACACGTTCCACCAGGACGGCTCCGGTGAGCGGATCCCGGTGACCGGCGGGGCCATCCTGGAGGTCCGCGTCTCCGCACCGAGCTACGACCCGGCGACGCTCGAACCGACCTACCTCGGCAAGGCCGGGCAACGGCTGCCGGGCGTGAACGTCGCGGGCTACCGGACGTTCAGGGACACCAGGTTCGGTGCGAGCGCCGAGGGCCAGACGCAGATCGCCCTGGGCGTCCGCGCCAAGCTCCCCTTCCGCGTCCTCAGGACCGGCGACCACGTGATCGTGGACGTCGCGCACAAGTGGTAGCAGGGAGGCCGTCAACGGGGCCGGGCGCTGTTCCCGTCCCCGTACAGGGGTAGGTCACCGGTGGCCACGGACAGGGCGAGCGGGTCCGGGAGCGGGATCTCCTCGCCGTACTTGCCCGGCCGGGTGTCCTGATAGCTGCCGTTCGACGGCCGGGTGTGCAGGGCCCACGTGCCGTGGCGCGGGTCGACGACCAGCAGGGCAGGCACGCAGGCGACGGCGTACCAGTCGGCCTTCTGGCGGATGTCGCGGGCCTTCTCGGACTGCGAGACGACCTCGACGGCGAGTTCGACGTCGTGCGGGTCGATCAGCCACTCGTCCGACGTCAGGAACTCCGCAGGGCAGACGGTGAGATCCGGCGTGACGTAGTCGTCAGGATCCTCCGGCATTTCGATGGAGGCCATCTCCACCGCCACCAGCGACTTCGGCAGCCGCGGCCGGATCGTCTCCTCCAGCCTGTAGATCACTCCCGCGTGCTTGCCGCGGGGAGTCGGGGACATCACGAGGCTTCCTCCCACGATCTGCACGCGCAGACCCGTCGCCGATTCGATCTCCTCCGCAAACTCGCGCAGATTTCCGGGCCGCGGGCGGGGACGCATCGGCGGTTGCACGGACATCGTGGACTGCCTCCATCCCTGCAGCTCGGGCTCCCCGACTGCGTGAGCAGGACCGGTGGGAGGTCCCGTGTCCCGTTCGGCGACGCCTCCACCGTACTGCCATGCGTATGCGTGGGCCTCGGACATCCCGGGCTCCTTCCGACGTGCGGTCGTCCACCGTCAATAGTCACGTTAAGTCACGCCTCTGACACTCGCCGGTAGACCGGTAGCGCGGCTGTGTCCAGGAGATGCGTCGTCGACGGCCCGGGCAGCGGGATGCTGTCGCCGAAGCACCCGGAACAGGTCCGTCGGTAGCCGAAACCGTCGGGGTCGGTGCGCAGCGCCCAGGTCCCGTACCGGGGGTCGACGACCAGCAGCGCGCGGACGCGGGCGGCCGCGTACCAGTCGGTCTTCCGGCCGAACTCCCGGGTCTTCTCCTGCCGGGGCACGACTTCGACGGCGAGCTCGACGTCCTGCGTGCGCACCATGTGGTCCACGGGCGGATCGCCGCCCGGAGCCAGGACGACGAGGTCGGGCGTCACGAAGTCGTCCTGGTCCATGGGCATCCGGACGGACACGCCCTCCGTCGCTGTCTGATGCCCGATCCTCGACGCCAGGTGCCGGACGGCCTCCACGCGCGTCGGGCAGTCGGTCCGGGAGAGCACCAGGCTGCCGGCGATGATCTCGACGCGTAAGTCCGTCATCCGTGAGATGAGCCGCGCGACCTCGTGAGGGCTGCGGGGCAGCAGTCGCCCGATCATTGGACGCCACCGCCGAGTTCCACCCAGAGCAGCTTCCCGCCCTGCGGCAACGCGGTCGCGCCCCATACGTCGGCACAGTGCGCGACGAGACACAGCCCCCTCCCGCCCTCGGCATCCGGCGTAGGCCGCCGCGGCAGCCCTGCGAAGGGCGCCGGGATGTCGGGGCAGGTGTCCCACACCCCGAGCCTGAGCCGCCCCTGCTCGGGCGCGCGCAGCCGGAGCCCGTACGGGCCGTCGGTGTGCCGGAGGGCGTTGGTGACGAGCTCGGAGGCGAGCAGCTCGGCGTTCTCGACGAGCCCGCCGAGCCGGTGCGCGTGGAGGACGGCACGGATGGTGTGACGGGCGATGCCGGGAGCCCGTGGATCCTGCGGGAGTTGGAGGGCGTAGGTCCAGGACGGGGCTACGGTGGTCATGGAAGTCTCCTCGACGGAGTACGAGTTGTCGCGGGAACGCGGGTGCCTGGTGACCAGGTCGCTCCGTCGAGCGGGGTGCTTCCAGGCGGGTGGCCTGAGACACACCGTAGGGCGCTTCATGGAATATATTCCATGAAATCCAGGGAATCGATTCCAGTTACCCTCTTGTGGGTGACATGACCAGGGAGAGTTGATGACGCCGAGCTCCACTCCAACTGCCCGCCGCCAGCGCCTCGGTGCTGAGCTGCGGAAGCTGCGGGAGCGAGCAGGCTTCACGACCACGCAGGCCGCCGCCCTGCTGGGTGGCAACCAGGCGAGGATCAGCAACATCGAGGCCGGCCGCTACGGCGTCAGCGCGGACCGGGTCCGGACCCTGACCTGCCACTACGACTGCTCCGACACGGAACTCGTCGAAGCCTTGGCAGCCATGACAGGCGAGCGCAGGCGCGGCTGGTGGGAGGAGTACCGCGAGATCCTCTCGAACGGGCTGCTCGACCTGGCCGAACTGGAGCACCACGGCCGCCGCCTACGTACCGCCCACACCTCCGGCATCCCGGGCCTGCTCCAAACGCTGGACCACGCGCGCGAGATCATGCGCCAAGTAGTTCCCGCGCTACCGCCGTCAGATGTGGAACACCGCATCTCGTTCCGCATCAAACGCCAGGCCGTACTCGTCCGAGAGGACGCCGTCCCGTACGAGGCCATCATCCACGAGGCCGCCCTGCGCATGAGGTTCGGCGGACGTTCTGTGGCGGCTCAACAGCTGCAGCACCTCTTGGAGATGGGGCAACGCGACCACATCTCGATCCGGGTGATCCCTTTCGAAGCAGGCGCGTTCCCCGGCTCGGGCCAGCCGCTCTACTACGTCCACGGACCCGTGCCGCAGCTCGACACGGTGCAGCTCGATCAGGCCCACGGCCCCGTGCTGCTCGATGCAGAGGCACAGCTCAACAAGTACCGCCAGGTTCTTGCCCGGCTGGAAAGCCTCGCCCTGAGCGAGCCCGAGTCCGCCGACTTCATCCACACCATCGCCAAGGACCTGTGAGGAGATCCGACATGCGCTTGGACAGCTGGCAGAAGTCGTCGTACTGCGGCGAGGGCGAGTCCTGCGTACACGTATCCGCAACGGACACCACGGTCAGACTCACGGAGAGCGGCGACCCGAGCGGGGCCATACTCCACACCACCCCCGCGGCCTTCGCCGCCCTCACCCAGGCCCTCAAAACGGGCTCACCGAGCCCGTACATAGACGTCACCCCCATCCCTGACGGCCACGTCCGCATCGGCGGGGTCGTCACGACGACGCCCGAGAAGTGGGACGCGTTCGTACGGGGCGTACGGGCTGGAGAGTTCGACCACTTCGCCACCGCCGGCTGACGTACGCCCTCCACGGCAGTGTGGCCCGGACGGTAGGGCATTCGGCGTCCGCTCCTGCTGGCACCGCTCGTCCGGTGGGCAGCCGAACCGCAGTATCCCGGGGACGCCACCTCGACACGGTTGGCCGCGACATATCTGCCGAGCGATTTCGGACCCTCTGAATCAGATTTGCAGACCATGAGCCCCAGAGGCCCACCACTACGTTTCCGAATTATCCATTACGGCATCGACAATTGGGCCTCCGTTTACCCCCAGGAATCTCCTGGGCATGAAGGGAAGGATGCGTACCCGAACGGTCGCCTGGTCCGGATCCAGGCCCTCCTTAGGCTGCTCGTCCATCGCATCCCGGATCTTCGGCTCGATCAAGCCAGAACGCTCCTATCGAGCCCTTCTGCCCGTCCATCACGTCATACGTCGTGTTCTTCCACGTCTGCTTGACCTCGCCGTGCGCCTCGGCCATCGACTCGTAGCTCCAGTCCGCGGTGCCCCACCACGTGCTGGTTACGAATCGTGTCCCAGCTCATCTGCTTGACTCGTCCTCCTACTCAACAACCGTCGTTGAGGCCCAATCATCAAGTCCCAACGTGGGCAGGCAGGGACTTCAGCTCGTGGTGCTGTGTGTGCCGCGATCGGCCTCGACACGCACAGAACCACTGGAGACACCGCCGAGTCGCGGCTTCAATCCCGCTGGAGCGCCCCCCAAACACTCACGCTCCACACATCCTGGTGCCCGACCCGATATCCGCGTTCGTCTTCGGGCTCGTCCACGACCAGCACGGAGACGTTCCACGCCGGCGCCCGGTATTCGACGAACCCGCCCTGCTTCCGGGTGGTCAGATGGAGGGTCGGCGCGACCCGGCGCAGCTCGCCACGCAAGTCTTCCCAGGCGAGGTGACGCGGGAACTCCACACCCCTGCTCCCTGCCCACTCCTCAACCATGCCGTGATCGGCGGCCAGCCGGTGCAGCTGAATCGCGGCGCCCACCACAAGCCACTCCCCGTCGCGGTTGAACGACAGCTCGACGAATCCGTAGTCCCGGCGCATCGACTGACCTGCTTCGTCGACATCGTCGATGAAGTCGACGTCAATCGCCCTGTCCACATCGGCGACTGTGGACCCAACCCCCAAGCCCAGGAACTTCCCTGTGGAAATGAATGAAGCAAGGACCTCAGCTGCCGTCACGGCCAGTTCCCCAGTTTGTTGATCAGGCGCATGGCCCCCATGTCCCCTCACTCGCGCTCCCGCAGCATCCGTGCGAAATCGCGCTTCCGAGCGACGCGGCCGGCGTGGCGTTGGCCTTGTGGCCCGCCCAGTCCACCAGCGGGCGTAGCCGCCGCTCACACGGGTGACCACGGTGCCCCCAGGGTGCACCGTCTCGTGGAAGTGGTCCCGAGCCTCGACCAGAGCAGCTGTGGCCCACCTGGTGCGGTTGACCTGCGGTTCCGTTCTGAGCAACTCCTCGCACCGCTCTCGCAGCTCGAAAAACGTGGCGCGCCCGAATCCCGGAGCGCCTGGTTCAGCACGGCCGAGATGGGGCACACCCGGCCACAGCCGTACCGCACCCTCGTCTTGCCGCCCCGCGACGAGATCGGCCCCGACTGCTGCCGAGGGTCAGTGCCGCCGTCACCGAACCGCAGGCTGTGGCGCAGCTCACGCCGCCGAGTCCGTCGAAGCTCAGCCGTCCCGGTCGCCCGCTACGGAAGCTCGGTGATCAAAGGCAGCCACTCCATGATGTCCCGCTGAGTCGGATCCTCTTTTCGCAGCAGATCTTGAATGACTGCCAACGGCGTGAGCATGTTCTTGATCCGTCTCAGGTGAAGCATTTGGGGGCCCGGAGTGCGGCGGTACTCCGCTGCCAGTCGGAGCGCGTCCGTGCGCGTGAGGTCGAGGTGCGTCTCCACGTACGCACAGAGGTCACCGATTCGTCGGGCTTCGTCCTCTTCGCTCTCCCCGAACTGTCGGATCATGTAGGCGCGCACAAGAGCCGATTCGGCCACCGCCTTCTTCGGATCCGCCGGGGTCGAGGCGTACTTGCCAACGATGGCAGCCAACGCGAGGTGTCCCCACCGGATCCGGATCTCATGGGGGTACTCATCGGACTGCATCCCGCCGACGCCTAGTTCGCGCACCTGTTCCCAGTTCTCCGTCCCTTCAACAGCATTTTCACCGCCCTGGACGCGCCGCTCCAGTTCGTCCAGCGAGCAGTCTGGGAAGGCACTCATGAGCACTCCTTGACAACTCTATTAGGTCGACCACTGTCAGAAGAATGAAATTCCGGCCCGCTCAAAGGCTTCCTTCCCTACCTCGAGACTCTCAAGTGATGGTTTGTAGTGACCGCTATTATTATTGACTTCGATTCCGAAGTATGAACCATCACCTCCTGCAATATCTGCCTCACCGGCTGCTCGCACGGGGTCGCCATTGGTCAGAACGGGATGCTTGAGCTCAACGCCGCCGACGTGCTTCGGTATGATCACCAAATCTCCGTCCATCGTCACAGCCCACTTGACCGTGCCCGAATTGATGACCTCGTCGAAGCCGTCGTCGCCTACTCTGAGAGGTTTCACTCCCAGGCGCTCTGCATCGGCAAGCTCACCCGCCAACGCGTTCGGCATTTGATTTTCAAACTTGCAAGGGTTCAAGCCCAGAGGGTCTGCCCAGATGAGGGGGTTATTGACGTAGGTGGCCGGGTTGGGGGCGGGAAGGAGGCCTAGTGGGTCCACGGAAAGGAAACGTGACGTATCAGGATCGTAGTAACGAAAATAACTGTAGTGCAGTCCGGTTTCTGGGTCGAAGTACTGCCCGGGGAAGCGAAGAGGTGTGTAAGCCGTGCTCGACGATGCCCATGTGGTGGTGCCCCATAGCGTGCTGCGCGTACGCCAGGCCAGCGTCCCCGACTCGTCGATCAATTCCCTGGGGCTACCCACGAGGTCCGTGACGATCGCGAAGAATCGCTGGTCGATTTCCTCTTGAGCGGAGGTGGTAATGCGTTCGGTCTGAGCGAGAGGGCGAAAGCCGTCGTGATCCCAGGTCAGAGTGACCAAATGTGGCGAAGACTCGCCTTGAGAGGTCTGCTCACAGAGGGTGGCTCGGTCCCACGTAAAATGGACCTGTTCAATCGGCGTCTCTCCGTCGTCGGCCAGCCTCTGTTTGGCCATTCGGCGGCCGAGCGGGTCGTACAGGTACCGCCACGTTGTGCCGTCCGGCGTGACAACGCCCGTCAGCCGGTCTTCTGCGTCCCATATGTATCGCCATGTGTCGGGCTTCCGTGACAGCCTCGTCTTCTGGCGCAGGACCACACGTCCTTGTGCGTCGTGCTGGAAGCGGATACCTCCCGCCTGAATGAGGCGTGTGCCGTTGTAGGTGCGGGTGCCCGCCGCCTCTTGGTTCGGGTGTGATCCGGGCCAGGCGGCCTGGACTTGGTTCCCCGCCTCGTCGTACGCATACCGCTCAGTCCAGTCCATGGCGTGAACGGTGGTCACGCGGCCCACCGCGTCCAGTTCGAAGGTTCGGTCTCCGGCGAGTTGGTCCTCAAGGGAGATTACGTTGCCGTCGGCACGATAGGTGTAGGAGCGGTGTTGGAGGGCGCGGCCATGACTGGTGGTGCGCTGGTGCCTGAGACGTCCCGTCTCGTCGTACTCGTGTGTGAGCACGAGGCCGTTGCCCACGATTCGGGTCAACTCTCTACCCACCGCGTCATGTGTGAAGTCGATCGTGTGGCCGGAGGCAGTGATCTCGCTCCGATGGCCGGCTGGATCGTACGCCCATGTGCTGATGGCCCCGCTGGGGGTCGTGCGGCTTGTTCGGCGGCTGAGGGAGTCGTAGGTGAACTCCAGCTTTCTGCCGTTCACCGTTTCCGAACGGAGCCGTCCGGACCGGTCCCGCAGTCTTGTCAGCGTCGCGTCACGGCTCGCCGCCACAGCAAGCTGGTCGAAGATGTCGTATTCGTAAGTGGTGACCGAACCCTCGGCCTCCTTGCGTACGACCTGTCCGAGAGCGTTGCGCTCGTATCGCACTTGCTGCCCAAGGCGGTTGGTACGCGAGGCCAGGCGTCCTGCGCGATCGTAGGTGTAACTCAATGTGCGGCCGTCAAAGTCGCTTTCAGAGAGCAGATGTCCAACCGGGTCGTATGCATAGGCCCACGTCAGGCCTTGGGGGTTTGTGACCTGCAGCAGTTGCAGGTTGCTGTCGTGGGCGAACTCGTAGCGAGCGCCGTCAGGGTCTGTGCGGGCGGCGAGAAGGTCGAAGTCGGTGTACTCGTAGGTGGTGACGCCACCGATGGCGTCGGTGTGTGTCAGGCAGTTGCCTTCGCCGTCATAGCTCCACGACTGCTCCGTGCCGTCGGAGTCGATGCGGCAGGCGATTCTGCCCTCGACGGTCCAGTTGAACCGCGTGACGGCTCCAAGGGGATCGGTGATCGAGACCGCACGGCCGAAGGCGTCGCGCTCGTACTGAGTGACGGCGCCCAGCGGGTCAGTGATGGCGATCGGCAGCCCGGCGCGGTCACAGAGCACGGTGGAACTGCTGCCGAGGGCGTCCGTGATGGATGCGAGGTGCCCTGCCGTGTCGTAGGTGAAGTGAGTCGTCGCCCCCGACGGGTCGGTGGCGGATGTGCGGTTGCCGTGTTCGTCGAAGGTCTGTCGCGTGACGTTGCCGTCGGTGCCGATGATGCGTGTCGGGAGTCCGAGGGCGTTGTACTCGGCTCGCGACTGGCGGCCGTCCGGGCGCTCTACCGCGATCGGTCGGCCGTGGTCGTCGTAGGTCAAGCGGCTGACGTGGCCCAGTAGGTCCGTGCGGGACAGCAGACGGTTGTGCTGGTCGTACTCGTAGCGGGTGACCGCGCCCAGGGCATCGATTTCGGCGACGATCTGGGAGCGGTCGTTGACGAGGTGGCGCTCGGTGTGGCCGAGTCCGTCGGTGACGGACGTCATGCGCAGGCCGGTGTCCGGGTCGGTGTCGTCCCAGGTGAAGCTGGACTCGAGATGACCGTTGGTGCCGGCCTGGTAGGTGCAGCGGTCCTGGTCGTCGTAGACGTAGTCGAATCGGCTGCCGTTGGTGTCGGTCCACGAGGTGATGCGGCCGTGCTCGTCGCAGTCGAAGCGCAGGGGACGGCCGGAGGAGTTGGTGACGGAGGTGAGGTGGCCGTCGGTGTAGCCGTAGCGCAGGATCTCTTGGTCGGAACCGTCCCGTGCCGCGCCTGCCAGGTGCAGGGCGGTGATCCGGCCTTCGCTGGTGGTGAGCTTCAGGTGGTACCCGCCGTGGTGGACGATCGAGGCGGGAGCGCCGGTGTCGTCATACTCGAAGGTGATCCAGCGGCCGTTGCGGTCGTCGATCTGTGCGAGCAGGGCCACCTCGTCACTGTGGTCGGTGAAGTGCCAGACCTTCCCGGTGTCGGGGTCCGTGATGGTGTAGCCGTCGTCGACGCGGTCCAGTGGCCAACGGCGGCCGTGGGTGGGCATGACCGGAACGCCGGGCGCAGGGTGGGGGTAGGCCAGCAGGCTGCCTTCGTCGCAGCTGAAGATGACGCCTTCGGAGTCGATCTCCAGTCGCTGGTCCACCGTGGACGACCATGTGGGGCCGAACCAGCGGCCTGAGCGCCGGGAGGAGTCGAACGTGCGCTGGAACACCAGGGGCAGGGAGCCCGGCAGCGTGATGTCCGTCTGCGGCAGCAGCATCCGGCCGGTCGCAATGTCGACGGGGTCCTTCTTGCACACCGTCTCGCTGCATCGCTTGCCGTTGCTGTCCGGATTGCTCTCATGGTCCCCGCGGGTGCCGTCCGGCTTTCCTCCGCCGTCGGGCAGGCGCTTGGCACCGTCCAACCCAACGCGGAGTCCGGCCCGGCCCAGGCCCGCACCCTTCGTTCCCAGAATCTCGGGGACGAGGCGGCCGAGGAATTCGGAGGGGTCGCCCTTGGCGGCGTCCCAGGCGTTCTTCAGGGCTCGGTCGGGGTTGGCGACGGTGGAGGCGAGGCCGGCGAGCGTCATGTTGACGCCCTTGTAGTACTCGGCCGGGTGGGTCAGGTTGTAGGGGTCGAGCGGGTGGACCGAGCGGACGAAATTGACCAGCCCCGCGGTGCCCTTGATGATGCCGCCGCCGAAGTGGGCCAGCTCGATGCCCTGCCCCAGGCCGTGGTCCATGAGCTCGGTCTGGAGTTTGTCCAGGCCGGTCTTGTCCTTCGGCGCGTGCGCCATGGCGGCCGTGACCGCGCCCTTCGCCAACTCGGCGGCATCGTTCCGCGCCTGCCGGGCGTCGTCCAGGATCTCCTGCGCCCGCTTGCGCTTGGCCGTGCTCGGGTCCGTGAACTCACCCGGGTGCGGCAGCGGGCTGTCGCTGTTGCGGGCGGCGTTGTAGGCATCGGCCTTCTTGTTGAACTCCGCGGCCGCCTTCTCGTAGTCCTTCTTCGCCTCGTTGTAGAGGGCGATCGCCTCCCGCGCCTTGCCCTGGGCACTGACGACCGCCTTCGAATAGGTCTCCAGGGCCTTCGCCGCGTCCTCGAACGCGTCCGCCGCCCGCAGCCAGTCCGTGGGCAGCGTGTCGAACTTCTCCCGGAAGGTGTTGGCGGCCTCACCCTTCCAGTGGCTGGAGTCGAGCTTCTTCATCCCGCCGCCGACCAGATCGAACGCGAGTCGGAAGTCCCGCAGGTTCTTCACCGTCGCGGCGATCTTCTCCGGCCGGCCATGGACCAGCTCGTTCGCCTCCTCGGTCTGGCCGAGCTGCTGCTCCCCGACCTCCGCACCGAGCGAGGAGGCGGTCTCATCGCCCCAGTCCTCGACGGCCTCGGCCATCGCGTCGTGACCGTAATGCCGCAGCCCCTGCCCGGCCTTGTCCGTCGCCCAGTCGACGCCCTCACCAACGACTTCCTTGCCCTTGTCGATCGCCCGGTCGGCACCATCGACAAGCTTGTCACCCCAATCCCGCCAGTCCACCATCAGCGCCTCTCCCCCCACCGCGGCTGCTCGGCCTGGTCGATCGTCGCCTGATCGGGATCCAGGTCTTCCTTGAGCTGCTCATCCATCGCGTCCCGGATCTTCGGGTCGATCAGGCCCGAGCGCTCCATCGAGTCCATCTGCGCGTCCATCACGTCATACGTGGTGTTCTTCCACGTCTGCTTGACCTCGCCGTGCGCCTCGCGCATCGACTCCGCGCTCCAGTCCGCGTTGTCCCACGCGTGCTGGTCACGAATCGTGTCCCAGCGCATCTGCTTGACCTCGTCCTCCGACAGATGCGGATTCCCGTTCAGCGAGTTCACGCCGATCTTGATCGAGTCCTTGACGTACTGCTCCTGCTCCGCGAACGAGCCCGCCGACAGGCCGACTCCTTGCGCGAAGGCGTTCCCCTTCCACGTCAGGGCCCGAACCCCCCACTCCCACCGGTTGCAGAACGTCTCGAACTCCGACGTCAGCCCCCCGTGGCCCAGCTCCAGCCCGGACAAGGCCAGGTCCGAGAACCCCCGGCCCACCGACGCCTCGCCGATCATGCCGAGCTCCTTCAGCTCGGCATGCGCCAGATTGATCCCCTTCGCGATCTCCGCCAGCCCCGACGCCGCCGCCGCAAGCTCAGGCTCGCCCCCACTCACCGCGTCCCCCCGAGGTCCACCGCCACCTCATCCGGAACGATCCCCGCCACCGGCGGAAACACCATTCCGTCATCACTGCCCGCGTCCAAAGCGACCCCGCCCGGCCCCGGCACCATCGGCACCATCACATCCAGCAAGCGCGCACCGAGAATCGTCCGGTAGGTCCACTCCCGGCCCGCACCCCCCTGCGCGGAAGCGAACCGCGCCAACGCCTCCTCGTTCGAGAACGCGCAGATCCACCGCACCCCGTTGAAATCCGCGGTCCACAGACTCCCGTGCTCGTCGAACGGCACCAACACCGCTGTACGCCGGAACTCCCCCAGCAAACGCGCAAACTCCCGCCGCGCCACCGCCACCTCGTCCACCGGCCCAGCGGCCACCGGAGCCGCTGGTGTTACCGGCGGAATCGTTGACGGCTCAAACGATGCGGTCGGCACCGACGCATCGGCCAAATCGGCCAGCCGCGAAGCCCGTTGAGGCTTCGCCCTCTCATCCCCGTTGTCAGTCACCCACGAATGCTGCCACGTGATCATTCCCGCGAGCAACGAACAAAGGACCGAATCCCACCACGGCGGCAGGGACGCGCACAGCCACGCCGCGGCCCGTCAGGCCAGCGAGGCCCGCTCGTCCAGGGCTTGCTCGCGTGAGCGGACGTGCATGGCAAGTCCGGTCGCCCCCGCCGCCTCCACGCCGATCAGCGTGGTCCCGGCAGGAGCGTCGGAGGCGGGAAGGGTAATCGCCGGCTCGGAGCTCTGCGTGGTGGTGCCGGCGGCATCGGTCTCGCGCGGCGCGGACTTCGCGTTCTTCTCCAGAACGATGCCCTCCTCGATGGGCGAGCCGTCCAGCGCCCAGTACTCGCCGAGGGTGAGGCGGCTCATGCCGTTGGGGGTGAGCGGGTCCACCTCCACCTTCAGCGTGCCGATCTTGAGCGCCTGACGGAAGGCGGACCAGGCCGGCTGCACCGGGTCGAAGGAGTCCTGCACCGCACCGCCGTTGCCGCACAGGATGTACGCGGTGCCGAGGTCCAGCTTGTTGGGGACGTCCGCGACGACCTGGTCGCCGGCGAGCACATGGCTGCGCTCGTAGTTGTGGTCGTGCCCCTGGAGCACCAGGTCCACCGAGTAGCGGGCGAACAGCTGGAGCCACGTCTCCCGTACGCCGGCGTCCGACCCGTGCCGGGAGGAGGAGCTGAACGCCGCCTGGTGCATCAGGACCACGATGAAGTCGACGCCCTTGTCCGCGTGCGCGGCGGCGAGCGCCTTCTCCACCCACATCCGCTGCCGCCCGCCCGTGTAACCGATGTTGTGCTTGATCTCGGTGTTGACGTCGTTGTTGTCGATGCTGATGAAGACGACGCTGCCGTAACGGAACGAGTAGAAGCAGTTCTCCAGCTCCTTGTAGCCGTTGCCCGGCAGGGCGAAGCGCGTCAGGTACGGGTCGTAGCCCCACTCGCCCCAGCTGTCCCCGGTCCCCAGCACATCGAGCTGGCTCTCGATCTCGTGGTTGCCGATGCAGGGCATCCACGGTGTGGACGTGGCCATGGGCTCGATCATGTCGAACCACTCGTCCCACAGCTTCTGGTCGCCGTTGGCGTAGGCCAGGTCGCCGACGATGACGTGGAACGCCGGGTTGAACGACTGCGCCAGCTTGGTGTTCATGCTCGGCTGGATCGGCTGCTGAGCCGTCGTCGCCAGGTCGGTCCCCTGGTCTCCGAACGCCGTGAACGTGAACTTCTCCCGGCCGCGCGGCCCGGTGGTGAAGGCGTACGCCGGGGTGACGGTCTTGTCCGCGTGTCCGATGCGGTAGCCGTAGTTGGTGCCCGGGACCAGCCGCGTGAGCCGCGCGTGGTGGAAGTAGCCGGGATAGCCGGGGTACTGCGCGGTCTGCGCGGCGACCCGGTCGCCGCCGAGCTGGACGAACGGGCTGCGCACCGGTCCGGGGGTCATCCAGCTGACCGTCATCTCGCGTGCCGCGTCACTGCCGAAGTTCACGTGGACCTGCGAGACGGGTGTCTCGGCGCCGTACGCCGGCTGGCGCCAGAACCAGGCGCCACCGGCGGCGGCCGCCCCCGCCGCGCCGACGATCGCGCTGCGGCGCAGGAAGTCACGGCGGGAGACATACGGACGGTGCGCGTGTGAGTGGCCCATGGGAGCGGAGGCTAGCGACGACAATTGAACTTGCAACAAATAAGGCATGGCTGATTCGTGATCGACGCTGGCGTGATTTCGATCGGGCGAGGGAGACGCCTCGACCTCGCCCGACCGCTCGCCCCGACATGCCCGGCCTCCGCCCTAAAACACCCCAAAGGTGGCACAACGACAGTCATTGCCCGAAGTCACTCTGCGTGATACACAGAGTGACGACCTGTGCACGACGACCGGATCCCGCCACACCTCGCAGGTCAGGGCGACCGGTTCGGTCAAACGTGCGGAGATCGGGTAAAGAGACCCTCGAAGTCGGCCTACGGGGGCGGTTTCATCAGGGAAGATAGAACCTGACCCGTGCCAAGGGGCGTGGGCGGCCAACAACCCAACAGGGGCGGTGAGTTACATGATCCTGGCAGCCGAAAAGGGCGACATCACCACCATCATCGGCGGTATCGCCCCGAACTGGGGGCCGTTCGGAAGCCTGGGGAACGAAGCTCGGGTGATGATCGAGGTCGTGATGGCCGTTGCCATCCTCCTCTGCCTCGGCATCGCGATCTGGGGCGCGGCCAAACAGCGCATCGGCGCGACAGCCCTGCGCGACACGTTCAGCGCCGAACAGGGCAAGGGCCTGATCGTCGCCGGCCTCACCGGCGTCTTCATCATCGGCTCGCTGGGAACCCTGTTCACCATCGTGTACGGGATGGCCGTCTAGCCGCCCACCCGTCCCCTCCGGGCTCGCCCGGCCCACCTCCGAGGTTGCGTCTCCCCGATGGACCCGAAGTTCCTGAAGACACGTCACCACCCCGCGACCGCGGGGCATGCAGCACGTCCACGACCGGTTGAGGGGGCCTGCGCCAGATGAGCCTCGGCGACGAGCACGGCGACCGCACGAACGACGGTTTCGGCGGCTCGGGGCAGACCCGCACCCGCCTCCCGGGCACGAGCGAGGACGTCTACGGCGGTGCCCGCCGCCCCGTGCGCACCTCGCGCTCGCTGATCGGGGTGGTGGGCGTGGTGGTGCTGCTGATCGCGGCGATCGCCTTCGCCAACCAGGGCGGCGGGGCGGAGGGCACGTCGGCCGACACCGGCAAGTCCCCCGACAGCCGCCCGACGGCGGCGACGGGGGTGCGCCCGGTGAAGGGCAAGGCGGGCGGCATCCCGACGGGCTACGCGCAGGACGAGCAGGGGGCGCAGAGCGCGGCGGCGAATTACGCGGTGGCGCTGGGGTCTGACGGCATGTTCAACAAGGAACGCCGCCAAGCGATCGTCGCGGCTCTCGCAGACGACAGCACGCGCGCCAGTCTTCAGTCCGGTTTCGACGCGGACTACTCCACCGACTTCCTCGCTCAGATCGGTCTGAACGCCGACGGCACCGCTCCTTCTGGCTCAACGTTCGTCAACCGGACGCTCCCTGCCGGGACGAAGGTGCTGAAATACGCGGGAGGTACCGCGGATATCGACGTGTGGTGCATGGGTCTGTTCGGCCTGACCGGAGAGAAGTCGACCAAGCCGGTGACCAGCGGCTGGTTCACGGTGAGCATCAAGCTGAAGTGGAACGGCTCGGACTGGAAGGTCCTGGAAACCAGCCAGAGGACGGGGCCGACGCCCGTGACCGGTGACAACCCCATCTCAGGCTCCGACGAAATCGCTGACGCGGTGAACGGATTCGGAGGGTTCACGTATGCCCGATAGCCCTCGCTACCGCCCGCAAAAGCTGCTGGCCATCGTTGCAGCCGTGCAAACGGCCGCGATCCTCTTCGCAACCAGAGCGGCGGCCGCGCCGACACCCGCGCCAAGCCCCACGGACAACCCGTGCGGACTCATCGCGGGCCCCGCCCGCGACTACTGCGAAGACGGTGACGCCCCCGGCGTCGGAAGGTCATCCGTCGGCAACGACCCCACCACCGCCCTCGACCCCCTCTCCTCCCTCGCCCGGGGCTGCGCCGACGCCGCCGTCAGCCTGCTCGACTACCTCTCCGGCGCCGTCAAGGAGACCGCCGAGGTCGACTTCACCAACTCCGCCTTCCTCGCCCGCTACGCCATCGTCTTCGCCGCCGCCACCGTCCTCACGCTCATCCTGTGGCTGCTCGCCGTCGCCAAGCGCGCCATCCGCGGCGTACCGCTCACCACCGCGATCTCCGAGGCCGTCGGCTTCCTCTGGCTGACCGTCCTCGCCTCCGCGTTCACGCCGCTGATCCTCTACACCGTCGTCACCGCCACCGACGCCGTCACCGAGGTCATCGCCTCCGGGACCAGTCAGCAGACCGACGTGTTCTTCGGCAGCTTCAAGGAGGCCCTCCAGAAGGGTGACAGCATCAGCGGCGGCCCGATCATGCTGATCATCGTCGCGCTGGTCACCGTCCTCGCCGCCGGCGTCCTCTACCTCGAGCTGTTCATCCGCGCCGTGCTCCTCTACGTCGGCGCCCTCCTCGGCGTCGTCGTCTACGCCGGGCTCGTCGACAAGAACATGTGGGGCCACGTCCGCCGCTGGGCCGGGATCATGATCGCCATCATCCTGGTCAAGCCCGTCATCGTCATCGTGCTCGGACTCGCCGGGGCGCTCTCCTCGGGCGAGGGGCCGGACTCCTTCTCCGCCGTCGTGTCGGGGCTCTCGATCATCCTGCTCGCGATCTTCGCCTCCGCCATGATCTACCGCTTCGTGCCCGGCTTCGGCGACGAGATCGCCAACTCCCGCAACAACCGCATCCAGAACGCCGCCGAGGGCAAGGCCGCCGCCGTCATCAGCTCGCCGGCCGCCCTCGTCTCACAGGGCATCAAGACCCACAGCTCCCGCGGCAACCAGAACCCCGGCGGCGACAGCGGAAGCACGCCCCGCCCCGCCAACCCCGTCAGCGGCGGCGTCGCCGCCCACGGCAGCCGTACGGGCCAGGCAGCCGCGCCCTCGCCCCGTAGCAGCACCCCGACCGGCGGCACCCCGCACAGCAACCGCAACAGCACAGGAGGTGGCAGGCGTTGACGACCCAGTCCCCCATCATCGCGCCCCGCCGCACGTACCTCATCGGCCGCGCCCGGCCGAACGCGATCGTCGGCAAGAACCGCGAGACCGGCGAGATCGCGCTGATCATCGCCGGCGCGTTCCTCGGCATGATGAGCGGGCTGCTGGTCCCCGTCCTGTCCTTGCGGATCGTGCTGCTCATGGGCTTCCCGATGCTCGCGCTCGCCGCCGTGTACGTGCCCTGCAAGGGCCGCACCTTCTACAAATGGTTCGAGATCAACCGCAGCTACAAGCGCACCCTGCGCCAGGGCACCACCTACCGCTCCGGAGCCGTCGAGGCCGGCACCCGGATCGACGGGCGGGAGATCGAGGTCGGCCCGCCGCCGGGCATCGGGCGGATCAACTGGCTCGCCGCCCCCTTCGGCCCGGACGAGATCGCCGTCCTGCTGCACGCCGACCGGCGCACCGTCACCGCGGCCATCGAGATCGAGGGCCCCGGCGTCGGCCTGCGCGACAGCGAGGACCAGGAGGCACTGGTCGACCGGTTCGGCACGCTGCTCAAGCACGTCGCCAACGGTGACGGCTTCGTGACGCGCCTTCAGATGCTCGCCCGTACCCTGCCCGCCGACCCCGACGCGCACGCCAAGGACGTCGCCCAGCGCGGGGACGAGAAGGCGCCGGCCTGGCTCCAGGAGTCGTACGACCAGCTCCAGTCCATGGTGTCCACCTCCAGCGAGCAGCACCGTGCCTACCTCGTCGCCTGCATGCACTACTCGCGCGAACTGGCCGCCGAGGCGCACGCCATGGCCCGCGCCGCCAAGCACGCGACCGGCACCAAGCGGCTCGACAAGGACGCCGGTCTCGCCGTCGTCATGGCCCGTGAACTGACCGACATCTGCGCCCGGCTGGCCGAGGCGGACATCCGCGTACGGCAGCCCCTCGGCCAGGCCCGCCTCGCCTCGCTCGTGCACTCCATGTACGACCCGGACCACCCCATCGACCACATCCAGGCGATGACGAAACGAAACGCCTGGCCGGCCGAGCTCGACGCCGTCGAGCCCACCTACCTCCAGGCCAAGACCCGCGAGTCCGCCACCCGCTCCCCCTGGTGCCACTCCACCGCGTGGGTCAAGGAGTGGCCGATGACCCCGGTCGGCGTGAACTTCCTCGCGCCGCTGCTCGTCCACACTCCCGACGTGATCCGTACGGTCGCGGTCACGATGGACCTGGAGCCCACCGAGGTCGCCATCGAGCGCATGCTCACCGAGAAGACCAACGACGAGGCGGACGCCAGCCGTGCCGCCAAGATGAACCGGACCGTCGACCCGCGCGACATCGCCGCGCACGGACGGCTCGACCAGCGGGGTGAAGATCTCGCGAGCGGTGCGGCGGGGGTCAACCTCGTCGGGTACATCACTGTGTCGTCGCGTTCGCCCGAGGCCCTGGCCCGGGACAAGCGCACGATCAGGGCCTCTGCCGGCAAGTCGTATCTGAAGCTGGAGTGGTGCGACCGCGAGCACCACAGGGCCTTTGTGAACACCCTTCCGTTCGCGACCGGCATCCGCCGATAGGGGCCGCCCGTCATGCGTGATCCGCTGTCCGTCCTCACGGATGCCTTCACCTCCTTCCTCTTCGGGAAGGTGGAGACCACCCGCCTGCCCGTCCGCACCTCGACCGGGCAGGCGCAGGCCGTCTACCTGCCGACGGCCGCACCTGGCCTCGGCGACTCGGGCGTGATCATCGGCCGCGAGGTCTACAGCGGCAAGGGCTACATCTACGACCCCTTCCAGCTGTACGGGCAGCAGCTCCCCGCCCCGCACTGGTTGGTGCTCGGCGAGTCCGGCAACGGCAAGTCGGCGCTGGAGAAGACGTATGTCCTGCGGCAGTTGCGCTTCCGCGACCGCCAGGTCGTCGTCCTCGACGCGCAGGGCGAGGACGGCGTCGGCGAGTGGAACCTGATCGCGCAGGAGCTGGGGATAACTCCCATCCGGCTGGACCCGATGACGGCACTCGACGGCGGCATCCGCCTCAACCCGCTCGACCCGGCGATCACCAGCACCGGCCAGCTCGCCCTGCTGCGGACCATCATCGAGGTCGCGATGGGCCACGGCCTCGACGAGCGCAGCGGCTTCGCGCTCAAGGTGGCCCACGCGTACGTCAACGAGACGATCACCGACCGGCAGCCCGTCCTCATGGACATCGTGGAGCAGCTGCGCCACCCCGAGCCGGCGTCCGCCGAGGCGATGAACGTCGCCCTCGACGATGTACGCGCCTGGGGCCTGGACGTCGCCCTCGTCCTCGACCGGCTCGTGGACGGCGACCTGCGCGGCATGTTCGACGGGCCGACGACGGTCGGCATCGACCTGGACGCGCCCCTCATCGTGTTCGACCTGTCCCACATCGACCGCAACTCGATCGCGATGCCGATCCTGATGGCGATCGTCGGCGTGTGGCTGGAGCACACCTGGATCCGGCCCGACCGAAAGAAGCGCATCTTCCTGGTGGAGGAGGCGTGGCACATCATCAACAGCCCGTTCGTCGCGCAGCTCTTCCAGCGGCTACTGAAGTTCGGGCGGCGGCTCGGCCTGTCGTTCGTGGCGGTCGTCCACCATCTGTCCGACGTGGTGGACGGCGCGGCGGCGCGGGAGGCCGCGGCCATCCTGAAGATGGCCTCGACACGGACGATCTACGCCCAGAAGGCCGACGAGGCGCGGGCCACCGGGCGCGTGCTCGGCCTGCCGCGCTGGGCCGTCGAGATCATCCCGACGCTCACCCCCGGCATCGCCGTATGGGACGTCAACGGCAACGTCCAGGTGGTCAAACACCTGGTGACCGAGGCAGAACGGCCACTCGTCTTCACCGACCGCGCGATGACGGAGTCCTCGCGGCCCGCGGTGCCGGAGCACGTCCAGGCCGCGGAGTGGGAGGCGGAGCAGCGGGCGGCGCTGATCGAGCGGCAACAGCAGATGGACGAGTCCTCAGAGTCGACGGTGGCGTGAGATGGAGCAGGGGCGCCAGGGACGGGGCCGGGGCGGGGAGCGCGAAGGCGGCATCCCCGACGGCCTGTTGGTCGGGCTGCTGGGCTTCCTGCTCGGGCTGACGCTGTTGGTGTGGACGGCGACGGGCTTGGCGGGCCTGTTCGCGCACGGCGCCTGGCCGACGGGCGTGACGTTCACCAGTACGCCCCTGGCGATGCGGTCGCTCGGCTCGGCCCCGCACGACCTGCCGGCCGCCTGGCCGCAGACCCCGCCCGCCGAGCTCTCCGGCTACGGGCTGTTCTGGGGCCTGGCCATCGGCGAACTGATGGTGCTGGTGGTGCTGACCGTGTTCACGCTGGGCACGGTGGCGCGCTGGCGTGCGGTCCGCGCGAGGTCCCGCGCCGAGAGGCACGCGGGCGGGCGGACGTCGCAGGAGTCGCGCGCCCGGGCCGAGACGGCATCGCCGGTAGCCGAGCAAACCGCCCCGACTCCGGCGACGGTATCGCCCGAGACCCCAGCCCCACCGGTACCCGAGCAGACCGCCCCGGCCGTGGCGACGGCATCGTCCGCCGCCCCGGTGACACCGGTGTCCGAGCAGGCGGCACCCGGTCCGGGCCCCGCCGACCCGGCGGCGACGGCGGCTCCCGGACCGGCTCCGTACCCGCACACGACCGCGAGCCCGCCCACCCCGGTGGCCCCCGCCCCCTATCCGCCGACCGGCGTCGCGTCCGCCGTCCCCGGCCCGCGCGGCACGAACTCCCGCGTCCTGTACGGCGATCCGGTCACGCGTCGGCCGTCCACCGTCCAGGCGCTCCTCGACGCCGAGGGACCCGTCCTCGTCGTCACCTCCGATGCCTCCGTGTGGGCCGAGACGAAGGGCGCCCGCGCCAAGCTCGGTCCCGTCCTCGTCTACGACCCCGGGCACCTGTGCGACACCCCGGCCCGGCTCCACTGGTCGCCCACCGTCGGCTGCGAGGACGAACGGACCGCGGCCGCCCGCGCCACCGCCCTCCTCGCCCCCGTGCGCCCCCGTGCCCTGATCGACGCCGCCATGGCCGACACAGCCGAAACGCTCCTGCGCTGCTGGCTGCATGCCGCCGCCGTGGACGGCCGCCCGTTCCGCCAGGTCCACCGCTGGGCCCAGGGCACCGGGGCCCACGAGCCGGTACGCATCCTCCGTACGCACCCCAAGGCCGCCGCCGGCCTCGCCGGACTCCTGGAGTCGGCGCTCACCGCGTATCCGGAACGCCGGGACATCGCCCAGCAGTTGACCGGCCGAGCCCTCGCGGCGCTGTCCTCGGTCCACATCCGTGAGGCATGCACCCCGAACCGAACCGATTCGCTCGCCTTGGAATCTTTCGTGAGCGAAGCGGGCACCCTTTATGTGGTGGGTGAACCGATCGAGGATCCGCGCTCCCACCCGGGTGCGATGCCACTGCTCACGGCACTCGCCTCAGACGTGGTCGAGCACGGCCGCCGCATGGCCGCACGGTCATCCGACGGTCGGCTCGACCCACCACTGACTCTCGTCCTCGACGACGTCGCCGCCGTCGCACCGCTGCCCGTGCTCCCGGAGCTCCTCGCCACCGGTCAGGACCAGGGCCTGCCGACGCTCGTCCTGCTGCGCTCCGCCGAACAGGCCCGCGCCCGCTGGACGGCCCCCCTGCCCTCCCGCTGAGGCCCTATGCCCTCGCGCGCCTGACCTCGTACTCGCGCGCCATTTCGTCGCCGGGGATGGGGGACGGGTCGGCGCTCGGGACGAAGCCGGCCCGCCGGTAGAGCGCCTCCGCCCGTGCGTTGCCCGCGTGGAAGATCAGCCGCACCCGCTCCACCTGCGGCGACTCCAGCGCCCACGACCACTCCAGCGCAGTCCGGAACAGCTCGTCCGCGAGCCCGCTGCCCCGCGCCTCGGGCCGTACGAAGACGGCCACCACATGCGTCTGTTCCACCGACGCCGGCTTACCCACCCTTACCTCGGTCCCTGGCCGCTCCACCAGCAGCGACAGAGTGCCGTGCCAGCTCCCGTCCGGGGCCTCGCCGACGAACTGCACCACCTCGCGGCCGGCCGCTGCGGACGCCGTTCGCTCCTGCCAGAAGGAGTCCGGCCGCGCGACGGCGTCCTCGTACTTCTCCAGAAAGGCTATCGAAGCCAACGGGTCCTGCAGGGCGGCGAGCCGCAGCTCGCGGGCCTTGGCCCATTCCTCGGCGCGCACGGGCCGGATGACGTAGTCCATGCCTCGATACTGGCCAACGCCGCTGCGCCCCGGCAACGAGATTTCGGCCTTCGGAACGCAGGAAAGCCCCGGAACGGTGTTCCGGGGCTTTCCCACAATGATTGTTCGGCGGCGTCCTACTCTCCCACAGGGTCCCCCCTGCAGTACCATCGGCGCTGAAAGGCTTAGCTTCCGGGTTCG
>NZ_JBKFFO010000059.1:0-1581 GCF_046506645.1 Streptomyces sp. 5K101 | reverse complement strand
AGAAGCTGTTGCTCTATCGATCTTGGTGGGCGTGAGTTCGAGATCGTCGACTCGGTCGGGTGATCTTCTGGCTGGCCGGGCATGAAAGCGGGGCCTCCCGCACAGCTCGTGGGTGTCGAATCCAACCGAGCAACAGGAGGCCCCTGGTGCTGCAGTCTTCCGTGCCGGCGTCGATGTCGTCCAACTCGGTGTCTCTGTCGTGTGATTGTCTCGCTCACCGGTTCGAAAACGCCGGGGACCGGCCGTACAGGCGACCGAGGTATCCGTCGGACATGAGCGACGCGGAGTGGGTCGTCGTACGCGACGCGATGCCGGTTCCCGGCTGGCTGGAGGGCCGCGGAGGGCAGCCGGAGAGCTATTGCCACCGGCAGATGGTCGACGCGGTGCGCTACCTGGTCGCGGGCGGCATCACCTGGCGGGCGATGCCCGCGGACTTCCCCGCGTGGGACCGCGTCTACGCCTTCTTCCGACGCTGGCGGGACAAGGGCCTGACCGCCGAGTTCCACGACCGGCTGCGCGACCGGGTCCGCCAGGCAGCGGGCCGGGACGCGGAGCCGACCGCAGCCGTCATCGACGCGCAGTCGGTGAAGGCAGCCGCATCGGTGCCGGCCGCGACCAGGGGCTTCGACGGCGGGAAGAAGGTCAACGGCCGCAAGCGGCACATCGTGGTGGACACCCTCGGACTGCTGCTGGCCGTGATGGTGACCGCGGCCTCGGCCACCGACCGGGACGCGGGACGGACACTCCTGGCCCGGCTGCGCGAGCGGCACTGGCGCGTAACGCGGGTGTGGGCCGACGGCGGCTACACCGGGCGCCTGGTCGACTTCGCCCGCGACGCCTGGCGGATCGCGCTGACCGTGGTCAGACGCAGCGACGGCACCAGCGGTTTCACCGTGCTGCCGAAGAGGTGGCTGGTGGAGCGCACGTTCGCGTGGCTGATGCACTCACGCCGACTGGCCCGCGACTACGAGACGCGCACCGACACCTCGGAGGCGGTGATCAAGTGGGCGATGAGCACGGTCATGAGCCGCCGCCTCGCCCGACGGGCACGCTGAACAGCCCCGGCCGTTCCTCTGCCAGCCAGCCCCGCGCGGCCAGCCGCTTGGCTTTCGACCGCACCCCTTCCACCTTCGCCGGGACCGGCTCCAGCCCGAGGGCAGCCGCGAGTTGACGACAGTCCATCGCCTCCCCGCGCATCCCGTTCCCGCCGGCCAGGACCTCCATGATCCGCTGGTAGTCCGGCGCGAGAACCGCCGGTGCGAGCCCTTCCTCCCAGTGCGGCACCACTGAGCCGGGCACCGCCTGCCTGACCTGCACCGGCCGTTCGCCGGTCACCACGACCGGCGCCCCATCCTCGCCTCCGCGGGGCTCCGCCAGAACCTCGCCCACCGTCTCACGGGCGATCACGAACCGCTCCCACACCGCCTCGGCCTCCCGCAGCTCGGCCTGGAGAGACTCCACCCGCTGCCGAGCGTCGCGTTCACGCTCCTCCAGCAACCCCATCACCGACGGCATCCCGGCACCTCCACCGAAGAGACGACACGACACCCCGTCCCTCCCGCCGAAACACCACGCCTACAC
>NZ_JBKFFO010000058.1:0-1591 GCF_046506645.1 Streptomyces sp. 5K101 | reverse complement strand
GGCTGGCAGCAGGAGGCCGCTTTGCGGATGCTGCAGAACAATCTGGATCCGGAGGTGGCGGAGCATCCGGACAAGCTGGTGGTGTACGGGGGGACGGGGAAGGCGGCGCGGGACTGGCGTTCGTTCGATGCGATGGTGCGTACGCTGCGGACGCTGAAGCAGGACGAGACGATGCTGGTGCAGTCGGGTCGTCCGGTGGGGGTGATGCAGACGCACGAGTGGGCGCCGCGGGTGCTGATCGCGAACTCGAACCTGGTGGGCGACTGGGCGAACTGGGAGGAGTTCCGGCGTCTGGAGCAGCTGGGGCTGACCATGTACGGGCAGATGACGGCCGGTTCGTGGATCTACATCGGCACGCAGGGCATCCTGCAGGGCACGTACGAGACGTTCGCGGCGGTGGCGGCGAAGAAGTTCGGCGGCACGCTGGCGGGGACGATCACGCTGACCGCGGGGCTGGGCGGCATGGGCGGTGCGCAGCCGCTGGCCGTGACGATGAACGACGGTGTGGCGATCTGCATCGACTGCGACCCGCGGGCGATCGAGCGGCGGATCGAGCACCGCTACCTGGACGTGCGTGCGGATTCGCTGGAGCACGCGCTGCGGTTGGCGGTCGAGGCCCGCGATGCGCGCCGTCCGTTGTCGATCGGTCTGCTGGGCAACGCGGCGGAGCTGCTGCCGCGGATGCTGGCCGAGGGCGCGCCCGTCGACGTCGTCACCGACCAGACCTCCGCCCACGACCCGCTGTCCTACCTCCCGCTGGGGGTGGACGTCGACGACATGGCCACGCTGGCGGCGAAGGACCCGGCGGGGTTCACCACCCGGGCGCGGGAGTCGATGGCTCGGCACGTGGAGGCGATGGTCGGGTTCATGGACGCGGGTGCGGAGGTGTTCGACTACGGCAACTCCATCCGCGGCGAGGCCCGGCTGGCCGGCTACGACCGGGCGTTCGCGTTCCCCGGCTTCGTGCCCGCCTACATCCGCCCGCTGTTCTGCGAGGGCAAGGGCCCCTTCCGGTGGGCGGCCCTGTCCGGTGACGCGGCCGACATCGCGAAGACGGACAAGGCGATCCTGGAGCTGTTCCCGGAGAACGAGTCGCTGGCCCGGTGGATCCGGATGGCGGGTGAGCGGGTGCACTTCCAGGGTCTGCCGGCGCGGATCTGCTGGCTGGGGTACGGGGAGCGGGACCGGGCGGGTGAGCGGTTCAACGACATGGTGGCGAGCGGTGAGCTGGCCGCGCCGCTGGCCATCGGCCGTGACCATCTGGACTGCGGTTCGGTCGCCTCGCCGTACCGGGAGACGGAGGCGATGCTGGACGGGTCGGACGCGATCGCGGACTGGCCGTTGCTGAACGCGATGGTGAACGTGGCCTCGGGTGCGTCGTGGGTGTCGATCCATCACGGCGGCGGTGTGGGGATGGGCCGTTCGATCCACGCGGGTCAGGTGACGGTCGCGGACGGCACCCGGCTGGCGGGGGCGAAGGTCCGCCGGGTGCTGACCAACGACCCGGGCATGGGCGTCATCCGTCACGTCGACGCCGGCTACGACATCGCCGACACCGTCGCCACCGACAAGGGCGTCCGCATCCCCATGC
>NZ_JBKFFO010000057.1:0-1747 GCF_046506645.1 Streptomyces sp. 5K101 | reverse complement strand
GCCGGGTTCTCGATGACGCCGCCGACCTCACGCACCTGGGCAAAGCGCGGCAGCACACCCGTCATCCGGGTCCGAGGGCGCTCGCAGCGGCGGTTCTCGATCGCCGCGTTGACCTGCTACAAGCTCGGCGAACGCTCCCGTCCCATCTACCGGCCGAAGCGGCACATCGACCACAAGCGAGGCGGCCGGCGCAGTTTCACCTGGACCGACTACCGCGACCTGCTGATCGCCGCACACCAGCAGCTCGGCGGTCCCATCGTCCTCATCTGGGACAACTTGAACGTCCACAAGGACACCCGGATGCGTTCCTTCATCGACGCGCACGACTGGATCACCGCCTACCACCTGCCGCCGTACGCGCCCGACCTCAACCCCGTCGAAGGGATCTGGTCCTTGCTGCGGCGACCTGCCAGGCCAACACCGCTTTCACCGACCCCGAACACCTCATCAGCACACTCCGCCACGGCCTCCGGCAGATCCAGTACCGCAGCGACCTCATCGACGGATGCCTCGCCGCGACCGGACTCAAGCTCACGACACCGCGCCTACAAGCTCCTTACGTTGTTGGTGGGGTTGATTCCGGTCACTCGTAGGATCGGGAGGCCCAGGGGCACCGGGTGTGGCTGTCAACCTCATGCCGCAGGAGTGGCTTCTACTGATTGGCCGCCCGGTGCCCCGCGACGACTCGGCCACTGATTGGGATGCGCGCGGCAAGATCGCTTGGTAAGGACACGCTGGCGAGGTCGTCTGCTGGGACTCGAACAGGAACGACTCCGGAGGTGGTCGTGCCCGAACTATGGGCCGGTACGGATGCGGGCAAGGCCGAGCATCACTGCGTGGTGATCGACGCGGAGGGCAAGCGCAGGCTGTCGCGGCGGGTGGTCAACGACGAGACCGCGTTGCTGGAACTGATTGCGGATGTTTTCGCTTTGAGCCAAGGAGAGCCGGTGACCTGGGCGATCGACCTCAATGCCGGCGGGGCCGCGCTGATGATCGCCCTTCTGACCGACAAAGGGCAGCAGGTCCTCTACATCCCCGGCCGCACCGTCCACCACGCCTCCGGCTCCTACCGGGGTGACGGGAAGAGCGACGCGAAGGACGCTTTCATCATCGCGGACCAGGCCCGCATGCGCCGCGACCTCCAGCTGATGCACCCTGGCGACGATATCGCCGTCGACCTGCGCATCCTCACCTCTCGCCGCCTGGACCTGGCCGCGGACCGCACGAGGGCGATCAACCGGATGCGGGCCCAGATGCTGGGGTACTTCCCGGCCCTGGAGCGGGCCTTCGACTACAGCACGTCGAAGGCGTCCTTGCTCCTGCTGACCTGCTACCAGACGCCGGCCGCCCTGCGTCGGACTGGCAGGAACCGCTTGGCCGTCTGGTTGAAGAACCGCAAGGTCCGCAACTACAGGCTCGTCGCGGCCACCGCCGTCGAAGCCGCCGAGGCCCAGCACACCGCCGTTCCCGGAGAGAAGCTGGCCGCGGCCGTCGTGGCCAGGCTGGCAAGGGAGGTGATGGCCCTCGATGAGGAGATCGCCGAGACCGACGCCCTGATCGAGGGCCGGTTTCGCGACCACCCGCACGCCGAGGTCATCCTGAGCATGCCCGGCATCGGCCCCGTCCTGGCCGCCGAGTTCATAGCCCATACCGGCGGCGACATGAGCGTCTTCGGCACCGCCGACCGCCTCGCCGGTGTCGCCGGCCTGGCGCCCGTTCCGAAGGACTCGGGACGGATCAGCGGCAA
>NZ_JBKFFO010000056.1:0-1858 GCF_046506645.1 Streptomyces sp. 5K101 | reverse complement strand
ACTCCACCCGCTGCCGAGCGTCGCGTTCACGCTCCTCCAGCAACCCCATCACCGACGGCATCCCGGCACCTCCACCGAAGAGACGACACGACACCCCGTCCCTCCCGCCGAAACACCACGCCTACACGTGACCAGCGGAAACGAACCCGTCACTCTCGGAAAGACAACGGCTTCTCGGAAAGACAACGGCTTCTGAGATGGCCATAGGTATCCGCTCTCCCCGAACCAGATCACCTGAGATTCTTGGTGCTACCGAATCTCAGGTGATCTGGTCGCCCCACGCCAGAGCCGATCCCACGGACCAGATCCTTTGCGACGGGACAGCAGCAGCAGCCCCCGCTCGACGCGGCCCGGCCAATCTCCGACAACTCGAACCAGTCGTCGTCTGCCTCCCCGCCCCCGCGCTGCGGGCGCCGCTTCACGTACACTGCCGTGTTCTCGGGGGCGAGGTGGGAGACCCGCATCGCCACCAATGCCCCCGCGCGCGGTGCCGCGTCCAGGACCAGGGCGAGAACCGCGGTGAGCCGGGTCCGCCCAGGCGACATCGCACCGCCGAGGTCCTGGTCGAGCTGACGGCGCAGCGCCGCGAGCACGCCGAGGTCAGGAGTGGGCTGAGGCGGCACCCGCCCGCCGGCCCAGTATGGCGGTCGGCTCGATTCCCCACCCGGCAGCCGCACTCAGTAGTGTCGGTCTTCGTCGGCGGACGTGATATTTGAGGGGGTGGTGAGCGTGGCGCGTACCTGGCTGTCCATCCGGGTGGAGCTGGTCTCCGGACACGGCGCGGACCTGTGGCCTCGCCCCGGCCGGATCTTCGCCGCCGCTCGCTCGCACTCCTTCGCCCAGCTCGCCACGGCCATCGATCTCGCCTTCGCCCGCTGGGATCTGGCTCACCTGCACCTGTTCACCTTGTCTGACGGCACCGGGGTCAGCCCCCTGGAGTGGTGGGATGGCGAAGCTCCGGACGACACCGTGGACGGCCATGCGACCAAGCTGAGCAGGCTGCAGGCCGGCGAACAGTTCGCCTACGTCTTCGACATGGGCGACGACTGGACTCACCTGTGCACGGTCGCGGACAGGCGTATCGACCCCGCCGACGAACTCGGCGAAACCCCCGACCGCCCGGTCCCGTACTGGGGCTGGGGAAACCTCCCGGACCAGTACGCGCGGCGCTGGGACGGCGACGACGGCGAGTCGCCCATGCCGAAACGACCGGCCCGCGGACTCAGTGACCTGCCGCCGATCCTGCCGTGGTGGGGCGAACACCACCAAGGATGAGGGGGCAGCGAGGTCGTCATGAATCAAGGAGAGGGAGAGGGCGCTTCAGGGCCGCCGCCGATCTTCGTCGTGCTCCCGGACGGCCACGAAGTCCGGGCACGGCTCCACGCCCGGCGGCAAGACAAGGACGGCTGGCGGTACCAGATCGGGATCCAACTGTGGCAGGACACTGCCAACGGCGATGCGCGGGCTGCCGAGCACCGGGCCTGGGTAAGCCCTGCGCAGGCCCGCCCCGTACCCGGCGTGTCCTACCGGGATGTCCCCACGTACCGCCCGTTCCCGGCAGACGGCCTGTCACAAGAAGTCGGCCGGCATGGACGCTCCAGTACCTGCCCCACCGCCCCGGGCACCCAGGCGCCACCCTCCTCCACGTCATCGGCTGCACACCCAGCGATCAGACCCTTGAGGGGCCACGAAGTTTCCGGACAGGGACCCAATAAGGTTGTCCTGAACAGGAAACGAGGAAGAAGTGGCGCCACCCAGTAAGTACTCGCCGGAGTTCCGCGAGGAAGCCGTCCAGATCGCGTTGAGGTCGAGCAAAACGATCTCCGCAGTCGCCCGGGAGCTTGAGCTGAATCCGGAG
>NZ_JBKFFO010000055.1:0-1989 GCF_046506645.1 Streptomyces sp. 5K101 | reverse complement strand
TGTCTAGTCCCAGGTGATGTTTGACGTTCTGGTCCCAGCTGATGCTTGACGGTGGGCCTAGACAACATCGGAAACTTCGCGAGGCTTGTTCGCTTTGACGTTCCTGACCGGGACGTCAGTCGTGCGGCGGATGACCCGGACCTGGCCGTCCAGCTCAACGGTGATCGTCGAGTCCGTCACATGCACGGTCACCGTCTGTCCCGCGTACGTCCGGCCGAGTGAGACGACCTGGCGACAGACCATGATCGTGCCCGTCGTGCTGATCCGCCGCTGCACCCGTACCGGCTCAACGCCCGGACGCGGCGGTCGGCCGGCCGGACGCAGTCCCCGCAGCCGACGGACTTCCTCGCTGCTGAGCGGGTTGGGCCGCACCCGCAGCAGCTCCCGCGAGGACGGATCGAAGAACGACAGCGTCTCGTCGTCGATCCGGATGCCCACCGATCGGCCACCCAGGATCTCCGCCGCCAGCACCTGATGCCCGCCCAGGCCCACCAGCCCGCTGTTGTTCACGATCCGGTCCACCTCGAACGCCGCCGCATCACCGGCCGGAAGCGGCGGCGGCCCGGCCGCGCGTCCGCCCCGAGCGGCCAGACGCGCCAGATCCACCACCGACAGGTGCGAACGCACCGTCTTGATCCGCGCCCCCGCGATCAGCAGATGGATCACCGAGGTATCGGCCCAGAAGGTCACCGTCAGCCCTGATCGGGCCGGACCGAGCCAGAACTGCTTGCCCGCGACCTGCAGATTCCCACTGGCAGGCACCACCCGCTCGAACTCCACCGGCCCACCGTGCTCCACCGGCACCACTGCCGGGACCGCCTCCGGCAGACCAGTTGCAGCAAGCACCACTTCGGCCGGATCCCGCATCACAGGAGCCGTCCGCTGCTGCGGCACCAGCGCGAGCACTCCAGGCACCCTCACGCCCAGCACATCCCGCTCCTCCTCGGGAACCGGCGTGAACCGGTCAGCAGGAGACTGCATCCCCAGCGCCTGATGCGGCCGCGAGGAGTTGTACTCCTCCACCCACTCATCCAGCGCCGCCTGAGCCGCCCCGACACTCTCGAACGCACCACAGTCGTCGAGGAGTTCACGCCGCAGCGTCTGATGGAACCGCTCCACCTTGCCCGTCGTGGTCGGTGACGCCGGCTGCGTCAACCGGTGCGCGATCCCGTTCTCCCGGCAGATCCGGTCGAACAGCACCTCACCACCCTGCCCGAACCGGTCAGTGAACTGCTTGCCGTTGTCCGTCAACACCTCTTCCGGCACCCCGAACACCTGCAGAGCCCGCGCGAACGCCGCGCAGACCGCCCGCCCGGTCGCCCGCTCGACCACCGACGCGATCACGCAGTACCGGGAATGATCGTCCACACCGGTCACGACCTTGACCTCGGACAACTCTCCCGTGAGCGGGTCGACCAGCATCACCCCGCCAACGATGTCCATCTGCCACAACTGCATCGGACGATCCCGCTGCCAGCGCTTGTAATCCGACCGCTTCCGACGCCGCACCCCCGGCTCCACCAGCCCATGGCGGACCAAGATCCGATACACGGTCATCCGCGACGGCACCGGGCTCACCGTCCCGGACCGCTCCAGCACATGAGCAATCCTCCGCGGACCCCACTTCGGATGCCTGCGCCGCAGCTCGCACACCGCCGCCTCCACCTCGGCAGAGGTTTGATGCGGACACGACGCCGGCCTACGCGAACGATCCGCCAACCCGGCCAGACCCGAGGCGGCATATCGGGACTTCCAGCCGCTGACCGTCTGCCGGGACACCCCCAAGGACGCGGCGACCTCGGTCACCGTCGCACCCGCCAGCACCGCCAGGACAGCCCGGTATCTCTGCTCGACAACCGACAACTCCACCAGCGCCAATCCCGGCCTCCCCACACACGCCGCAACGACGCGCACAGAAAAGCCGATCACGGCCACTGTCAACCATCAGCTGGGACCGAAGTGTCAAGCATCTCCCGGGACCGGACACAC
>NZ_JBKFFO010000054.1:0-2070 GCF_046506645.1 Streptomyces sp. 5K101 | reverse complement strand
ACGGGAGATATATCTCCTGTTTGGTGGTCTCGGCGGTGGCGGGAACGCTGCTGCCGCAGGTCGCCTATGCGGCCCCACCGTCTCCGCCGGGAAAGGACGACGACAAGGGCGTCGTCGACACGATAGCGGGCTGGTTCTCGGACGAAGCCGAGGCCGCGAAGCCGCCGGTGGGCGGCAAGCTGGAGATTCCCAGCCGCGAGAAGCTGCCCAAGGGCGAGGAGCTGCCGCCCGCGAAGCGGGTGAAGGAGCTGGTCGAGCGGCGTACGCCGCAGGCGCGGTTCTGGCAGATGTCGGACGGGCGGGTGCAGGCCGAGCTGTCGGCGAAGCCCGTGTCGTACCTGTCGGGCGGGTCGTGGAAGCCGATCGACACGACGGTGCGGGCGTCGGACGCGAAGGGCTTCCAGTTCGCCAACAGGTCGAACACAGCGCGCAGTTGGTTCAGCGCGGCCGACGGTGACGGCAAGCTGCTGAGGCTCCAGGCAGGCGATGACGGACCGGCCGTCGCCCTCGGGCTGGACGGCGCCCTCAAGGGCTCGGTGCCGACGGCGAAGGGCGACACGGTCCTCTACAAGGACATCGCCGCCGGCGGAGCCGACCTGGAATACCAGGTCGGGCCGGCCGGGTGAAGGAGAACATCGTGCTCGCCGAGGCCCCTTCGGGACCGGTGACAAGCAGCCAGTAGACAAGCCCCGATGCCACCGTTCCGTCAGGGCTCGGGATACGGTGCGGAGTGATAGGCCGGACGGAGATCGTGAAGCGACTCGCGGCCATGGGGGGTTGGGTAGGAAGGTCCCCGGCATCCAGCCGGGACGCAGCATCCGGAGCCGGAGCTGGGGGGGTGGCGGACACGGATTGCTGACCGGCCCCCAACGGGGCCGATTCTGGCGTCTCTCGGACGTCGGAGCAGTTTCCTTGCCTGCGCCGGAACCCACCAGGACAGCGCCGGTTTCTTGCAGTGGGGCACTGTCTTCACACAGCTCAGAGTCCAGCGTTGGTCTTCCCAGCCGTGCGCGGCCTGCCCCCTGACCAGCTTCGCCTCCAACTGGCTGAACTGCGTCTCGCTCAGCCTCGGCAGCGACGCCGGCCCCTGCGACCGCAGAGCTCGCGGTCCGCCGTCAGTCCCACACTTGCCGCCACCGCTGCACCGAACCGACGCGGCAGTTACCTGGAGACAGGGTTCGGGATCATCATCAACTATGTTTTTGACGACTGATGTGCTGAGGAGTGAAGAGTGGCTTTCGAGCGCGGCGCCCTCGGGGAGTCGGGAGGGCGATCTCCACTGGAGGCGCTGAACGTTCTTCTGACTCACCTGCGCGACGAGGATGTGGACGTCTCCAGCGGTGAGGTGAAGGAGGGAGAGGGCTGGGCGAGCAGCACGGTACGTATTTCCCGCCCTGCCGAACCGGTCCTCGAGCAGTACGTCCAAGTGAGCGTCGGGGGTGAGATTCTCGACATCTTCCTCGAGGAAGCACGTGCCGCACTGGGAGAAGATGCCACCCGTGGCAAGGATCTGATGCTGACCACTCTTCTCAGTGGGATGACGGATCATGTGTTCAATGACCGCCTCATGGCTTATGCCTTGACGGAATGGCGCGGAATCCCTTGGGGCGAGGCATCAGGGTTCCGTTCGTGAAGTCTGTGACTGAGGCGTGAAAGAGGTGGGCGTCCTGCTGGCAGGACGCCCACCTCTGCCCGTTGGAGAGTGAATCGCTGACGCGTGACATGTACGGCAGCGCCTGGACGCCATGTCCCTGACGACAGACCCGTAGACGGGCAACCGCTACGCTTCAGGACCTGTACGAGATGGGCGACACCGAGGGCTACGTTCCCTTCCCGCAACCGGGAGGCCTGATCTCCTGGGCGGAGTCCTATTCGGGGGACTCCTTTTACTGGAAGACGAGTTCTCGCGACCCGGACGCATGGCCGGTGGTCGTCCGCGGAGACAACGGCGACTGGTCGGAGTTCCCGGTCGGCGCTATCGGGTTTCTGGCGGACGTGCACCGGCGGACCATCCACGTACCCGGTATGCCCGGGGACTTCCCGAGCGACTCCCCAGAGGTGCTGGGCCTG
>NZ_JBKFFO010000053.1:0-3896 GCF_046506645.1 Streptomyces sp. 5K101 | reverse complement strand
GACCGCGGAAGCAACTACATGTCAGCCGAGTTCGGGAAGACGCTCGACCGGTTCAGGCTCCGCAGATCTGCCGGCCGCACCGGGATCTGTTTCGACAACGCCATGGCCGAATCATTTTTCGGCGCCCCGAAGAACGAGCGCGTATCAAGGGTGACTTACCCGACCCGCGAGGCTGCCCGGCAGGACATCACTCGCTACATCGAATTCTGGTACAATCGCAAACGCCTCCACTCGGCGGTGGGTTACCGCCCTCCACGCGAAGTCCACGCCGAATACGAGAAGTTGCGAATTGCCGCGTGAAACAGTCGGTCAGACGCCTGTCCGGAAAACGCGAGGCCCCTCACCCCCGGGTTGCACGGGTTCATTGGACGCACCGGCCGCCTGTCGTCAAACGATGGCGGGCTCAAGGGATCAACGCACCACCCACGGATGATCATGTGGGCATGGAGGTCCAGGTGCGTGATTACGGGTTCGCGCCGGCTCAGCAGGACGAGATCTGGCGGCGATGGCGTCAGGGCGAGTCGTTCAGCCTGATCGGGCGGTCTGTCGGTGTTCCCATGCATCATGTGCGCCGGTTCTTCCAGCAGTCCGGCGGAGTGCGCCTGGTGCCGAGACGACGTTCGTCTCGGCACCTGACCTGCGGTGAGCGTGAGGAGATATCCCGCGGCATCGCGACTGGCGAGACGGCACGACAGATGGCCAGGCGGCTCGGCCGGTCCGCTTCCACGGTCTCGCGGGAGATCGCCCGCAACGGCGGCCGCGACCACTATCGGGCAGCAGCAGCCGATACCGCCGCCCATGAACGTAGCCGCCGCCCGAAGCAGGCGAAGCTCGCCCAGCGACCCGCCCTGCGTGCGTTGGTGGAAGCGAAGCTCGCCCTGCGCTGGTCACCCGAGCAGATCTCGGGCTGGCTCCGCCGCCAGTTCCCCGGCGACGCGTCCATGCGGATCTCGCACGAGGCGATCTACCTCACCCTGTTTGATCCGCGCCGCCGCCACGCCATCGAGCGCGCCCTCACACAGCAGCTACGGACGGGCCGACCCATGCGGCGGCCGAAGGTCGCCGCCAGGCCCACCGGGCGGGGCGTCATCCGCGACATGGTGTCCATCAGCGCCCGCCCCGCCGAAGTCGAGGACCGCACGGTGCCCGGCCACTGGGAAGGCGACCTGGTGATGGGCACACGCCCCTCGGCGATAGCCACGCTGGTCGAGCGGACCAGCCGCTTCACCGCCATCGTCGCGCTACCGGACGGCATCAAGGC
The DNA here is from genome assembly GCF_046506645.1 of Streptomyces sp. 5K101. Taxonomy (NCBI): domain Bacteria; kingdom Bacillati; phylum Actinomycetota; class Actinomycetes; order Kitasatosporales; family Streptomycetaceae; genus Streptomyces; species Streptomyces sp. 5K101. The sequence goes on along the minus strand of NZ_JBKFFO010000053.1, from coordinate 2,635 downwards.
CGAGCAGGTCGCACCGCACCTCACCCGCCGGCTCCTTCGCATCCCGCCCCAGCTACGGCGGACGCTGACCTGGGACCGGGGCCGCGAGATGGCCGAGCACCGAGCCATCACCACCGCAACCGGCGTCCCGATCTACCTCTGCAAGCCCCGTAGCCCCTGGCAGCGCGGCACGAACGAGAACACCAACAGACTGCTCCGCCAGTACCTCCCGAAGGGAGCCGATCTCCGCACCTTCAGCCAGGAGGACCTGGACGCAATCGCCGACGAGCTGAACACCCGGCCCCGCAAGATTCACGGCTACCGCACCCCGGCAGAGATCTATGCTGAGCTTCTGAACAGCGGTGATGCACTGACCGCTTGAGCCCGCCATCGCTTCCCGACATCCGCAGCAATGGTCCGAGCCTCACGCAGGAAGGATCCGGATCCAGGAATCGCGGCTGGTGTCGCACAGCGTCCCGTCCACCGACGCCGCGACGGATCGGCATTCCATGCGGGCATCGATACCTGCTCCTGGGACGGTCCGGGCGACCTGGACATGCATCGCTGTACCGGATACCATGCATTGCATGGAACCTGATGTGGCAAGGAAGGACGGCTCAGGAAAGGCTGAAAGCCAGCTCCGCAAAGGAGTGCTGGAGTACTGCGTCCTAGGGCTTCTGCGCCATGGCGCTCGCTACGGCGTGGAGCTTCTGGAGGTCCTTGGCACGGCCAGCGTGATGACCACCAGCCAGGGGACGATTTATCCCCTGCTGGCCCGGTTGCGCCGTGACGGCCTGGTGGACACCACCTGGCAGGAATCCCCGAGCGGGCCGCCGCGCCGCTACTACATGCTCACCCCACAGGGAGAGGCGGCGCTGGCGGAGTTCACTGAGATCTGGCCGCACTTCCGCGGCGCCGTAGACCGCTTCATCACCGACTGAACGACCAATTCGCACCATATATCCGGAGACTCACTATGAAGACCGTCGAGCACCCGCTTGTGGTGGCCTACCTGGAGACTGTGGCACGCGAGGCCGCAGCCCTGGCGCCGGAGCGCCGCAATGAACTTCTTGCCGATCTGACCGAGCACATCGAGGTGGCTTTCGCCGAGCGCCCGGCCCACAGCGAGGCCGAGGTCAAGGCCGTCCTGGACCGCCTCGGCGCTCCCCGCACCATCGTGGCCACGGCCCGGGAAGGCGAGACGGCCGCGCCGCCGGTCAGCAAGTGGCACAGTCTGGCCCCGTTGATCCTGCTGCCCGTATCCGGACTTCTCCTAGGCGTCAGCCCCCTCCTGGGCGGGCTTGTCATGATCGCGGGCGTCGTGCTGCTGTGGGCAGCACCTCACTGGAGCAGGCGCGACAAGATCATCGGCACCGCGGCCGTGCTCCTGGTGCCGATAGGCGCCGCGCTTGCCGGCCTGGCCTTCGCGACAGCCGGGCGGCTCAACGAACCGGTGCTGCTCGCCCTCGTCGCCGCCATCACGTTGATCCCGGCGGCCGCATCGGTATACCTCTTCCGGGCCGGGCGTCGCGTGTCGTCATGATGATGAATTTCCTGCCAGCGCCGCCATCCGGTTCGGCGGGATCTGCGACAGCCTCAGCCGCCCGAGCCGGTACGCGCCGATTTCGTCCACCCGCTCCAGCGCGCGGGCGAACGCCGTACCCGTCGTCCGCGTCGGTGGCCGGCGCAGCCGCTCCAGCTCGGAGAACCGGGAGCCCTCCGGCGTCTTCAGCGTCGCCACCAGATCCCCAGGCAGCGCCGGGTCCGCGCGGCGGGCGGCGCCCGCGACCTGGCGTGCAGCCGCTTCTCCGCGACCGTCCGCGCCTCCGCCACCTGCCGAGCCAGCACGGACACCCCAGGCAGCAGGACCCGGTGACGGCGCAGCCAGCCCACCGCGTGGTCGAACAGCGCCTTCGGACCCTCGGCATGCGTCCACGCCCACCCGTGCAGGAACGTGCGAAACCCGGCCCCACTCGGCGTCCTCATAGGGGCGGTAGCCGTAGGCGTCCCGGATCTCCCACGCGTGGTCGTACAGCGTCTGACGCCGCTCCGTGTACCGCTTGACCACCGACGGGTCCTCGATGCCGAGCTGCACGGCCAGGTGCTCGATCACCGGCCACGGCACAGCGAGCGGGTCCTCCAGGAACAGCCCGACGTACCGAACCGTGCACATCTGGATCGCGAACCCGAGCCGGTGATGCTCCGTTCGCCGCAGGGCGATCAGGTCCCGGTCCACGTCGTCCAGGAAAAAGAACCGCTGCAGCTCGGGCCTCGTCGGCTCCTCGGCGAACGTCCCGTACGCCTCGGCCTGCTCATCGCTCAGAAATTCCACCGGCACGAGCCGGACCGTAGCCAGCCCCGGACCAGGCCCGGAGGCGTTTCACCGAACCCCAGCGGCGAAGTGGATCACTGTGCTAGACGACCATGATCGTTCTCACCGATAACCGCTGTACCGATGTTCCCCGAGGCCGGTGCCATGGACGAGGCGCTAGTTCGTCTGAAGATCACCCCGAGGGTGTGTCAATTTAACGGCCCTGTCTCGCATTCGGTGGTGACGGAGCGTGCTGCTATCCGAGGAGGATGCGGTGGCGAAGAAGGGTGAAGCCTGCTCGTCCGTGCATCTGGCGCGCGATCCGCTTGGTCTTGGTGTTGACCC
>NZ_JBKFFO010000052.1:0-5101 GCF_046506645.1 Streptomyces sp. 5K101 | reverse complement strand
GGATGGTCGAGGTTCCTTTGAAAAGTCCATCCCGCTCGCGGGGTGGCAATCACAGCGAGGACGCTGTGAACGACCGGTCCTATTCCGACCGGTTGTTCCGCTCTTCGGATGTGCACCCGCGCTTTTAATTAAGCACGGTCGGGTAAGCATTCATGGAGAGTTTGATCCTGGCTCAGGACGAACGCTGGCGGCGTGCTTAACACATGCAAGTCGAACGATGAACCTCCTTCGGGAGGGGATTAGTGGCGAACGGGTGAGTAACACGTGGGCAATCTGCCCTGCACTCTGGGACAAGCCCTGGAAACGGGGTCTAATACCGGATAACACTGCGGATCGCATGGTCTGCGGTTGAAAGCTCCGGCGGTGCAGGATGAGCCCGCGGCCTATCAGCTTGTTGGTGGGGTGATGGCCTACCAAGGCGACGACGGGTAGCCGGCCTGAGAGGGCGACCGGCCACACTGGGACTGAGACACGGCCCAGACTCCTACGGGAGGCAGCAGTGGGGAATATTGCACAATGGGCGAAAGCCTGATGCAGCGACGCCGCGTGAGGGATGACGGCCTTCGGGTTGTAAACCTCTTTCAGCAGGGAAGAAGCGCAAGTGACGGTACCTGCAGAAGAAGCGCCGGCTAACTACGTGCCAGCAGCCGCGGTAATACGTAGGGCGCAAGCGTTGTCCGGAATTATTGGGCGTAAAGAGCTCGTAGGCGGCTTGTCGCGTCGGATGTGAAAGCCCGGGGCTTAACCCCGGGTCTGCATTCGATACGGGCAGGCTAGAGTGTGGTAGGGGAGATCGGAATTCCTGGTGTAGCGGTGAAATGCGCAGATATCAGGAGGAACACCGGTGGCGAAGGCGGATCTCTGGGCCATTACTGACGCTGAGGAGCGAAAGCGTGGGGAGCGAACAGGATTAGATACCCTGGTAGTCCACGCCGTAAACGTTGGGAACTAGGTGTTGGCGACATTCCACGTCGTCGGTGCCGCAGCTAACGCATTAAGTTCCCCGCCTGGGGAGTACGGCCGCAAGGCTAAAACTCAAAGGAATTGACGGGGGCCCGCACAAGCAGCGGAGCATGTGGCTTAATTCGACGCAACGCGAAGAACCTTACCAAGGCTTGACATATACCGGAAACGGCCAGAGATGGTCGCCCCCTTGTGGTCGGTATACAGGTGGTGCATGGCTGTCGTCAGCTCGTGTCGTGAGATGTTGGGTTAAGTCCCGCAACGAGCGCAACCCTTGTTCTGTGTTGCCAGCATGCCCTTCGGGGTGATGGGGACTCACAGGAGACTGCCGGGGTCAACTCGGAGGAAGGTGGGGACGACGTCAAGTCATCATGCCCCTTATGTCTTGGGCTGCACACGTGCTACAATGGCCGGTACAAAGAGCTGCGAAGCCGCGAGGCGGAGCGAATCTCAAAAAGCCGGTCTCAGTTCGGATTGGGGTCTGCAACTCGACCCCATGAAGTCGGAGTTGCTAGTAATCGCAGATCAGCATTGCTGCGGTGAATACGTTCCCGGGCCTTGTACACACCGCCCGTCACGTCACGAAAGTCGGTAACACCCGAAGCCGGTGGCCCAACCCCTCGGGGAGGGAGCTGTCGAAGGTGGGACTGGCGATTGGGACGAAGTCGTAACAAGGTAGCCGTACCGGAAGGTGCGGCTGGATCACCTCCTTTCTAAGGAGCACAGCACCGACTGCAGGCAAACGTCCTGCACGGTCAGCTCATGGGTGGAACGTTGATTAGTTGGCGTGATGGACCTGAAGGTCTCCTAGTACTGCCTCGGCGTGGAACGGAGTCACGGACGGCGGTCACGCCTGGCACGCTGTTGGGTGTCTGAGGGTGCGAGCGTTGCTCGTCCTTCGGGATGCCGGCCCCAGTGAACTCGCCCTGTATCGGGGTGGGGTGGTGGGTGGCTGGTCGTTGCTTGAGAACTGCACAGTGGACGCGAGCATCTGTGGCCAAGTTTTTAAGGGCGCACGGTGGATGCCTTGGCACCAGGAACCGATGAAGGACGTGGGAGGCCACGATAGTCCCCGGGGAGTCGTCAACCAGGCTTTGATCCGGGGGTTTCCGAATGGGGAAACCCGGCAGTCGTCATGGGCTGTCACCCGCTGCTGAACACATAGGCAGTGTGGAGGGAACGAGGGGAAGTGAAACATCTCAGTACCCTCAGGAAGAGAAAACAACCGTGATTCCGGGAGTAGTGGCGAGCGAAACCGGATGAGGCCAAACCGTATGCGTGTGATACCCGGCAGGGGTTGCGCATGCGGGGTTGTGGGATTTTCCTTTCACGGTCTGCCGGCCGTGAGACGAGTCAGAAACCGTTGATGTAGGCGAAGGACATGCGAAAGGTCCGGCGTAGAGGGTAAGACCCCCGTAGCCGAAACGTCAGCGGCTCGTTTGGAGAACACCCAAGTAGCACGGGGCCCGAGAAATCCCGTGTGAATCTGGCGGGACCACCCGCTAAGCCTAAATATTCCCTGGTGACCGATAGCGGATAGTACCGTGAGGGAATGGTGAAAAGTACCGCGGGAGCGGAGTGAAATAGTACCTGAAACCGTGTGCCTACAAGCCGTGGGAGCGTCGGACGTGCTTGCTTGTATCTCGTGACTGCGTGCCTTTTGAAGAATGAGCCTGCGAGTTTGCGGTGTGTTGCGAGGTTAACCCGTGTGGGGAAGCCGTAGCGAAAGCGAGTCCGAACAGGGCGATGTAGTAGCGCGCTCAAGACCCGAAGCGGAGTGATCTAGCCATGGGCAGGTTGAAGCGGAGGTAAGACTTCGTGGAGGACCGAACCCACCAGGGTTGAAAACCTGGGGGATGACCTGTGGTTAGGGGTGAAAGGCCAATCAAACTCCGTGATAGCTGGTTCTCCCCGAAATGCATTTAGGTGCAGCGTCGTGTGTTTCTTGCCGGAGGTAGAGCACTGGATAGGCGATGGGCCCTACCGGGTTACTGACCTTAGCCAAACTCCGAATGCCGGTAAGTGAGAGCGCGGCAGTGAGACTGTGGGGGATAAGCTCCATGGTCGAGAGGGAAACAGCCCAGAGCATCGACTAAGGCCCCTAAGCGTACGCTAAGTGGGAAAGGATGTGGAGTCGCAGAGACAACCAGGAGGTTGGCTTAGAAGCAGCCACCCTTGAAAGAGTGCGTAATAGCTCACTGGTCAAGTGATTCCGCGCCGACAATGTAGCGGGGCTCAAGCGTACCGCCGAAGTCGTGTCATTGCAGTACATACCCCCAACGGGGACTGTGATGGGTAGGGGAGCGTCGTGTGCCGGGTGAAGCAGCCGTGGAAGCGAGTTGTGGACGGTTCACGAGTGAGAATGCAGGCATGAGTAGCGATACACACGTGAGAAACGTGTGCGCCGATTGACTAAGGGTTCCTGGGTCAAGCTGATCTGCCCAGGGTAAGTCGGGACCTAAGGCGAGGCCGACAGGCGTAGTCGATGGACAACCGGTTGATATTCCGGTACCCGCTTTGAAACGCCCAATACCGAACCTGTTGATGCTGAGGCCGTGAAGCCGCCGGCTGAGTCTTCGGACGAGGCCGGAGTGGTGGAGCCGCCGACCCAAGATGGTAGTAGGTAAGTGATGGGGTGACGCAGGAAGGTAGTCCAGCCCGGGCGGTGGTTGTCCCGGGGTAAGGGTGTAGGACGTCACGTAGGCAAATCCGCGTGACACATAGTCTGAGACCTGATGCCGAGCCGATTGTGGTGAAGTGGATGATCCTATGCTGTCGAGAAAAGCCTCTAGCGAGTTTCATGGCGGCCCGTACCCTAAACCGACTCAGGTGGTCAGGTAGAGAATACCGAGGCGTTCGGGTGAACTATGGTTAAGGAACTCGGCAAAATGCCCCCGTAACTTCGGGAGAAGGGGGGCCATCACTGGTGATCCGATTTACTCGGTGAGCTGGGGGTGGCCGCAGAGACCAGCGAGAAGCGACTGTTTACTAAAAACACAGGTCCGTGCGAAGCCGTAAGGCGATGTATACGGACTGACGCCTGCCCGGTGCTGGAACGTTAAGGGGACCGGTTAGCTGACTTTCGGGTCGGCGAAGCTGAGAACTTAAGCGCCAGTAAACGGCGGTGGTAACTATAACCATCCTAAGGTAGCGAAATTCCTTGTCGGGTAAGTTCCGACCTGCACGAATGGCGTAACGACTTCTCGACTGTCTCAACCATAGGCCCGGTGAAATTGCACTACGAGTAAAGATGCTCGTTTCGCGCAGCAGGACGGAAAGACCCCGGGACCTTTACTACAGTTTGATATTGGTGTTCGGTTCGGCTTGTGTAGGATAGGTGGGAGACTGTGAAGCTTGGACGCCAGTTCAGGTGGAGTCGTCGTTGAAATACCACTCTGGTCGTGCTGGATGTCTAACCTGGGTCCGTGATCCGGATCAGGGACAGTGTCTGATGGGTAGTTTAACTGGGGCGGTTGCCTCCCAAAGGGTAACGGAGGCGCCCAAAGGTTCCCTCAGCCTGGTTGGCAATCAGGTGTTGAGTGTAAGTGCACAAGGGAGCTTGACTGTGAGACCGACGGGTCGAGCAGGGACGAAAGTCGGGACTAGTGATCCGGCGGTGGCTTGTGGAAGCGCCGTCGCTCAACGGATAAAAGGTACCCCGGGGATAACAGGCTGATCTTCCCCAAGAGTCCATATCGACGGGATGGTTTGGCACCTCGATGTCGGCTCGTCGCATCCTGGGGCTGGAGTCGGTCCCAAGGGTTGGGCTGTTCGCCCATTAAAGCGGTACGCGAGCTGGGTTTAGAACGTCGTGAGACAGTTCGGTCCCTATCCGCTGTGCGCGTAGGAGTCTTGAGAAGGGCTGTCCCTAGTACGAGAGGACCGGGACGGACGAACCTCTGGTGTGCCAGTTGTCCTGCCAAGGGCATGGCTGGTTGGCTACGTTCGGAAAGGATAACCGCTGAAAGCATCTAAGCGGGAAGCCTGCTTCGAGATGAGGACTCCCACCTCCTTGAGAGGGTAAGGCTCCCAGTAGACGACTGGGTTGATAGGCCGGATATGGAAGCCAGGTAACTGGTGGAGTTGACCGGTACTAATAGGCCGAGGGCTTGTCCTCAGTTGCTCGCGTCCACTGTGT
>NZ_JBKFFO010000051.1:0-6144 GCF_046506645.1 Streptomyces sp. 5K101 | reverse complement strand
GTACAGGGCCACGGCATCGGCCTTGAACTCGTCCGAGTAGTCCTTCATCGCCATCGGCGGTGTTCTCGCTTCCTCCGGATCAAGCAGATCCAGTATCAGCGTGTCCACCACTCAGGGGGAGGCCCCCTCAGCACCATCACACTGACCACACCACCGGCCGGGGTTCCCGCCTGCGCGCGGGCCGGCCAAAGGGGGAAAGACAACGATGCGTCACTTAAGATGGACCGGCCGCATCGGCAGAGGGCTCATAGCCTTCACCGTTGCGGCTGCCTCCGCGATAGCCGCCATGAGCTTCGCGGTTTCACCGGCCGCCGCTGCTCAGGCAACGCTCGGTGAGGCCTGCACTGCCGCCGATCGCGGCAAGCGCCACACGTACCAAGACCACCGAAGTGTCCCCGACGATCACCACTTCAAGGGCTGGTGCGTCACCGAGGGCACAACCGGCACCCAGACGTCACCACCAGCACCCAGACGACCATCTCGGTCTCCGTCGGCCTCAACGGCAATGTTGAGGGCAGTTTCGCCGTCGAGACCCTCGGCAAGGTCGGCGCGAGCCTGGGCCTGAACGTGCAGGTCGACTACACTCCACAAGCACCGAGTCGAATGCGGTCACGTGGAACTTCAACCAGCCCGGCTACTACGGCGCCTGCACCACATCCTGCGCGACACGTGCCATTGGGCGTCCGGATGCTTCTGACCACCGTGCCCCGATGGAGTTCCAGGGCAGCCTCATGGAGGCCGACATCGACAGGGGTCGGCGCCAGGGCAACGGAGCGCGTATCGGCACTTGCGCATGGCCGCCCCGGCACCTGGAGACACCGGGGGGAGGGCTTTCCCGGCTACAGGATGCCCCGGCCAAGGACCTCTTCCCCGCCGCGCACGAACGCCTGAAGCAGGCCGCCGCCGCGATCGAATCGGGCACACCCGCTGAGCCGTTCATCGACGTACTGACCGAACTGGTCCGCGCAGGCCGACACCACCGGCTTCGTCGTCCTGCACCGCCAGCCGCTACGACACCGAAGCCGCCTGGTACACCCTAAGTTGCCGCCTCGCACGCGCCGACGCCCACGTGGACAAGCCCTGACCACCTGGACCGACCAGAATACGAGCGGCCATTGCTCCAAGCCGTTCAGGTCGGAGCGTGCGCGAGGACTACGGGCTACTTGCCAAGCAACAAACGAACGGCCATGCGGTCCACGTCGGCCTCTCGCGCAAACCCGGACTCTGTGCGGTCGCCGACGGGGATGAGTCGGACGGCTGCCTGGCGAAGCCCAGCCAGCGCCCGGACTTCCGCCTGACAGACTGCGGTTCGTTGGACGGAGAGTTCCGCGACCACTCCTTCGCGCGCGCCCGTGCGCGCGAGCAGCCGCTCAACATCGCGAAGGGTGGACGCCGGTGAGAAGCCTCGGCAGGTGAAGCCGCCCCGGACCGAAATGATCGCTACTCAACAGCTGACCGGCGGGAGGCGCACGGCCGCATGTTGACTGTCTACCGCAACGAGACGGTCACTCAAGGACTCCGGGGCCTACGTCTACGGGGTCGGCGTCCCCGCCGACTTCCTGCCCATTCGCCCGCGAACCGGGCAGCCACGACCTCATCTGAGCCTGTTCCACATCCTCGAACGTGGAACAGCCGTCTTCGACACGGTGCGAGCGGGCGCCACTCGGGCAACGAGAACGAGAGCCACAAGAGAGCTACCTGACTGGCGTGTACCAGTCAAAGAACGCACGGAATCGGCCATTCCTCGAGGGGTGAGGCGGATCCGCCCCCGGCGCGATGAGTTCCCTCCACCATCGGACGAGTGCCGTCGGCAGTCGGCTGCGCCGTACGAGGATGGGGGATCTCTTGCGACGAAGAAGAGGAAGAATCTGCACGCTGCTGATCAGCGGCGCGTTGCTGGCCGGCGGGATGACCGCCGCACCGGCTGCCGCCGATCCTGCACCGGACCGCGATGAGCGACGTACCGCGGCCTGCGAGACCCTGGAGGAACGGGGCGTGCGCTGTGTGAGCGTCGACGCGGCGTTCAACCACCGCTTCGCCAAGGGCGGTAAGGCCACCCTGTCGGTGAAGCTGCGGCCGAGTATCGACATACCAGGCACCCGTGTGGAGATCGACCTCCCAGCCGCCCTGCGCTTCGCCGGGAGGCCGCGTGGCTTCGAAACCGCACGCCACGACTCCGCGTTGCCCGACAACGGGGGCTCCGTCACCACGGCCGTCCACACCGTCGATCTGAAGGCCGGACGCAAGGCCACGTACACCCTGCCGGTCGAGGCCGTGGACACCGGCGAACTCGCCGTACGCGTGCGGGTGCTGCCGCCCAAGGGGTACGGCCTGGGCATCGAGGAACCGGTCCTCGCCACCGTCGGCGAGAATCAGGCATCCTCCCACCTCGGCCTCGGCAAGGGCCCGTTCACGGCCACGCCTGTGCCCGAGGGCGTGAAGCCCACCGCGCCGACCGAGCGGTCCGCCGAGCTCGGCAGTGAGGGCCTGGCCAGGCCGCACTCCGACGATCCGGCACCCGCGCACGGGCAGCGGCTCGGCGCCGAGGCGCTGACCTGCGTACGCGGCTCCTTCGGCTATCAGGATGCGGGCGGCATCTGGCGCAACTCGGCCAACCTCCAGGTCCAGGTCTGGGACGAGGACCCGGCCAACAGCGACGACCTGCTGACCGTCGGCCTCACCGACGACAATGGCGCCTACCGGCTCTGCTTCGACAACAGCACCGACGCCCTCGGCGGCCAGGACGTCTACCTGCGCTTCGTCACCCAGAACGGGCAGTGGGGCGTGGAGCGTGACGACGACGATGAATACGCCTTCCGCAGCGATCAGCGCGACGACCTCGGCGACGGCACCACCACCGACTTCGGCAACCTGTCCCCGACCGACGCCCGCCTGCACGGCGCGCTGCGCGCATACAGCTGGGCCAACGCAGCCTCGGCGTGGACGCCCGGCGACTGCTGGGACGCCAGGGACGACGACTGCCGCCGCATCGACATGAACTGGCACCCGGACGACGACCCGGGCGGCTCCTTCTACCGGCCGGGCGAGGACGAGATCTACCTGACGCCGCAGGACGCGGACGACCGCAACGTGGTCGTGCACGAACTCGGCCACGCCGTGATGGACGACGCCTACGACGACATGGACTGGGACAAGCAGTGCCCGTCCCCGCACATCATCCAGCGCATTTCCAGCGCACGCTGCGCCTGGTCCGAGGGCTTCGCCAACTGGTACGGGGTGACGGTCTTCGGCGACCCCGTCTACGTCGACGACGGTGTGAACCGCTTCGAGGTCGACTTCGAGAACCACACCTGGTCCACCGCGGACTGGGACGACGGCGACGGGGTCGAGGGCCGGGTCGCCGGAGCCCTGTGGGACCTCGCCGACCGAACCGCCGAGGCCCCGTGGGACCACTTCGGCGAGGGCACCGCCAACATCTGGAACACCCTCCTCGACAACCGCGACACCACGTTCCGCGCGTACTGGGACAGCCGCCGGGCCGCGGGCCACGAAGTGGGGGACCAGGCACTGGGCAGCCTCTTCCAGAGCACCATCGACTACGGCTTCCGCAACCCGCTCACCAGCCACGTCTCGCTCGAACGCCCCACGCCCGAGCCGGACCACAACTACCGCTTCGAAACGACCGCGCGCTTCTGGTCGGTCGTCGCGGTGCGCCCGCCGGCCTCCGCGGACTACGACCTGAGTCTGTACGAAGACCGGGAACAGACCAGGATGCTGGCCTTCAGCGGACAGGGGGCAGGCGTCACCGACTTCGTCGTGGTGAACTCCAACCGCCGCGACACCGGCGTCTACTACCCCCGCGTCAGTCGGCAGGCCGGCAGCGGTGACTACCGGATCGAGGCCGACGAGACCGAGGGCATCTTCACCGGCAGCCCGACGGTCACCCTCGGGGCGAACCGGCTCTCCGCCGTGTGGGACATCTGCCAGTCGGGCAGCGAGCGGGCGACGTACACGGTGACCCCGTCCGACCTCGGCCAGGACGCCGAGCTTTTCGTCTTCAACGCGGACCAGGCCGGGAGCGACAACGTCACCAACCGATCGGCCGCCACTGCCAGTAGTACGGCCGCAGGACCCGGCCTGCCGGAGTCCGTCACGGTCACCCTCCCGGAGGGCTGCCACGGCCTCGTGCTCGTCAACCGGGCGGGTAGCGGCACATACACCATCACCAAGGCCGCCGTTCCGGCCACCCCATGAGCCACCGCCCATGAAAAGAAGGACGGGCACACGGAACCGCCAGGCCCCGTGTGCCCGTCCCATGCGCATGGGCACACGCACCACGAGCACACAGGCAGCCTTCACCCTCTCCGCCGCCTTCCTGGCGCTGGTCACCGCCTGCGGTTCCGGACCCTCGCCGGCGCCAAAGCCGCCTGCTGCGGGCGAAGCCGACGTCCTGGTCCGGGTACGCGCGATCAGCGGGACCCCGTCGCCGCAGGTCCGGCGCGCCCTGCCCCGGCTCTCCCTCTACGGTGACGGCCGGGCGATCACACCGTCCGGCCGCACCGGCGCCCTGCAGACGGCCACGGTTCACCGCCTGACGGATGAGCGGGTGCGCGAGGTGTACCGGGATGCGTACGCGACGGCCCGTACGGCCGTGGAGACGCAGGACGCCGTGGACGGGGGAGTGCTGGAGCTCACGGTCGCGGCAGCCGACCACACCGGCACCTCGCGGGCGGAGCCCGAGACCACGCGGCTCCCTCTCCCGGCCGACGAGAGCACGGACTTCCTGGCGCGTACCGATCCGGCTCGCTGGCCGGACGGGGCCTTCGCCGATGCGCCACGCCGCTACGAGCCGACCGTGCTGGCCGTCTTCGCGATGCCCGCCGATAAGCCCGGCGCGGAGTCGGCCGCCTGGCCGTACGACGACCCGGGCAGCACCGGAACACCCACCCCGGAGGGCACGTGCACCGTCCTCTCCCCGGACCGCACCCGCGCCGTCCAGCGCCTGGCCCGCGCCGCCACTCAGGAAACACTCTGGCGAGCGGGCGGCCACACCTACCGCCTCGACTTCCGGCCCCTGCTGCCGGACGAGGCGGACTGCGGCGACCTGGACGGTCCCGGCGCCGCCGAGTAGGGCGACTTCAACGATCTCCACAGGAGGGGCAAGTCCCGCCGCGAGTACGAGAACCGCGTCAGCACACTCGTGCCGACCGGACCGTGATCGTTCTCACCGATAACCGCTGTACCGATGTTCCCCAAGGGCCGGCGTACCGCCCGGTGATGGACGTCGCCGGGGTGCCGCACGAGCTGCTGCGCGCCGACGGGTTGCTCCCGCGAGGCTGGGATGCATGGAAGGATGAGGAGTTGCTGCGTGTCGGTGAGTTCCGCCTCAATGACGGCGGCGAGGCCGTTGCCGTCGTAGCCCCATGTGGCGGGGGGTGATTCGGGCCGCAGTGACGACGGCGCCCATCATGCCCAGCGCATCCCGACGGCGGAGAGCTGTTCCACCCGTTCCGGTGTGAGCGTGGCGGCTCTGCTTCTCTGGTTGCCGATCCAGGCCCGCAGCTTCAGCTCCCGAAGCCCCCCTCCTCCCGATCCGCGCCGCCGCCGCGGCCCCCGACGCCGCCCACGGCGACTTCCTCGACATGTTTTCTCGGTACTCGCAGGTGCCCTTCGCGCCGGTAGTACTGCTTCGCGGCGGCGTAGTTGAGCGCCCATTTGTCAGCCTGGCTGACCCTGGGCCTGGGCTTCTCGTCGTCGGCTGCGGGAGTGATGTGGAGGATGTGTTCGCACATCCACTGCTGTACGCCGGTGAGTTTGTCCCAGCCGAGCCGGACCGACTTCACCCACCGCCCAAGGTCCGTGAAGGTGCGCTGCCATTCCACGGGCCAGGTGGGGCACCAGGATGGGTCGATGTCCTCCAGTTGCTCGCGCCGCTCTTCCGACAGCGCCCCTGCCGACGATCCCACCGGCAGGCCCTCGTGCGATCTCTCGGGTTGGTGTCGGTGGTGGTGAGAGTCGGTCGCGCTGTTCCAGGGGTGGGGGGTCTGTCAATCGAGCGGCCCTGTCTCGCATTCGGTGGTGACGGAGCGTGCTGCTATCCGAGGAGGATGCGGTGGCGAAGAAGGGTGAAGCCTGCTCGTCCGTGCATCTGGCGCGCGATCCGCTTGGTCTTGGTGTTGACCC
>NZ_JBKFFO010000050.1:0-6482 GCF_046506645.1 Streptomyces sp. 5K101 | reverse complement strand
TGGTACGGCTTGCGTTCACTCACCCCACCGATTCCAGCAGGCCACCGGCATCGGACCGGCACGTTCCGCCTCCGTCCACACCATCAGGCGACACCAGAACAACTCATATACTCACGAACCGCCCACTTACGACTTCTTCGCCAAGTGCCCCCACCGGCTCGCCTGCGCACGCTGCCCGCTCTACGTCCCAAAGGAGTCCACCCGCGGCCAGCTCCTGGCCGTCAAGGACGGCATCAACCAAATGCTCGAGCGCCTCGACCTGACCGATGACGAACGCGAGGCCCTCGAAGGAGACCGCAAGGCAGTGGCCGCCCTCACCGAGCGGCTCGCAGACACACCCCCCCCCGCCGGTCCGACACCCACGGAACTCGGGACCGCCGACAGCTTCGTCCCTCTGACTCAGCTCATGAAGACGATCGCCCCCGACAAGGGCGACCAGGAGACCCATTGCCCCCCTCGGACACCCCTACAAACCCCAACAGAGAGGCCGCACACGATCTCCGATTCTCAATAACTTGCCGCTTCCCCGTCTCCATGGGCGCGCTGCCCGCCCACCTGGAGCGCATGCGCTCCCACCCGGACATCGCCGGCGAGGTGCTGCGCCTGCAGTACACGGCGATGAGTCTCAACCCCAACGCCAAGCTCTACGGCCGCAAGACCCTCCTGGAGATGTTCGACCGCTCCCGCCGCGGGACCGCGCGTGCCTGGAGGCGTTCGAGCGCGAGCTCGAGATGCCGTGGGCGCTCTACCACGTACGCCGGCTGTTCCTGCTGTCCGACTCCGGGAAGCGGCGCCCGGTGATGCGCTCCACCGAGCGCGTCGACCTCGGCCGCCCCCAGCAGCTCGCCCGGCGGCTTGGGCCACCGTGGCCTCGGTGCCGCCGCGCGGGGCACGGTCGGGGATCGCGGCAAGCAGCCGGCGATGCTCGCGGGCGGCGGCCAGGATGTCCGGGACATATCCAGGACCGTGCGCAGCGCCCACACCAGCAGCGGGGCCATGACGGCCGGGTGCACGATCGCGACGCTGTTCTCGCCGTCCGGGTGTCGTCGTTGGTGCCCAGGAAGTCGGACATGACCGCGGCCGGGTCCTCCCACGGCGGCATGACCAGCCGGTCGTGCTCGGGCAGGTAGGGGGCGTAGGCCCACAGCCGCGAGATCACCCACAGGGCCTTGGCATCGGTGCGCCACCGGCGGCCCAGCGGGCGACCGGCGGCATCGTGCCGTACGAGGCACAGGACGACGACGGACAGCCGATCGAACCGGTGCGCCGGTACCTGCGTGACTTCGTCGCCCATGGCCATCGTGCCGGGGAGCGTCCGGAGCTACGCCTACGACCTGTGAGGTGGTGGCGGTGGCTCCGGGGCGTCGAGGTCGAGTGGGACAAGGTGACCTCGACGGAAGTGCGCGAGTCGTCGCCGGATCGCTGTGAGCCAGGTGTGCGTGACCGTGACGGCCGGAGGTGAGGAGCAGACCCACTGCGTGCTGTGACGGCGCGGCGCCGATGGTGAGGCCCGCGTTCTGAGGGGCGCGGGCCCCACCGCGTTCCGGCCCCCGCCCCCTCTGAGCCACTTCGAGTTGGCTAGGTTCCGTTGCCGGAGGCGGTGGAAGGGAGCGGGGCCGGTGAGCACGGACGGGGAAGCCGAGCGGTGGCAGCGGATCTGGGGGCACCGGGAGGCGCTGCTAAGGGTGGCCCGGCGGCGGTCGGCGAGCCCGGAGGACGCCGAGGACGCCGTGCACGAGGCGATGGTGCGGGCCATGGAGCGGCCCGAGCTGGACGACGAACGGCTCGGCGGCTGGCTGACCACGGTGACGATGCGGCTGTGCGTCGACCGGCACCGGCAGGTGGCCCGGGAGGCGGAGGTGCACCAGCGGGCGGCGCGGGGGCTGCCCGGCTACGTCACCGTCGAGGACGGGGTGTGCGACCGGGCCGAGGCCCACTGGCTCACCCGGCGCGGCCGGGAGGAGCTGCCCGGACGGCAGGCCGAGGCGCTGGGGCTGCAGGTGCAGGGCCTGGAGCTGGGCCAGATCGCGCAGCGGATGGGCCTGAGCTACCGCGCCGTCCAGTCGCTGCTGGCCCGCGCCCGCAAGACGCTGCGCGGCGTGCTGGCCGGGACGCTGGCCGTGCTGCTGTGGCCGTGGCGCGGGAGCCGTTCGACCGGGGTGGGCGGTGGCGTACCGGCCGGGGCGGCACCGCTGGCGGCGGCCGCCGTGACGCTGACCGTCGCCGGGCTGACCCTGCTCGCCCCGGGCACGGCGAACCCGGCGCCGGGCTCCTCGGTGCCGGGGTTGCCGGTGCCGGGCGCCCCGGTGGCGGAGACGCTCCCGGAGCCGGGGGCGCCCTCGGCCACCCTGGCGGGCGACCCCGGTGCGGGGCTGCCGTACGGGGGTGCCCTCCCGGGGCCGGGCGGCGACGGGGCGGGTGCCCCAGGGGTGCCGGGGTCGCCGGGCAGTCCGGGGTTGCCGAAGGTGGCCGGTCCGGGGCTGCCGGAGGTCGCGGGCCCCGCACTGCCGGAACCGGACGTTCCGGGATTGCCGGGCACCCCGGAGGCGCCGGAGCTCCCCGACGCGGTGCTGCCGGAAGACACGCAGGTCACGACAGCCGGGACCCCGCTTTCCAACACCCCCGGCACCACCCCCGCACCCCCCGCCGAAAAAATCGTGAATCCGTGCGACGCAACCTCCACCTTTCCCCGTAGAGCGGCTGACAGAGACACCAGCTGCGACGGAGAGGTCACCCAGTGACTCGAAGCAGGCATAGAACGAGCAGCCGCGGCATAACCCGCGCCCTGCGGGGCGGGCTCGCCCTGGCGCTCGCCGGGGTGGCGTCGGCGACGCTGCTCTCCTCCCCCTCCCAGGCCGCGTCCGACGTGAACATCGGGCGCCGCTTCAACGACGGCCTGGACAGCCGGTACAGCGTCACCAGCTTCACCAGCGCCGCGAACGCGATGGGGTACGACGCCAAGGGCTACACGAACGGCCGCAGCGCCAACAACACCTTCAATGACGGCATCGGGGCCGCCGTACTGGGTCTGTTCGGCCACTCCAATGCTGGGATCTTTCAGACCGACGAGGGCCCCACCGACGCCGAGGACGCGATCCTGGCCGCCGGTACGGCCACCCACGTGGTCAGTCCGTACGCCAACCTCCGTTTCGTCTCCGAGTACTTCCCGTACCTGGAGGTCGACGACATGCGGCTGATGGTGCTGGCGGGCTGCTATACCTCGCTCTCCGACTCGTGGGGGAACTTCAACGACGCCGCCGTGTCGCGGGGCGTCGACTCCGTGATCACCTTCAGCGATCTGGTCTACTTCCCGGCAACCTCCTCCGGAACGTCGATTAGCCTGACCAACTACTCCGGCAACTACTTCTGGGACCGCTTCGGCTACCACGCCAAAACCGGCGTGACCATCAACACCGCGCTGTCCCGGGCCCGCAGCGACCTGGTGGCCAAGGAGGGCAAGGCCGGCGGCTGGGACAAGTACGCCATCCGGGGCGCCGTCAGCAACCCGGCCGGCGTCCGCCTCAAGCCCGCCGGCAACGGCGAGCCGCTGAACAGCCAGCCGCTGGCCACCCTCCCCTTCACCGCCTTCGGCCAGCTCACCCCCACCGCCACGACCAGCACCGAGGGGCCGGACGGCGCCGAGCTGACGGACGTGACGACCGCCGAGGGCGTCCAGTACCGGCAGCGGCAGGACGGCACCGTGCTGGACGCGGTGGGCACCCCGTCGACCGAGGGAGAGGTGACCCTGACCGCTGCCCAGGCGCGGGCCGCCGCTGCGGAGTTCGCCGCGGCCAACGTCCCCGGCTTCGGCACGGACTGGCGGCTGACCGCCGACGAGACCGTCAGCCACATCGAGGGCGACGCGGTGCGGCTGCTGCGCTGGCGGACCGTCGCCGACAGCCGGGACGCCGCCCGTGAGGTGACCGTCGAGCTGGACCGGCGCAGCGGCGCGGTTGTCTACTTCTCCGCCGCCCAGGGCACCGCCGACACCGCCGCCTTCCCGGTGACCGCCGCCCAGGCCGAAGCCACGGCCCGCGAACTGACCGGCGACCACACGACGGCCGCCACGGTGACGGCCGACACCTGGCACGCCAGCCGCTGGACGGTCACCTTCGACCGCGGCCTGGCGGGCTGGTCGAAGGCCCCCGTCCCGGACGTGGACCGAGTCGAGATCGACGCCCGCACCGGCAAGGTGCTCTCCCGCACGACGGCCTGACTTCTGCCCCTGCCGTCGGAATCGCGGAATCAACGAAGGAGACAACGCATCCATGAGATCCCACCCCGCCCGGCGGCTGTGCCGGGCCCTCCTCGCCCCGGTGGTCGCCGCCGGGCTGCTGCTGGGCGGTGCGGTGCCAGCACAGGCAGCGACCCCCCAACCGTCCGACACTCAACAGTCGTGGGCAGCCGACGGCACCGCAGCGGCGCTGCCCACCAGGGACGCATCCCAGGTGCGGGAGATCGGCCCGGGTCGGTTGGATCCGTCGTTCGGCGGGTTCGTCGTCACCGACACCGACATCCCTGAGTTTTCGCTTTCACGGCAGCACCTCGCTGCCCCCTTGCCGCCGCATCTGGCCGAACGCAACGACCTGATGGTGTTCGGCAGCGGTTGGCAGGCCGAGTTTCTGGGCGGTATGACTGCGTTCTCGCTGGAGGTGGCCGGCGATGAGGTGCGGGTCATCGCGCCGAACGGAGCAGCACACCGGTACGAGCACACTGGTGGAAACTGCTATCGCGCCGCCGACGGATCTGAGCTGACCAGGGACGCAGACGAGATTATCGAGCGCACCGGCAGCAAGCAGCTCACCTTCGTCTGGCGCATGGTGGCAGGCCAGTGGCGAGTCACCGCCGTAGGCACACCAGATGCGGGCATGGACCGCGTCACCTACGACGCCCTCGGCCGAGTGAAGCGACTGACCCGCGGTGACGCCAGCGGCGCTTACGCGGACATCAGCTATGCGACGGCCACCACCGCGATGGCCACGAACCTGGGCAGTAGCCGGGGAATGATCGACAGCATTGCGTCCGCCGCACACCGCAACGCGGTACCAACGACTGTTGCCACCTACCTCTACGACAGCGCCGGGCGACTTGCCGTCGTTGCAAATCCGAACGCCGGCCAACAGAGTTCATATGCGTACGACGACCAAAGCCGTCTCACCAAGGTCGACTCGCTGCTGCGGGGATCCTGGACAATGCGGTACGAGTCGAACGGCGAAGTCGTAGCGACCAAGGGCGACAGCGACGTGAGCCCTGCGCAGCTGTGCTCGGCCAGAAACTACATGTGGGGCGCGAACACCTGCTGGGCGGACCCGGTGCGCCACTACGGCTGGCGGAGCCCGTCGTGGAAAGTGACGCCGACGGGTAAGTCGATCGTTGGCATCTACTACGACCACTGCACCACTGCACCGGACCAGCCAGACGGCTTCGACTTCCGTCCAGCATGCGACATGCACGACTACGGGTACGGCCTCATCGCCACCGGCTACGCGAAGTACGCGGAGAAGGAAAGCGTTGACGACCTCTTCTACATCACCCTGAAAGACCACACCTGCCCGGCATACTCCGCATGGAGCCGCTGGGCGTGTGAAGCGGACGCCTGGATCTACCGCCAGGGCGTGCGCGCCGGTGACCCGAACAACGGCAAGTAACACCTGACACCAGCACTGCCGCGCGGTCCGGCAACACGACGTTGCCGGACCGCGCGGCATCAGCCTTTCGAAAGGTTGCACGATGCCATTTCGTCCGCTACAACGCCTGAAGGAAGCCGCCGCCCGGTACCGTCGGGGAACCGGCGCCCTGGCGATCTCCGGTGGTTATGCGGTGATCGTGCTCGCCGTGGCCACATTCGTCATCATCGCCAGCGCACTGCAGCCGGGGAGCTTCGCCGCCATGTGGCTGTTCCTGGTTACCCTGCCCAGCTCGCTGCTGCTGGGGTTCATTCCCGCCCAGGGAACCGCCTACGTCCTGCTTCTCACGCTCGGCGGCCTCGTTCAGGCATGGCTACTGTGGCTGGTGCTGCGCAGCAAGCGAGTGCGTTAGACCCTCACACCACCCTGTACTGCCGGTCCCCGACGTGCCCCACCCCGGAACAATGAACCCGTGCTCGTTGAGCCGCTCGTCCACCGCGGCGGTGTGAAGGGCGTGACACCGGCGCGACCTGCAACCCCTGATCCACCCCGGTGGCCCCGGGCCCGTGCCCAGCGCGGTCCCCGGGGCCACTACCCAGGGGCCGTTGGGTGGGTCTGTCAATCGATCGGCCCTGTCTCGCATTCGGTGGTGACGGAGAGTCGTGAGGGTCGTTGACATTCGTGTGAAGGATGTCAATGAGTTTGTGCAGACGGTGTTTTCGGGTCTTTCCCCGTTGGTCATCGAGGATGTGGTCGACGAGGGTGAGCGGATCGTGGTGCGGGCACGGACTCCGCAGGACACCGTGGCCTGCCCGGTGTGCGGGGCGTCGTCAGGACGCGTGCATGGCCATCACC
>NZ_JBKFFO010000005.1:0-535807 GCF_046506645.1 Streptomyces sp. 5K101 | reverse complement strand
ACTCCACCAGCGCCAATCCCGGCCTCCCCACACACGCCGCAACGACGCGCACAGAAAAGCCGATCACGGCCACTGTCAACCATCAGCTGGGACCGAAGTGTCAAGCATCTCCCGGGACCGGACACACTCCGAGCCCCGGCCTGAGTAACAACTTTCTTTACGGGTTCAAGGCCCGCGCACGGCGCGGGCGCGCGCCGCCTTGTCGGCGGGGCCGCCGCCCTGTCTTCGCCAGCGGCGGCCCCGCCCGGCGGCGCGCTAGCGGCAGCGGGCACAGCGGCCTCTTGCAGGTGAGCTATGGCGTAGGCGGGCATGGCGTCCTTCCGGTCGATCGAGCTCCGTACACCGGGAGCATGGCATGCCGACGCATTGGGTCGATGACCTGACAGGTAAGCGGACCCCGCCCGCACCCCGGACTGGCGGCGAACATGCCCCCTACGTGCCCGATCGGACGGCGAATGACGGGGAACAACGGAACCCGTCGGCGAGCGTTCCGGGAACGCGCAGGTCAGCGTCTTCCCAGGTCAGGCCCAGCCTGGTTACGCGATCTTCCAAATTGGGGCTTCAGGCATCTATTCGGCCCCGGATGCACGAGTCCTCCAGTAAGCCATGAACTCCATGCCGAACCCGGCGACGGCGAGGAGGACACCCAGCCAGAAGAACGAGGTATGCCGTTCCACTCCGCCAAACAGCATCAAGTCAACACCCAGGATCGGGAGAAGGACCCCACCAGCGGTGTACCACCGCCCTTTGCGCGCCTGGTTGATCGCCGAGGCCGCACCGAGTAGCAGGATCAAGCCCAACACTGCTATCCACATAGCGAAATCCTCCCAGAAGGTGATCTCCCTTACAACGGCCATAGTTGGCGCGACACCTCACGGCAGGCGTGTCATCTGACATCCACGGATGACATCAACGACGGCAGACAGGAGTGGCATTGGACGACCGCGAGGGGTCTGTCCCTGCGCAGCCGAGTGCTCTGCAAGACCCGTCCGATCGAACTCCTAGAGCGGTGATCACATGTCGGGCGAGCGGGGCGCAAGATGGGGCGTTTCCAGGCGTAGTACGAGTGCGCGTAGAGCACGGAGTTCGGCGTCCAGGGCCTGCGCACCGTCACGGGTGAGGGCAACCCACGTTCGGGGGCGCCGGCCGGCGTAGCCCTTCTCCAGGGTGATCATTCCCGATTCCTCCAACACCTTTAGATGCCGGGAGAGGTTTCCGTCAGTGACGGCCAGTTGTCTCTTCAGGAAGCTGAACTCGACCCGGTCGGCCTCGCGGGTGATGGTGAGGATGCCCAGCCGCACTCGCTGGTGGACGGTGTCGTCCAGCTCCTGGGTGGGATGCAGCCCCTCTTGGCCGTCCTGTGAAGCGGTCGCGTCCTCGACGCTCATGAGACGACCGTATCCGCACCGGCGACACCGGATATGTCCCGGCGGTGGACCACCGCCCGCTCGCACAGACCGGCGAGGAACGGGATGGCGGCGAGCAGGAGAGCCTTGGCCTGCGGTCCGTCGGCCCAACCGGGGTCGGTGGGATGCTGCCAGGGGAGCCATCCACTGCCCCAGGAGGCTCCCAGGTACCCGGTGAGCAGCAGGGCGTGAGCGATGCCGGCCGCTGCGGCGATCCAGCTGCGTTCGGCAATGCCGAAGGCGAGGAGACCGATGCCTACCAGGTACCACGGAGAGGCGTAGCTGTTCTCCAGCAGCAGGGCCTCCCAAGGCTGGTTCCTGCCGAACAGCAGCGCCACCAGGGCCATCGTGATCACTGCGGTGGTAATGGCGGTCGCGCGGACCCACACGCCGCGCCGGGGGACGATACCCCGGTCCTCACCACGCAGACGGTACCAGCGGGCGAAGACGAACCATGCGAGGGGAAGGAGCGCGAACCACACGCCCCAGGCCGCGAAGCGCAGGAAGGCGCCGTCGAACTCGCCCTCCAGACAAGGAGTTCCCGGTTCATGGACAACGCACAATCCGGTCAACTCGGCATAGGCGAAAGCCGGATAGGACCCGATGTAACGCCCGTGAGTTCCGAAGTTGAAGGCGTTCCGAGCGATCGGAACGGCCGCCAGTGCGAGAAGCCCGAACCCGAGAAGGGGAATCCATGCGCCGTTCACCAGCGTGCGGGTCCTGGACCGGAGACCTTCCACCACGGCCAACAAGGCGGCCGCTTCCGCTCTTGGTTCGGATCCCGCGCTGCTCGGTGCGGACGGTCCCATGTGTCCCCCTGTGCTCGGCGCTTGGCAGCGCGGGTGAACGGACCGCCGGATGGTCGCCCGTTGAAGGTCTAACTTTGCGATGCAAAGTTCATGGCGGTCAAGAGCGGATGGGGTACCGGTCGGCATCAGTGGGCTTCTCCGAGCGGCACCGCCAAGGCAGGCCGTCCAGTCGTCCGAAGAGGCGTCATTGACGGCTCCGGGTCATGTCCCTTGTCGTGGTGTAGCCGATCATCCAGCGGTTGTGTTGGTGGTGTTGGGTAGCGCAGGGGCGCTTTCGGGGCGTTCGGAGGGGTAGAGCTGGTCCATGCTTCCCTCGGGCAGGTAGCGGCGGGGGAAAGCGATCCATTCGTCGTGCAGTTCGAAGAGCACGGCGGTGACCAGCCGTAGGAGCGCGTCATCGTTGGGGAAGACCTGGACAACGTCGGTGCGGCGCTTGACCTCGCGGTTGATCCGCTCCAGCGGGTTCGTGGACTGGATCTTCTTCCAATGTCGCTCGGGGAAGGCGGCGAAGGCGGTCAGGTCGTCCTTCGCCGCCAGCAGCATGTCTTTGACCTTGGGGAACTGTTTTCCGAGCATGTCGGCGACGGTGTCGAGCTGGGTGCGGACCGCATCCGCAGTGGGCTGGGCGAAGATCGTGCGGATGGTGGCGGCGGCCATCTCGGCCGCTTCCTTGTTGATCACGCTGAACACGTTGCGCAGGAAGTGAACCCTGCAG
The DNA here is from genome assembly GCF_046506645.1 of Streptomyces sp. 5K101. Classification (NCBI taxonomy): domain Bacteria; kingdom Bacillati; phylum Actinomycetota; class Actinomycetes; order Kitasatosporales; family Streptomycetaceae; genus Streptomyces; species Streptomyces sp. 5K101. Next base: position 532,877 of record NZ_JBKFFO010000005.1, on the reverse strand, counting down.
CGCTGGTAGGCGGCCCCGAGCATGACCTTGCGGATGGCTTTGACCAGTCCCAGGTGGTGGTCGCCAATGACGAGCCGGACCCCGGTCAGACCGCGTTCGCGCAGGTGACGCAGGAACTCGGTCCAGAACACCTCGGTCTCGCTGTCGCCGACCATCACTCCCAGTACCTCCCGGCCGCCGTCCTCGGTGATCCCGGTGGCGATCACCACGGCGCGGGAGACGATCTGGTGCTCGACCCTGGCCTTGCAGTAGGTCGCGTCCAGATAGACGTACGGGAAGCGGACGTGGTCCAGGGGCCGGGCACGGAACGCGGTCAGCTGGCCGTCCAGGTCCTGGCAGATCCGCGAGACCTCGCTCTTGGATATCCCGGTGTCCGCGCCGAGGGCCTTGACCAGGTCGTCGACCGACCGCGTGGACACGCCGTGCACGTAAGCCTCCATGATGACCGCGTACAGGGCCTGGTCGATGCGGCGGCGTCGCTCCAGCAGGGCGGGGAAGAAGCTGCCCGACCGGAGCTTGGGGATCGCGAGGTCCAGATCGCCGGCCTGGGTGCTGAGCGTCTTGTCGCGGTGGCCGTTGCGAAGCGCAGTGCGCGTCTCGGTGTGCTCGTTCCACTCCGCGCCGATCCGGACTGTGGCCTCGGCCTCGATCAGCTCCTGGAGCATCCGCTCGGCCACGTGCCGGACAAGTTCGAGCCCGTCCGCCGAACGTAGTGACTCAAGCAGCCGAAGTAAGTCATGCTGAGACAGGGCCATCCTGCACCTCCCGCGTTGAACTGCCCGTTCACTACGGAGAGTTGCACGATGGCCCACCTTGCGGGCAGGGAGCGAAAGCCCATCGGCACACGCACCCGGCGCACTCCCTCACCTTGATCGGCTACACCACGTCAAGGGACGCCATCCGGCCAGGGCGATGCCAAGTACGCGGTCTGCCCTTTCTGTGCCGGCCATGTGGACCTGTATACCGAAGAGTGGGACGTGATCGAGGGTGCCTGGGAGCCCTTCGACAAGGCCATCGGCACCTGGCGCGGCACCGGCCGAGCTGCCGTTGCCTGCCCACGCTGCAGTCGAGCCGGCGACCTGACTGCGTGGACTTGGGACAACGACTACTACGCGTTCGGCTCCCTGGGCTTCGAGTTCTGGGGCTGGCCCGAGTTCAGCCCCAGCTTTCTCGAACGCTTCGCACGCGCGCTGGGTGGTCATCGCACTGTCCTGGTGGGAGGCAAGCTCTGAGGGAACGGTGCCGCTTCGAGCGACCGCTCCGGGCCACTAGCCGGCGTGTTCAGCCGTGCCCGTTGGAGCACCGCCCGTCGGGTCGCCGAGCGACCTGAGCAGAGATGGTATCGGCGGCGATACTATCTCTGCCGATACCATTGCTCGCGGGAGGCTTCCGAATGCGGCGTTTCATCGGGCGGGACCGCGAGCTGAGCGTGCTCGGCAGCGCCTTGCAGTCGGTTCGCGACGCCGTCGGGTCGGTGAAACCGGGTCAGTGCATCCTGATGCGCGGACGGCGGCGGGTCGGCAAGTCCAGTCTTGTCGAGGAGTTCCTCCGGCGCACGGACGTGCCGTACCTCTTCTTCACCGCGGCGGGCGGCACGGCGGAGGGCGAGCTGACCGAGTTGCTCGACGCTGTCACCAGATCCACGCTCCCGGAGCGCGAACTGTTCGCGGAGGAGACTCCGGAGCAGTGGAACGCCGCATTCAGGCTCCTCGCGGAAATCCTTCCCGACGACAGACCAAGCGTCGTCGTCATGGACGAGGTTCCCTACCTCATGGACCGCATCGACGCCTTCGAGGGCATGCTCCAGCGTGCATGGGACCGCCTGCTCAGCCGCAAACCCGTGCTCCTCCTCCTGGTCGGATCCGACCTGTCGATGATGGAGGCACTGAACAGCTACGAGCGCCCCTTCCACCAGCGAGGCCGGGAAATGGTTGTGGGGCCGCTGAACCCGGCCGACATCGGCGAGATGCTCGGGCTTGCGCCGGCGGCTGCCTTCGACGCCGCCCTGATCACGGGCGGTCTTCCGCTGATCTGCGCGGAGTGGCGGCCGGGAGCCGATGTCTGGGAGTTCCTCCGTGATTCGCTGGACAACCCGATCTCGGCGCTGCTGGTCTCCGCCGAACGGTCCCTGGCCGCGGAGTTTCCGCCGCAGGCGATGAGCAGAGAAGTCCTTCGGGCCATCGGAAGCGGGGAGAGAACCTTCACCAACATCGCGCGCGCGGCGGGCGGCATCTCCCACACCACTCTCATCCGAGCCACTGATGTCCTGACCGGGAAACGGGTGGTGGCAGCCGAGCTGCCCCTCTCGCTGAGGCCGTCGAAGGAACGCCGCTACCGCGTGGCCGACCCCTACCTCCGGTTCTGGCTCGCGTTTCTGGATCCGCACATGGCGGAGATCGAACGGATGCGGGGAGATCTCACGCTGCGCCGGATCCAGGAGCAGTGGACGAGCTGGCGGGGGCGCGCGATCGAGCCCCTCGTCCGGAAATCCCTCGCCCGCCTCCTGCCGGACGGGCTCCTGCCTGCCACACCGGCGATCGGGGGGTACTGGACCCGCAGCAACGACGTCGAAATCGATCTGGTGGGTGCCGACCGGCAGCCGGTGGCCAAGGAGCTGCTCTTCCTCGGTTCGGTCAAGTGGCTGGAGAACTCCGCGTTCGACAGCCACGACCTGGCCGCACTGCAGAAGCACCGGGCCGCGATCACCGACGAGCCGGTGCCACTCGTGGCCGTCTCACGTAACAGGGTCGACTGTTCCGGTCTGCAGGCTGCGTACGGCCCGGAACAACTGCTCAGCGCCTGGCGCAGGGAATGAAGCAGGGGCTGCGCTCCTGTGAGTGCAGCGGTTCTGGTTGCATTCGCGCCCGTCCGGGCCCGGACATGCAGTCCCCGGTAGTCCTCTCCGTGCCATGAGTTCCAGTCGTCGCTGTGAACCCTGACCTCGAAGCGGATCTGCCGGGGGCCTGGCCAGAGCCACCCAAGTGGGTCGCGCCGGTCGGTGGACGTCTCCTCCGACGGTACGGCTCGCTCTGGTTTTCTGGTGTATATGGGATTTTCCTCCCGATTCACCGCAAGTCAAGACTTTCGGGGAATCGCGACGGCCCCTGCTGAGGGTGATCGACCGGGAGCGGCCCGCAGGGCCGCAGAACACGACCTGCGGCGCGTCACCGGCCGGGCACAGGCGGGCTTTGGGGACACTGCCGTCATGACCGACGCAACGAAAGCAGTCCTCGAAGGCGGGCCCAAGGATCTTCCGGAGCGGATCGTCTCCCTCTCCGGAACGGCCGCGCCCGGGAGCGACCTCAAGATCCCGTTCCGGGGCGGGTACGAGCACTTCAAGGCCACGTCGCGGCGGCAGGAGACCGCCGAGGGGGCGTTGCCCGTCTACGAGTGGTGGGAGCGCACGGAGCTGCCGGGCTGAGCGCGCTCAGGCCGGCGACCCGGCCACCTCGTGTGCCGTGCGGACGAAGGCGCGGACCGCGCCCGTGTCGTCTCCGGCGCGCCAGACCAGGCCGTAGCCGACGGGCTCGGCGTCCACGAACGGGACGTAGGTCACCCCGGGCCGCGCGTGGTACGTGGCGGAGTGCGCGGTCGAGAGCAGAGCGCCCTTGCCACCCGCGACCAGCATGAGGGCCTCCTGCATGTTGGCGACGGCGGGGCCGCGGCCGATCGGGCGGCCGCCCGGCGTGCGGGCCGGGCGGCGCTGCTCCAGCCAGTGGTCCGGCACGCCCCCGGCGACGGCGAGCAGCGGCAGGCGCGCTGCTCTACACCGCGTTCCAGTTCGGGGCCGCACTGGGGCTGTCCGCCGTCACCGCGGTCAACGTGGCCGCCACCGGCTCGCCCGGGGAACTGCTGTCAGCGTATTCGGGCTGCGTTCCCGGCCCGGCGCGGTCGTCGCGGGTTCGGATGCGCCATCCCGTACCGAAATCACCGCCGCCCGCTGATCCGCTCGATACGGGAAGGTACGCATCCGCACAGGAAAGGCCCGTACCGATATCGAAAGGTCTGCGTCGATACGGAAAAAGCATGCCGTTCCGATTCCGGTGCGGACATGCGTATGGGCCCCGGGACTGGATATTCCGGGGCCCTGGCCCGCCCTCGTCACCCGCACAAACGCGGGGTGGGGCGGGCAATGCCTCTGGCCGAAGGGCCGAGAAGACCGTGAGGCGGGTCGTTCTCAGATGCCGGTGGTCTGCACCGAGACGAGACCCTGGGCCGCACCGGTGACCGCGGCGACCGGGACGACGGACGCGACGGACTGGGCAGCCCCGACGACGTCACCGACGTTCACGGCAGCACCGTAGCCGTTGACACCGGCGTGGGCGCTGGCGATACCACCCGAAATGCCGTCCAGCTCGCTGTCGGAAATCTCGGCGGTCTCGACAGGGGTGAAGTCGTTACGCACTTTCTCTCCCTTTTCATGATGGGGGATTCCTGGACTGACGCAGAACGGACGCGTCAAAGGAAAGCAGGCCGGCACACACGGTTGCCCGACGCCTGGAGCGGGTATCGGCAATCACGACCCCCGCACCACAGGATCAGATCACGCCAAAGGACCAACTGGCAACCTACGCTCCGCTTTTGACGGTGAATACTTCTTCACGACAACGCCAACTGACGTGCACTTTCGCCCGGCGCACCGGCGGACGAATACCGCCGACGGGAATCGGGATGAGATGTCGTCAGATGTCTAATTCCTGGCCGTATCGGGGTACAGATGGGCCGAAACGCACCGTGTCCGCCGACGTCGTGGAGCGGAGGCGGTCCGCCCCGGCAGGGACCGCATACCGCGGGCGTACGCCCGGAAGGGGTGTCGACGATGTGCAGGCTGATCGGCGGAGGCGGCCGGGACGAGCGGGCGGACGTCGCGGAGACGGTCGCCGGACTGACCGCGCTCTACGGGCTGGAACGGCTGCCGGTGGAGGGCGGGTTGTTCCGCCGGACCTGGGCGGGGCCGCCGGACGCCGCGGGGCGCCCGGCCGGGTCGGCGATCATCGTGCTGCTCACCGCAGGCGACGACGGCTTCTCGGCCCTGCACCGGCTGCCGGTCGACGAGGTGTGGCATTTCTACGGCGGCGACCGGCTGGAGCTGCTGCTCCTCGCCCCCGACGGCAGCAGCCGGGTCGAGCTGCTGGCCGGCCCGGGCTCCGGAGGGCGCGTGCAGACCGTGGTGCCCGCCGGCACCTGGATGGGTGCCCGCGTGGCACCGGGCGGGGCGTGGTCGCTGTGCGGTACGACCATGTCCCCCGGCTTCGTCGCCTCCGACTACGAGGGCGGGCACGTCGGCGAACTCGTCGCCCGGTACCCGCAGGAGGCGGACCGTATCCGGGCGCTGTGCCGGCCGCACGCGCCCCTGCGCATGACCGGGGTGACCGACGAGGAGACCGATGGCTGACCACCCGCCCGACCGCACGCCCGCCGTATCGGCCGATGCGGCGACCGCCCGGCCGGGGAACCCCGCGAGCAGCGGGTCCCCAGACCCCTCGCTGCCCCGGCTCACGGGCTCCGTCGCGCTCGTCACCGGAGCGAGCGGGCTGATCGGCGGGGGCATCGCGAGGCGGTTCGCGCAGGCCGGCGCCGCCGTCGTGCTCCACCACCGGCCGGGCGGACGGCCGGTCGCGGAGCTCGCGGCGGCGATCACGGCCATGGGCGGTGCGGCGCTGCCGGTCGAGGCGGACCTGACGGACGAGCGCGCGTGCCACCGGCTCGTCGACGCGGCGGCCTCGTGGCGGGGGCGGCTGGACGCGCTGGTCAACAGCTCGGGGATCCAGCCCGTCCAGGAACTCGCGGGCATGACGGCCGACGACTGGCGCCGCATGTCCGACGCCCAGGTGACCAGCGCCTTCTGCTGCACCCAGGCCGCCGTCGGCGTGATGGCGGGCCAGGGCGGCGGTACGGTCACGCACATCGCCTCGATCGAGGGCAGCCGTCCGGCTCCCGGGCACGCGCACTACAGCTCCGCGAAGGCCGCTCTGATCATGTTCGCGCGGGCGGCGGCACTGGAGTACGGCCCGCGCGGCATCCGCGTCAACACGGTCTCCCCCGGCCTCATCCACCGGGACGGCATCGAGGAGGTGTGGCCCGACGGCGTCCGCCGCTGGACCCGGTCCGCGCCCCTGACCCGGCTGGGCCGCCCCGAGGACGTCGGCAACGCGTGCGTGTTCCTCGCCTCGGACGCCGCGGCCTGGATCAGCGGCCACGACCTGGTGGTGGACGGCGGCGTCAGCGCGCGCCCGACCTGGTAGCGCGGGACGGCCGGAAGGACGGGACGGCCGGAAGGACGGGACGGCCGGAAGGACGGGACGGCCGGAAGGGCGGGCCGGCCGGTGCACATCCCTTGTCGATACACGAATGCATCCGATACGTTCGCGCATCGAACGAGGGGAGTCGGTCATGCCCGCGACCACACACGGCACCGCACCCGCATCCACCACCGCACACGGCACCGCACCCGCACCCGCGTCCACTACGGCAGGCGGCACTCATCCGGCTTCCGGATCAGCGCCCGCCCCCAAGCGCGTCACCGCGCGTCGCGCCCGGACACGGCGGCGCATGCTCGACGCCGCCCTCCAGGTGTTCGCCGACGAGGGCTTCGGCCGCTCGACCGTGGAGCAGATCTGCGAGCGCGCCGGCTATACACGAGGCGCCTTCTACTCCAACTTCACCTCCCTCGACGAGCTGTTCCTCGCCATGTGGGAGGAACGCTCGCAGCGCATGCTCGCCGATCTGCGCGAGGCGCTCGGCGACGTGTCCGCCGCGACGCCCGAGGAAGCGCTGCGGGCCGCGCTCCGCGCGATCCCCGTGGACGACGTCTGGTACCGGGTGACGGCCGAGTTCACCGCGCACGCGCTGCGCAATCCGTCCCTGCGGCGCGTCATGGCGGCCCGCGAGCGGGCGATCCTCGACACGATCCTGCCGGTCGTCGTCGAGGCGCTCGCGCGGACCGGGCGGCGGGTCCCCGATGTGACGGCTCTCGGGCAGGCCCTGGTCGCCGTGCACGACGGCACCGCGGTGCAGGTGCTGCTCGAACCGGCCAGCGAGGCGCCGGCGAGGCGCCGCGAGGAGCTGTTCGAACACGTTCTGCAGGCATACAGCACGCCCGGCACGGAGGAGACAGCGTGAGCACGGAGGAGGCAGCGTGAGCGAGGACGCCGACGTCATCGTCGTGGGAGCGGGACTGGCCGGTCTCGTCGCGACGTACGAACTGACCCGCGCGGGACGGCGGGTGGTGGTCGTCGACCAGGAGAGCGAGGCCAACCTCGGCGGTCAGGCGTTCTGGTCGCTCGGCGGTCTGTTCTTCGTCGACAGCCCCGAGCAGCGGCGGATGGGCATCAAGGACTCCGTCGACCTGGCCATGTCCGACTGGCTGGGCTCGGCCGGTTTCGACCGGGAGCGCGAGGACCGCTGGCCGCGCAAGTGGGCGGAGGCGTACGTGCACTTCGCCGCCGGCGAGAAGCGTGCATACCTGCAGCGGCTCGGACTGCGGGTGATGCCGACCGTCGGCTGGGCCGAGCGCGGCGCCGGTACGGCGGGCGGGCACGGCAACTCCGTTCCGCGTTTCCACATCACCTGGGGCACCGGCCCCGAGGCTGTGCGGGTCTTCCGTGAGCCTGTGCTCGCCGCGGCCGCCCGTGGTCTGGTGACCTTCCGTCACCGGCACCGGGTCGACGGGCTGATCGTCGAGAACGGGGCGGCCGTCGGTGTGCGGGGCACCGTCCTCGAAGTGTCCGATCTGCCGCGCGGGGTCGCCTCCTCCCGCGAGCCGGCCGGCGAGTTCGAGTTCCGTGCGCAGGCGGTGGTGGTGACCTCCGGCGGCATCGGCGGCAACCAGGAGTTGGTCCGCGGGAACTGGCCGGCCGGCCGCCTCGGGCCCGCGCCTGCGTCGATGATCACCGGTGTTCCCGCGTACGTCGACGGCCGGATGCTGGGGATCACCGAGCGCGCGGGCGGCTCGATCATCAACCGCGACCGCATGTGGCACTACACCGAGGGCATCAGGAACTGGGACCCGATCTGGCCGGACCACGCGATCCGGATCATCCCCGGCCCGTCCTCCCTGTGGCTGGACGCGACCGGGCGCAGGCTCCCCGTTCCGCTGTTCCCCGGCCACGACACGCTCGCCACGCTGAAGCACATCGTGGGCACCGGGCACGACCACACCTGGTTCGTGCTGACGCGGGCGATCGTGGAGAAGGAGTTCGCACTCTCCGGCTCCGAGCAGAACCCCGACATCACCGGCAAGGACCTGAAGCTGGTGCTGTCGCGCGCGAAGAAGGGCGCCCCCGGGCCGGTGCAGGCGTTCCTCGACCACGGCGAGGACTTCGTCGTACGGCCCAACCTCAAGGAGCTGGTCAAGGGCATGAACGCCCTGACGCCCGACTGCGAACTCGACTACGCGCAGGTCGAACGGGAAGTCCTGGCACGCGACAGCGCGGTGGACAACGCGTACACCAAGGACTTCCAGCTGATGTCCGTCGTCAACGCCCGCGCGTACTGGCCCGACCGGCTCACCCGGGTCGCGAAGCCCCACCGCCTCCTCGACCCCGAACAGGGTCCGCTGATCGCCGTGCGGCTGCACCTGCTGACCCGCAAGACGCTCGGCGGTCTGGAGACGACGCTGAACTCGCAGGTGGTCCGCCCCGACGGGTCCGTCTTCGACGGTCTGTACGCGGCCGGCGAGGTCGCCGGTTTCGGCGGCGGCGGGGTACACGGCTACAACGCGCTGGAGGGCACGTTCCTCGGCGGCTGCGTCTTCTCCGGCCGGGCAGCCGGCCTCGCGATCGCCCGGCGGCTGGCGTGACGCCCCGGGGCACGGCCCTGGTGACGGGCGCGTCGTCGGGCATCGGCGCCGCCGTCGCGGCGGCGCTCGTCGAGCGCGGCTACCGCGTCTACGGCACCAGCCGCGATCCGCAATCGGTCGCCGACCCGGTCCCCGGCGTCACGTACCTGGCCCTCGACCTCACCGACGACGCCTCGATCGAGGCGTGCGCCGCGGCGGCCGGTGCGGTGGACGTCCTGGTCAACAACGCGGGCGAGAGCCAGAACGGGCCGCTGGAGGAGCTGCCCATGGAGGCACTGGAACGACTGTTCCGCCTCAATGTCCTCGGGCCCGTACGGCTCACCCAGCTCCTGCTGCCCGGCATGCGGGCCCGCCGGCGCGGCCGGGTGATCATGGTCGGCTCCATGCTGGCCAGCTTCCCGCTCGCCTACCGCTCCTCGTACGTCGCCTCCAAGGCGGCGATCAGGGGCTTCGCGAGCGCGGCGCGGCGCGAGGTCACCCCGTACGGCGTCGGCATCACCACGGTCGAGCCCGGCTCGGTCAGCACGGGCATCAGCGAGCGCCGCACGCAGTACGTCGCCGACGACTCGCCGTTCCTGGCGGAGTACCGCACCATGCTCGCCGCGCTCAACGCCAACGAGGCGAAGGGCATCCCGGCCCGGCACGTCGCCTCCACCGTGGTGCGAGCGATCGAGGCCGCACGGCCGAAGCCGCTCTACGCGGTGGGCAGCAACGCGCCCGTGGTGTTCGCCCTGCGCAGGCTGCTGCCGAGGACGGCCGTCGAGCGCATGGTAGCCCGCAGACACGGGCTGCGCTGACACGGCGGCCGCCCGGGCCTCTTCGCACGATCTCGGCTTCGGGCACGGGCCGCCGCCGCGACCGTCCGAGAAAAACCGGCGTGCCCTGCCCGGAATCCGGCACCCGCTCCGACGTCCCTGTGAGAGTTGCCCACAAGGGGAGGCAGCGAGGGATGAAGGACGCCGGACGAAGGAGCGAGACCATGAAGTACCTGGTGATGGTGCAGGGCACGCAGGCCGACTACGAGGCGATGCGCGGCAAGGCGTCGCTGGGGGCTCCCGCGTGGAGCGAGAAGGAGATCCAGGCGATGTACTTGTTCATGCAGTCCGTGAACGACGACCTCGCGAAATCTGGTGAGTTCGTCGACGGGCAGGGGCTCGCCGAACCCGCGCTCACCCGCCACGTCACCTCCGGCAGGGACGGCCGGCCGGTGATCAGCGACGGGCCGTACAGCGAAACCCAGGAACTCGTCGCCGGCTACTGGGTCCTGGAGTGCGAGAGCCTGGAGCGGGTCACGGAGATCGCCGCGCGGATCGCGCAGTGCCCGACCCCGGAGGGGACCACGGAGTACCCGGTCGTGATCCGGCCCATCCTGGAAGGCGGAGGCGATGCGTGAACCGCGCGCCCGGAACCGGGGACCTGCGCCGCTGCGCGCCGCAGGTCCCCGGGGCGCTCCTGGGGGCCACGACCGCCGATGACAGGGAAGGCGTCCTTGCCGACCGCCAAGCGGCGGCACGCCACGCGCTCTCCCTGCCCGGTGCACGTCACCTCCGGACACGGGGAGGCCGGCTCGCGTCTGAGGTGCGGTCCACCGCGCGGGCGGGTGATCATCGGAACATGGACGCCACAATTCACCTCGCCCAGCAGCCCGAGGCCGACGCACTGCTCGGCCGCAGCCCGCTCGCCGCCCTCGTCGGCATGCTGCTCGACCAGCAGATCCCCATGGAGTGGGCGTTCACCGGCCCCTTCACGATCGCGCAGCGCCTGGAGGCCGACGACCTGGACGCCGCTCAGATCGCGGCGTACGACCCGGACGCCTTCGGCGAGCTGCTGCGGCAGAAGCCGGCCGTGCACCGCTACCCCGCGTCGATGGCCAAGCGGGTGCAGGAGCTGTGCCAGTTCCTCGTCGACGAGTACGACGGCGATGCGAGCGCCGTGTGGCGCGACGTGTCGAGCGGCGCCGAACTGCTGGCCCGGCTGAAGGCGCTGCCCGGCTACGGCGAGCAGAAGGCACAGATCTTCCTGGCGCTGCTGGGCAAGCAGTACGGCGTCACGCCGGAGGGATGGCGCGAGGCGGCCGGGGCGTACGGCGAGAAGGACTCCTTCCGGTCGGCGGCCGACATCACCGGCCCCGAGTCGCTGGCCCGGGTGCGCGCGTACAAGCAGGAGAAGAAGGCGGCCGCCAAGGCGCAGAAGGCGACCACGAAAAAGCGCTGATGGCGGTACGTGGGCGCGGAATGGACGCGTCCGGGTGCTAGTGGGATGAAATGAGCCGTCAGTTGGGGCACGGGTGTTCACAGAACCCCCAACAGATCGCTAGCTTCCACTCAACCCACGTTCGCACCGGGAAGGACCTCTGTGAACGCATCCTCTCGCAGAGCCGTGGCCACCCTGGCCGCAGCCGCACTCGCGACCCCGCTCCTGCTGGCATCCGCCTCCCCTTCCGCAGCCCACCGTCACGACCCCGCCGAACGCGCGGCGAAGGACGCGGAGAAGCTGGCCAGGAAGCTGGTCGCCCGCGCGTCGGCCGACGACGCCTACGAACACCTGGAGAAGTTCCAGGAGATAGCTGACTCGGCGGGCGGCCACCGCGCCGCCGGTTCCCTCGGGCACGACGCGTCAGCCGCGTACGTGTACCAGCAGATGAAGCGGTACGGGTACGACGTCTCGTACCAGAAGTTCGAGTTCGTCTACACGCAGACGCTGGCGGAGAAGCTGTCGGTCCTGTCGCCGACGCCCGCGGACCTCACCATCAAGGCGATGACGTTCACCAAGTCGACTCCCGTCGGCGGTGTCCGCGCCGCGCTGGCCGCCGTGCCGGTGGACGACACGACCGGCTGCACCGAGAGCGACTACGCCTCGTCGACGTTCACCGGCAAGATCGCGCTGATCAAGCGCGGCGGCTGCACGTTCGCCGCGAAGCAGGCCGCCGCGGCCGGTGCCGGCGCGATCGGCGCCGTCGTCTACAACAACACGGACGGCGCGCTCTCCGGCACCCTCGGCGACGCAGCCGCGGGGAAGATCCCGACCGGCGGCATCACCAAGGCCGACGGCGAGAAGCTGGCCGCCGACCTGGCCAAGGGTCCGGTGAACGTCTCCTTCGAGATCCGCCAGCTCCAGGAGACGCGCTCCACCAACAACGTGATCGCCGAGACCCGCCACGGCAACGCGGCCAACACCGTGATGCTCGGCGCGCACCTCGACTCGGTCACCGAGGGCCCGGGCATCAACGACAACGGCTCCGGCTCGGCCGGCCTGCTCGAAGTCGCCCAGGAACTGGCCAAGAAGGAGCCGCGGCCCGGCAACAAGGTCCGCTTCGCCTGGTGGTCGGCCGAGGAGAACGGACTGCTCGGCTCCGAGCACTACGTCACCCACCTGAGCGACCTCGGCAAGAAGGAGATCAAGCTCTACCTGAACTTCGACATGATCGCCTCGCCGAACTACGGGCTCTTCGTCTACGACGGCGACGACTCCGACCGCGTGGGCGCGGGCCCCGGCCCCGCGGGCTCGGCGCAACTGGAGCGCGACATCAACGAGTTCCTCGACCGCAAGGGCCATCCGCACGAGGGCACGGACTTCACCGGCCGCTCCGACTACGGCCCGTTCATCGAGGTCGGCATCCCGTCGGGCGGCACGTTCACGGGCGCCGAGGGCATCAAGACCGAGGCGCAGGCGAAGAAGTTCGGCGGCACGGCGGGCGTCGCGTACGACCCGAACTACCACGCCGAGGGCGACACCATCGACAACATCGACATGGACGCCTTCGCCGTGAACATCGGCGTCATCGCCAACGCGGTCGGCACCTACGCCCACGACCTGAGCTCGCTGCGCAAGCCGGTCACGACCGTCCCGACGGAGGGCGACGCGGGCAGCGGCGGCGGCCTGCACGACGGCCACGACCACGAGGTCACCGAGTAACAGCTCCGCGCAGGAGCACACGGCGCGCCGCGGGATCACCTCCTGCGGCGCGTCGTTCCCGTCGACGGCCCCGGCATGGCGCCCGTACAGCGAGGCCCCCTGACCGCCGTGTCCAGGGCCGCCGCCTCCGCGGGGCCCATCCGGGACCGCGGCGCGCGCAGCCGGGTCACGGCGACCGGTGCCGGGTCACGGCGATCGGAGTCGGTGCACCCGTGTCGCTCAGCACGGTGACGCCGTTCGCCGAGAGCTCTCCACCGCGGGCCGGGGAAGGGCCGTGGCCAGCCCGATCTCCTCGCCCGCAGCCTCCCGTACCGGCTCCTGAGGTGTCATGAGAGACACCTGCTTCCCGGTTTGCATACTTTTCCACACGATTGCACTGTGGCTCCGTGGCTGCGCCCGGTGCCCCTCGGCCGGTAGGCTTTCCGTGTGATCTTCAAGCGCATCGGCAACGGGCGGCCGTACCCCGACCACGGCCGGGAAAGCACCCGGCAGTGGGCGGATGTCGCGCCGCGCCCGGTCCGCCTCGATCAGCTCGTGACGACCAAGGGCCAGCTGGACCTGGAAACGCTGCTCGCCGAGGACTCGACGTTCTACGGCGACCTCTTCGCCCATGTCGTGAAGTGGCAGGGCGACCTCTATCTGGAGGACGGGCTGCACCGCGCGGTGCGCGCCGCCCTGCAGCAGCGCCAGGTGCTCCACGCCCGCGTGCTCGAGCTGGGCTGAGCCACCGCGGCGGCGGTCGGCCGCTGATCCTTTCGGGGCCTTTCGGCACCGGACGGACGCAATCAACTGATCGTTTAGTAGGCATGGCGACCAGGCCGCACTACGCTGCGCCCATGAGCATGCTCACTCCCCCCGGCATGGGTGGAAAGTACCGCATCACGGGCGACACATACCCACGTATGCGACGCCCCCGGAACCGCGGAAGAATCGTCTTTGCGGTGCTGGCGGTGGTGGTCGCCCTCGGGCTGGCCGGCTGGGGCACGATGCAGCTCGTCGACGCCTTCACCGGCGGAGGCAAGAAGTCCACGACGGCCGCCACGCGCACGTGCGAACCCGTCCCGACGGTCTCCGCGGCGCCCGTGCCGCCGAAGCCGCGCCAGGTCACGGTGAACGTCTACAACGCCACCCCACGCAGCGGTCTGGCCAAGGCCGCGGCCGACGAGCTGAAGAAGCGCGGCTTCACGATCGGCAAGGTGGGCAACGCGACGCCGGAGTACGACAAGAAGGTGCCCGGGACCGCGGTGCTGCTGGGCGGGCCGACGGCCCACGAGGGGTACTTCCGGGTCCTCGGCACACAGCTCCTCGGCACCCAGCTGAAGACCGACACCCGCAAGACGGCGGACATCGACCTGATCATCGGTACGGCCTACAAGGCCCTTGAACCGAGGAAGAGCGCGGACGCGGCCCTGGCCGCCATGGCCGCACCCGCCCCCGCGCCCTCGGCCACGTGCCGCTGAACCGTGGCAGTGCCCCGGGACGCGGCGGGTGAGCCCGGCGGCGAACCGGGCCCCTGATCAGTCAGCGCACCCGTACATGCGGTCGCCCGCGTCGCCGAGGCCGGGAACGATGTAGCCGTGCTCGTTCAGGCGCTCGTCGACCGACGCCGTCACCACCGTCACCGGGGTGCCCTCCAGCTCGCGCTCCATCACCTCGACGCCCTCCGGCGCCGCCAGCAGCACGACCGCGGTCACGTCGTCCGCGCCGCGCTTGATCAGCTCCTGGATCGCCGCGACCAGCGTGCCACCGGTGGCCAGCATCGGGTCGAGCACGTACACCTGGCGGCCGGAGAGGTCCTCCGGCATCCGCGTCGCGTACGTCGACGCCTCCAGCGTCTCCTCGTTGCGGATCATCCCCAGGAAGCCCACCTCGGCGGTCGGCAGCAGCCGCACCATGCCGTCGAGCATGCCGAGGCCCGCCCGCAGGATCGGCACGACGAGGGGGCGGGGGTGGGACAGCTTGACGCCGGTCGTACCCGTCACCGGGGTCTGGATGTCGACCTGCTCGGTGCGCACGTCCCGGGTCGCCTCGTACGCGAGCAGGGTGACCAGCTCGTCGGCGAGGCGCCGGAAGGTCGGGGAGTCGGTGCGCCGGTCGCGCAGCGTGGTGAGTTTGTGCGCCACCAACGGGTGGTCGACGACGTGGATCCGCATGGCCTCAACAGTAGCCCGCACTCGCATCAACAGGGGTATCGGAGGGAAGGTGGTGGGGTACCCCGGGCCGCAGGCACGAGGGTGAACGGAGCACTCGTGGGGTGGTGTGACCGATGGCGGAGTCCGAGCCGGAGCACGACGAGGAGCGGGAGACCGACGGGGAGCGCCGCAGGCGACGCGCCCAGTTCCTGCGCGAGCTGAACGAGGCGAAGGCACTGCGCGACCGGGTACAGCCACGACGGGCCCGCGCGGCCCGGATGCGCCAGCAGATGCGTATGCGGACGTTCCGCTGGTGACCTCCGCGGGGGCTCCCCGAAGCCGGCCCCGCAGAACTGGTGGCCGACGCCACGACGGAAGACCTCTCGCAACGCGGATGTTTCTGCCACGATTCCGAGTGGGCGGGGCAGACATCAGCGCACCGCCGGTCGTCACACCTCTGATCAGTGGGAGAGTCACGGTGTACTTCGCCGCACTGCTCGCGCGCACTCAAGACGGGTGGGAAGCGAGCGACACAGAGCTCGACGATGTGGAGACGCTGTCGGATCTGACCGACCTGGCCCGCGATGCCTCGGTGGACGAGGACACGGTGCTCGTCTTCATCGAGCAGGAGGACGCCTGGTTCGGCATCGTCCGCGTCGAGGGCGAGGAGGACCCTCGTATCTTCGTCTCGGACGCGGCCGCGGCCGCGCGCTCCTCCTATGGGGAGATCCTGACCAACGAACTGCTCGGCGGGGACGCAGACGACCCGGCCGACGACCTGGACGCCCTGGACCTCGACGGCACCGAGGACGGGGAGACACAAGCGGACGACGAGGAGGACACGGCGGACGGCGGCGCTTTGGAGAGCGGCGAGACCGTACCGGCCGGCCCGGTCGGCGACCGCGAGATCCTGCTGGACCTCGGACTGTCGGAGAAGGAGCTGCTGGCGCTGGACACGGACGCGCTGCTGGAGATCGCCGAGGCGCTCGGCGCGGGCGAGGTCCTGGAGACGGTGCGCTGACGATCGCATGACGGAAGATCCGAACGACCCCGTACGCGACCCCTGGCAGGCGCCCATGCGTCTGGCGATCGACGAGGCCGAGCGCGCGGCGCGGGCCGGTGACGTGCCGGTCGGCGCCGTCGTCCTGGCCGCGGACGGCTCGGTGCTGGCCACGGGGCACAACGAACGCGAGGCGACGGGCGATCCGACGGCGCACGCCGAGGTGCTGGCGATCCGCCGTGCGGCCGCCCGTCTCGGCGAGTGGCGGCTGACCGGCTGCACGCTCGTCGTGACCCTGGAGCCGTGCACGATGTGCGCGGGCGCGCTCGTGCAGTCCCGGGTGGACCGCGTGGTCTACGGCGCGCGCGACGAGAAGGCGGGCGCGGCCGGTTCGCTGTGGGACGTCGTACGGGACCGCAGGCTCAACCACCGGCCGGAGGTGGTGCTCGGCGTACTGGAGGACGCGTGCTCGTCCCAGCTGACGGCCTTCTTCCGGGACCGTCCCGCCGAGCGCTGAGGCCCTGCCGGCGCCCGCGGGGGGGCGCCGTGCCGATACCGATTTCAACGTACGGCCCACCTTGGGCTAAGCTCTCTCCCGGTAGCGTGTCCGAGCGGCCGAAGGAGCTCGCCTCGAAAGCGAGTGTGGCGCAAGTCACCGAGGGTTCAAATCCCTCCGCTACCGCTTTTGTCGAAGGGCCCCGGTGCAGTCGCACCGGGGCCCTTCGCGCATGCCCATGACGGGGGTGGCCGGAAAAACCGCCTCGGTTAGACTCACGCGACGCAGAGGCAGGGCAGGGCCGGCAGGGGAGACAGGGGCCGAGGGTGGAAGCGAAGAAGGTCGCTCTTTACATAGTCGTGAGCTTTGTCCTGTACACGATCATCACCTCACCCGAGAAGGCCGCCGATCTGGTCGGGATAGGGTTCGAGGGCATTTCGGACGCCGCGCAGGGTGTCGGACAGTTCATGACCGAGCTCGTCAACTAGACCGCCGCGCATCCCGCTCCGCCCCACCACCAGCCCCAGGAGTGCTCCTTGATCCGCCATCTGGTCCTCTTCAAGCTCAACGACGGCGTCGGGCGCGACGAGCCGCGCGTGATCGCCGCCGCGAAGGCCTTCCAGGAGCTGGGCGGGCTCGTCCCGGAGCTGGAGTCCTGGGAGTGCGCCTGGAACATCACCGACCGGCCCATCGCGTACGACTTCGCCATCAACTCCGCCGTGGCGGACACGGACGCCCTGGGGCGCTACCTCGGGCACCCTGCCCACCAGGCGGCCGCCGCGCAGTGGCGCGAGTTCGCCACCTGGGTGATCGCCGACTACGAGTTCTGACCACCCCGCATCCGGACCCCTCGCCGCCGCGGCGAGGGGTCCTTGTGTTTTGCGGCTCGTCGGGTGCCAACCGACCGTCAACACGGTGTTATCGGGTGCTTGCACACAGTGGACATGTCTTGTGATGCTATGACCGCTTTTGACGGATGAGTTGACCGAAATCGACCGTGAAGGGGTGGCGTGACCGTGCCGGCCAGTACTGCGCCTCAGGCTCCACCCCACAACGAACGGCCGGACGAGAACCCTTCCGCCGTCGCCAGGCCGCAGAGCCGGAGCGCCGACACGAGGGCCCTCACCCAGGTCCTCTTCGGCCGCCTCAAGACGCTGGAGCCGGGCACCAAGGAGCACACCCGGGTGCGCTCGGCGCTCATCGAGGCCAACCTGCCGCTGGTGCGCTACGCCGCCGCCCGCTTCCGCTCCCGGAACGAGCCGATGGAGGACGTCGTCCAGGTCGGCACGATCGGACTGATCAACGCGATCGACCGGTTCGACCCGGACCGGGGCGTGCAGTTCCCGACGTTCGCGATGCCGACGGTCGTCGGCGAGATCAAGCGCTACTTCCGCGACAACGTCCGCACCGTGCACGTACCGCGCCGCCTCCACGAGCTGTGGGTCCAGGTCAACGGCGCGACAGAGGACCTCACGACGACCCACGGCCGCTCGCCCACGACCGCGGAGATCGCCGAGCGGCTGAAGATCGGCGAGGACGAGGTGCTCGCCTGCATCGAGGCGGGCCGCTCGTACCACGCCACGTCGCTGGAGGCGGCGCAGGAGGGCGACGGGATGCCCGGACTCCTCGACCGGCTCGGCTACGAGGACCCGGCACTCGCCGGCGTCGAGCACCGCGATCTCGTACGGCACCTGCTCGTCCAGCTGCCCGAGCGCGAACAGCGGATCCTGATGCTCCGCTACTACAGCAACCTGACACAGTCCCAGATCAGCCAGGAGCTGGGCGTCTCGCAGATGCACGTGTCGCGGCTGCTGGCGCGCAGCTTCGCGCGACTTCGGTCCGCAAACAGGATCGAAGCGTAAGCAGAACGGGTAGATCCTCTTCGAACTGCTGAGGCCGGTTCAAAAGTCTTGCACCCCCGGCTTCCTGGGCATTTCGCCCCGATACTTGTCGACATGTCACTACAGCGTGTTGCCGACATGTGACATTCTGCGGGAAGCGCGTTTGCCGCAGCCCTGCCGCCGGTATTCAGGTGGAGGCTGCGTTCCTCAGTCGGTCGCGGCCACCGCGACCGTCCGCGACCTCAAGGGGGTGGCATGTCCGCAGAACAGGGCAGCTCGAAGGTGCTCACGCGTGCGCCCGGCGCACCCGCACCCGCACCCGTCGTGTCCGACAGCTCGGAAGCCATCGACACCCGCACTCTGTCCCGCTCCCTGTTCCTGCGGCTGCGCGCGCTGGACAGCGAGGGCGCGGCCGACGACAGCCCGGAGCGCACCTATGTGCGCGACACCCTCATCGAGCTCAACCTCCCCCTCGTGCGGTACGCGGCGGCCCGCTTCCGCAGCCGCAACGAGCCGATGGAGGACATCGTCCAGGTCGGCACGATCGGGCTGATCAAGGCGATCGACCGGTTCGACTGCGAACGGGGCGTGGAGTTCCCGACGTTCGCGATGCCGACGGTCGTGGGCGAGATCAAGCGCTTCTTCCGGGACACCTCGTGGTCCGTGCGCGTGCCGCGCCGGCTCCAGGAGCTGCGGCTCGCGCTCACCAAGGCCAGCGACGAGCTGTCCCAGAAGCTCGACCGCTCCCCGACCGTGCCCGAACTCGCCGCGGTGCTGGGCGTGTCGGAGGAGGACGTCGTCGACGGCCTCGCCGTGGGCAACGCGTACACGGCCTCGTCGCTCGACTCCCCCTCGCCCGAGGACGACGGCGGCGAGGGCTCCCTCGCGGACCGCCTCGGCTACGAGGACAGCGCGCTGGAGGGCGTCGAGTACCGAGAGTCTCTCAAGCCCCTCCTGGCCAAACTGCCGCCTAGAGAACGGCAGATCATCATGCTCCGCTTCTTCGCCAACATGACGCAGTCCCAGATCGGCGAGGAGGTCGGCATCTCGCAGATGCACGTCTCCCGGCTGCTGACGCGCACGCTGGCGCAGCTGCGGGAGGGCCTGATCGCGGACTGAGCCACACGAAGTCGGCTCGGGATCTTCTGAATTGACGGTTCGTCAGCGACACTGCCGCCATGCGGCGACGACGGCGGACCGGGATCGTGGCGGTGGCGCTCTGCCTCGGCGGGGCGCTGACCGCGTGTTCGGGCAGCGACGGCGACGGGCGGATCCCGCTCGGGGCGGCGGGCGCCGGTCAGGCGCCGACGGGCGCCGTCCCGCCCGAGGGCGGCGTCGTGCTCGTTCCCCTCGACGAACCGGTGGCGTCCGGGCCGCCGCGTGGATCCGGCGACGGCGACACCGCCGCGCCGCCGTCCGAGGAGTCGCCCCAGGACGAGGCGCCCCCGACCGCCGAGCAGCCCGGCACAGGGACGGCCGACTCACCGGACGCGCCCCCGCCGAGCACCCCCGGCGGCCCGCCACCTCCGCCGCCGTCGCCCGCACCCACGCCCGAGCCGCCGCCGTCCGGCAGCCCCGTACCCCCTGCGGACCCGGCGCTGCTCCAGCTCACCGAACCGGTCCGCGAGGCGCTGGACGAACGCTGGTGCGAGCGGGTCACCGTGGAGTTCCGCAACATCGGCGGGAAAGCGGCCACTTCGGGGACGGTCACGTTCGCCACGCACGTCATCGGCGCGCTCGGGATCGACTGGGCCACCATCGAGACGGCTCAGCCGCTGCCCGGGCCCATCGGGCCCGGAGCCGTACGGAAGAAGACGTTCACGGTGTGCGTCGAGGCGTGGCGGGTGCCGCTCGGAATGCACATCGAGACGCGGGACGCCACGGCCGAGTGGAGGTGAGCCCCGGCCGTACCGATCAGCCGAGGGCGAGCCAGGCCACCGCGCCGATGACGACGACGGCGGCGATCACGCCGACGATCAGACCGACTCGCGAGGACGACTGCGCGGGGGCCGCCGCGCGGCCCTGCGGGGCGCCCTCGTCGACGAACGCGCGGAACATCTGGGTGCTGCCCGCAGGGTCGTAGTTGCCCTCGGGGCCCTGGCCTTGGGGAGCATGGGGGTTGTGTGCCATGGGGCAGGACCCTAGCGAACCGAGGTGTCCGGCCCAACCCCGGGCGAGTGCCCGATGCGGTTTCCGGGCGTGATGACCGCCTCATGACTCTGCACATGCAAAGCCTTTTGGGTTCCTTTACCCGTCTCGACCGTTTTCGTTTGCCTGTAGCAACCAATAGCTTTTATTGTTGCCCTAAGCAACAAGATGGCGAGGAGGGCCCATGGCGGAGCGGAGTCAGTACGAAGAGCTGGCCCGGCAGATCAGCGCCATGGGGGCGGTGAAGCGGAGCCTCTCGCGGACGCTGCCCCTCGAGTGCCCCGCCGGGTCCGCGGCCGTCCTGTCCCTCGTCGGGCGCCACGGAGAGATGCGGCTGAGCCGCCTCGCCGAGCTGCTCGCCGTGGACATGTCGGTGACCAGCCGGCACGTGGCCCATGCGGTCGAACGCGGCTGGCTGGAGCGGTCGCCCGACCCGGACGACCGGCGCTCGCGCCTCCTGCGGCTCACCCCGGCGGGGGCAGACCTGCTCGACGACCTCGGCCGTCGGACGACGGACATGTTCGCCCACTACCTCAAGGACTGGTCCGACGACGACGTCGGACAACTGAACACGATGCTGGCCCGCCTCCGGGATGCCGTGGGGGACTGCCGGGCCCACGCCACCCGTACACCCGCACAGACGACGTAAGGAAGTTCATGGCTACGACTACACCGACCGGTGTGCGGGGCGGCCACGCCAGGCAGGGGGGCGCCCAGGCTCCCGAGGGCGGCGCGCCAATGACGCACCGGCAGATCATGGAGGCGCTCTCCGGGTTGCTGCTCGGCATGTTCGTCGCGATCCTCTCGTCGACGATCGTCTCCAACGCGCTGCCGGAGATCATCAACGATCTCGGCGGCGGCCAGAGCGCCTACACCTGGGTGGTGACGGCCTCGCTGCTGGCGATGACCGCGACCACTCCCCTGTGGGGCAAGCTCGCGGACCTCTTCTCCAAGAAGCTGCTGGTCCAGATATCGCTGGTCATCTATGTCCTGGGCTCGGTGGTCGCCGGCCTGTCGCAGAACGCGGGCATGCTCATCGCCTGCCGCGTGGTCCAGGGCATCGGCGTCGGCGGCCTGTCCGCCCTCGCCCAGATCGTGATGGCCGCGATGATCTCCCCGCGCGAGCGCGGCCGCTACAGCGGCTACCTCGGCGCCACGTTCGCCGTCGCAACCGTCGGCGGCCCGCTGCTCGGCGGCGTCATCACCGACACCGACTGGCTCGGCTGGCGCTGGTGCTTCTACGTCGGCGTGCCGTTCGCGGTCCTCGCCCTGATCGTCCTGCAGAAGACCCTCAAGCTCCCGGTCGTTGGGGTCCCCCATGCCGAAGGCCAGGGGAGCCAGGTCAAGGTCGACTGGTCGGGAGCGTTCGTCATCAGCGCCGCCGTGTCGCTGCTGCTGGTCTGGGTCACCTTCGCGGGCGACACGTACGACTGGCTGTCGTGGCAGACGTACGCGATGGTCGGCGGTGCCGTCGTCCTCGGCGCGCTGTTCCTCCTCGTCGAGTCCAGGGCGAGCGACCCGATCATCCCGCTGCGGCTGTTCCGCAACCGCACCATCGCGCTGGCCTCGCTGGCCTCGCTCTTCGTCGGTGTCGCGATGTTCGCCGGCACGGTCTTTTTCAGCCAGTACTTCCAGCTGGCGCGGGACAAGTCGCCCACGATGTCCGGCGTCATGACGATCCCGATGATCGGCGGCCTGTTCGTCTCCTCCACGGTGAGCGGCCAGATCATCACCAAGACGGGCCGCTGGAAGGCGTGGCTGGTCAACGGCGGTGTGCTGCTGACCGCCGGACTCGGCCTGCTGGGCACCATCCGCCACGACACGGAGTACTGGCGGATCGCGCTCTTCATGGCGGTCATGGGTCTCGGCCTCGGCATGATGATGCAGAACCTGGTGCTGTGCACGCAGAACCAGGTCGCCCCCTCGGACCTGGGCGCCGCCAGCTCGGTCGTCACCTTCTTCCGCTCCCTCGGCGGCGCGGTCGGCGTCTCGGCGCTCGGTGCGGTCATGGCCAACCGGGTCACCCACTACGTCAAGGACGGACTCGCCGAACTCGGCCCGCAGGGCGCGGCGATGGGCCACGGCGGCACCGGCGGCGGCTCCATCCCCGACCTGGACGCGCTGCCCGCCCCCATCCGCACGGTGATGGAGACGGCGTACGGGCACGGAGTCGCGGACGTGTTCCTCTACTCCGCGCCGTTCGCTCTCGTCGCCTTCCTCGTGACCCTGTTCATCAAGGAGGTCGCCCTCAAGAGCAACGCCACCAAGGAGGCCGCCGCACCCGGGGCCGCGGCCGAGGCGCCCGCTCCGGCCCCAGCCCCGACCCTGGTGGTCGAGCCGGCCGCCGTGGGCGCCGATGCGGTGGCCACGGCAGGTGTCGCGCGGTACGCGGTGTGGTGCGCGGGTCCGAGGGTGCGGCGGTGCCGCAGGCGGCGGTCACGCTGATCTCACCCGCAGGCCGTCAGCTCGACCGCGCGGTCGCCCAGTTGGACGGCGGCTGCACGCTGGACGCGCCGGGCGCCGGGTCGTACGTGCTGATCGCCTCGGCCGACGGCTTCCAGCCGCAGGCCGCCACGGTGGTCGTCGGTGACGAGCCGCTGGCCCACGACATCCTGCTCGCCGGCACGAGCGGACTCGCCGGGACGGTGCGGGCCGCCGGCGAAGGCGGCCCCGTGGAGGGCGCGATGGTCGTCGTGACAGATGTCCGCGGTGACGTGCTGGCCACCGGAAAGAGCACGGAGCAGGGCGACTTCGCCTTCACCGAGCTGGGGCCCGGTGCGGTGACAGTCGCGGTGAGCGCCCCCGGCCACCGCCCGCTGGCGCTGCCCGTCGAGATCGGCGGGCAGGGCGTGACCCGGGTCGAGGCGGTCCTGCAGTCCGGGGCCGTGGTCCGGGGCACGGTGCGCGCGGGCGCGACACGCCGGCCCCTGGCGGACGCCCGGGTGACGCTCGTCGACGCGGCCGGGAACGCGGTGGCCACCGCGACGACCGGCGACGACGGCGCGTACGCCTTCGCCGACCTGGACGCCGGCGAGTACACGCTCATCGCGACCGGATATCCCCCCGTCGCGGTCGCGCTGACCGTGGCGGGGCGCGGAGCCTGTGGCCACGAATTCGAACTCGCCCACCCGGGCGAGTAGTCGGACTCCCTGTCGCCCCTGAGCGGAGGGGCGACCGGGGCGGGGCGGCAGGCAGGGGACGGCCTGCCGCCCCATTCAGTTGTCCGAGGTACTGCGGGCCCGGGCCGCGACGGACGGGACCGTGCGCGACGCGACGGCGCTGCCGTGACGCCGTACCGCGCTATGCGGACGCCGTCAGGTCGTAGAGGGTCGTGCCGCCCACGGTGACCTCGGTGAAGTTCTCCTCGACCCACGCGGTGATCGCCGCGGCGGTGCCGCCGCCCGGCCCGTTGCGCATGCCGCCGCCAGCGGAGACGAACCAGTGGATCCGGCCGTCGGCGACGTACTGCTTGAACTGTGCGAGGGTTGGGGACGGGTCGCTGCCGTTGAAGCCGCCGATCGCCATCACCGGCTCACCGGTGGCGAGTTGGTGGCTCGCGGCGTTCTGGGAGCCGACGGCCGCGGCGGCCCACGTGAAGTCGTCCGCGTCTTGCCCGATCCGCGCCGCCGTCTCGGCGTCGACGGTCGTGCCGCCCAGCAGCCCGCCCAGGCCGCCCTCGCCACGAGACGGGGCACCGAGGGGCATCTGCCCCCGGCCCTGCGCCGGCCCCTGGCCGCCCTGGCCCGGCTGCCCGGGAGGCTGCATCCGGCCGTCGGGCCTGCCGCCCGCCTGCGCACCCGGCCGCATCCCGAGCCAGCCCTCGCCACCGGGGCCGCCCGGACCTCCGCCCGGTCCGCCCCGGCCGCCCGCCACCGCGGGCCCCGCCGTGACGATCGAGCCCACATGGGCCTCGCCCACGGTCGTGAGCGAGTACGCCGCCGGGCCCGCGAGCGAGACCGCGAGACCCAGTCCCGCCGCGGCGAGCGCCGGCGTCCGCCCGGCCCGGACCGCGAACAGCAGCCCCGCCGCGGCCACAAGGCCGCCGATCGCCACCGCCGTACGCAGCCACGGCAGGTAGTCGGCGCTCCGGCCCAGCAGGACGTACGACCACCAGGCCGTCAGCGCCACCGTGCCGCCGAGCACCGCCGACCACCCGGCTCTCGCCCGCTCCTCCCAGAGCATGGTCGCACCCATGCCGACCAGCGCCGCGATGTACGGGGCGAGCGCCACCGTGTAGTACTCGTGGAAGATCCCCGCCATGAAGCTGAAGACCGCCGCGGTCGTCAGCAACGAGCCGCCCCACACCAGGAACGCCGCCCTCGCCGTGTCCGTGCGGCCGGCGCGCCGGGTCAGGACGAGCCCCGCGACCAGCAGCACCAGGGCGGCGGGCAGCAGCCAGGCGATCTGGCCGCCGATGTTCCCCGCGAACAGCCGGTCGATGCCGGTCTCGCCCCAGCCGCCGCCACCCCGGCCGCCGCCACCGCCGACGCTGCCGGTCTCGTTGCCGTTGATCCGGCCGAGGCCGTTGTAGCCGAAGGTCAGTTCCAGGAAGCTGTTGGTCTGGGAGCCGCCGATGTACGGGCGCGAGGACGCCGGCCACAGTTCGACGACCGCGACCCACCAGCCGCCGGAGACCACGAGCGCGAGTCCCGCCAGGGCGAGTTGACCGAGCCTGCGCGGCAGCGTCGTCGGGGCGCACACCGCGTACACCAGCACCGGCGGCGGCAGGATCAGGAACGCCTGAAGCGTCTTCGTCAGGAACGCGAGCCCCACCGAGACGCCCGCCCACACGAGCCACTTCGTGCGTGCGCCTTCGAGGGCGCGCAGCACGCAGTACACGGTGACCGTCATCAGCAGGGCGAGCAGCGCGTCCGGGTTGTTGAAGCGGAACATCAGCGCGGCGACCGGCGTCAGCGCCAGCACCGCGCCCGCGATGAGCCCGGCGGCCGGGCCGAAGCGCCGCCGGACGGCCGCGTACAGCACGGCCACGGTCGCGACGCCCATCAGGACCTCGGGCACCAGGATCTGCCAGGAGCCGAGTCCGAAGAGCCGCACGGACAGGGCCATCGGCCACAGGGCGGCCGGGGGCTTGTCGACGGTGATGGAGTTGGCCGCGTCGGACGAGCCGAAGAAGAAGGCCTTCCAGCTCTCGCTGCCGGCCTGGACGGCCGCGGAGTAGAAGGAGTTGGCGTACCCGGACGCGCTCAGGTTCCACAGGTAGAGCAGAGCGGTGGCGAGCAGGAGCGCGAGGAGGGCCGGCCGCGCCCAGGGGCCGTCCGTCTCCCGGCCGCGCCACAGCCGGGCGACCGCGCCGCGAGGTGCGCGGGCGTGTCCGGGGCCTTCGGCCGCCGCCGCGGCGGAAGGAAGGATCGTGGTCATCGGGTGCACCTCATGGAGTCGTCGGTGGTGACGGAGCGGTCGGGCCACCCGGAGCCGTCGGGCGGCATCGGGGCGGTGGCACGCGCGGTGGTGTCCTGGTGCCGGTCGGGGAAGACCCAGGCGCGGAACAGCAGGAAACGCAGCACGGTCGCCGCGAGGTTCGCCGCGATCAGGACGGCCAGCTCTGTGGCATGGGAGGGCGTACCCGCCGCCGCGTCGAGGGCGGCGAGCGAGCCGCTGGTCAGCGCGAGTCCGATGCCGAACACGACCAGGCCCTGCGCCTGGTGGCGCACCACGCGGTCGCGGCCCCGCACCCCGAAGGTCAGCCGGCGGTTGGCGGCCGTGTTCGCGACCGCGGAGAGCAGCAGGGCCGCCGCGTTCGCGGCCTGCGGACCCGTACCGGCGCGGAAGAGGGAGTACAGCAACAGGTAGAGCAGCGTGGAGAACACGCCCACCGCGCAGAAGCCGACCAGCTGACGGGTCAGCCCCCCGGGCACCCCGGTCAGCCGACGGTCGCACGGATCGTCGCCGAAGGGCCGCGCCAGCCGGTCGAGCGGCAGCGCGCCGACGGCCAGCGCCCGGCCCACCCGCCAGACGCCCTTCAGGTCCTCGACGGCCGTCCGGACGATGTGCACGGTCGAGTCCGGGTCGTCGACCCAGTCGACGGGCACCTCGTGGATGCGCAGCCCCGCCCGTTCCGCGAGCACCAGCAGCTCGGTGTCGAAGAACCAGCCGGTGTCCTCGACCATCGGCAGCAGCCGCTCGGCGACGTCCCGGCGGATCGCCTTGAACCCGCACTGGGCGTCCGAGAAGCGCGCTGCCAGGGAAGACTTGAGGATCAGGTTGTAGGCCCGCGAGACGATCTCCCGCTTCGGGCCGCGCACCACCCGGGAGCTGCGTGCCAGCCGGGACCCGATCGCCAGGTCCGAATGGCCGGAGATCAGCGGCGCGACCAGCGGGAGCAGCGCGTTGAGGTCGGTGGACAGGTCGACGTCCATGTAGGCGAGCACGGGCGCGTCGGAGTGCGACCAGACGCTGCGCAGCGCCCGTCCTCGCCCCTTCTCATCCAGCCGGTACGCCCGCACCTCGGGGATGCGGGCGGCCAGGCCCGAGGCGATCAGGGGCGTGCGGTCGGCGCTCGCGTTGTCGGCGACGGTGATCCGGAAGCCGTACGGGAAGGTCCGCGCGAGGTGCTCGTGCAGCCGCAGCACGCACCGTTCGAGGTCGGCCTCCTCGTTGTACACCGGGACCACGACGTCGAGTACGGGCGGACCGGCCGTGCCCGCGAGCAGGTGCTCACGGGCCGGAAGGGTCCCGCCTGGGGTGTCGGTTCGCATACGACGACCCTCGGCGGCGGCGCTGTCACGGCTGTGTGATCAGCCTGTGGTCCGCCTGTGAGTCCCGCGGACCCGCCTCGTACGCCGCGGGCGGCAGCGCGACCGTGAACACCGTGCGGCCGGGGACGGACCGCACGCCCACCGTGCCGCCGTGCGCCGTGACGACGGCGTGCGCGATGGCCAGCCCGAGCCCGGTGCCGCCGGCCTGCCGCGACCGGGAGGCGTCACCGCGCGCGAAACGCTCCAAGACGGACCGCTGGAACTCCTCGGGGATGCCGGGGCCGTCGTCCTCGACCTCCAGCAGGACCGGCCGCGAGGGCGGGCCCCCGGCCCGTACCCGGGCCGTGACGGTGGTGCCGGGAGGGGTGTGCGTACGGGCGTTGGCGAGCAGGTTCATCAGGACCTGGTGCAGGCTTTCCGGGTCCGCCCGTACGGTCACCGGTTCGTCCGGCAGCTCCAGCCGCCACGTGTGGTCCGGACCCGCCGCGCGTGCGTCCGCGACCGCGTCCACGACCAGCGGCGGCAGATCGGTGCTCTCGAACGCGAGGGGGCGTCCCGCGTCCAGCCGGGCGAGCAGCAGCAGATCCTCCACCAGGCCCGTCATCCGCACGGCCTCGGACTCGATCCGGCCGAGCGCGTGCCGGACGTCCGGCGGGACCGCGTCCCTCCCCGAAGGCCCCGGGGACGGCGCCGGGGAGGGCCCGGCCCCGCTTCGCTCCCGGCCGCGCCGCATCAGCTCCGCGTACCCGCGGATCGAGGCCAGGGGCGTACGCAGTTCATGGCTGGCGTCCGCGACGAACCGCCGCACCCGCGTCTCGCTCTCCTGCCGTGCGGCCAGCGCCGCACCGACGTGTCCCAGCAGCGTGTTGAGCGCCGCCCCGACCTGTCCGACCTCGGTGCGCGGATCGGCCTCGGCGTCCGGCACCCGCTCGTGCAGCACCACCTTGCCGCTGTGCAGCGGCAGTTCGCAGACGCGCCGCGCCGTCGCCGCCACCCGCCGCAGTGGGCGCAGCGCCACGCCGACCATGGAGACGCCCGCGATGCCCGCGGCGACCAGTCCCGCACCGGTGACGCAGACCTCGACGAGGACCAGCGTCCGCAGCGCGTCCTGCACGTCGCGGGTCGGGACCCCGACCAGGAACGAGCCGCGGACGCCGTCGGCGTACTCGACCCGGTGGCCGCCGCGGCCCGGCAGCTCGACCGTGTGCGGCTCGCCGTCCCGCGCCACGGAAGCGAGGGCGTCGCGCTGCGCCGCGGTGAGCGGGTCCTCGGTGGGCCCGAGCCCGTCCGGCTCTCGCTGGGTACTGGCGACCGCCGTCGTGACCGTTCCGTCGTCGCCGACCAGCGCACCGACCGTGCCCACGGGAGCGCCGCCGCCCGTGACGAAGTCCAGCGGCGCCTTGTGGGGCAGGTCGCGCGGCGGCGGCCGCTCGTCGTCCGGGAGCGGAGGGCCGGTGGCGCGCATCGCCACCGCGCCGAGCTGGGCGTCCAGCTGCCCGTACAGGTAGGTGCGGAAGGCGACGGTCGTGACCGTTCCGATCACCGCGCACACCACGGCGATCAGCAGCACCGCCGAGACCACCAGCCGGGTCCGCAGCGACCAGGGCCGCCCGCGCACACCCGCGCGCACCTCACTCACCGGGCTTGATCAGGTACCCCGCCCCGCGCCGGGTGTGGATCATCGGCGACCGCCCCGCGTCGATCTTCCTGCGGAGGTACGAGATGTACAGCTCGACCACGTTGGCCTGGCCGCCGAAGTCGTAGTTCCACACCCGGTCGAGGATCTGCGCCTTGCTCAGCACCCGGCGCGGATTGCGCATGAGATAGCGGAGCAGCTCGAACTCGGTCGCCGTGCAGTGGATCGACTGCCCGCCCCGCGTCACCTCGTGGCTGTCCTCGTCGAGCGTGAGGTCGCCGACGACCAGCAGCGACTCGCTGCGCACGGCCGTCGCCCCCGACCGCCGGATCAGGCCGCGCAGCCGGGCCACGACCTCCTCCAGCGAGAACGGCTTGGTCACGTAGTCGTCGCCGCCGGCCGTCAGTCCCGCGATCCGGTCCTCGACCGCGTCCTTCGCGGTGAGGAAGAGCACGGGCACGTCGGGCACCTCGCGGCGCAGCCGGCCGAGGACGGCGAGGCCGCCCATGTCGGGCAGCATCACGTCCAGCACGACGGCGTCCGGCCGGAACTCGCGCGCCGAGCGCAGCGCGCCCGCGCCGTCGCCCGCGCTGCGCACCTCCCACCCCTCGTACCGCAGGGCCATCGACAACAGCTCGCTCAGCGGCGCCTCGTCGTCCACGACGAGCACCCGTACGGGACCGCCGTCGGGCCTGAGCAGTTCGGTGCGCCCCTGGGGCGAGGTGGTGGTCATGCTCGCCACCTTGGGGGCCCGCCCTGAGAGCCGTCTTGCCCGACCCTGTGAATTCCCTGAGAAAAGAGACGGAGACAGCGGACCGAGAGGCGGACCGGGGGAAGCTAGGCCGGCGCGAGGAGCCGGGCGCCGTTGTCGTGGCAGACGGCCCGCAGCCAGTCGTCCCCGAGCTCCAGCCGTTCGAGGGCGCGCAGCTGATGGACGTAGGGGTACGGGATGTTCGGGAAGTCCGTCCCCAGCACGATCCGGTCCCGGAGGCCGGCGAGCCGCCCCCGCTCCCGCGCCGGGAAGGGCACGGTGGCCTCGCTGAAGTCCGTGAACGCCATCGTCGTGTCGAGGTACACGTGCGGGTACCGCTCGGCGAGGCCGAGGAAGTCGCCGTACTCGGGCATGCCCATGTGCGCGACGACCAGCCGCAGCCGCGGATGGCGCGCGAGGAGCCGGCCCACCGGCTCCGGCCCGGTGTGCTTGCCGGGCGCGGGCCCCGAGCCGCAGTGCATCACGACCGGCACGCCGGCCTCGGCGAGCAGCCCCCACGCGGGGTCGAGCAGGGGATCACCGGGGTCGTACGCGCCGACCTGCACATGCGCCTTGAACACCCGCGCCCCGCCCTCGACCGCCTCGCGTACATACGCGTCCACGCCCGGCTCGGGGAACAGGGTCGCCGTGTGGGCGCAGTCCGGTGTGCGCGCCGCGAAGCCTGCCGACCAGCCGTTGAGCCAGGCGGCCATGCCCGGTTTGTGCGGGTAGAGCATCGAGGTGAAGGTCCGCACGCCGAACGCCCGCAGCAGTTCGACGCGTTCGTCCTCGGCCCGCCGGTAGGTGATGGGCCACTCCCGGCCGGTCAGCGGTCCCGCGGAGTCGAAGTACGCCCACACCTTGCGCAGGACGCGCTCGGGCATGAAGTGCGTGTGGACGTCGACGAGCCCCGGCAGCCCGAGCCGCCTCCAGAAGTCCCGTACGTCCGCGGCCTCACCCTCGTTCACAGCCGTGGCTCCGCTCCACCTCGGCGGTGTTGCTCGGTGTCACGCGGCGGTTCTGTGACCGGGACGGGTTCGATGGTCATGACGGCCACCTTCCGGTCCGAACGGCGGCGTTGTCCACCCTCATTGCCGAAAGTGCCCCGGGGCTCGTGCCGGTCAGAACAGCCCGGCCTGCTCGCTCCCGGCCGGCACCGCGGTCAGCGGCACGCTCAGCTCGGCCCCCGGGTCGGCGCCCACCAGCGACCAGCCGGTCAGCAGGCGGGTGTCGACCACCACGACCCGGCCGGCGGCCGTCCGCAGATGCAGGTCCGGCCCGGCCGCGGCCAGCAGCCGCCCGGCGACCACGCTCCCGTCGACCAGCTCGCGCACGACGCCGGTCGCGGCCGGCAGCCCGTCGAGCCCGAACACCGCGGCGTGATCGACCACCTCGCACGGCAGCCGCTCCAGGGAGCCGGCCCACCCGCCGAGCGCGACGGCACGCGCGTGCAGCTCCTCGACCTCGCCGGCCCGCTCGACGGCCGGCGCCAACCCCGTGCGCACCGCCCGCTTCCTGCCGTACGGGATCCGGTCGGGCACGCCCAGCGCGGCGCGCAGCAGCTCCTCGGTCCGCCGCGCGGCCATCAGCGGCCCACGCCCGAGCCAGCTGAAGGCCACGGCGGCCTGCTCCCGCAGCCGGGCCGCGCCGCGCTCCTCGGCGGTGATCCCGACCTTGACCATCCCCGGCCCGAACCAGGCCAGGTACACGCGGTAGGGCCGGGGGTCGTCGGGTACGGCGTCGGCCGCCACGGAGTGCGCCCGGTCCAGCCGCGCGCACTCGGGGCACCGCGCCTGCGTGGCGCGGGCCGAGACCTGCGCCCGCAGCGGACAGGCGTTCCCCCGCGCCCCGACGCAGTGCCGCTCGCCGACGGCCCGGAAGCCGATCTCCCGGCCGGCCCCGAGCGGACTTTCCCGCCCGCCCTCCCAGCGCAGCACAGCCCCCGGCCCCCCATCGGGCCAGGCCACCCCCGCACACCGCCACGCCATGCCCACACCTCCGGCGACCCGCTGCCTCCACGCCGGTGATCCGTGGTCCTCGGCCCACCCGGGCACGTACGGATCGCGACGCCCCTCCATGATCCCGCGCCGCCGGGCTCGTACACACAGAACTGACGTCGGATGGCTGGTGACGTCGGGGCCCGCGCGCCGGTCATCGCTTCACCGGGCGTTTGTCCCGGCGTCGCGTAAGGAGTGCCGCCGGGTCGCTCCGACGACGAAGGGTGCTGACCACGCCACGTTCCCGTGACCCGACCGCCAGGAGAAATGGCTCCGGTGGAGGAGGCCGACGTCATCATCGCCTTCGCGTTCGGCAACCGGCCACCACAGGGCGGCGGCGCCCTCTCCAGGGCCGAGCTGCGCAGGCAGAGGCCGGGCGGTCCCGGTGTGGCGAGCGTGGTGGGCTTCCACGACCACCTCAAGCGGTGCGTGCTGACCACCCGGGCCAACGACATGACGGCCTACGCACCGCACGGCTACGCGATGCCGGACACCTACGACCCCGAGTCGGGGCAGGTGTGGACCCGGTACCGGCCGGTCTATCTGGTGACGGACATGGTGGGCCGGCTGACCCTGCTCCAGCGCGAGCTGGCGGAAGAGGCGACCCGGAACGGGGACTGAACGACTCCGCCGGGCGGTCAGCGCGACGGCCATACCGGCCGCTACGGGGACCGGTGGGACGGGGTCGGTTGCCGGGTTGCGGTACTGCGCTGCTGTACCGCAACCCAGCGGCTACCCCGCTCGGTCAAGGGTGAGTTCGCTGCGAGCGGGCTTGGCTCGCCACATGGCAGCGAGTTGGGGGTCGGAGTGGATGAAGCGGCGAGTCTCTGCGAGCGCCACAGCCCTCGGCTCGCCGATCTCGGCGAAGTCGAACCCAGTGTCTTGAAGTCCGATGCTGTCGGTGTCAGCCCATGCAGGGTCCTCGTGGAAGGCGAGCTGCAACTCCACTTTCCAGTACTCGGGCTGACAGTAGGGATCGTCCTGCTCGCCGACATCGTTGACCGCGAGCTGCCGCCCGAAGGACAACGCAGGCTGTTCATCGTTCCAGCCCCACCTGCCCCACTCGACGATGAAGCCGTCGCCATCGTTCTCGGGACTCTCGATCCCCGAGATCTCGATCTGGAGAAACTCGGCGAAGGTGCCCCACGCAGCGTCGACGTCCCGTACGGCATCGGGCTCGTTCCCACGCTGTCTCAGCATCTGCGCGAATACTTCGGCGCTGGATCGCCAGGGAATGGGCATGCGGGATGCTACCGCGGTGGCCGGGTTGAGTCCCGCAGCCCAAAACGAAAGACCGCCGTACCGGCGAGCGTGCGATGGACGCCGAGACCGGTGCCGCGCTGTCGACCGTGGACGTGATGTTCGCGGCGACCGATGGAAACCCTTCCGTGACCGTCCTCGAGACCGGCGTCTCCAGCGACCTGGTCATGGGGACGCCGGTCGCGGTCCGGAGCCCGACAGCAACGCGAGGGGCCCCCGGATCATCTCCGGGGGCCTCTCAACTGTGTGCACTCGGCAGGATTCGAACCTGCAACCTTCTGATCCGTAGTCAGATGCTCTATCCGTTAAGCTACGAGTGCTTGTGCTTCCCGGGCTTTTCTGCCCGGTCGGCGTTGCGGGAACAACATTACATGACCTGCGCCGTCACGCGAAATCCATTAGCCGCACCCCCTCTGACCTGCACAGATACCCGAATGGGCGCAGTGGGCTGGCGCGGTGGGGGTGCGAGGGTGGCCGCCGGGGCGGGGCAGGAATGATCGTGGCGGCCGGGTACGACCCCGGGGCAGGAACGACCGAAGCCCCGGCCGTCGGGCCGGGGCTTCGGTGATCAACTGGCGGAGGCGGAGGGATTTGAACCCTCGATGGGCTTTAAGACCCAAACCGCATTAGCAGTGCGGCGCCATAGACCGGACTAGGCGACGCCTCCAGGCACACCCGCGCGGGCGCGAGTGGTGCGTGCAGATGATGACACAGCACGGCGGCCTGTCACCAATCGCCGTCCACGGTACTAGCCTCTGGGCCCGCAGGGCAAAGCATCTCCGGTTGCGCAACGTGGCGGCGTGCGCAGCGTTAGAGATGCCGGGGCCCGCCCCGGGCGACCGGTCACGACCGGTCGAGATCGTCCGGCGGCCGGCCACCCCGCACGGACCCGTGACCTTCCTGGAGCCCCGCATGCTGAGACGCCTCGTCCTCACCGCCACCGTGTCCGCCGCCGCTCTGGCCTGCGCCGTGCCCGCCGCCGGGGCCGTGACCTCGCCGTTGCCGCTGCCCGTACCGCTTCTGTATGCACCCGATCGGCTGACGGTCATGGTCTCGGAGACCGGGGCCCGGACGGACGGCCGCTACGAGCTGGAGTGCGCCCCCGCCGGCGGCACCCACCCCTCCGCGCAGTCCGCCTGCGAGCGGCTCGACGAGCTCGCCGGGCAGAACCACGACCCGTTCGCACCGGTGCCCGAGGGGCAGATGTGCACCCAGCAGTTCGGCGGGCCGGCCACCGCGCGGATCACCGGCACCTGGCGCGGTCAGCACGTGGACGCCACCTTCGACCGGTCCGACGGCTGCGAGATCTCGCGCTGGCGGACGTTGGAGCCCGTCCTGCCGAACACCAGGTCATAGGCGGATGGCGTACGCCGTCCGCACACAACCTTGGTGAGAGCTCCTCGTCATCCGCCGTCCCCGCGCCACGCGCTGCCCTTAGACTCCCTCAGTGACAGGCCGAGATCCGAGGGGCAAGATGGGGCCGGCCGTCCGCAATACGCAGTAGGTCAGGGAGGAACCGTCGTCGTGAGCAGCAGGCCATCCCGAGGCGCTGCTCGCCTCGCAGCCATACTCGACGCCCTCCCTGACGGGCTCGTGCTCGTCAACGCCAACGGCACGGTCATCAACGCCAACACCATCGCCCTGGAGCTCTTCGAGGCACCCGGGACCGCCCTCGTGGGCCGGGGTCTGCTCGACCTGCTTCCCGAGTTCGACTCACGCCTGATCCCCGGCTCCATGCGCCGCCCCGACACGGCCGACGAGCACGGGCGCACCAAACCCACCCGGATGATCGCGCGGCGGACGGACGGCAGCGAGTTCCCGGTCGAGGTGACCAGCGCGAGCCTGGACGGACGCGAGGCGTACGACACGTACAACGGCTACACCGGCGACGAGCTGCTGATGCTGGTCGTGCGGGACCTGTCGGGGACCGTCGACACCGAGGCGGAGCTGGCGCGCTCGCAGCGGCAGACCGAGATGATCCTGCGGGCAGCGTCCGAGGGCGTCGTCGGCACCGACACCGACGGACGGGTCGTCCTCGTCAACCCGGCGGCCGCGCAGATCCTCGGCTTCCGGGCCAGCGATCTCGGCGGCCAGGAGCTGCACCCGCTGATCCTGCACTCGCGCGCGGACGGCGAGCCCTTCCCGTACGAGGAGTCGCCGCTCGCCGACACCCTCAAATCCGGGCGCAAGCACCGGGTGCGGGGGCAGGTGGTGTGGGCGAAGAACGGCTCCAAGATCTCCGTCGACCTGACCACGGCGCCGGTGCGCGACGGGGACCAGCTGGTCGGCGCGGTGATGACGTTCACCGACCGGAGGCCGTTCGAGGAGCAGGCCCGCAAGCACGCGGCGGAGCTCGAGGAGACGACCGAGCGCCTGACCGGCGAGCTGTCGCGGACGACGGAGCGGCTGACGGCCGACCTCGCGGCCGCCTCGGAGAAGTACGAGGCCGAACTGGCCGACAAGGCCGAGCGGTACACCGCCGAGCTGGAGGCCGGCGCCGAGCGGTACGGGGAGCTGGCCGCCCGGCATGCCCAGTTGACCGCCGTGCTCGGCGAGTCGCTGCGCGGGCCGCTGGAGGAGCTTCGCCGGGAGCTGGGCACGCTGGCCGACGACCCCGCCGGGCAGCTGTGGCCCGAGGCGAACCAGATCCTGCACCATCTGGCGGCCGGATACGCCCGGATGACGACGCTCGTCGACAACGTGCTCGGCTACCAGCGCCTCGACATGGGCGCGGAGGAGCTGACCAAGTCCACGGTGCTGCTCGACGCCGTCGTGGCGGCGGGTGTCGAGGGCGCCGTCGAGCTGATCGGGCCCGGGCGGGCCCAGTTCGCCGTGCACGCGCCGCCCATAGAGGCCGAGGTGGACGGGGCGCGGCTGGCGACGGCGCTCGCGCACCTGGTCGCGGACGTCGCGGGCGTCGACTCGACGGGCAAGGCCAGGCTCGTGCCCGGCGGCGGCTACGTGGACTCGACGGTCGTGGTGGCGGCGGCACAGCGCGGCGACGTCGTACGGATCGAGGTGCGGGGGCCGTTCACCGGCGGGGACCCGGTGCACGAGCCGATCGTGCGCGGGATCGTCCGGGCGCACGGCGGGGTGCTGCAGACGCACGAGGTGCCGGGGATGAGCGGCAGCGCGTACGTGCTGGAGGTGCCGCTCGGCGCGGGCGCGGGCACGGTGGCGCCGCCGCCGGGTGCTGCACTCGCCCTGCCCGCCCAGCAGTCCTCCGAGCCTGCCCCTGCCCTTGCCCCCGCTCCGGGGACGGCCGGCGGCGGTCGGCGGCGCGCGCGGCGGGCCTCCACGGACGCCTTCCTGGAGAGCCCCGTGGCGATGGAGGACCCGGTCGCCGCACCGCCGTCCGGGCGTCGCCGTGCCGCCCAGGCGGACCCGGCCGAGGCCGGACCGGCTCCCGCCCAGGACGCGGGCGACACCTCCGCCGACGGAAACATGAACGCCGGCGGCACCGGCCGCCGGCGCGGGCGGCCGAGCCCTGCCGAGCAGGCCGCGGCCGCACCGCAGGCCGCCGCCGAGGGTTCGGTCGTCACGGCCGCCGAAGGCGCGGGCGGCCGGGCCGCGCTCGGCCAGACGGTGCCGCCGCAGGGCGTGCCGGTCGACGCCCACGGACGCACCGCTCCCTCGGGGCGGCGGGCCCGGCGGGCCGTGGAGAGCGGGCTGCCGGAGCTGGCCGCCGCGCCGTCCCCTGCCCAGCCCGCCGCACCGCCGGCGGCGGCCCAGCCCACGCCCACCGGTCGCCGGGCCCGGCGGGCGCTCGCCCCCGCACCCGCCGAGCCGGAGGGCGCCGCGCGGACCGCGTTCGCGCTGCCGCCGGCCGAGGCGG
This sequence comes from Streptomyces sp. 5K101, assembly GCF_046506645.1. NCBI lineage: Bacteria > Bacillati > Actinomycetota > Actinomycetes > Kitasatosporales > Streptomycetaceae > Streptomyces > Streptomyces sp. 5K101. The sequence goes on along the minus strand of NZ_JBKFFO010000005.1, from coordinate 496,350 downwards.
ACCGGGTGCAGCCCGGGGCCGCCGCCGCGCCCCCGGCCGAACAGCACGATGCCGTGGCCTCGACCCCCGGCCCGGAGCACCACACGCCGCCGCAGCAGCATCCGGCGCCCACCGGCCGCAGGCGTGCCCGCGGCCAGGCACAGCCGCCCGCCACCGGCGAGACGGCCGTGGGGAGCGCCGACGGGACCGCCGTTCGGCAGCAGCCGGCTCCGCGGCCCGTTCTGCCGGAGCAGCAAGCACAGGAGGCCGTACCGGACAACGTGCCCGCCGCGCAGCCCACGCAGGCAGCGCCGGACAGCGGGCCCGCAGGACAGCCCACGCAGGCGCTGGACAACGGACCCGCCGCGCAGCCCACGCCGACCGCACCCGCGAACGGGCAGACGGGCACCGTCCCGGCAGCGGCCACCACGCAGGGCGATGGCTCCACGCCCGCGGCGGGCACGCCCGCGCGGGGTACCGACACCGGTTCCGTGTCCGTACCGCTGCCCCGCGCCGCCCAGCCGCTGCCCGCCGAAGAGCCGGTCACGGCGGACTCGACGCAGGGCCGCGCGTTCAGCGTGCGCACTCTCGGGCAAGGCGTGCCGTTCGCGCAGCACCTCACGCAGCAGCAGAACCAGACGCTCGGCTCCGGCCGCCGCCGCAAGCTGGGCACGCGCCCGGACAGCGACCTCCCGCAGGCCGCGCCCAGCCCCGCACCCGCACCTGTGCCAACGCCCGCACCGGTCCCGGTACCGGGCACGTCGCGGCTGCCGGCCGACCGCACGGAAGGCCGCGCGTACGCGATCGGGGCGCCTGACGAGGGCGCCGAGGGCCCCGAGCCGCTGGACGGGCCCGGCGGCGCGGTGGAGGTCGCCAACCGGCCCCAGCCGCATCCCGTCGACGACGAGCTGCCGCCCGAGCCGCTGGACAACCCGCGCAGGCTGCTGGTGTGGCCGGCACCGGACGTCTCCACGCAGCAGGCGCTGAGCGACCGCGGCTACCGCCCCGTCGTCGTGCACTCCCGCGAGGAGGTCGACGCGCAGATCGCCGCGTTCCCCGCGGCCCTGTTCGTGGACCCACTGACCGGACCGATCACGCGGACCGCCCTGCAGTCGCTGCGGCAGGCCGCGGTGGCCGCCGAGGTGCCGGTGCTGGTGACCGCGGGCCTCGGGCAGGCGACGCGGGAGGCGGCGTACGGCGCCGATCCGGCCGTCCTGCTCAAGGCGCTGGCCCCGCGCGACAGCGAGCAGCACCCCTCGCGCGTGCTGCTGATCGAGGAGAACGAGGAGATCGCGCTGGCGCTGACGGGGACGCTGGAGCGGCGCGGGATGCAGGTGGCGCGGGCCGGCGCCGACACGGACGCGGTGACGCTGGCGACCCAGATGCGGCCGAACCTGGTGGTAATGGACCTGATGCAGGTACGCCGCCGACGTGCCGGGATCATCGACTGGCTGCGCGCGAACGGGCGGTTGAACCGCACGCCGCTCGTCGTCTACACCTCCGCGGGTCTCGACCCGGCCGAACTGCCGCGGCTGTCGTCGGGGGAGACGGTGCTCTTCCTCGCCGAGCGGTCGACCAGCAACGAGGTCCAGGCCCGCATCGTCGATCTGCTCGCGAAGATCGGCACCAACTGACGCCCGACGCCGCGCGAAGGGGCCGGCGGTCCACGCCCGACGTTCACGCGAAGGGGCCGGCGGTCACCTCACCACCGCCGGCCCCTTCGTCACCGCGCCGTGAGGACGCCTTCGTCGCCCCTGGCCCGCGTGACGTCTACAGCTCCGTGACGTCCAGCTCCCCGTCGGCGTACTGCCTGCGGATCACCTTCTTGTCGAACTTGCCCACGCTCGTCTTCGGCACCGCCGGCACGATCGACCACCGCTCGGGCAGCTGCCACTTGGCGATCGACTCCGCCAGGAAGTCCCGCAGCGTCCCGTAGTCCACCGTCGATCCCTCCTTGAGCACGACCGTCGCCAGCGGACGCTCGCCCCACTTCTCGTCCGGCACCGCGACGACGGCGGCCTCGGCGACCTCGGGGTGCGCCATCAGCGCGTTCTCCAGCTCGACGCTGGAGATCCACTCACCGCCGGACTTGATGACGTCCTTGGCCCGGTCGGTCAGCGTCAGGTAGCCCTCGGGGCTGATCACGCCGACGTCGCCGGTCTTCAGCCAGCCGTCCTCGCTGAACTTGTCCTCGGGGCGGAAGTTCTCGCCGCCCGCTCCGCCGTAGTAGGCACCGGCGATCCAGGCGCCGCGCACCTCCAGCTCGCCCGCCGACTCGCCGTCCCACGGCAGGGACTCGCCGCCGGGACCCACCAGCCGTGCCTCCACCCCGGCCGGGAAACGGCCCTGTGTGACGCGGTAGGGCCACTCCTCCTCGGCGCTCAGACCGGCCGGCGGGTGGGCCATGGTGCCGAGCGGCGAGGTCTCCGTCATGCCCCAGGCGTGGCACAGCCGTACGCCGAGCTTGTCGTACGCCTCCATCAGGGAGGGCGGGCAGGCGGCGCCGCCGATGGTGACCTGCTTCATGGAGCTGAGGTCGCGGGGGTTCGCCGTGACCTCGGCGAGCAGGCCCTGCCAGATGGTGGGGACGGCCGCGGCGTGCGACGGCTTCTCGCGCTCGATCATCTCGGCGAGCGGCGCGGGCTGGAGGAAGCGGTCGGGCATCAGCATGTTGATGCCGGTCATGAACGTGGCGTGCGGCAGACCCCAGGCGTTCACGTGGAACTGCGGGACGACCACGAGGGTGGTGTCCCGGTCGGTGAGGCCCATCGACTCGGTCATGTTGACCTGCATCGAGTGCAGGTAGATGGAGCGGTGGGAGTAGACGACGCCCTTGGGGTCGCCGGTGGTGCCGGAGGTGTAGCACATGGCCGCGGCGCTGCGCTCGTCCAGCTCGGGCCAGTCGTACGTGGTCGGGCGGCCCGCGATCAGCTCCTCGTACTCGTGGACCTGGGCCTCGGTGTCGGCGAGCAGCGAGCGGTCGCCGGGTCCGGAGACCACGATGTGCTCGATGGTCGGCAGGTGCGGCAGGAGCGGGGCGAGCAGGGGGAGCAGGGAACCGTTGACGATCACGGCGCGGTCGGCGGCGTGGTTGACGATCCACACGAGCTGCTCGGCGGGCAGGCGCAGGTTCAGCGTGTGGAGCACGGCGCCCATGGAGGGGATCGCGAAGTACGCCTCGACGTGCTCGGCGTTGTTCCACATGAGGGTGGCCACGCGCTGGTCGCCGTCGATGCCGAGCTCGTCGCGCAGGGCGTTGGCGAGCTGGATGGCGCGCCGTCCGGTCTCGGCGAAACTGCGGCGCTGTGGCTCCGGTTCGCCGGTCCAGGTGGTGATCTGCGACTTCCCGTGGATCGTCATCCCGTGCTGAAGGATTCGGGTCACAGTCAGCGGTACGTCCTGCATGGTGCTGAGCACGGCGTCCTCCCGGTGGGCGCTGGCGCTACGTTGCGGCAAGTGGGAAAGATTCTGCGCACATACCGCGCGGTATGTCACTACCCGGAAGTAATGAATCCCGCACATCACCGACCAACACCGCACATGAAGCGTCGGTGGCCGAGGGAGCGGAGGCCCGCGTCCGGTCAGCGGACGGGAGTCAGACCCGGGTCGTCCCGCAGCTTTCCGAGCGCCCGCGACACCGCGCTCTTGACCGTGCCGATCGACACGCCGAGCACCTCGGCCGTCTGCGCCTCGCTCAGGTCCTCGTAGTACCTCAGCACGACCATGGCCCGCTGCCGGTCCGGCAGCTTCATCACCGCACGCCACATCGCGTCGCGCAGTACCTGCTGCTCGGCCGGGTCCGTCGCCGGGACGGTCTGCTCGGGCAGCTCGGGCAGCTCGTCGCAGACGAACTCGTCCACCTTCCGCTTGCGCCACTGCGACGTGCGGGTGTTGAGCAGCGCGCGGCGCACATAGCCGTCGAGCGCACGGTGGTCCTCGATCCGGTCCCACGCGACATACGTCTTGGCGAGCGCGGTCTGCAGCAGGTCCTCGGCATCGCTCGGGTTCGCAGTGAGCGACCTGGCGGTCCGCAGCAGTACGGGCCCCCGCGCCCGTACGTACGACGAGAACGATGTGTACGGCGTGTACGACGGCACCGGCGCGGCGGCCTGGGAGGCGTTCGTACAGACTGGCGTGGTCATGTCTCCACGCTAGGAGCGGGCCTGTCGCGGCGGATCGGTCCCAGGGACCGAAGCGGTGTCCCCCTCAGGTTGTAGGACCGGCGCGGGCCGCACCTCCTGAAGGTGGAGGGCACCCGCAGGGGCTACGCACCGTCGGCCCCGAGGACCAGTCCGGAGGTGGGGACGCCGGTGCCGGCCGTGACCAGGACCCTGGACGCGCCCGGCACCTGGTTCACCGAGGTGCCGCGCACCTGCCTGACCGCTTCCGCGATCCCGTTCATCCCGTGCAGGTACGCCTCGCCCAGCTGGCCCCCGTGGGTGTTCAGCGGCAGCCCGTCCGCCGCCACGAAGTGGGCTCCCTCGCCCGGCCCGCAGAAACCGAACTCCTCCAGCTGCATCAGCACGAACGGCGTGAAGTGGTCGTACAGGATCGCCACGTCGACGTCCGCGGGGCCGAGCCCCGAGGTGCGCCACAACTGGCGTGCCACCACGCCCATCTCGGGCAGTGAGGTGAGGCCGTCCCGGTAGAAGCTGGTCATCTGCTCCTGGGCCCGGCCCGCTCCCTGGGCTGCCGCGAGGACCACCGCGGGAGGACGCGGCAGGTCACGGGCGCGCTCGACGCCGGTGACGACGATCGCCTGGCCGCCGTCGGTCTCCTGGCAGCAGTCCAGCAGCCGCAGGGGCTCGGCGATCCACCGCGAGGCGGCATGGTCCGCGAGGGTGATCGGCCTGCCGTGGAAGTACGCGGCCGGGTTGGTCGCCGCGTACCGCCGGCCGCTCACGGCGACATGGCCGAACACCTCGGGCGTCAGCCCGTACGCGTACAGATAGCGCTGCGCCGCCATCGCGACCCAGGAGGCCGGGGTCAGCAGTCCGAAGGGCAGGCACCAGCCGAGTGCGGCGCCCTCCGCCGACGGCTCGCGGTGGCGCACCCCGGAGCCGAAGCGGCGGCCGGAGCGTTCGTTGAACGCCCGATAGCAGACGACGACATCGGCGACGCCCGCGGCGACGGCCAGCGCCGCCTGCTGCACCGTGGCACAGGCCGCGCCGCCGCCGTAGTGGACGCGCGAGAAGAAGGACAGCTCGCCGATGCCCGCCGCCTGGGCGACCGTGATCTCCGGGCTGGTGTCCATGGTGAAGGTGACCATGCCGTCCACGTCGGCGGGGGAGAGCCCGGCGTCGTCGAGCGCGGCCCGCACGGCCTCCACGGCAAGCTTCAGCTCACTGCGACCGGAATCCTTGGAGAACTCGGTCGCGCCGATCCCTGCCACGGCCGCCCTGCCGCCGAGCGCGTCCCTTCGCCGGATGCTCATGCGGTCTCCTCCGGGACGGTCACGGTCACGGTGGCCGTCACATGGGTGCCGAGGCCGTTGACGCCGAGGACGCGCACCTCGGCCGTCGTGCCGTCGCTCGCCTCGACGGTGCCGGTCAACACCATGGTGTCCCCGGGGTAGTTGGGCACACCGAGCCGTACGGCGAGCCGGCGCAGCACGGCACGCTCCCCGAAGAAGTCGGTGATGTACCGCCCGACCAGGCCGTTCGTCGTCAAGATGTTCATGAAGACGTCCGGGGACCCCTTCTCCCGCGCGAGCTCGGCGTCGTGGTGCACGTCCTGGTAGTCGCGGGAGGCGATGGCTCCGGCGACGATCAGCGTGCGCGTGACGGGAACGGTGAGCGGGGGCAGCTCCGTGCCCGCCGCCGGGGCCCCGGTCATACGGCCTCCCGCCCGTCCGGCGCTGCGCGGAATACCGGCAGCTCCAGCTCGTCGTCCACCCGCAGGAACTCCAGCTCCACCGGCATCCCGATGCGCACCTTGTCGTACGGCACTCCGACGACGTTGCTCACGAACCGCACGCCCTCCGCCAGCTCGATCAGGCCCACCGCGTACGGGGGGTCGAAGGCGGGGAAGGGCGGGTGGTGCATCACCACGTACGAGAAGACGGTGCCCGCCCCGCTCGCGGCCACCGTGTCCCAGTCGGGCGAGCCGCATGCCGCGCACCCCGGCAGCCAGGGCAGGCGCAGCGTCCCGCAGCCGCCGCAGCGCTGGATGAGCAGCCGGTGGTCGGCCACGCCCCGCCAGAACCCCTCGTTGTCCCTGTTGATCACCGGGCGCGGGCGCTCGGCCGCGGGCGACGGGGCGGCTCGGGCCGGCCGGGCGGCCGGTGCGTACTTGAGAATGCGGAAGCGGTGGGTGCCCGCCGGCTCGCCGTCGGCCCGCACGTCCGTCCGCGTGGTGATGAAGTACCCCGTCCCCAGCTTGGTCGTCTTGCGCGGGGAGACCGACTCGATCACCGCGTCGAAGGTGATGCGGTCGCCGGGGCGCAGCGGCCGCAGGTACTCCTGCTCGCAGTCGGTCGCCACGACGGAGCGGAACCCCGCCTCGTCCAGCAGGGCGAACAGCTCGTCCTGGGCGGGCGCCCGGCCGCCGTGTCCCGACAGCCCGCCCATCGTCCACGCCTGCAGCATGGTCGGGGGCGCGATGGGATCCGGCCCCTGGTACGCCGCGTTCGTGTCCCCCATCGCCTCGCACCAGTGCCTGATCATCGGCTCGTTCACGGGGTCCTTGCCTGCGCAGGAGAGGGCGGCGGGCCGCCCCTCGTACGTCTTCAGCCATGCGTAGAGCTCGTCGGTCACCTCGTCCCCCCTCGCCCAGAGAATCTGACTGTCCGTCAGATCACTGTGGCTGTCAAGGAATGAGCCGATCGCCACCCCATCCGGCACACCTGCACGCCCTGCGCGACGGCTCCCAAGTGCCGTCGCGCAGGCCGCTGTTCTCCTCCTTCCCCCTCCCCCTCGGGCCGGCCACACCCCGCGGCGTGTGACGGTCGACGCCCGTTCCGTGACGTCGCGAGATCAGAGCTGCCCACGTGAATCCCGGCGAACACGCCTGGACCGGACGATTAGCTCGCAAGCGTGATGACAAGTCGATAAACCCCTCACGCCCACGAATTCGGCCCACCCCCTGGAGCCTGTCACCGAACGGGCCGAAGCGTTCCGCCACATCTCCGCCCCACTCCTTCCTCTTCCTTTCTTCGAACCTGTGTACGAATATAGAGTCATGGCCATCACCGCCCGGCAGACCGCCACCCTGGCCCTCGCCCATGCTCTCTCCGCCGCCGAGCGCGGGCTCCCCGTCATCCCCCTGTCGCCCACCAAGCTCCCGGCCCTGCGCTCGCCCCACCGGGACGAGCCGCGGCCGTCCCTGTGCCGCGGCGAGTGCGGCCTGCCCGGTCACGGCGTGCACGACGCGACTACGGACCCCGCCGCCGTACGCGCCCTCTTCGCCGCCGCACCCTGGGCGACCGGATACGGGATCGCCTGCGGACGCCCGCCGCACCGGCTCATCGGCATCGACCTCGACACCACGTCGCACACCGACTCCGTGGCGGAGTTCCGGCACCTGGCCCTGCGCCATCTGTTCACCATCCCGGAGACGGTCACGGTGCTCACGCCGAGCGGTGGCCGGCACCTGTGGCTCACCGGCCCGCCCGACGTGGTCGTCCTCAACTCCGCGGGCCGCCTCGCCCCCGGCATCGACGTGCGCGGCACCGGCGGGTACCTCGTGGGACCGGGCTCCGTCACTGCGCACGGCGCGTACCGCCCGGCCCCCGGGACCGCGGACCTGCCCCCCGCACCCTGCCCGCCCGCCCTCCTGCGCCTGATCGCCCCTCCCGGCCGCCCCCGCCACGCCGCGGGGACGCCGAGCGCGCCGAGCCGGACGCACCAGGGACAGGGACTGGTCCACTTCGTCCTCGCCGCGCAGGAGGGGCAGCGCAACACCCGGCTGTTCTGGGCCGCCTGTCGTGCGTACGAACACGGCTTCGGCGACGCACTCGCGGACGCGCTGACCGACGCGGCGGTCCGGGCCGGTCTCCCCGAACGAGAGGCCCGCGCGACAATCGCCTCGGCGGCCCGCCTGGCTGCGGGCCCACGCGGATGACCGGATCATCCTCTTAGGGTGCTCGCATGACGAGTACACGTCGTCTGGAGGAGATCACTCCGGACAACTTCGACGCCGCGATCGGCCTACGGGTCCGCCCAGACCAGGAGCACCTGGTCGCACCGGTGGTGAAGTCTCTGGCCGAGGCGTACGTCCATCCCGGCACAGTCTGGCCCCGCCTCATCGTTGACGGCGACCAGCCCGTCGGCTTCCTCATGGCCTTCTTCGACATCGACTGGATCGGCGACGGCACAGGCACCGACATCCGCTCGGGCCTCTGGCGCCTCAACATCGCGGCCGGCGAACAGGGCCGGGGACACGGGCGCTTCGCGGTCGAGTCCGTCGCTGCTGAAATCCGCCGTCGCGGCGGCACTCTCCTGACCACCACCTGGCACCCGGGCGAAGGCGGCCCGGAAGGCTTCTACCTAGGGCTCGGCTTCCGTCCGACGGGCGAGACAAGCGGGACCCAGACAGTCGGCGCGTTGGACTTGCTGTAGCGCTTCATCCGCCGGACAGGACCGGCCCCTGACCGAGTTGCCTGGTCAGGGGCCGTGTCACCTGGCGGTGGGTGTGGGATTTGAACCCACGGTGACTCGCGCCACGACGGTTTTCAAGAGCGTCGCAGGGCCGTGTGGCGCATTGCCTCTGACCAGCGCAGTGCTGCCGTCTGCCACTCGGATCCATCGCTCTGGCCCACACATGGCCCACGGAGCGAGCACAGAGCGGTTGGATATGACGTCCCCGACCCAGGCCCGGCGCTCGCGCCCGCCCCTTGATTCAGGGGCGGGCGCGGGTGCCGTGGCTCAGCCGGCCTCCCGCTGCTCGCGGAGGTCGTGGATGGTGGCGGTGAGGGTTCCGTCTTGCTGCTCGTAGTGGGAGAGAGCGAGGCCGAGACCGAAGAAGGTGGGTGCCCATTCGCCGACGAAAATTCCCCACCGGTCGGCGCGGGCGAGATCTGCGTGGGCGCCGGGCTCGGCTTTGAGGCTGACCATCCAGGTGAAGACGGAGAACCCGATGCTGCCGAAAGCGGCCATGTAGGCGTGTTCGCTGCGGATGCCCATCTCGTGCATCTTCTTGATGATCATGATGTTCTCCCGATCACATGCCGGTGGAGCGGGTGGTGCCCTGGTGGGACTGGCGTTCGCGGGTCTTCCTCCAGGGGATGAGGCCGGCCAGTCCAAGGAGGCCGAAAAGGCCCCACAGGCCAGCGTCACCGTCGTCGTCCTTGGTCTCCTCGGCCTGGACGGTCGCGGTGGCGGTCGTGGTGCTTGTTCGCTCGGTGCTCTGGCTGAACGCTGCGCCTGCCGGGGCGATGGCGAGAAGGATGGCGATGAGTGCGGTGCCTGCGATTCTGCGCATTGCTGTCTCCTTTGGTCTCAGCAGTCGCTCTGGCACCAACCCGATTGCCCGGTTTCTCCATTGATAGACCTATTTGGCCATTTTTTTTCGTGGGCTCTTACTTGTCGCTCCACATGCCGTACCTCCCGGACTGATCTAGCCTGGTGCTGCTCGGGGTTACTGCGGAGGTCTCGCATGCCCCGCCCGATTTGGTCCGGGCGCCCTACGAGCCTCCTGACATGCCATGGCCCAAGGGATGTCCCACTCGTCACCGCTTGCTGGGTGCCATCTGCTCCGGCGTCGCCACGCATCGGAACCCGGTGTCATCGTCGCGCATCGTGTCGTTCGCATCGTTCGGGATGGCCGGCACTCCACGGAACAGAGGGCTCGTGAAGGCGCTGCCGCGGAGTTCGTAGCGACCGGGCGTGGTCGGGGTTTCGAGCCACTCCCACACGTTGCCCACCATGTCGTAGACCCCGTAGGGCGAGACGCCGCTGTGGTACCGCGAGACAGACGTCGTGCGCTCCACGCCGGTCTCCCGGACATTGCACTTGGCGGCGGTCTTCTGGTCGCCCCATGGGAAGGTACGGCCGGAGGTGCCGCGCGCCGCCTTCTCCCATTGTTCGGCTGTCGGCAGCGACTTACCCGCCCATGTCGCGTACGCCTGCGCGTCTCGCCACGTGACGTGCACGACCGGGTGGTCGTACAGGTCGCGTGGGCATCGGCCGTTCTCCCAGTGCTCGGGCACGGGATGCCGAGTGGCCGCGCAGAATCGCGCATAGTCGGCGTTGGTCGTCGGGAACGTGTCGATGTGGAATTCGTCCACCCACACGGGGTCGTCGTCCTCCCCCGCCAGGAAGATTCCTTCCGGAACATGCGCCATGAGCTTGCCGTCACCGGGGTGCTTCACGTAGTCGCCGCTGCTCGTCTGGTCTTCGACGGGCTCGATGACTGCGAAGGCGGGGATGTCGTCCGCTGCCAGGATGCCGACGAAGCGGCCCTGGGCATCCTGGTCGGCCTTGGCGAGCAAGGTGTCCAAGGCCGCTTGTTCACCATGCGCAGGGAGGCCTGTTCGCCGTCCGCCTCCCACCGGGAGACGATGCGATCGGATACCCCCAGCTTCTCGGCAAACTCCATGAGGCTCATCCGTACGGCTTCACGCAGTGCCTTAACTTCACGTCCGGTCCATTTCGTAACGAGTGGCATGGGGCTACCTCTGTCGTGAGTCGCTGCCCTAGGCGGGGCGGCGGCGCGCGTCTACAGGCGGTCGCCGGGAATGCCGGCGTAGGCGTCACGCAGCGCTGCGAGCACGGGGTGATCCTGCGGGAACTGCACGTCGTCGACCGCGCTGACGGAGCGCACGCCGATCGTCGTGTTCGTGGCGAATGCGGCGGCCATCTTCGGGATATCGGCGAGCCGCACCGGGGCGGTGGTCTGCTTCGGGGCATCGAGGCCCTGGAGCAGGAGCATCGTCGTGCCGGGAAGCACGGGTGCGTCGGGCCAGATGACTGTCCCTTCCCTGTCGACGAAGCCCAGGTTCCACGTGCCGCCCTCGGAGACCCTGCCGTCCGGCTCAAGGAACACCGCGTCGTCAAATCCCGCGAGTTGAGCCTCGCGGCGGAGCCGGAGCTGCGGGTGCAGGCCGATGTGCTTCACCTCCGCGTTGTCGCGGGTGAAGGTGTAGGTTTTGGCAGTGAGGGGCGGCGGCGGCAAGGCACCGGCGGGCCGCAGGTTCACCAGGATGTCTGGGTCTTTGGCGTCGCTCGGGCGCCCCATGTCGAGCGCAGGGTCGAAGACGGTGACGCGGAGGCCGGCGACCCCAGTGACGCCGTCGGCCGCCTGGCGGATGTAGTTCAGTGTCCGCTCTCGGTCCAGCTCGACACCGAAGACGATGCGGCAGTCCCGCACGAGGCGGTCCAGATGAAGCGACAGGCCCCGGATGGTGCCGTCTTCCATCCGCATAGACGTGAAGTGCCCGTAATCACGCGGCCATGCGGCCGGGCGAAATCGTCGCCCTCAAGGAGTCGGACTGCACCTTGCCGCCGAACTCGCCGGACTCCGTGAAGGAATGGGGCGAGCTACTGCTTGGCGAGAGCCGTCCAGAGGTGGGCGGCGGCTGGACAGACGATGGCGAGTCCTACGAGACACGGGGGCTCAAGCGCCGTAAGCGTGGCGCGACGCGGACTGTGCCAGTCCCGCCCATTCTGGTGCATCTACTCCGAGAGCACATTGCCCGATACGGCACCGCCGACGACGGCCGACTGTTCCGGGCTGCACGGGGAGGACGCGTGGCCTCCACGGAGTACTGCGATGTCTGAGAGAGGGCGCGCAAAGCCGTGCTCTCGCGCCGCGAGGCTGCGTCCGGTCTCGCGGCGGTGCCGTACTCCCTGCGGCACGCGGGAGTCTCCCTCTGGATCAAGTCGGGAGTAGACCCTGCCGAGGTCGCAGCTCGGGCCGGCCACAGCATCGCCGTGCTGTACCGCTTCTACGCAAAGATCCTTAAGGGCGGGCAGCAGCACTCCAACAACCTGATCGCCCGCGCGCTCGATGAGGGGAAGCAGCCCTGACTCTGGCCCACAGATGGCCCATACGTACTGGTCAGAGCTGGGATACGGGCGAGAAGGGGTGAGACAGTCCGTACGCGAAAGGGGTGCTCCGAGGACCGGGGCACCCCTTCTGACCAGCGCCTACGCTGACCTGCAAGCGGTGGGTGTGGGATTTGAACCCACGGTGACTCGCGCCACGACGGTTTTCAAGACCGTTCCCTTAGGCCGCTCGGGCAACCCACCCAGCGCCCCGGCCACCTGCGCCGGAGCGGGCTACAGACTACCGGGCTGCGCACGTCGGGTGCAGCAGCGTTCCGAGGGTGGGGGCGCGGGGTCAGCTGTCGCCCTCGCGTTCGCCGAGGGTCACCTCGGCCTTGTGCTCCTTGCCGTCGCGCTCGTAGGTCAGCGTCACCTTGTCGCCCGGCTTGTGGTTCCAGATCTCGCTGATCAGCGTCGGGCCGCTGTCGATCGCCTTGCCGTTGAAGCCGGTGATCACGTCGCCCGGCTCGAGCCCCGCCTTGGCCGCGGGGCCGTTCGGGGTTACTGCCTCCGTGCCGCCTGCGCCCTCGGAGGCAATCTTGGCGCCCGTGCCCTCGCCCGCCATGTCGACCGTCGCGCCGATCACCGCGTAGACCGGCCGGCCCGTCTTGATCAGCTGCTCGGCGACCGCCTTCGCCTGGTTGATCGGGATCGCGAAGCCGAGGCCGATCGAACCGGCCTGGGACTGGCCGAGGCCGTTGCCCGCCGACTGGATGGCCGAGTTGATGCCGATGACCGCACCGCCGGAGTCGAGCAGCGGGCCGCCCGAGTTGCCCGGGTTGATCGAGGCGTCGGTCTGCAGCGCGCTCATGTAGGAGTTCTTGCCGCTGGAGCCGTCGCCCGACGCCACCGGGCGGTTCTTCGCGCTGACGATGCCCGTGGTGACCGTGTTGGACAGGCCGAAGGGGGCGCCGATCGCGATGGTGGAGTCGCCGACCACGACCTTGTCCGAGTTGCCGAGGGGCAGCGGGGCGAGACCCGCGGGCGCGTTCTTCAGCTTCAGGACGGCGACGTCGTAGCCCTGGGCCCGGCCGACGACCTCGGCGTCGTACTTCTTGCCGTTGGAGAAGATCACCGACAGCGTGCCGCCGTCGGCCGCCGAGGCCACCACGTGGTTGTTGGTGAGGATGTGGCCTTCCTTGTCGTAGACGAAGCCGGTGCCCGTGCCGGCCTCGCCGCCGCCCTCGGAGCCGTCCATCCCGCCGGCGCCCGACTCCGCCTCGATGGTCACCACGCTCGGCAGCGCCTTGCCGGCGACCGCGGCGACCGTGCCGGGCTCGCGCTTGAGGTCCTGGGGCGATACGGCGGAGACGGTGGTGGAGCCGGGGGCGTCGTCGTTGCTGGCGGCGGCCCAGTAGCCGATGCCGCCTCCGACACCGCCCGCGACCAGGGCCGCGACGAGCACGGCCGCCACGAGCCCGCCCGCACGCCTGCGCGGCGGCTGCGGCGGAGGCACCGGCGCTCCCCACGCGGGACCGCCGGGGCCTCCGGCGCCGTAGGAAGGCAGCGAGGGCGGCGGCCACGCGGTGCCCGGGTGCTGGGCGGGGGCCTGCTCCGGCGCGGTTCCGGGGTGCTGGGCGGGGGCCTGCTCCGGCTGGGGGGACTGCCAGGGCCGCTCCGCCACGGTCGACGCCTCCGGCCCAGGTGCCCCGACGCCGGCGGGGGAGGGCGGAGAACCCTCGGGAGCGGTGTCCGGCCGAGGAGGTACGGACGGGGCGGCCGGAACCGCGTTGCCCTCGTTCTCGGTGCTCACAGCTCTGTCTCCTCAGATTCCACGTCGGTGTCGGTGCGCGCTTCGTCGGCGCGATCCGTCCGCAGACAGCTTTTCCCACAGCACGTCAGGCCACTGTAAGCAGGAGCTGTGCGTATTCCGACAATCCTTTACTTCCGGCAAAACGGACGCACCCCCGGAGCGGCCGACCGGCTGGGCGGCGCGTGCCGGGCGGAACGGCCGAAGAGGGGCAGGAACGATGCGTTCCGCCGTACCCCTGCATCCGTATGCCCCGTCCCGGTGACACCATGACGCGGTGACCCAAGCACGGCAGCAGCACCACATTCAGGTCGTCGCCCACCGAGGCGCCTCCGAGGACGCACCCGAACACACGCTGGCCGCCTACCGCAAGGCGATCGAGGACGGCGCGGATGCCCTCGAATGCGACGTGCGCCTCACCGCCGACGGCCATCTGGTCTGCGTCCACGACCGCCGCGTGAACCGCACCTCCAACGGCCGCGGCGCGGTCTCCGCGCTGGAGCTCGCGGATCTCGCCGCCCTCGACTTCGGCTCGTGGAAGGACGCTCCCGAGAGCCCGGACTGGCGGGACCCGTCCCTGACGTCCGTACTCACCCTGGAGCGGCTGCTGGAACTGGTCGCCGACTCCGGGCGGCGCATCGAGCTCGCCATCGAGACCAAGCACCCCACCCGCTGGGCGGGTCAGGTCGAGGAACGGCTGCTGAAGCTGCTCGGGCGCTTCGGCCTGGACGCGCCGCCGTCCGCCGACGAGTCGCAGGTGCGGGTGATGAGCTTCTCGGCCCGCTCGCTGACCCGGATCGCGGCCGGCGCGCCGAGCCTGCCCACCGTCTACCTCACGCAGTTCATGACCCCGCGGCTGCGCGACGGGCGGCTTCCCGGCGGTGCACGGATCGCGGGCCCCGGCATCCGGGTCGTGCGCAACCATCCCGGCTACGTGGCCCGGGTGCACCAGGCGGGCCACCGCGTCCACGTGTGGACGGTGAACGAACCGGAGGACGTCGAACTCTGCGTCCGGCTGGGCGTGGACGCAATCATCACCAATCGCCCCAAACAGGTCCTGTCCCAACTGGGCCGGGCGTAACGGTCGTTACGGGGAGTGCCCCGGCGCGTTCGGGGCGTATCCGGTCCGTGTCGAGTGCGTCACTCGTCCATGGTTGGCCGGTTTCCGGTCCAGTCCATTGGGGCATTCACACCGTGGCGTGGGGCAAAGGAGGTCTCGGGGGTGGCGTTGGTGGTGGCACAGGAGGTGCCCACGTCGTCGAGCATGGCCGTACCCCATGGCCCTGCGGGCGTGGGCGAGGCACGACACCGGATGCGCGAGCAGCTGAGCCGCAGCGGCGTATCCGAAGCGGTCGTCGACGATGCAGTTCTGATCCTTTCCGAACTTCTCAGCAACGCGTGTCGCCATGGCAGGCCCTTGGGGCGCGCCGATGTGGGCGACGGCGACATCCACGCCGCGTGGCGCGTGGACGCGGCGGGCCGGCTCACGGTCGAGGTGACGGACGGGGGCGGTCCGACCCGCCCGGTTCCGGCCACGCCCTCGGTCACCGCACGCGGCGGCCGCGGGCTGAACATCATCTCGGCGCTGGCCCAGGAGTGGGGTGTGCGGGACGGCGTGTCCGGTGAGGTCACCGTGTGGGTGATCGTCACGGAGGGGCACCGCCGGGAGGACTTCGCCACGCGCATCGCGGGCCCGTCCTTCGATTTCGCCGACGCCTTCGACGATCTGGACTGATCCGGCGCCGCGGCGCCGGGACCGCGCCGACGGTCCGTCACCCACCCGTTCCGGCACACCGCCGCACGCCGGTGCGGCAACGCTCCCCCACGGCGACGGCATACGGCTAGGCTCGCGCCCGACACAGCACCGCCGCATTCGGGAGAAAGCCACACCATGGCCAAGAAGCGCCCCCAGACGAAGGCGACGAAGCCTCAGACCAAGGCCGGGGCCACAGGCGTCGACGAGCCCGTGCCGGTCGTGGGCGCGCGCGAGCCCTGCCCCTGCGGTTCGGGCCGCCGCTACAAGGCCTGTCACGGCCGGGCCGCCGCGCACGCGGTGGCCGAACTGGTCCAGCGCCCCTTCGAGGGCCTGCCGGGCGAGTGCGACTGGGTGGCCCTGCGCGAGCTGGTGCCCGCCGCCACCGTCGAGCTGACCCTGAAGGGCGGACTGCCCGAGGGTGTGCCGTCCGTGACGCTCGCCACCGTCCTGCCCATGGCCTGGCCCGCACTGCGCCGTGACGACGGTTCCGTTCTGCTCGGTCTGCAGAACGACACCCCGTCCGGTGACCTCAGCCGCGACCTCGCCGGCACGCTGCGGAAGGCGCTCGCCGCCGAGCCGGGCACGCCCGTCACCGCAGGCGCCCCGGCCGCGGACGTACGGCTGCAGGATCTGCTCGACCCGGACGCCGCCTTCGCGCCGCAGGTCCATTCCGGTTTCGAGTTCTGGGTTCCGGACTCGGCCGAGCAGGCGTCGCCGGAGGTGGCCGCCTCGCTGGAGCGCGCCAACGCCGCGGCGATCCCGACCGTGAAGCTGTCGGGTGTCGACGCCGCCTACTGGTGCGAGACGCCGGAGAAGAACCACCTGCGCTGGGTCATGCCGCACCCCGAGGAGCGGCTGCTCGACGCCCTGGCGCGACTGCACGCGGCCGGCACGTCCTCGCTCGGCGAAGGCACCCGGCTGGTCGGCTCCTTCCGTGCCCACGGGCTGATGGTCCCGGTGTGGGACCTGCCCCGCGCCATGGGGGCCAAGGAGTGCGAGACGCCCGCGGCTGAGTTCGCGGAGCGGCTCGCGGCGGCCCTGGAGAACGACGCACCGCTGACCGCGGAGGAGCGCAGGGCGCGCGGCGGTCTCACCAACCGCCAAGTCACCCTGAGCTGAGAGTGACGACTTCCGGGAGCTTCCGGGTGACCCCAGTCACAACTCACTCTGTGGCGAGCTGAATCCCTGTCCGAATACCAGAGATCGAATTTGCGAACCGCAGATCTCTTGTTACCGTTCTAGAAGCCCGGTCGCTGGTGCATCCCCCGTCGCCAGCGACCGGGCGCTTCCATTGTGCGGGTAGGTTCTCCCCGTCAACTGCCCATGGCCATACGGGAATTGCTCCCGGAGCGCAGCATCAGGGGCGCGTCGTCACCGGCCCACGCGGCAGCGAACTCGGCGACGGCGGAGTAGTGCGAGGCAGCCCCCAGCGAACGTTCCCGAGGGGTTTCACAGGTGCCCGGCTCGTCGCCCTCGTCGACCGCGCAGTTCGTCTGCCAGGTACGTCCGCCGGGACCCATGAGGGTCAGCACGGAGGTCAATTCCTCACCCGTCGCATTGCGGTAATACGTACGCGCCCAGGTCCGGTCGCCGTCGGTCAGGACGCAGGTCTGTCCATCGACGCCGTCGGGGGAGGCGAGTTCCGGCCCACATCGCTCCGAAGTGTGCGCTGGGACCCGCTCGGCCGTTCCAGTACCATGCGCCCCCTCGTTCCCGGCCGCCCCCTCGCCGACGAGCGCGGGGAGCAGGGCCGGCACGCCGGTGGCTTCGCCGGTACGCGTGCGGTGCGTCGCGCCGCCGCCCTCCGCCTCCTCGGACGACGCCGATTCGAATGCGGGGGCGCCGGCCGTGCCGGCCGACGCGGCGAGGGGGACCAGCGTGGCGACGGCCACCACGGCGGCGAGCCCGGTCATGCGGAGATTCATGGGCCACCTGCCGACTGCGCGGAAATTCCTGACGGTTGCCCGAAGATATCCGCGAATTGAGGGTGCCCCGGACGGCGTACGTCCAATTCCGTGACACGTCGGCCCAGCTCTTACCCATAAGAGTGAGGCAGCGGAGCACCGTATTCCGCGCGAGGGCCCGGCCGTGGGCCGGGCCCGTGGAGAGGCCGGTCAGTAGGCGAGCCGGCTGCCGCCGCCCGCGTCCGGCGGATACAGGCCGCTCTCCGGTGCGCTGCTCGCGGTCGCCTCGACCAGTGCGTCCACGACCGCCTCCACGTCCGGCAGCCAGGGCGCGGCGGATCCGGGCAGCGGCGCCCGCTCCCAGCGCACCTGCCCGCTCCCCGTCTCCGAGGAGGGAAGCACCAGATAGCCGCCCTCGCCGTGGAAGCGCAGCGAACTGGGCACGCAGTCCTTGACGAAGAGCAGCTCGCCGAGCCGCTCCAGGCTGTACGGGGCGACCAGCAGCGACCAGCGGGTGGGTGTGGCGACGACGGGCCCGAGCCGCATGTCCATCCGGTCGAGCACGGCCAGCGCCCGGGCCGCCGCGACCGCGGGCAGGCTCAGCGCGCAGGGCGCCCGGCCGCCGGTGGCCAGCACCACCGGGGCGGTGGGCCGGTTGGACCACCACCAGCGGATCATCCGCTCATCGGTGGTGGCCGCCAGGATCCCTGGGTCGAAGGGGTGCGCGCCGGGGACGACGCACTCGGGGTCGGGACAGGCGCAGCCCCGCCCGCGGTCGCGGCCGCTTCTTCCGGAGCCCTCAGGGGAGTTGCCCCCCGCGGCTTTCGGTCCCACACCGGGGAGCACCGGCCAGTCCCACTCGGCGGCGCAGGTGAGCGCCGTCTCGAGCTGGTTCGGCCCCTTCTTGCGCCGGTACCGAAGCCTGCGTCGCCTTCCGAGGATCTCGCGCATGAGCGCTCGTTCCTTTCCGTTGAACGCCGGGGTCCACATCACATAACGTGCACATGACTTCACTGTGCGTACAAATGCGTACTGATCGGCGCGTCACCGCCCGTGCCGCTGGCATGGGCGCCCCCTGGTGCGCTGCGGCAGGATCGCCGCCCAGGGGCCGAACGTCGGCTGTAGTCCATTAAACGCGTGGCGAGGGGTGGCGCGCGCCTGGCGCTTGCTGTCCCGCTCTGACTTTCCCGCCACGAGGATGGGGCGCGGCCTTTGGCATTGAGACGCCCGGGCCCGCTGCCAGGTTCCGGGGGCGGTCCAACTGCCCCTGGCCATCACCGTCTACGTACACGTACCCAGCACGCTTGCAATGACGCTCCCCCTGGGGTCTGCACCCCGGGGCCCCTGCCGAACGCCCTCAGTCGACCGCAGACACCGGCCATCGGGTGCTTTTTTCAGCCAAGTTAACTGTCCCGCAGACACCATCAATCCCACCGGGACAATGCTGGACATCACCTCGCGTGTGCGTGTAGATGTGGATGCATTGGTAGCGGCGCAGATTGACATGGGGGTTTGCGATGCTATTGAGCGAAACGCACCTGCCGGAAAGCCGGCAGCCATGAGCGCCCCACACCTGCCGAAAGTGGCCGGAATCGATGCAACGGTTCCCGCGCCGACGCACACTGCGGCCCCGCTGCCCCCCGTCCCCGCCGCACCGCCCGCCCCGGGCGCGGTGATCCAGGACCGGCTGGCCGGCTGGGTCTCCGATCTCACCACCCTCCATGAGCTCACCGAGCGGCTGATCCGGACCGCCTCGCTCGACGACGCCCTCGACGAACTGCTGTGCGCCGGCGCCGCGCTGGTCGGCGCCCGCCGCGGAATGGTCGTCCTCGAACCGTCCGGCGACCCGGCGCGCGACGGCGCGTTCGCCCCCGGCGGCGGACCCGCGCGCACCAAGGGCCTCGGCCTCAGCCGCGCCGACCTCGGACACATCGAGACCGTGCCACGCGAGGTCACGGCGTACGGGTCGATCCTCGAAGGCCGTCGGCAGGGCAGCCCGGCACCCGCCGTTCCGCGCCCGGTCGCGCATCCCGACCTGCTCGCCGACAACGCACTGCACCCCCTGCACCGAGAGGTGGCCGTCCGCCTCGGCTACGCCGCCTGCTACACGTCTCCGCTGGCCACCGAGGAGTCCGGCACGCTCGGCGCGGCCGTGTGGTTCTACGACGAACCGGCCTCCCCCGTCGAGCGCCAGACGCATCTCGTCGGCCTCTACCTGCGCTACGCCACCGAGCACCTCGCCCGTCTCCTGGAGCTGGAGCGCGCCCGGGCTACCGTCGCGACCGTGGCCGAGGAGCTGCTCCCCAGCCGGCTGCCGCGGGTGCCCGGCGTCCGGCTCGCGGCCCGGCACCGCGCAGGACCGCGCGGCGGCGGCGACTGGTACGACGCGCTGCCGCTGCCCGAAGGCGCGCTCGGCCTGGCGGTCGGCTCGGTCAGCGGGTCGGGTCCGAGCGCGCTCGCCGCGATGGGCCGGCTGCGCGCCTCCCTGCGGGCCTACGCCGTGATGGAGGGCGAGGACCCGGTCGCGGTCCTCTCCGACCTGGAGCTGCTGCTGCGCCTGACCGAGCCCGCGCGCACCGCGACGGCCCTGTTCGCCTACGCCGAGCCGGCCGCCCGCAAGATCGTCCTGGCCGGGGCCGGGCACACCCCGCCGCTCGTGATCGGGGACCTGCGGACGGAGTTCGTCGAGACCTCGCTGTCGGCGCCGCTGGGCATGCTCGCCTGCTGGGAGGCGCCGAGTGTGGAGCTGTCCCCGCAGCCCGGAGAAACGGTGCTGCTGTACACCGACGGACTGCTCCGGCGCACCGGCGACCCGATGGACCGGGCCTTCGCCCGGCTGCACGCCGCCGCGTCGAGCGTGCCGAAGGCCACCAGGAACGATCCGGCCGCGATCGCCGACCACGTGCTGCACACGATGCTGCCGAAGGGGCTGGACCGGGCGGCCGGCGGCGAGGACGTCGTGCTGCTCGCTGCCCGTTTCGACTGAATCGTCACATCTCACAGGACCGCGCCGGTCCGCCCCGCCTCGCACATACGATGGACAGGTCCCACGCTGCCGGAACGGCGGCCGGGGCCCTATGTCGTATCGCGAAGGCCGACAGGCCCAGGAGGCAGACGTGGCGGAGGAGCTCACCCCGGAGACCCCGGAACAGGACGAGCAGCCGATCAAGCAGCGCAAGAACGGCCTGTACCCGGGCGTGTCCGACGAGCTGGCCGAGAACATGACGACCGGCTGGGCGGACACCGAGCTGCGTGACCTCGAGCCCGTCGCGCAGGCCGCACAGACCGCCGCCCGCCGCGCGGCGCTGTCCGCCCGGTTCCCCGGCGAGCGCCTGGTGATCCCCGCGGGCAACCTCAAGGCCCGCTCGAACGACACGGAGTACAGCTTCCGCGCCGCCACCGAGTACGCGTACCTGACCGGTGACCAGACGGAGGACGGCGTCCTGGTCCTGGAGCCCGAGGGCGAGGGCCACCGGGCCACGATCCACCTCCTGCCGCGTTCCAACCGGGAGAACGGCGAGTTCTGGCTGTCCGGCCAGGGCGAGCTGTGGGTCGGCCGCCGGCACTCGCTGACCGAGGCCGAGCAGCTCTACGGCATCCCCGCGTCCGACGTGCGCGAGCTGCCCGACCGCCTGCGCGAGGCCACCGGCCCGGTCCGCGTGGTGCGCGGTCACGACGCCGGCATCGAGGCCGCCCTGACCGACAAGGTCACCGCCGAGCGCGACGAGGAGCTGCGCGTCTTCCTGTCCGAGGCCCGCCTGGTCAAGGACGACTTCGAGATCGGCGAGCTGCAGAAGGCGTGCGACGCGACCGCCCGCGGCTTCGAGGACGTCGTCAAGGTCCTCGACAAGGCCGAGGCCACCAGCGAGCGCTACATCGAGGGCACCTTCTTCCTGCGCGCCCGCGTCGAGGGCAACGACGTCGGCTACGGCACCATCGCCGCCGCCGGCCCGCACGCCTGCACGCTGCACTGGGTCCGCAACGACGGCCCCGTGCGCTCCGGCGACCTGCTCCTGCTCGACGCCGGCGTGGAGACCACCACCCTCTACACGGCCGACGTCACGCGCACCCTGCCGGTCAACGGCCGCTACACCGACATCCAGCGCAAGATCTACGACGCCGTGTACGAGGCCCAGGAGGCCGGCATCGCCGCCGTCAGGCCGGGTGCCAAGTACCGCGACTTCCACGACGCCGCCCAGCACGTCCTGGCCGAAAAGCTCGTCGAATGGGGCCTGGTCGAAGGCCCCGTCGAGCGCGTCCTGGAGCTCGGCCTCCAGCGCCGCTGGACCCTCCACGGCACCGGCCACATGCTCGGCATGGACGTCCACGACTGCGCCGCCGCCCGCACCGAGAACTACGTCGACGGCACTCTCGAGCCGGGCATGTGCCTGACCGTCGAGCCTGGCCTGTACTTCCAGGCCGACGACCTCACGGTGCCGGAGGAGTACCGCGGCATCGGCGTCCGCATCGAGGACGACATCCTCGTCACGGAGGACGGCAACCGGAACCTCTCCGCCGCCCTGCCCCGCCGGGCCGACGAGGTCGAGGCCTGGATGGCCGGCCTGCGCCAGGGCTGATCCGGGGACGGACCCCGACAGGGCCGATCCGCTACGGACACACCGAGGGCGCGCCGCTCAGGAGACTCAGGAGACTCCGAGCAGCGCGCCCTCGCGCCATTTGAGGATCTTGTCGAAGCTCACCACCGCGCCGCGGCCCGGCCCGCTGCGCACATGGACGTGGTCCGCGAGCTGCTCGATCAGACAGAGCCCCCGGCCGCTCTCCGCGGTGGACGGTGCGGTGTGCCCGCACAGCGAACCGCGCCGCGGGACGAAGCCCGGCCCCGAATCGGCCACCTCGATACGGCACTTCTCGCCGTCCAGGTAGGCCGTCACCCGGTATCCCGCCGACGCGCCGCGCGCGTCCGTGCCGCCGCCGTGCTCCACGGCGTTCGCACACGCCTCGGTCAGGGCCACACACAAGTCGTAGGAGACGTCCGGGTCGACGCCCGCGGTCTCCATCGCGCCGAGCAGCAGACGGCGGGCGAACGGCACGCTCGCAGCCTCACGCCGCAGATGGAGGGACCACCAGATGCTCATGCTCCAGCCTCCTGGCCGCGGCTCGACATACCGATACGTATTGCCCACGGGCACACTCCGTAAGCACTCGGTCGCTGTGACGGCCCTCATTCGGCGGATGCGGAGCCGCGCTTCGCGGTGTATGCCGACGGACCCGCGACGAACCCGGTCCGCAAACGGGATCTTCCGGACCCGCCATACGGAGGCGAACGGCACAGTGCGATGATGAGCCGGCCATGTCGTCCACACCCCCCGCACGCGCCGGAGCCGGTCTGCGGCTTCTGAGGGCCGCGGTTTTCACCGCGGTCTGCGTCGTGCTGTCCGCGACCGGACATGTGCTCGCCGCCTGCGAGACGGTTCCGCTGTGGACGCTCCTGGCCGGGAGCGCCGGGGTCTTCGCGCTGGTCGTGCCGTTCGCGGGACGGGAGCGTTCGCTGCCCGCCATCGTGGCCGTACTGACCGCCGGACAGCTCGGGCTGCACGCCCTGTTCGGCCTCGGGCAGAGCAGGCTGCACCTCGCGCAGACCGCCGACGAAGCGCTGATCAGGACGGCGGCCAAGCTCGTCTGCGGCGCGGGCGCCGCCTCCCTCAGCCCCTCGGACGCGCGGCGCATCGTCACGACGGCGGGCATCGACCCGGCGGCGCACACCGGTCACGAGCACCTCGCCGAGGCGACGGCCACGGGGCCTGAGATGCCCTCGCTGGCCATGGTGCTCGGGCACCTGCTGGCCGGGATCGTGACGGGACTGCTGCTGCGGCGCGGGGACGCGGCGCTGATGCGGCTGATGCTGCTCTCCGCCGGCCCGGCCCAGGAGGTCGCCGAGGCGGCGCGGCTGCGCGCACTGCGTGCGGCCGTCGTGCTCGTACGGGCCCTGTGCGCCGGTCTGCCCGGCATACCGGCGCGCCTGCCCCGGCCCTCGGCGCACCCGGCGGGGCCTCCCCCGCCCACGGCCGGGGAGGTTCTTCAGCACACGGTGATCAGGCGCGGGCCACCGCGCGTACACGTCCTCAGCGCCTGATCGCGGCTCGCTCGACGGGAGTGGAGCCGCCGTGCCCGCGCACGCCCGTGCGCCGGCGCATCCTCGTCTCTCCTTCACCGTGGAGTGTTTGCCAGCATGAACGTCTACCGCGCTGCCGCCGCTGCCGTCGTCGCCGCCACCTCCGTCGTCGTCTTCTCCGGCGCCGCCTTCGCGCACGTCAGCGTGCAGCCGCAGGGCGAGGCCGCCAAGGGCGGCTACGCGACCGTCAACTTCAAGGTCCCCAACGAGCGGGACAACGCCTCGACCGTCAAGCTCGAGGTCTCCATGCCCACCGAGCACCCGCTGGCGTCCGTGATGCCGCAGCCGGTGCCCGGCTGGAAGGTCGAGGTCACCAAGGCGAAGCTGGACAAGCCGCTGGAGGTGCACGGCAAGCAGATCACCGAGGCCGCCTCCAAGGTCACCTGGACCGCGGACGGCTCGAAGATCGCGCCCGGCCAGTTCCAGCAGTTCCCGCTCTCCCTGGGCCGGCTGCCCGAGGACGCCGACCAGATGGTCTTCAAGGCGCTGCAGACGTACGACAACAAGGAAGTCGTGCGCTGGATCGAGGAGCCGAAGGAGGGCGGCGAGGAGCCCGAGTCCCCCGCTCCCGTGCTGAAGCTCTCCGCGGCGACCGACGACCACCACGGCGCGGGCGCGAAGGCCGCCCCCGCGGACGACAAGAGCGGGGGCCACGACGACGAGGGCGCGGCGCGCACCGAGTCCGCCGCCTCGTCCGTCAGCAGTGACTCCACGGCCCGCGTCCTGGGCGTCGTCGGCATCGTCGTCGGCGCGGCGGGCGTGGCCTTCGGAGTCCTCGCCGGCCGCCGCCGCAGCTCCTGAAAACCCGTCCACCACGTCTGGAACCTGCTCAATGCGTAAGAAGACCCTGCTCGCGGCCGCGCTCGTCGTGGCCGCCGGGCTCTCCCTGTCCGCCTGCGGCACCGGTGACGAAGGAGCCGCGGCCAAGCCCGACTTCGACATCTCGGCGCAGAAGAAGACCGAGGCCGCGACGGTGCTCCAAGAGCCGAAGACCAAGCCGGACCTCGTCCTGACCGACACCCGTGGCAAGACGTTCGACCTGCGGGAGCGGACCAAGGGCAAGCCGACCCTGATCTACTTCGGCTACACCCACTGCCCCGACGTCTGCCCGCTGACGATGAGCAACATCGCCATCGCCAGGAAGCAGCTTCCCAAGGCCGACCAGGACAAGCTCCAGGTCGTCTTCGTCACCACCGACCCGGAGCGGGACACCTCGGCCGAGCTCGCCAAGTGGCTGCCGAGCGCGGGCGACCCGTCCTTCATCGGGCTGACCGGCGAGTTCCCGACCATCCAGGCGGGCGCACGCGCGATCGGCATCGGCATCGACCCGCCGAAGAAGGAGAAGGACGGCACCGTCGTGTCCATGCACGGCGCCCAGGTCGTCGTCTTCTCGCCGAAGACCGACAAGGGCTACGTCCTGTACGGCGAGGACACCACGGCCGACGAGTGGGCGAAGGACCTGCCCGCGCTGATCAAGGGCGAGAAGCCGTGACCCGCCGGCGTATCTCCCTGGCCCTCGCCGTCGCCGTCAGCACCGGTCTGGCGCTGGCGGGCTGCTCGGCGGACGACGGGCCGAAGCTGTCGGTCAGCGGCGCCTTCATGCCGCAGCCCGTCGGCGACATGGCCGCCGGGTTCCTCACCGTCGAGAACAGCGGGGGGAGCGCGGACAAGCTCACCTCGGTCACCAGCGACATCTCGGACGACGTCACGATCCACGAGACGAAGGACCAGAAGATGCGCGAGGTGACGTCGTTCGACATCCCCGCGGACGGCACGCTCGATCTCGAACGCGGCGGCAATCACATCATGTTCATGACGCTCAAGCAGCGGCCGGAGAAGGGCGACAAGGTCGCGGTCGAGCTGCACTTCGAGAAGTCGGACCCGATCACGGTGGAGGTCCCCGTCAAGGAGACCACCTACCACCCGCAGAAGCACTGAGCAGTGAGGGACTGATCGCATGATGACAGCCACCGCCCCGCGCTTCGGCCCGTCCGCGCTGCGGCGACTGCTCGCCGCGGTCGTGCTCGTCGGCACGCTCGTCGGTGCTCTGCTGGCCGGTGCGGGCCCCGCCGAGGCGCACGCCGCGCTGATCACGAGCAACCCGAAGGACGGGGCGGTGGTGCCCAGCGCGCCCAAGGAGGTCACGCTCACCTTCTCCGAGCAGATCGCCATGGGCGACGACTCGATCCGCGTGCTCGAACCGAGCGGCAAGCGCGCCGACACGGACGAGGTCCGCGACCTCGGCACCGGCGGCACCGTCACGTACGGCGTCTCCCTTCACGCGGGTCTGCCGGACGGCACGTACACCGTCGCCTGGCAGGCCGTCTCCGCCGACAGCCATCCGGTCGCCGGCGCCTTCACCTTCTCCATCGGCGCGCCGTCGAAGACAACCGTCGCGCTGCCCGATCAGGAGGCCGGCGGCGGAGTCGTCGGCGTGCTGTACGGGATCGCGCGCTACGCCGCGTACGCGGGCTTCGTCCTGCTCACGGGCGGCGCGGCCTTCGTGCTCCTGTGCTGGCGGCGCGGCGCGTCGGTGCGGCCCGTGCAGCGTCTCGTCGCCCACGGGTGGGTGACGCTGACCGCGGCCACCCTGGCGATGCTGCTGCTGCGTTCGCCGTACACCGGCTCGGGTGACCTCGCGGACGCGCTCGACCTCGGCGGCCTCGGGGACGTCCTGGAGACGAAGACCGGTGCCGCGCTCGTCTCGCGGCTGCTGCTGCTCGGAGCGGCCGCGCTCTTCGTCGCGGTGCTCTTCGGCACCTATGCCCGCGCGTCCGCCACCACCACCCTGCCGGACGGCGCTTCGCGCCGACTGCCCGATTCCGGCGACGACGAGCAGCACCGCGACGACCTCACCTTCGGGCTCGCCCTGGGCGGTTCGGTCGTCGCGGCCGGGATCGCCGCGACCTGGGCGCTGTCCGAGCACGCGTCCACCGGCGTCCAGCCGGTGATCGCCATGCCGGTGGACATCCTGCACCTGCTGGCCGTCGCGGTCTGGCTCGGCGGTCTGGCCACGCTGCTGACCGCGCTGTACCGCGCGCCGTCGGTGGAGCGCGCGGCCGTGCGGCGGTTCTCCACGGCCGCGTTCTGGAGCGTCGTGGTGCTGGCGACGACCGGGCTCTACCAGTCGTGGCGGCAGGTCGGCTCGTGGTCGGCGCTCACCGGGACGCGGTACGGACAGCTGCTGCTGCTCAAGATCGGCCTCGTGGCGGTGCTCGTCGCCGTCGCGTGGATCTCGCGGCGCTGGACCGCGCGGCTGTCCGAGGTCGCGGCGGCGGGACCCGCAAAGGACGAGCCCGCCGACGGCATGAAGATCGCGGCGGCCGGACCCGCCGAGGACACGAAGACCGCAGACGGCACGAAGACCCCGGTGGACGCCGCCGACGACACGAAGACTTCGGACGGCACGAAGACCGCCGTGGACGTCGCCGACGACACGAAGACCGCGGAGGACGAGCCCGCCGACGGCACCGGCGGCGAGCCGTCCGACCCGGTCCGTGCCGCTCAACTGGCCCGGCAGAAGGCCGCGATGGCCACCGCCGAGCGCAGGCGCGCCAGGGACGCCGACGCCGAGCGCTCCGGGCTGCGCCGCACCGTGCTGGCCGAGACCGCGGTCGCGGTCGTCCTGCTCGCCGTGACGACCGTGCTCACGTCGACCGAGCCGGGGCGTACGGCAGAGGAGGCCGCGCGCGGCGGCGAGGCGTCGGCCGCTCCCGCGAACACCGGGCCCGCCGAGATCGAGCTGCCCTTCGACACGGGCGGCGAACAGGGCAAGGGCACCGTACGGCTGAGCCTCGACCCCGCGCAGCCCGGCTCGAACGAGATGCACGTGTGGACCGAGACGCCGGACGGCAAGCCGTTGGACGCCCCCGAGGTGAAGGTCTCCTTCACCCTTGAGGCCAAGCAGATCGGCCCGCTGCCCATCACGCCCGACCGGGTGTCGGCGGGACACTGGAGCGCGAGCGCGGTCCAGATCCCGATGCCCGGCGACTGGCAGGTCAAGGTGACCCTGCGCACCTCGGACATCGACCAGACCACCGTCGACAAGAACATCAGGATCGGCTGATACCCCGTGAGTGACTCCCTGCGCGACAACGACATCTCCAGGCGGCGGCTGCTCGGCACCGCCGGCGCCGCGGGCGCGACCGGGCTGGTGTTCGGCGCCGCGGGCGGCGCCGCCGCGCACGCCGCCTCGTCGGATTCCCCGACGCCGCTGACCGCCATCGGCACCACCGGCGTGGCCTTCCACGGCACGCACCAGGCGGGGATCACCGACCCGCAGCAGGCCCACGGGCACCTGGTCGCCTTCGACCTCGCGCCAGGGGCGGGGCGCAAGGAGGCGGCCACGCTGATGAGGCGCTGGTCGGCCCTTGCGGCGGACCTGATGGCGGGGCGGCCCGCGGGGGACGGTGACACGGGCGTCGCGCTCGACGCCGGACCGTCGTCGCTGACCGTCACCTTCGGGTTCGGCCGCACCTTCTTCGACCGTACGTCCCTGGTCGCCGAACGCCCTGTGCAGCTGGACCCGTTGCCGGACTTCTCCTCGGACCGCCTCGACCGCAAGCGCTCCGACGGCGATCTGTGGGTGCAGATCGGCGCGGACGACGCGCTCGTCGCCTTCCACGCGCTGCGCGCGATCCAGAAGTCGGCGGGCGACGCGGCGCGGGTGCGCTGGCAGATGAACGGCTTCAACCGTTCCCGGGGCGCGACCGCGACGCCGATGACCGCGCGCAACCTGATGGGCCAGGTCGACGGCACCGGCAACCCCAAGCCGTCCGAACCGGACTTCCGCCGACGGGTGTTCGTGCCGGACGAGACCGAGCACGCCTGGATGGCGGGCGGTTCGTACGCCGTCGTGCGCCGCATCCGCATGTTGCTCGACGACTGGGAGAAGCTGCCGCTGAGGAAGCAGGAGCAGGTCATCGGCCGCCGCAAGGCCGACGGCGCTCCACTGACGGGCGGCTCGGAGACGACGGAGCTCGCCCTCGACGAGACCGGCCGTGACGGAAAGCCCGTGATCCCCGCCAACGCGCACGCACGCATCTCCGCGCCCGAGCAGAACGGCGGTGCCGCGATGCTGCGGCGGCCGTTCTCCTTCCACGACGGGATCGACGCCGACGGGACGCCCGACGCGGGGCTGCTCTTCATCTGCTGGCAGGCCGATCCGCTGCGCGGCTTCGTCCCGGTGCAGCGCAAGCTCGACCGGGGTGACGCGCTGTCGCCGTTCATCCGGCACGAGGCGAGCGGCCTGTTCGCGGTGCCGGGCGGGCCGGCGAAGGGCGAGTACGTGGGGCAGCGGCTGCTGGAGGGCTGAACCGAGGCGGCGTACGGGCGGGTCCCGGGCGCATTAGGGTGACGGTATGTCGGCCACGCGCTACACGTATCTCGGTCCCGAGGGCACCTTCACGGAGGCCGCCCTGCGCACCCTCCCCGAAGCCGCGACCCGGGAGCTGGTCCCGATGGTCTCCGTGCCCGCCGCGCTCGACGCCGTGCGGGCGGGTGAGGCCGCGGCGGCGCTCGTGCCGATCGAGAACTCCGTGGAGGGCGGGGTCACGGCCACCCTCGACGAGCTGGCCTCGGGCGAGCCGCTGATGATCTACCGCGAGGTGGTCCTGCCCATCGCCTTCGCGCTGCTGGTGCGCCCGGAGACCGAGCTCTCCGAGATCAAGACGGTGACCGGCCACCCGGTGGCCCAGCCGCAGGTGCGCAACTGGCTGCGCACGCATCTGCCGGACGCGCTGTGGGAGTCGGCCGCGTCGAACGCGGACGGCGCGCGGCTCGTCCAGGAGGGGCGGTTCGACGCCGCCTTCGCGGGCGAGTTCGCCGCGGCGACATACGGGCTGGAGGCGCTGGTCACCGAGATCCACGACGCCGAGAACGCCGAGACGCGGTTCGTGCTGGTGGGCCGGCCGGCCAGGCCCGCGGCGCCGACGGGCGCGGACAAGACGTCCGTGGTGATCTGGCAGCGCGAGGACCATCCGGGTGCGCTGATGGAGCTGCTCCAGGAGTTCGCCGTACGCGGCGTCAACCTGATGCTGCTCCAGTCGCGGCCGACCGGCGCGGGCATCGGGAACTACTGCTTCGCCATCGACGCCGAAGGCCACATCTCGGACCGCCGGGTGGGCGAGGCGCTGATGGGCCTGAAGCGGATCTGCCAGGAGGTGCGGTTCCTCGGCTCGTATCCGAGGGCCGGGGTGGCGCCCGGGCAGGTGCGTGCGCTGCGCACGGGGACGTCCGACGCCGAGTTCACCGCCGCGTCCGACTGGCTGGCCCGCTGCCAGGACGGCCGCGCCCAGGGCTGACCGTACCGGCGGATTCCGGTTTTCCACAGAACTTATCCACAGGCGCGCTTCTCGACCTGGGGACAAGTCGACAACGCATCGCCGCATCATCGACAAATCGGCCCAGAGGTCCCACTTCCGTCCACAGAGCAGCAGGCTGCCCCCTGTCACCCCAATTCCATTGATCAACTCTTTAGAGCGAGGAATTCCCACCCGAATGAGCGCGTGGGGGCAGTTTGATCAGGGAATCCCCGGGCGCTCACGGGCCTTTCGGAATGATCAATTCCATAGTCCACAGACCCTTCGCACACCCTGTGGATAACCGCATCCGCCGCATGGTGCCTGTGGACAAGCGGTCCACGATCCGGACAGCGTCTGGATAATGGACACCCGGGGCGAGGAATTGCCCACCTTTATCGATTCTGGCAATTCGGGCAAAACGCCACGCAAGGCAATATCGGGTGGGGTGCCCCGAGTCGGCACCGGTAGCCTGGTGGGGTGATTGACCTTCGCCTGCTCCGTGAGGACCCCGACCGTGTTCGCGCCTCCCAGCGCGCCCGTGGAGAGGATGTCGACCTCGTCGACGCCCTTCTCTCCGCCGATGAGCGGCGAAGGTCCTCGGGCCTCCGCTTCGACGAGCTGCGTTCCGAGCAGAAGTCGCTCGGCAAGCTCATCCCCAAGGCCTCTCCCGAGGAGCGCGCCGAGCTTCTGCAGAAGGCCGAGCAGCTCAAGACCGACGTCAAGGCCGCCGAGGCCGCGCAGAACGACGCCGACGAGGAGACCCGGCAGCTCCTGCTCAGGCTCGGCAACATCGTCCACCCGGACGTCCCGGTCGGGGGCGAAGAGGACTTCGTCGTCCTGGAGACGCACGGCACGATCCGCGACTTCGCCGCCGAGGGCTTCGAGCCCAAGGACCACCTGGAGCTCGGCGAGGCGCTCGGCGCCATCGACGTCGAGCGCGGCGCCAAGGTGTCCGGCTCGCGCTTCTACTACCTGACGGGCGTCGGCGCCCTCCTCGAGCTCGCCCTCGTCAACGCCGCGATCGCCCAGGCGACCGAGGCCGGCTTCATCCCGATGCTCACCCCCGCGCTGGTCCGCCCGCGCGCCATGGAGGGCACCGGCTTCCTCGGCCAGGCCGCGGAGAACGTGTACCACCTGGAGAAGGACGACTACTACCTGGTCGGCACCTCCGAGGTCCCGCTCGCCGCGTACCACATGGACGAGATCATCGACGGCGACAAGCTGCCGCTGCGGTACGCGGGCTTCTCGCCCTGCTTCCGCCGCGAGGCCGGCACGTACGGCAAGGACACCCGCGGCATCTTCCGGGTGCACCAGTTCGACAAGGTCGAGATGTTCTCGTACGTGGCTCCGGAGGACGCCGAGGCCGAGCACAAGCGGCTGCTGGAGTGGGAGAAGCAGTGGCTGACCGGCCTGGAGCTGCCGTTCCAGGTGATCGACGTCGCCACCGGTGACCTCGGCGCCTCGGCCTCGCGCAAGTACGACTGCGAGGCGTGGATCCCGACCCAGGGCAAGTACCGCGAGCTGACCTCGGCGTCCAACTGCGACGGCTTCCAGGCGCGCCGCCTCGCCGTCCGCATGCGCGACGGCAAGAAGGTGCAGCCGCTGGCGACGCTCAACGGCACGCTGTGCGCCGTGCCGCGCACCATCGTGGCAATCCTCGAGAACCACCAGCTCGCCGACGGTTCGGTGCGGGTCCCCGAGGTGCTCCGTCCGTACCTCGGCGGCCGCGAGGTGCTGGAGCCGATCTCCAGGTGAGCTCCGCCCCCTTCCCGTACAAGCTCGTCGCGACAGACCTGGACGGCACACTGCTGCGTGGCGACGAGACCGTCTCGGAGCGCACCCGTGCCGCGCTCGCCGCGGCCACCGCGGCGGGCGCGGCGCACATCGTGGTCACCGGGCGCGCGGTGCCGTGGACGCGGCACATCCTGGACGACCTCGGCTACGACGGCCTGGCCGTGTGCGGGCAGGGGGCGCAGGTCTACCACGCGGGCGAGCACCGGCTGCTGACGTCGGTCACCCTCGACCGGCAGCTGGCCGGGCTCGCCCTCGCCAAGATCGAGGCGGAGGTCGGCCCGCTGCTGCTGGCGGCGAGCCGGGACGGACTCGACGGCGACGTGCTCATCGGCGAGGGCTACCGGGTGCTGGACGGCCCGCTGCCGTACGTGCCGATGCAGGACCCGGCCGACCTGTGGGCCGCTCCGCTGAACAAGATCTACATCCAGCACCCGACGCTGGACGACGACGAGCTGGCCACGGTCGCCAGGGCGACGGTCGGCAGTCTCGTGGACGTGGTGATGGCGGGGGCCGGGATCGTGGAGATCCTGCCGCTGGGCCTGAGCAAGGCCACGGGCCTGTCGCTGGCGGCGCGCCGGCTGGGCGTGCGGGGCGCGGACACGATCGCCTTCGGCGACATGCCCAACGACATCCCGATGTTCGGCTGGGCCGCGCACGGCGTGGCGATGGCGAACGCACACGACGAACTGAAGGCCGTGGCCCACGAGATCACCGCCTCGAACGAGAACGACGGCATCGCGGTGGTCCTGGAGCACCTGCTCCGGGGCTGACGGCGAACGCTCACGGCGGGGACTCGGCCCCACGGGCGCGGCGCTCGGGCCTTGCCCTCGGCCGATCCTCCGGGAAGGGGGCGGCCCGCGCGGATGCGCGCTCGAAGCGGCCGCCCCCTGGGCAGCCGCTCCGGGCGGCCGTGCGGAGGGTGATGACTACTCCGCGGCCTGCCCGGTGCCGCCCCGACGGGAGCACAACGGACCTCGACTCGAACTCTCGGTCATCGCCGCGCTCCTCTCCCGGTCGGTGGCACCGGCACCTCGCACGGATGTACGGGACCGGCTTCAACCACTCTGCCCGGTAAGGGTGTTCGGAGCCACCGGATTTCGTGTCAGCGGGCTCGCACGACCTCCACGTTGAAGACGTGCGCACCGAGCGCGGTGGCCACCCCCACGAACAGCAGCGCGAAGTGCTCCTGGCCCCGGGCCGTGGCGATGCCGCCCAGGTCGAGCCGGGACGCGGCCGGCCAGCCGAAGTCCTCCAGCAGATCGCCGACGCGCTCCTTGGCCCCGGCGTCGTCCCCGGACAGGAAGACCGTGCCGGGCGAGGTCAGGAGCTCGGGGCGGATCATGACCGAGGCGTCCATGGTGCACAGCGTCTTGACGACCTTGGTGTCCGGCAGCGCCCGCTGGAGGATCTCGCCCACGCTCTCGTTGTGGTGGACCAGCTCCATGGCCGGCGTGAGGGCGACGGTGACGTCGAGCAGCACCTTGCCGGCCAGCTTCGGCCGCATGGAGGCGAGGAGTTCGAGGCTCTCGGAGGTGCCGGGCGTGGCGTTGACGACGATGTCCCCGTGTGCGGCCGCCTCCGCGACGGTGACCACGGGGTGGTCCAGGTCCTTCCTGTTCTGCGGGTCTCGGGAGCCGAGCACCACGTCGTGACCGGCGCGCACGGCGCCGGCCGCGAGTGTTCTGGCGACATTTCCTGTGCCGATGATCGCGATGTTCGTCATGGCTGTGACGCTAGGCGGGCGGGCCGTTCGCCCGTGTCGGGCTGCGGGCCCGGACACGCTCGGGCTGTGGACGTAGGGCCCGACCGTGACCGGTGGTCACGTGCGGAACGGCCCCCGCCCGTCCCGGCAGGGGCCGCCGTGCTCGGCCGGCGCGCGTCACTCCTCGCCGGCGAGCTTGAGAACGCGCAGCTTCTGGCCCGCGTACCAGGTCGCCGCCACGGTCACTCCTGCCAGCAGCGCCACCGCCGCAGGCAGGCCGACGTCCGAGCCGATCATTCCCTCGCCGCCGATCTTCTCGGCCAGCGACAGGGACCACTGCTGGACGCTGAGCGTCCGGGCCCCGGGAACCAGACTGCCGAACAGCGTCTCCCACACCAGGGCGTAGACCAGCCCGATGACCACCGCGTGCCGGCTGACGGTGCCCAGCAGCAGGAAGAGGGCGCTGTACGCGATGGAGGCGACCAGGGCCGCGACGGTGCAGGCGATGGCGATCTGCTGCCCGTTGCCGTTCAGGATGAAGCCGGCGACGAACGTGGGGACGGCCGAGAAGGCCATGGTCACGGCGATCGCCACGATCAGCTTGGTGAAGATGATCGTCGGCCGCTTCACCGGCTTGGCGAGCAGGTAGACGATCGAGCCGTCGTCGATCTCGGGGCCGATCGCGCCCGTTCCCGCGATCACACCGATCAGCGGCACCATCGTGGCGAGGGCGAAGCCGCTCAGGACGTCGGCCGCGACCTGGTCGTCCGCGCCGTTGAACGCCCGTACGGCGGCGGCGATCAGCAGCAGCAGGGCGGGCAGCACGAACAGGATGGCGGCGCGCCGCCTGCCGAGCAGGGCCCGATAGGTGAGCCGGGCGACTGTGGGGTTGTACATGGACGTCACAGCTCCTTTCAGGCCGCTACGAGGTAGGAGAAGACCGATTCGAGGGACTCGTCGGACGGCGAGACCGTGAGCAGCCGGATCCCGTGCTCCCGCGCGACCTTCGGCAGCAGCTCGGTGAACCGGCCGAAGTCGACGGCCTGGATGCGCAGCGCCCCCTCGGCGAGGTCGACCTCGATGCCGGCCGTGGACGGGTCGGCGATCAGCGCGGCGGCGAGCGCCCGGTCGTCGCTGGAGCGCACCAGGTAGCGGTGCGGGCGGTCCGTCATCAGGCGACGGATCCGGCGGAAGTCACCGCTGGCCGCGTGCCGCCCGGCGACGATCACCTCGATGTGGGAGGCCAGTTGCTCGACCTCCTCCAGGATGTGCGAGGAGAACAGCACGGTGCGGCCGTCCGCGCCCATGCGGCGCAGCAGGTCCATGAGCTGCATGCGCTGGCGCGGGTCCATGCCGTTGAACGGTTCGTCCAGCAGCAGCACCGACGGGTCGTGGACGAGCGCTGAGGCCATCTTCACGCGCTGCCGCATGCCCTTGCTGTACGTCGCGATCTTGCGGTCCTGGGCGTACTCCATCTCGACCGTGGCGAGCGCCCGCGCGGCCTCGCGGTCGCCCAGGCCGTGCAGTTCGGCGTTGGCGACGACGAACTCGCGGCCGGTGAGGAAGTCGTACATCGCCTCCCGCTCGGGGACGACGCCGATCTGCCGGTAGACCGACTCGTTGCGCCAGATCGGCCGGCCGTCGAGGGTGACGGTGCCGGTGGAGGGGGCCAGGAAGCCGCCCATCATGTTGATGAGGGTGGACTTTCCGGCGCCGTTGGGGCCGAGGAGACCGGTGACGCCGGGGCCGATCGCCATGGTGACGTCGTTGACGGCCACCACGTTGCCGAACCAGCGCGATGCGTGCTCGATGTTGACCGTTGTCACAGGCCGACCTTCCGGTAGCGGCGCATCAGCACGGCGTACGAGCCGGCGACGAGCGCGAGGACGACGAGGAGGTAGACGACGCCGGCGCCGGCGCCCGGGCCGTCGCCGCCCGGGAAGGCGGACGTGGCGCCGAGGAACGCGGTCTGCACCCCGTCGATGAGCGTGACCGGCGAGAACAGGCCCAGCCACGGGACGGCACCCGCCGAGCCGGTCTCCCAGGCGATGGCCTGGACCGTGGACACGGCGCCGTAGGTGATGGTCATTGTGGCGATGACGGCGGCGACGCCGAAGCCGCGGCGCGGAGTGAAGGCGGCGAGCACGAGGCCGATGCCGCCGAAGAGGACGGAGAGGAGAGCCACGGAGACCATGCCCTGGGCGAATCCCTTCGTCTGGTCGGCGAAGTCGAACTTCGCCAGGAGCGCGCCCAGATACAGGATGACCAGCGGCGTGGCGGTGAGGACGAAGAGCGCGGAGGCCATCGCCGCGAACTTGGCGACCACGTAGTCGACGCGCTCGATGGGACGCGAGAAGTACAGCGGGACCGACTTGAACCGCAGGTCGCGCGAGACGGACTGCGGTGCCTGTGCCGCCAGGAACAGGGCGATCAGCGCCTGCATGATGATCGCGAAGCGGGTGTACTCCACCGGCAGGTCCTTCATCGTGGGCACCGAGATCGCGACGGCCACCATGATCGCCGCCACGAGGCACATGATGCCCAGCAGGATCATCGGCAGGATTTTGGACTTGGCCGAGCGGCCGAGGCCGTACGCGCCGCGCAGCGACTGCGAGTAGAGCGAGCGGCGCGCGTAGGCGCGGCCGAGGCGGGGGCCGTCGTAGGTGCGGTACCCGATGTTGTGGATCCGCGTTGTCTCCGGGGCCCCGGGGGTCTGCGTGCTCACCGGGCCTGCACCTCCATGGGCCGGTCGGCCGTCTCCGGGCGGAAGACCTCCGCGATGTGGTGACGGCGCTGTTCCATCCGGACGAGACCGAGGCCGAGGTCGGCGACGGTGTCCCGGACGATGTCGTACGTCTCCTCGCCGGTCGCCTCCAGCAGCAGGATGTGGCCCGCTCCGGGCAGGCCCTCCTCCGTCCGCTCGTGCAGCGTGACACCGGCCGCGGCGAGCGCCGCCCGCAGCGCGGCGGTGCCGTCGGGGTGCGTCTCGGAGTCGGTGACCTCGACCGCGAGGGTGGCCGTGGTCTGCGTGAAGTCCTTGGTGGAGCTGGAGCGCAGCAGCGTGCCGCCGTCGATGACGACGACGTGGTCGCAGGTGCGCTCCAGCTCGCCGAGGAGGTGGGACGTGACCAGTACCGAGATGCCGAAGTCGGTGTGGACACGGCGGATCAGGCCGAGCATCTCGTCGCGGCCGACCGGGTCGAGTCCGTTCGTCGGCTCGTCGAGCAGAACGAGCTGCGGGTCGTGGACGAGGGCCTGTGCCAGCTTCACGCGCTGCTTCATGCCGGTCGAGTAACCGCCGATGGGGCGGTAGCGCTCCTCGTACAGGCCGACGTGGCGCAGCGTGTCGGCGGTGCGCTCGCGGGCGGCGGTCGGCGGCAGCCCCGACATGCGCGCCATGTGGACGACGAACTCGGTGGCCGAGACGTCGGGCGGCAGGCAGTCGTGCTCGGGCATGTAGCCGACGCGCTCGCGGATCTGCGCTCCGCTCGTGGCCACGTCGAGTCCGAGCACGGCGGCCCGGCCCTCGGTGGCGGGGGACAGACCCAGCAGGATCTTGATCAACGTGGACTTGCCGGCTCCGTTGGCGCCCACCAGGCCGGTCACACCGGGGCCGATGTCCAACGAGAGCCGGTCAAGCGCGGTCACCCTCGGGAACCGCTTGCTCAGGCTTTCGGTCGCGATCACAGTCACGCTTCGACGGTAGTGGCGTCCGCCACACCTGACGTCAGCCTCGCGTCCCGATTCGCGTCCGACCAGAGAGGTACGGACCCGTAGGGGCGGTGCGACCTGAGGAGACCCCGCCTCGGGGTCCCGGAGTTCTCCACAGGCCCCGCAGGCTCCTTGAGGACGTCGGACTCGCGCTGCAGGAGATACTGGACGACGAGGGCGTGATCAAGACGAGGCCCGTTCACATGGGGCGAATGCCATGCCCGTTGTCCACAGAATCGCCAATTCGCTTGTGGGTAAGTGCAGTTGGTTGTGGACCAAACATCCGAGGCGCAGATTTTTCAGTGGCGTGGCCGACATCCACGGGGCACGCTGAAGGAATGAACGCACGACCCGCGGGCGCCTCCCCGGACGACCGGCGCACCGTCAAGGTGTCGAAGTACCTCTCGAAGCATCTGAGGCACCAGCCGGAGCGGATCGGCATCACCCTCGACGCGAACGGCTGGGTACCGATCGACGAGCTGATGCGCGCGGCGGCGGAGCACGGCTTCCGCTTCACCCGCGCCGAGCTCGACCATGTCGTGGCCGTCAACGACAAGAGGCGCTTCACCATCGACGAAGGCCGCATCCGCGCCAACCAGGGCCACACCGTGGACGTCGATCTCGGGCTCCCGGCGGCCGAACCGCCCGAGTACCTGTACCACGGCACGGTGGCCCGCAGCCTGGACGCGATCCGCGCCGAGGGGCTGCGCCCGATGGACCGCCACGACGTCCACCTCTCGCCCGACCGGGAGACCGCCACGCGTGTCGGCGCGCGCCGAGGCCGCCCCGTGGTGCTGGCCGTGCACGCCGGCGCGCTGCACCGGGGAGGCCATGTCTTCCGGGTCAGCGCCAACGGCGTGTGGCTGACCGCCTCGGTGCCCCCGGAGTTCATCCGCTTCCCGGGTCTCCAGCGCCTCGAGCCCCGCCCCTGATCCGCCGGTGCGCGGCCCCGCAGCCGCTCCGGGACCGCGCCCGGGCCCCGCCACCCGCCGGTCAGCTAGCGGAGCTGTCCCAGGGCCTCGGTCGCGATCTGCTCGAAGACGGCCTGGTCGGCAGCGAAGACCGAGTCCGGGATGGGCGCGTGGATCACGATCTCGTCGAAGCCGAGCGCGAAGTGCCGGCCCGCGAAGTCGACGAACGCGTCCAGCGATTCCAGCGGCCGCCCCCGGTCGGGGGTGAACCCGGTCAGCAGGATCTTCTCCGGTTCGGCCCCGTCCCGGCCGACCTCGGCGCAGGCCTTCGACAGCTTGTCCATCTGCCCGCGGATGGCCTCGGTCGACTGCTCGGGCGTCCCCGTCTCGAACAGCTTCGGATCACCGGTCGTCACCCATGCCTGGCCGTGCGCGGCCGCGAGCCTCAGTCCGCGCGGCCCGGTGGCGGCGACGGCGAACGGCAGCCGCGGGCGCTGGACGCAGCCGGGGATGTTGCGCGCCTCGACCGCCGAGTAGAAGGCGCCCTCGTGAGTGACGGCCCCCTCCGTCAGCAGCCGGTCGAGCAGCGGCACGAACTCGGCGAACCGGTCGGCCCGCTCCCGCGGCGTCCACGCCTCCTGCCCCAGTGCCGTGGCGTCGAAGCCGACACCGCCCGCGCCGATACCGAGCGTGATCCGCCCGCCGGAGATGTCGTCCAGGGAGATCAGCTCCTTGGCGAGGGTCACCGGGTGGCGGAAGTTGGGGGACGTCACGAGCGTGCCCAGCCGCATTCGGTCCGTCGCGGCCGCGGCGGCGGTCAGCGTCGGCACGGCGCCGTACCAGGGCCCGTCCCGGAAGGTCCGCCACGAGAGGTGGTCATAGGTGTACGCGGCGTGGAACCCGAGCTGCTCGGCACGCAGCCACTGGTCGCGGCCGCCGTCGTGCCAGGGTCGGACGGGAAGGATCACGGTACTCAGACGCATGCATCGAGCGTACGGGGCCGCAAACGGAAGCCCCGCCCCGCGCAGATGCGAGCCTGCACACGCGCTCGGCTCTCAGATGTGCGCCCTCTCGCACGCCCGTGCACCCGGTACGGGAGAATGTCCCAGTGACCTCAGCTACCGATCCCCGCCACCTGCCCGCGACGCCCCGGCTGATCGCCACCGACCTCGACGGCACATTGCTGCGCGACGACAAGTCCGTCTCCGAGCGGACGATCGCCGCACTCGCCGCCGCCGAGGAGGCCGGGATCGAGGTCTTCTTCGTCACCGGCCGCCCGGCCCGCTGGATGGACGTCGTGAGCGACCACGTCCACGGCCACGGCCTCGCGATCTGCGCGAACGGCGCGGCCGTCGTGGATCTGCACGCCGGCGGGCGGCTGCTCGAGGTTCGTGACCTGCCGCGGGCGAACGCGCTCGCCGTGGTGACCGCCCTCCGGGCCGCGGCCCCCGGCACCTCGTTCGCCGTCGAGCTGACCACGGGCATCCACTACGAGCCGGACTACCCGCCCTTCCACCTCGACCCGGGCGCGACCGTCGCCGCCGCCGAGAAGCTGCTCCACGAACCGCAGCCGGGCGAGGGCGCCCCCGTGCTCAAGCTGCTGGCCCACCACTCCGAGCTGACTCCGGACGGGTTCCTGGCGCTGGCCCGCGCCGCCACCGCCGACCTCGCGTCCGTGACCCGGTCCAGCCCGACCGCGCTGCTGGAGATCAGCGGCCTGGGCGTGAGCAAGGCCAGCACCCTGGCCCTGTGCTGCGCGGAGCGCGGGATCTCGGCCGACGAAGTCGTGGCCTTCGGGGACATGCCCAACGACATGGAGATGCTGACCTGGGCCGGTACGTCGTACGCGATGGGCAACGCCCACCCGGACGTCGTCGCCGCCGCATCCGGGCGGACCGTCGCGAACAACGACGACGGCGTCGCTGTGATCATCGAGGAGATCCTCACCCGGCACGCCCGGGCGCGGAGCTGACCGGACACCCGCCCGGCCGGCGCCAGGTGCGCGGCGGCCGGGCTGCCGCTCGCGGGAGCGACGGCTGCGCTACACCGGGACGCCGTGCTCCCGCAGCCAGGCCATCGGATCGACTCCCGACCCCAGGTAGGGCGTGAGCCGCACCTCGAAGTGCAGGTGCGGCCCCGTCGAATTGCCCGTCGTGCCGGCCTGGCCGATCCACTGCCCGGTCCGCACCTGCTCGCCCTGGTCCACGGTGACCCCGGCCAGGTGCGCGTACTGCGAGTAGTACCCGCCGGGGTGCTCGACGACGATCTCGATGCCGAAGCCGCCGCCGCAGGACACCGAGACCACTCGGCCCGCCCCGATCGCACGCACCGGCGCGCCGATGCCCACGGCGAAGTCCTGCCCGGTGTGCCGCCGGGCCCAGCGCTCGCCGACGCTGTCGAACCCGGCGGACAGGCTGTAGTCCTCGACGGGGGTGACCCAATCCGGCCCCCCGTCGTGCAGCTCGGGCTGATCGAGGCGTACGGCACCCGCGCAGGCACCCGCCGCCACGCTGCGGTCGGCCTCGCTCTGCAGCTGCCACTGCGCGGTCTCCAGCTTCGCCTCGATGCCCTGCTTGATCGCCGCGAGCTCCGCGTTGCGCGTGGCGAGGCTCCGCCAGGCCGCTTGCGCCTTCTCCTCGGCCCGTCCGAGCTTGCGCTCCGCCCGCCGGGCGCGCTCCAGCAGCCGGTTCACCGCCCGCTCCGCCTGCGTCGCGAGACGGTAGCCGCGCAGCAGCGCGTCGGGGTTGTCGGCGAGCAGCAGCCGCGCCGTGTGGGCGAGGGAACCGCCCGTGCGGTACTGCTCGCGCGCGACATCGCCGATCGAGTCGTGGATGGCGCCCAGTTCGGCCCGCTGTTCCGCCAGTCTGGCCTGGAGGTCCTCTGCCGTGACGCGCTGCGCGTCCACCGCGCGCCTGCTCCGCTCGTAGTTCGCGGTGGCCTCGGCCGCATCGGCGAACAGCCGTGCCACTTCGACGGCGACGGGGGCCGAGGGCTGGTCGTGCTCCGCGGCGAGGGGCGCGGGCTGATCGAGTCCGGGCAGCGCGGGCTGGTCGGGGACCGGCGGCACGGGCGCGTCAGGGAGCGCGGGCGGGCCGTGAAGCGCGGGCGGGTCGGGGAGCCTGGGCACGTGCGGGCCATGGAGCGCGTGCGCCGGCACGTCGGGGAGCTCGGGCAGCCGCGGCACAGGCGGGCCGTGGAGCCCGGGCACTGGCGGGCCGAGAAGCGAGGGCGCGTCGGGGAGCATGGGCACGTGCGGGCCATGGAGCGCGGGCACGGGTTGGTCGGGGACCGGCGGCAGCGCGGGCGCGGTGGCCGACGGCTTCGGCTTCGGCTTCTCGGACGCCACGGCGGGTGCCGGCGCACCGAGGAGCGTGCACAGCACCACCGGAACGATCACCAGCCGGTCACGGTGTCTCAAGCACATTGGGCGATCGTCACCCGGTTCCGCCGCCGACGGCGACAGCAGTACGGCGCCATACGGCCACCTGGCCCAGCAGGCACCGCAACTCGGGCGACAGGCGCCCTCCGAACGGTCCTCCGGACCTACAGCGGTGCCTCCCGGAAGACCGTCGTGCCCGCGCCGCCCTTCCCGCGTCGCGGCTATTGAGCCGCGAAGGAGGCAGAAAGCCGGGAGCCATGGGTGTCGGCGGCCCGCTCCCGCTCCCGCATCGACCGGAACGGTCCCGCCACCAGGGTGAGTTCCTCGTACGGGCCGCGCTGCACGACGCGCCCCGCCTCCAGCACCACGACCTCGTCGACGGCCTCCAGGCCACGCAGGCGATGCGTGATCAGGACGGTCGCCGGCCCCTCGCCGCCGCGCCTCTCCGTGGCCGCGAGCAGGTCGGCAGTGAGCGCGTCGGCGGTCGCCAGGTCGAGATGCTCGGCCGGCTCGTCCAGAACGAGTACCGGGAAGTCCGCCAGCAGCGCCCGTGCCAGGGCGAGCCGTTGGCGCTGTCCGCCGGAGAGGCGGGCACCGTGTTCCCCGACGAGCGTGTCGAGCCCCTCGGGCAGCGCGTCGGCCCAGTCCAGCAGCCGGGCCTCGTCGAGCGCCCGCCTCAGGTCGTCCTCGGTGGCATCCGGGCGCGCGAGGCGCAGGTTCTCCCGCAGCGTGCTGTCGAAGATGTGGGCGTCCTGGGCGCACAGGCCCACGAGACGCCGTACCGCGTCCCCCTCCAGCGCCTCGGCGGGGACGCCGCCGAGCGTGTACGTCCCCGAGCCGGCGTCGAGGAAGCGGAGCAGCACCTGGGCGAGCGTGGTCTTCCCCGACCCGGAGGTGCCGACGACGGCCACCCGCCTGCCCGCCGTGAGCGTCAGGTCGACGCCGCTCAACGCGTCCGTCTCCTGCCCGGCGTACCGGGCACCGATCCCGCGCAGCTCCAGTGGGAAGGCGGTGGTCGGCGGTACGGCCGGGTGCGCCGGCTCGTGCACCGGTACGGGCGCGTCCAGCACCTCGTGCACCCGCTCGGCGCTGCGCTCGACCCGGCGGCGGTACTGCACGGCGAGCGGCAGCCCGGCGACGGTCTCGAAGGCCGCGAGCGGCGTGAGGACGACGACCGCCAGGCAGACGCCGGTGAGCCGGCCGTCGTGCACGGCCTGGATGCCGGTGAACGCCGCACCCACCACGGTCAGGCCGCAGATCAGCGACGAGAGTCCGCCGCCGAGTGCGGTGGCGGCCGCGCCGGTTGCGGCGATGCCTGTCAGGTCCTTGTCCGCGCCGCGGGCCGCCGCCAGCCGCCGCGGCAGGGCACCGGCAACAGTCAGTTCGGCCGTTCCGCGCAGCAGGTCGGCCACCGTGGCGGCGAGCACTCCGCGTGCCGGCGCGAGCTGCCGCTGGGTCCGGCGGGCGACGGCCCCGCTCAGCAGCGGCACGCCCACGCCTGCGGCCAGCAGGCCGGCGGCGAGGACGGCCCCGGCCTCGGGCAGGAGCCAGGCGGTGAAGCCGACGGAGGCCGCGCCGACGACGACGGCCGCGCCCGCGGGCAGCATCCAGCGCAGCCAGTAGTCCTGGAGGGCGTCCACGTCGGCGACCAGTCGCGCGAGCAGGTCCCCGCGCCGGGCCCGGCGCAGCCCTGCCGGCGCGATACGCTCCAGCCGCCGGTAGACCGCGACCCGCGTCTCGGCGAGCATGCGGAGCACCGCGTCGTGGGACACCAACCGCTCCGCGTACCGGAAGACCGCCCGTCCGATGCCGAAGGCACGCGTGGCCGTGACCGCCATCATCAGGTAGAGGACCGGCGGCTGTTCGGACGCCCGGGAGATCAGCCATCCGGACACGGCCATCAGCCCGACCGCCGATCCGAGCGCGAGGCTGCCGAGCAGCAGGGCCAGGGCGAGCCGGCCGCGCAGCCCGTCCGCCGCCGCACGGACCCTCAGCAGCGCGGACCGTTCGCCGACCGCACGGACCCTCAGCAACGCAGACCGTCCGTCGCCCGCGCCGGCGGCCCGTACACCGTCCGGCTCCGCGCCGGCACCCTCGTCCGGCCGTTCCGCCGCGGGAGTCCTCGCCGGAACGGCGGCACCGTGAGCCTCGGGCGACCCGCCGCAGGCGCGGGTGAGCGTGACCACCCGGTCCGCCACGGCCAGCAGGGCCGGGCGGTGGACCACGAGCAGGACCGTGCGTCCCTGCGCCAGCCGGCCCACGGCCTCGACGATGCCCGCCTCCGTCACGCCGTCGAGCGCGGCGGTCGGTTCGTCGAGCAACACCAGCGGCCGGTCGGCCAGGAACGCCCGGGCGAGCGCGAGCCGTTGCCGCTGTCCGGCGGAGAGCCCCGCGCCGTCCTCGCCGAGCACCGTGTCCGCACCCTGGGGCAGTGCGGCGACGAAGTCGTACGCCCCCGCCTCCCGCAGGGCGGCGTCCATCGCCTCGTCGTCCGCGTCCGGGCGCGCCAGCCGTACGTTCTCGGCGATCGTCCCGGCGAAGAGGTACGGACGCTGCGGCACCCAGGCGATCTGATGCCGCCAGAGCTCGGCGTCGACGGCGGCGAGGTCGGTGCCGCCGATCCGCACCCGTCCCTCGGCCGGTTCCACGAACCCCATCAGCACGTCCAGCAAGGTCGACTTGCCGACGCCGCTCTCGCCGACCAGGGCCACCGT
Organism: Streptomyces sp. 5K101; assembly: GCF_046506645.1. Lineage (NCBI taxonomy): Bacteria > Bacillati > Actinomycetota > Actinomycetes > Kitasatosporales > Streptomycetaceae > Streptomyces > Streptomyces sp. 5K101. The sequence continues at coordinate 452,331 of NZ_JBKFFO010000005.1, read as the reverse complement.
CTCGCCGGGTTCCACCACCAGCGAGGCCGCGGCGGGAGCGGCCTCATCGCGCCCGGGACGGCGTACGGTCACCGCGTCGAACTCCAGCCGGAGCTCGTGCGGGACGGGCCCGCCGCCGCTGCGTCTGGGCTCGGTGCCGAGCACCTCGAAGATCTCCTCGACCGCGGCGAGACCCTCGGCCGCTGCGTGGTACTGCGCTCCCACCTGACGCAGCGGCAGATACGCCTCGGGGGCGAGGATCAGAATCACCAGGCCCGTGTACAGATCGAGTTCGCCGTGGACGAGCCGCATGCCGATGCTGACGGCCACCAGTGCCACCGACAGCGTGGCCAGCAGTTCCAGCGCGAACGACGACAGGAACGCGATCCGCAGCGTGCGGACCGTCGCCTGCCGGTACTGCGTGGTGATGGAGCGGATCGACTCCGCCTGCGCCTTGGCCCGTCCGAACACCTTGAGCGTCGGCAGCCCGGCCACGATGTCCAGGAAGTGCCCCGACAGCCGGGACAGCAACTGCCACTGACGGTCCATCCGGGACTGGGTGGCCCAGCCGATGAGCACCATGAACAGCGGGATCAGGGGCAGCGTCACCACGATGATCGCGGCGGAGACCCAGTCCTCGGTCACGATCCGGGCGAGCACGGCGACCGGGACGACAACCGCGAGTCCTAGCTGCGGAAGGTAGCGCGAGAAGTAGTCGTCCAGGGCGTCGATGCCACGCGTCGCCAGCGTGACCAGTGCACCGGTGCCGGCCCCGGCCCGGCCGGCGCCGCCCACCCGGCCCGGTCCCAGCTCGGCCGCCCGCGCCAGCAGCCGGCCGCGCAGCTCCGACTTGACCGCCGCGCTCGCCCGGTGGGCCGCCAGCTCGGTGAGCCAGTAGACGAGCGCTCGGCCGACCGCGACGGCCGCCAGCAGCATCAGCGGCGCCGACAGCCCCGACACGGTCAGCCCCTGCTGGAAGGCACCGACCACGACCTCGGCGACCAGCATCGCCTGCGCGATGACGAGCACCGCGCCGACGAGCCCGAGAACCACCACCGCGCCCAGGAAGAGGCGGGTGGCACGGGCGTACCGCAGGAGACGGGGGTCGATCGGTTTCACGTGAAACATCCCTCGCTAGTGGGAGTCGGCGAGGTGCTGCGTGCCGATCCGCTTGCGGAACACCCAGTACGTCCAGCCCTGGTAGAGCAGCACCAGCGGGGTGGCGACCGCCGCCAGCCAGGTCATGATCTTCAGGGTGTACGGGCTCGACGCGGCGTTGGTGACCGTCAGGCTCCAGGCGTCGTCGAGCGTGGAGGGCATCACGTTCGGGAAGAGCGTCAGGAACAGCATCGCCACGGCCGTCGCGATGGTCACTCCGGACAGCGCGAACGACCATCCTTCGCGCCTCGCCTTGATGGCCCCGAGCGCACCGACCAGCGCCGCGACGGCGACCACCATGGCGACCAGACTGGTGCTGTCACCTCGGGACGCCTGCGTCCAGGCCAGGAAGACCAGCGCCACGGCGGCGGTGACGAGCCCAAGCTTCAGCGCCAGCGCCCTGGCCCGCACCCGGATGTCCCCCACCGTCTTCAGCGCGGCGAAGACCGTGCCGTGGAAGGTGAACAGGGCGAGCGTCGTGAGCCCGCCCAGGAGCGCGTACGGGTTGAGCAGGTCGACGAGCCCGCCCACGTACTCCTTGTTCTCGTCGATCTTCACGCCGCGCACGATGTTGCCGAACGCCACGCCCCACAGCACGGCGGGCAGCAGCGACGTCCAGAAGATCGCGTGCTCCCAGTTGGTCTGCCAGCGCTCCTCGTCCCGCTTGTGCCGGTACTCGAAGGCGACACCGCGCACGATCAGGCAGACCAGGATCAGCAGCAACGGCAGGTAGAAGCCGGAGAAGAGCGTGGCGTACCAGTCCGGGAAGGCCGCGAAGGTCGCGCCGGCCGCGGTCAGCAGCCACACCTCGTTGCCGTCCCAGACGGGCCCGATGGTGTTGATCAGGACCCGGCGCTCCGCGCGGTCCCGGGCGAGCAGCTTCGTCAGGACACCGACACCGAAGTCGAAGCCCTCCAGGAAGAAGTAGCCGGTCCACAGAACGGCGATGAGGACGAACCAGACGTTGTGGAGTTCCATGCCTCAAGCTCCTCAGCGGTCTCAGTACGAGAAGGCCATCGGCCGGTCGGCGTCACGGTCGTGGCCGCCGATCCGGGTGGGCGGGTTGAGGTCGGTCTCCGTCAGCTCGGGCGGTCCCGCCTTGACGTACTTCGCGAGCAGCTTGACCTCGATCACGGCGAGCACCGCGTAGAGCAGGGTGAAGACGGTCATCGAGGTGATGACCTCCGCCTGGGAGACGCCGGGGGAGACCGCGTCCCGGGTCTGCATCACGCCGTAGACGACCCAGGGCTGCCGGCCCATCTCGGTGAAGATCCAGCCCCAGGAGTTGGCGATCAGCGGGAAGCCCATCGTCCAGAACGCCAGGTGCCAGTACAGCCGGGTGAGCCGTGTGCCGAGCGGCTGTCGCAGGAGTACCAGGTGCGGCACCTCGTCCTCCCCGGTCCGCAGGGCGGCCGGCAGCAGGAACTTCTTCCGGGTGAGCCACAGCCCCAGCAGGCCGAGGGAGAAGGACGCCATGCCGAAGCCGATCATCCAGCGGAAGCCCCAGTAGGCGACGGGGACGATGGGCTTGTAGTCACCGGGGCCGAACTTCTCCTGCAGCGCCTTGTTGGTGTCGTTGATGCCGGGCACGTACGAGTCGAAGTCGCTGTGGGCGAGGAAGGACAGCAGCCCGGGGATCTCCAGAGCGACCTTGTTGTGCCCCTTGTCGACGTCCCCGTAGGCGAACACGGAGAAGGGCGCCGGCTCCTCGCCGTCCCACAGTGCCTCGGCGGCGGCCATCTTCATCGGCTGCTGCTCGTACATGACCTTGCCGAGGGTGTCCCCGCTGACGGCGGTGAGCACGCCGCCGACCGCCAGGGTGACGAGGCCGAGCCGGAGCGAGGTCCGCATCACCGGGATGTGCTTCCTGCGCATCAGGTGGAAGGCGGCGATGCCGACCATGAAGGCGCCGCCGGTCAGGAAGGCCGCCGAGAAGCTGTGGAAGACCTGGTTGAGCGTGGTGTTCTGGGTCAGGACCAGCCAGAAGTCGGTCAGTTCGGCGCGGCCCTTCTCCTCGTTGATCCGGTAGCCGACGGGGTGCTGCATCCAGGAGTTGGCCGCGAGGATGAAGTACGCCGACAGCAGCGTGCCGATCGAGACCATCCAGATGCAGGCCAGGTGGACCTTCTTGGGCAGCTTGTCCCAGCCGAAGATCCACAGGCCGATGAACGTCGACTCGAAGAAGAACGCGATCAGCGCCTCGAAGGCGAGCGGCGCACCGAAGACGTCGCCGACGAAGCGCGAGTAGTCGGACCAGTTCATGCCGAACTGGAACTCCTGCACGATCCCGGTCACCACGCCCATGGCGATGTTGATCAGGAAGAGCTTCCCCCAGAACTTGGTGGCCCTGAGGTACTTCTCCTTCTCCGTCCGCACCCAGGCCGTCTGCAGTCCGGCCGTGAGCGCGGCGAGCGAGATCGTGAGGGGGACGAAGAGGAAGTGGTAGACGGTGGTGATGCCGAACTGCCAGCGCGCCAGAGTCTCGGGCGCCAGCGCCAGGTTCAGGTCCACGTCGTCTCTCCTTACATCGGCGTGGTCACCGTGGTGGCCCACCCATTCCCTTCCATACGGGATCAAGCCGGGCGAGCTTGTGAACGCGTTCACATTCACAAGCAATTATGGCTCAAACGAAATCCGCAGCGCCCACCGGGGGTCCCTCAAGGGGCCTCTTCCCAAAGTTTTCAACATATTGTTGAATTCTGGGCGTACAGATACGCATCTCCTGGCCCACCGGGCAGCTGACCGCCACGATCGACGAAACCCCCACGAGCAAGGCGCTCATGGGGGTTCTGCCGTTCACCGCAACGGCGCGGACCTGGGGGGAGGAGGTTTACTTCGAGACCCCGGTCTCCCCCGCTCCCGAGCCGGACGCGCGCCAGGTCGTCGAGCCGGGCACGGGCGCGTTCTGGACCGACGGCGACGCCCTGGCGCTGCCCTACGGACCGACGCCCATCTCCCGGGACGGAGAATGCCGTCTCGCGAGCCCGTGCAACGTCCTCGGCCGCATCGACGGCGACCCGCGCCGGCTCGCGTCCGTCCGCGACGGCGACCCGGTCCGGGTGGAACACGTCGCGACCGACCGGGCCTGACCCACTGGCCAGGCTGAGACCGAGGGCTCGCCCGGCTGATCCGGAAGAGAGACCTAGAGGGACGCGCGGAACGTCTCGGCGGTGTGCAGGAACAGGTCGTTGGCCTCGTCCTCACCGATCGTCACACGCACGCCCTCGCCCGCGAACGGCCGCACGACGACGCCCGCCTTCTCGCACGCGGCCGCGAAGTCGAGCGTGCGCTCGCCGAGCCGCAGCCAGATGAAGTTGGCCTGCGTCTCCGGGACCGTCCACCCCTGCTTCACCAGCGCCTCGTGGACGCGGGTGCGCTCGCACACCAGCGAGCCGACCCGGCCCAGCAGCTCGTCCTCCGCCCGCAGCGAGGCCACCGCCGCGTCCTGCGCGAGCTGCGAGACGCCGAACGGCACCGCCGTCTTGCGCAGGGCGGCGGCCACCGGCTCGTGGGCGATCGCGAAGCCGACCCGCAGTCCCGCGAGGCCGTACGCCTTGGAGAAGGTGCGCAGCACCGCCACATTGGGCCGGTCCCGGTAGATCTCGATGCCGTCCGGGACGTCCGCGTCGCGGATGAACTCGCGGTACGCCTCGTCCAGCACGACCAGCACGTCCGAGGGCACCCGGTCCAGGAAGCGCTCCAGCTCGGCCCGGCGCACCACGGTGCCGGTCGGGTTGTTGGGGTTGCAGACGAAGATCAGCCGGGTCCGGTCGGTGATCGCATCCGCCATGGCGTCGAGGTCGTGCACCTCACCCGCGGTCAGCGGCACCGGCACCGACGTCGCCCCGCTGATCTGCGTGATGATCGGGTACGCCTCGAAGGAGCGCCAGGCGTAGATCACCTCGTCGCCGGGGCCGGAGGTGGACTGGAGCAGCGACTGGGCGACGCCCACCGAGCCGGTGCCGGTCGCCAGATGGGTGGCGGGGACCCCGAACCGGTCGGCCAGCTCACTGATCAGACCGGTGCAGGCCATGTCGGGGTAGCGGTTGAAGTTCCGCGCCGCGGCCAGGGCGCTCTCCATGACGCCCGGCAGCGGCGGGTACGGGTTCTCGTTGGAGGAGAGCTTGAAGGCGACCGGGCCGTCGGCCGCCGCCGGCTTGCCGGGCTTGTACGTGGGGATGCCGTCCAGCTCGGCGCGCAGCTTGGGGCTCGTCTCGCTCACCGCAGGTCCTCCTCGATCATGCATGTTCGGTACCGCTCACCAATACTCCTCACCTTATGAGGATTCCTGGCCGCTGCGAATGGCCGCAGGCGAGGAAAAGGGGGAGCACGCCACCCTGGCGTACGCCGGTGGCGCGCGCCGTGGCGCGCGTCCCCCGTAGTGGTGAGTTGAGACCTCTTCGCAACCTGGCCCCTTCGACAGGCCCACGCGGCCGGATACCCGACACATTGAGCCACCCACCGCCAACTCCCTTGCTATCCAAGGAGTTTGAGGTCTAATGATCATGCAAAAACGTGCCTGTCAATGCCTGCATATGCGACCGGCCAGACCCACCACGCGAGCCCTACTATCGGCTCGCCATGACAGCAGCAGGGAAGCACCAGGTGAGCCGGACGGACACATCCCGCCGGGGCAGCCGGCAAGGCCGGGCGGGCATCCGGGACGTCGCCGCCGCAGCCGGAGTCTCCATCACGACTGTCTCCGACGCGCTCAACGGCAAGGGCAGGCTCCCGGACGCCACCCGCCGGCACGTCCGCGAGGTCGCCGACCGGCTGGGCTACCGCCCTTCCGCCGCGGCCCGCACGCTGAGGACCGGGAAATCCGGCTTAATCGGCCTGACCGTGACGACGTACGGGGATGAACCTTTCACCTTCACGGAATTCGCCTACTTCGCGGAGATGGCCAGAGCCGCCACGTCCGCCGCGCTCGCCCGCGGCTACGCGCTCGTCATCCTCCCCGCCACCTCTCGCCACGACGTCTGGTCGAACGTCGCCCTCGACGGCACCGTCGTCATCGACCCCTCCGACCACGACCCCGTCGTGACCGAGCTGGTGCGCCAGGGTCTGCCCGTCGTCTCCGACGGCCGCCCAGCCGGCACGCTCCCGGTCACCGCCTGGGTCGACAACGACCACGAAGCCGCCGTACTCGACCTGCTCGACCACCTCGCCGCCGCCGGCGCCCGCCGGATCGGCCTGCTCACGGGCACCACCACCGACACCTACACGCGACTGTCGACCACCGCGTACCTCAGCTGGTGCGAACGCGTCGGCCAGGACCCCGTCTACGAGTCCTATCCGGCGCACGACCCCTGCGCGGGCGCCGTCGCCGCCGACCGGCTGCTCGCCCGTCCCGACCGGCCCGACGCCGTCTACGGACTCTTCGACCCCAACGGCACCGACCTGCTGGCCGCGGCCCGGCGGTACGGCCTGCGCGTCCCCGACGACCTGCTGCTCGTGTGCTGCAGCGAGTCGACCGTGTACGCCACCACCGAGCCGCCGATCACCACGCTGTCGCTCAAGCCCCGCCGGATCGGCACGGCCGTGGTCCAGCTGCTGATCGACGCCATCGAGGGAATCGACGACGACCGGCCGGTCGAGCAGGTGATACCGACCGAACTGATCGTCAGGACATCCTCGCAGCGCCGACCCCCGCGCACGACGGTGAGCGCGCCACGGTCCCCGGCGAAGGACTAGCGGGGGCCGGCGGATCGTGGCCGGACACCCCCTGGCCCGCCCCAATTGGGGCGAAAACGTCAACGAACCAGGGGTGCGGAAGGATTCACCACCCCTGGTGCGTCACACACCGCCGGGCTCATTCCTATGATGGGCGAACGACACCGCGGACCACCCCGACCAGGCTGGGCCGAGAGGTGAACGGCGGCGCGACGGTGGTGGAGGGGTCGATGACTCAGGGGGCCGGTCAAGGACCCGTGGTGCGGACGGCAACGCTGCGCGATTTCCGCGTACCGCCCTACGCGCAGGTTCCCGTACAGTCGCAGTCCGTGGACCCCGGACAGGCGGGCCACCCCGGCAACGCGTTCCCCGAGGGCGAGCCGCCGGAGGGCTACACCCCCACCGAGCGCGACCTTCCCGTGATCACCCGCGGCGGACCGGGCGACACCGTCCAGGTACAGGTCGCCCTGGACGAGCGGCCGTCGCCCGACGGCCTCGGCCCGCTCTACGTCGTCGGCGACGTCCACGGCTACCTCGACGAGCTCGTCGCCGCTCTCACCGAGAAGGGCCTCATCGACTCCGAGGGCCGCTGGTCCGCGGGCAACTCCCGGCTCTGGTTCCTCGGCGACTTCACCGACCGCGGTCCCGACGGCATCGGCGTCATCGACCTGGTCATGCGGCTGTCCGCCGAGGCCGCGGCCGCCGGCGGCTACTGCAAGGCGCTCATGGGCAACCACGAGCTGCTGCTGATCGGCGCGAAGCGCTTCGGCGACACGCCCGTCAACTCCGGTGCGGGGACCGCCACCTTCCAGGCGGCCTGGCTCCTCAACGGCGGCCAGAAGTACGACATGGACCGGCTGCAGGAGGTCCACCTGCAGTGGATGGCCCGGCTCGACGCGATCGTGGAGGAGGACAGCCACCTGCTGCTCCACTCCGACACCACCGCCTACCTCGAATACGGCTCGACCATCGAGGACGTCAACGACGCGGTGCACGAGATCCTCACCCGTAATGACGCCGACGAGTGCTGGGACCTGTTCCGCAAGTTCACCAAGCGCTTCGCCTTCCGCGACGAAGGGGGCCCGCAGGCCGTGCGCGAACTGCTGTCCGCGTACGGCGGCACGCGCGTGGTGCACGGGCACAGCCCGATCCCGTACCTCCTCGGCGAGGTCGGCACCGAGGACGGCGAGGACGGCGAGCGCCCCGTCGTCGAGGGCCCCCATGTGTACGCGGACGATCTGGCCATCGCCATGGACGGCGGAGTGACCATGGCCGGAAAGCTCCTTGTCCAGCAACTCCCGCTGCCGAGCTGACCGGCACGGCGGCAGGCGATTTACGGAAACCCCCTGTCACGCCGTGCCGTAACCGCTCTACCATCGGCTTATCCGTAGCAGGCTCTCCTCCGTTTCCGCCCAACCGCCCGGCAACCACGGGCGATCCGGCCCTACGGAGCATCGGGGGATGCACATGAACAGCGCTCCGCACCTGCTGAACGAGGACCGCGCCGAGTACGAGCGGGTCCTCGACGGCGCACTGCGCGACGCCCGTGACCGTCCGGATCAGGCCGCCGCGGAAGCGCGCCTGAGCACCGAACAGCTGCGCACCATGGCCCTGGACGCGACGGCGCTGATCACCGCCTCGGCCGCCGCCGAGTACGCGCACTATGTGAAGGTCCGCGCGGAGACACGCGCGCTCGCCGCCGCTTCCATGCCCGGCTCCCTGCGCACGGCCCCGGCCGGCGAGGCGGCCCAGACCGGCGCCGGATTCGCGGCCGTCGTCGCCGTCCTGGCACCGCTCCTCGCGGGCACGGCGGCCGCGATCTTCCTGATCGTCGGCTACCTCCTCAAGATGCTGAGCCCCACCCCGTCCTTCGCCGACACCCTGGTCTTCACCGGCTGGGTCTTCGGGGCCCTCATGGCCGCCGCCATGCTGATGGCGGCGGTCGCGCTGCTGCTCACCGCCCTGCGCAACGGCGCCAGCCACGTCGCGGACGGGCGGCAGGAGGACGAGGTCCGAACGGCCAGGGACGCCTGGTGCGAGGCCCTGCGGGAGCGGGGCATCGTGCCCTTCCTCAGCGCCGCCCTGGCCGACCCGGCTGCCGCGTCGCCCCCCGCCGATCCCCCGCACCGCGCGAACCGCATCCCCAAGGTCGGCTACAGCGGGCCGGACTTCTCCAGTCCGGCCGAGGGCCGGGTCGCGGGCCGGCGTCCGACCTACACCAGCCCGGACTTCTCCAGCCCCGACTTCGGCGGCCCCGAGCACCAGCCGGACTGACCGCCGGCGTCCACCGGACCAGTGGTCACAGCCGCCGTACGACCTGGGCCTCCGCCCGCTCAACCACCGTCCGCCCGTGCTCTGCACGAGGGCCGGCTGGAACAGGGCGGGCGCGAGCGGGGCCCAGCGGTGCACCCGGTGCGGGCGCGGCAGGGACGGCTCGTCAGTCCGCGATGGGCAGGTAGACCCGGTTGCCCGCGGCGGCGAACTCCTTGGACTTCTCCGCCATGCCCGCCTCGATCTCCTCCTGGTTGCCGCCGTGCTGTCGGCGGATGTCCTGGGAGATCTTCATCGAGCAAGCTTCTCATCATGGATACCGGCCCCACTCATGGCCGGCGGCCTAGGCGTATGCGGAGGAACACGAGGCCGGCGACGAGCACCATCACCCCGATGATCAGCAGGTAGAACAGTCCCTCGGTCACCACTCCGATGATGCCCAGCACTATCGCCACGACGACCAGCACGAGAAAGAGGGCCATGGCCATTTGCATCACCTCATATCGCGGCGTTCCTGGCCCGTCTGCGGGTCTTCCGTGCCGATCGGGCGTGTCCGGCCGGTGCCGGTGTCGATGAGGATCTGCTCGGCCGTGGCGTTGCCGGCGCGGACGGCCTGGGCCATCGCTGCGCGTGCCGCGTCGGGAGTCGTGTCCGGTGGGATCACCAGCAGGGAGAAGTGGTCGCGCTCGCCTCGGGTGATGAGGACGGTGTCGTCACCGACCGGGAAGGAGTCGATGTGCACGACCAGGTCGTTGATGATCAGTCGTGTCGGTAGGTTTTCCCAGGCACTGGAGTCCAGGCCGACGCGCGTGACGGGTCCGAGGTACTCGGTCAGCGCGGTGATGAGGCTCGGCAGTTCGGCGCCGATTTCGCGGGAACGCGGCCACCATGCGCCGTCGAGAACTCCCTGACGGGCATGTGTCGTCTCCAGCCGCAGGAGGGCTGTTCCAGGTTTCACGGCATGGTGAATCGCGTCCGGCAGAAGCTTCGTTTCACGCGGGGTTTCGGCGTCGGACATGGTGTGCTCACCCGTCTTTAAAGTTCGGCATGCCCGCTGACCGCCTGGGAGGACGTTGGCGCGGCTGCCGGTTTCACCGTACTCCGTGTACCTATGTCCAGGCTCACCTGCGCGCCGCTGATCCAGACCCCGAGTTCCCGACGAAGTGGTTGGTCACGCGCGGGCTTTTGTGGACCGTGCCCGGAGTAGAGTGAAGACACCGGGAGTACTTCGCACGCCGGCGCTCATGCCGGTGTCGTTCTCGGCGAGCAACAACACCGGGACGCCGACACGAGCCCCGGGGACAGGTCCGCGCCATGACCGCGACCATCGATCGTACGACTGACAGTGACCGCGTGACCCCACCAGCGGCCCGCCTGTCTCTGACCGCGGGTGGGCCCGCCCCGGGTCTCCTGGACGGCGCCTGGTGGCCTCGCTCCCGCGATCTCTCCGAGGAACTCCCCACCCTCATCGACATACTGGACGCCCGTTGGGGCCGGATCACGCGTGTGACGGTGAACCCGACGCACTGGCCCATAATCCCACGCAAGGTGCCCGTCGCGGGACACACGGTGCACGTCGGCTGGTTCGCCGATGAGCAGGACCCGCACAAGCTGATTCTCCTCTCCTACACCGCGGGCCGCTGGGACCTGCTGGTAATCCCCCCGGAGACCGACGCGGCTGCCGCCGCCCGGCTGATGGCCGCCGCAACAACCCCCGGCGGGGTCGCCACCGCCAGCACTCTGATGACGAACGAGGAAACCTCTCGTGAGGTGCAGGAGTCGCTCGAACCGGAAGAGGAGTGGGAGACCGAAGGCGGGCACGCCTCAGTGGCGGCTGAGAACCAGAACCCGCCCGGATCCATGAGCTCCGCCCGAGGGATGTGAGGTCATGGAGATCGCGATCACCATCTCCGTGATCATCGCCATGATCATTGCCGGAGTGCTGCTGATCCATCTGCTCAACGGCCAGCACGACGAGCGGATCGCAGCATTCCACTACGGCGATGCCCTGCCGGGAATCGGCCGACGGAGCCGGAAGACCCGACACCGGAAGAACATGCCGGGTCGCCCGCCGTCCCCGCAAACCCGCTCGTCACCACTCAAGGCGAACACCGAGAAGGGCCGCGGATGACGCCTGACCTGTCTCCTGACCGGGGCCGTGCCGGTGGGCGTGGCGCCAAGCGTCCGCCCACCGGCACGTCGTCCCGATGAAAGAAGCCACCGTGAAGCCTACAGAACAACCCCCCTCGGACGGGCGGGCCGAGGTGCGGATCGTCGCGGCATCCCCCAAGGCTGCCCGTCAGGTCGCAGAGGCACTCCGTCAACGCTTCGCCGCCACCGAACAGCGCAGCTACCCCGCGGGGAGCGACGGCGGAACCCGCCTCCACCTCACGGTGGACACGACGCACACGGCAGAGCGGGCACAGCCCTGGCTGGAAACCAGTCGGTCCTCCGCGCAGGACCGCACACAGACGGACGAAGTCTGAGGAAAGGACCTCATCCCCAGCACCAGTGGGCAGCAATCATGGCAACACTTCGCGAGCGGAAGAACTATCGCGAAGCGATCATGAAGACCCTGTAGGAGGCCCCAGACGGCAAACGCCTCCTTGGCACAGCTGCGCAACGACCTCCACATGCCTGAGCAGGACCTGGCCGCAGCCTGTGCGTATCTCGCGGGCGACGGGCTCATCACGGTCGGCTGGACACAGGAACCACACCCGCACTGGTCACGCTGACGCACCACGGAATCCGGCTCATGGAGGCCCAAGAGGAGGAACGCGGCTGACACGGCGCCGAGCCTTTCCGATCAAGGAACGTATTATCTGAAGAGTCCCTTATGCCGGATAAGCGGCATAGGCATACCATTGTGCATGGGTCGGCGCACTTCTCACGTGCGACGGCCTGGATGGGCGGCCCCGGTGTGTAAACGCCGGGGCCGTTGCGCACGGTCGACACGACGGTAGTGATCGAGCGGATCCTGGCAGCAAGGCATCGAAGCCCAGCACACGGCTGCCCCGGGCGACCCACTCGTTTGGAGACAGCCGGCGCGGCAGGCGAACGTGAAAGCAGGGCTGGTGACGTGAAAGGGCGCGGCTATGGTGGAGGGCGATCGGCAGCCCGGCAAGGACAGTTTTCGCGAACGCGTCGGTCGGCGCCGGTGACAGTGGCCCAGTCAGAGGTCGCCGCCCGGCCGCGCCACCAGACATTTCCTGCCGCAGCTCGTTCGTGAGAGACGACAGCGTCCCCCGGGTCGCATGCCGAGGGACGCTGAGACGTAAGAAGATCAGTCCGCGATAGGGAGGTAGACGCGGTGGCCGGCCTCCGCGAACTCCTTCGACTTGGCGAGCATGCCCGCTTCAACGTCATCGTCACTGGTCATGGCGAGATCCGGGGCGAACCGCTCTGTGATGCTTCTGCTGATCTTCATCGAGCAGAACTTCGGGCCGCACATCGAGCAGAAGTGCGCGGTCTTCGCCGGCTCGGCGGGCAGCGTCTCGTCGTGGAACTCCCGTGCCGTATCCGGGTCGAGGGCCAGGTTGAACTGGTCCTCCCACCGGAACTCGAAGCGGGCGTCGGACAGCGCGTCGTCCCACTCCTGGGCGCCCGGGTGCCCCTTGGCCAGGTCCGCCGCGTGCGCCGCGATCTTGTACGTGATGACACCGGTCTTCACGTCGTCGCGGTTCGGCAGGCCCAGGTGCTCCTTGGGCGTCACGTAACAGAGCATGGCCGTGCCCCACCATGCGATCATCGCCGCTCCGATGCCGGAGGTGATGTGGTCGTAGGCCGGAGCGATGTCGGTGGTCAGCGGGCCGAGCGTGTAGAACGGCGCCTCCTCGCAGATCTCCTGCTGGAGGTCGATGTTCTCCTTGATCTTGTGCATCGGGACGTGGCCCGGGCCCTCGATCATGGTTTGCACATGGTGCCGCTTGGCGATCGTGTTCAGCTCACCGAGCGTCCTGAGCTCCGCGAACTGCGCCTCGTCGTTGGCGTCCGCGATCGAGCCGGGGCGCAGGCCGTCGCCGAGCGAGTACGTGACGTCGTACGCGGCGAGGATCTCGCACAGCTCCTCGAAGTTCTCGTAGAGGAAGCTCTCCTTGTGGTGCGCCAGGCACCACGCCGCCATGATCGAGCCGCCGCGCGAGACGATCCCGGTCTTGCGGTTCGCGGTGAGCGGCACGTACGCCAGGCGGACGCCGGCGTGGACCGTCATGTAGTCGACGCCCTGCTCGGCCTGCTCGATGACCGTGTCCTTGTAGATCTCCCAGGTCAGCTCCTCGGCTTTGCCGTCGACCTTCTCCAGTGCCTGGTACAGCGGCACCGTGCCGATCGGCACGGGGGAGTTGCGCAGGACCCACTCACGAGTGGTGTGGATGTTGCGGCCGGTGGACAGGTCCATGACCGTGTCGGCGCCCCAGCGGGTCGCCCAGGTCATCTTCTCGACCTCCTCCTCGATGGAGGAGGTGACCGCGGAGTTGCCGATGTTGGCGTTGACCTTCACCAGGAACCGCTTGCCGATGATCATCGGCTCGATCTCCGGGTGGTTGACGTTCGCCGGCAGGACGGCGCGGCCCGCGGCGATCTCCTGGCGCACCACCTCGGGCGCGACGTTCTCGCGAAGGGCGACGTATTCCATCTCCGGCGTGATCTCGCCGCGGCGGGCGTACGCGAGCTGCGTCACCGCCTGGCCGTCCCGGCCCCGGCGGGGCTGACGCGGACGGCCGGGGAAGACGGCGTCGAGGTTGCGCAGGCCCCCGCGCGGAGACGTGTGCTTGATCCCGTCGTCCTCGGGGCGGACCGGGCGGCCCGCGTACTCCTCGGTGTCGCCGCGACCGATGATCCAGTTCTCCCGCAGCGGGGGCAGACCGCGGCGTACGTCCGTCTCGACGTTCGGGTCCGTGTACGGCCCCGACGTGTCGTACAGCGTCACGTCCTTGCCGTTGGTGAGGTGCACCTTGCGGACCGGCACGCGGAGGTCGGGACGCGAGCCCTCGACGTATCCCTTGTGCCAGCCGATGGACTTCCCGGCCTCGTCGTTCTCGTTGGAGGCAGGCGTGCGTGCGTCCGATACGGTCATGAGACCTACTCCCTACGCCGGCATTACCCGGTAACAGGTTCGGCGGTCGGCGCAGCTGTCCCGTACGGATGTACGAAGGTCAGCGCCCTCTCAGCCCGGTGCTCCGAGCTCCCGCGTGTGCAAAGGTGGCACCACGCTAGCGTCATGTCTGGCGCGCTGAACAGAGGGCCCCTCTCGTTCTTGCGATGATCGGTCCGTGACCTCATCGCCGCAGCACCCCGAACAGCAGGGCCACGATCACGGCCACGTGCACAGTCACGGGCCGGCAGCGCCGGTCTCCCGGCACCTCCGCAGGGTCATCGCCGCGGTGTTGATCCCCTTCGCGACGGCCGTTCTGGTCGGCCTCGCCGTGCTGTGGCCGGGCGAGGCGCCCGGCCACGAGCGCTCGGGGGTCGGCTTCGACCGGCAGACCGAGCAGGGCAGGGTCGTGAGCGTCGAGAGGGTCGACTGCAAGGACGTCAACGCGGGCCAGGTCCCGCCGACGGGCGACACGTCGACGCCAGAGGGCCGAGAGGCGGTCGCCGCGCAGCAGGGCGACTGCGGAAAGGCCACCGTCGAGGTCACCACCGGCAAGGACAAGGGCCGCAGGTTCGTCGAGATCGTCCAGCCCGACGCGCCGCGGCAGCTGAAGGAGGGCCAGGGCGTGGTGGTGGCGTACGCGCCGGACGCCCCCCGCGATCTGCAGTACTCGGTGACCGATGTGGACCGCGGATTCCCGATGGCTCTGCTGGCGGGCATCTTCGCCCTGGTGGTGGTCCTGGTCGGGCGTATGCGCGGCGTGATGGCGCTGATCGCGCTCGCCGTCTCGTTCGCCGTGCTGACGCTGTTCATCCTGCCCGCGATCCTGCAGGGGTCGAATCCGCTGCTGGTCGCGGTGGTCGGGGCGAGCGCGATCATGCTGATCGCCCTCTACTCGTGCCACGGCATCACGGCGCGGACGTCGGTCGCCGTGCTGGGCACGCTGATCTCGCTGCTGCTCATCGGCCTGCTCGGCTCGCTGTTCATCGGCTGGGCCAGCCTCAGCGGCAACACCGACGACAACACCGGCCTGATCAAGGGCCTCTACCCGAACATCGACATGAGCGGCCTGCTGCTCGCGGGAGTCATCATCGGCTCGCTCGGCGTGCTCGACGACGTCACGGTGACGCAGACCTCGGCGGTCTGGGAACTGCACCAGGCCGATCCGGGCATGGGGCCGCGCGGCCTCTACCGGTCCGCCATCCGGATCGGCCGCGACCACATCGCCTCGGTCGTCAACACGCTCGTCCTCGCCTACGCGGGCGCGGCCCTGCCGCTGCTGCTGCTCTTCTCGATCGCCCAGTCCAGCGTGGGCACGGTGGCGAACAGCGAGTTGGTGGCGGAGGAGATCGTGCGGACCCTGGTGGGCTCGATCGGCCTCGTCGCCTCGGTGCCGGTGACCACAGCGCTCGCCGCCCTGGTCGTCTCGGCGGACCGTCCCGGCCGAGCGGGCGAGACGACGGCGGCACCCGCGCGGGGCGGCAGGGGGCGGCGCCGCAAGAAGTAGCCGGACGGCGGCTGACCGTTCGTCAGCCGGCGTTCTCCTCGGCCAGGATGCGCCCGAGCTCCTCCTCCAGGCTGACCTCGAGATCGCCCAGCGCGAGCTCCTGGCCGAGCGGCACCAGTTTGTCCGTACGGTCGAGGAAGGCGACGAGCGGCGGCGCGGCGACGCGGAACAGGGCGGAGTCGCTTCCGACGCGCAGGCGGATGTGGACGTCCGACAGCGTCTCGGGCCGGGTCGGCGCCACGTGCACGTCTCCGTCCCCGCTCGGGGCGTTGATCCCGTCGAGCAGCAGTTCCCGGCCGAAGGCCCAGGTCACGGGCGCGTCACCGGGAAGGTGGAAGGTCATCCGCACCGCGTAGGGGTCCGACGTCTCGTAGCGCAGCTCCACGGGCATCCGGAAGGACAGCTCCTCGGAGACGAGAAAACTCATCAGAACCTCGGCCTGGACCGACTCTCGCATCACGTACCTCGCAATAGCTGAAGCAATGAATGAACCGTGCTGACGAAAAGAGGAAGCGGCCAGGAACGATCTCTGCCGGCTCTCTTGGCCTTGTCGACGCCATCGTGCTGGAAGCGGCAGCAGATCACAAGGAGTGATATTTCAGATACTGATAGAGAAGGCGAACAGCGCCAGCAGACTGCCGATCCCGGACCGCATCTGTGCAACTGCCGGGCCAGCCTGGCTTCTTGGTGCACGGGAAGGGAAATGGCCATCGTCGCAGCCGTGTCACCCGCTGTGACCGGAATGGCCGCGCAGACCGTGCCCAGCGCGTACTCCTGGCGTTCGACGACCGGTTCCCTGTGCCCGAGGGAAGCGAGCCGCTCCATGAGGGCGGCCCGGTCGCGCACCGAGTAGGGCGTCACCGGCTGCACGGGGTGGCGGTCGAGGTGGTCGCGGCGGGCGTCCTCGCCGAGCTGGCTGAGCAGGCACTGTCCGATGGCGTGGGCGTGCCCGGTCGCACGGAAGCCGGCCCACTCCTGGACGGCCGGGGCGTACGGCGAGTCCGCGACCGACACGAGCTCGATCTCGCCCTCGCGGTAGACGGCGAAGTAGACGGCGACGCCGATCGCGTCCCGCCAGTGCGTCAGCGAGTCCTCGACGGTGCTGCGACGATTCCGCGCCTGCTCGCTCCCGACCAGCCGGCCGATCGCGTCTCCGAGCGTGAACACGCCCTTGTCCCGGCGGAGGTACTCCTCGTGCGTCAGAGTGCGCAGCAGGTGATAGGCGGTGGGCAGCGGAATGCCGGCCTCACGCGCGAGCTGCTTGGCAGGAGCTCCGCCCTCGTGCGCCGCCGCCGCCTCGAGCAGCCGGAGCGCACGCTGCACCGAGCCGATCAGGGTAGGGACAGCGGCGTTCGTAGCCCCGGCCAAAGGTCACCCCCAGGCGTGGTGACGGGCAGCGCGCCCGCCCGCGGGGGCCGCCCCCGCGCGGCCGCCGCGCCCCCGGACCCCGAACAGCCGACCTGAACGGGCGATCAGCCCCGGGCCGGCACGGTGCGCCGGCCGACCCACACGCGCGCAGAGATTTCCGAGGGGGCGGCAGAGGGCTGCCACTCTAATGGCAGCACTCGGCACGGGGCGGGCTTTGTCCGGCCCGTTCCCCCGGCCGGGCTAACGGACGTCCGGCACTCACCAGTCGTCGCGCGACGAACCGGAGGACGCCTTGAACTTCCGTACGAGGAAGACCAGTCCACCGACCAGTGCGACGAAGAGCAGCACCTTGAAGAGCACGCTGATCACGAAGCCGATGATGCTCGTGATCAGACCGCCGAACACGGCGAGGGCGATGACAGGCACCGCGATCCACTTCACCCACCAGGGCATCCCCGCGAAAATCTTCCGCACGGCCATCGTCCCTACCTCGTTTCTCCGACTGCGTGCATTCGATGCTAGGCGGCGGGGCGCCGTGTCCGGGGAGCCGTGATCCCTTGAAGTCCCCTGAGTGAACCCCTAGGGACCGGGCGAGGTCCGGCTCAGCTCTCGGGGGGAGAGAAGACCACCATGACCCGCAGGTCCTCGCTGATGTGATGGAACTTGTGCGGCACCCCCGCGGGCACGTAGACGACGCTGCCGCGCCCGACCTGGGTCGTCTCCATGCCGACCGTGATCGAGGCACGGCCGCTGACGACGAAGTAGACCTCGTCCTGGTTGTGGGGCAGTTGCGGATCGATCTGCCCGGCGTCCAGCGCGTAGAGACCGACCGACATGTTCCGCTCCCGCAGGAACTGCAGATACGCGCCCTCGTTGGCGGCGCGTTCCGCCTCCAGTTCGTCCAGTCGGAATGCCTTCATCCGTCCGCCCCTGCCCTTGTCCGATCACGTCTGCCACGATCAGACACATGATGAATTTCCTCGTCAAGACGATCGCCAACGCGGCGGCTCTGCTGGTCGCCATCTGGCTCGTGCAGGACATCACCCTGACCGGCGACAGCACCGGCAGGAAGGCATGGAGCCTGGTCCTGGTGGCGCTGATCTTCGGCCTGGTGAACTTCCTCGTCAAGCCGGTGGTGAAGCTGCTCACGCTGCCGCTGTTCATCCTCACCCTCGGCCTGATCACCCTGGTCATCAATGCGCTCATGCTGCTGCTGACCTCGTGGCTCGCCGACGAACTCGGCCTGAACTTCCATGTGGAGGGCTTCTGGACCGCCGTGCTGGGCGGCCTGATCATCTCCGTCGTCTCGTGGGCGCTGAACGTCGTGCTGCCCGACAAGGACTGAGCGCGACGTGAGGTCCGGCATCGCGCAAGACGAGACAGAGGAGCGGCCCGCATGACCGGTGCACCCCGGGGAGACGGCACACGGGCGGTACGGGCGGGGCTGCCCGATCCGGTGAAGTACGAACCGCCCCTGCCGGGCCCCGTCTTCGCGGCCCACTTCCATCTGCCGGGCGAGCCCACCGGCCCCTACACCTACGGCCGCGACGAGAATCCGACGTGGACCCGGCTGGAGCGGGCGATCGGCGAGCTGGAGGCGCCCGGTGAGGCCGTCGAGACGGTCGTCTTTTCGTCCGGGATGGCGGCGGTTTCCGCCGTTCTCCTTTCACAGCTGCGGTCCGGCGACGCGGTCGTCCTGCCGTCCGACGGCTACCAGGCGCTGCCTCTGGTGCGCGACCAGCTGGAGGCGTACGGCATCGAGGTCCGCACGGCGCCCACCGGCGGCGACGCACAGCTGGCCGTCCTCGACGGGGCACGCCTGCTGTGGATCGAGACGCCGTCGAACCCCGGCCTCGACGTGTGCGACGTACGGCGCCTCAGCGAGGCCGCGCACGCCGCCGGCGCGCTCGTCGCCGTCGACAACACACTCGCCACCCCGCTCGGCCAGCGGCCGCTGGAGCTCGGCGCCGACTTCTCGGTGGCCAGCGACACCAAGGGCATGACGGGGCACGGCGACCTCCTGCTGGGCCATGTGACCTGCCGCGACACCGATCTGGCGGCGGGCGTGCGCCGCTGGCGGAAGATCGTCGGGGCCATTCCGGGACCGATGGAGGCCTGGCTCGCCCACCGTTCGCTCGCCACCCTGCACCTGCGTGCCGACCGGCAGTGCGCGAACGCCCTGGCGCTCGCGCGGGCCCTCGCCGATCGGCCGGAGGTGACCGGCCTGCGCTACCCGGGACTGGCCACCGACCCCTCGCACACGATCGCTTCCCGGCAGATGCGGCGCTTCGGATGCGTGGTCTCCTTCGTCCTCCCCGACCGGGCGCACGCGGAACGCTTCCTGGCCGAGTTGCGGCTCGTCGACGACGCCACCAGCTTCGGCGGGGTGCGCTCCACGGCCGAGCGGCGGGGGCGCTGGGGCGGGGACGCCGTCCCCGAGGGCTTCGTCCGCTTCTCCGCCGGCGCGGAGGACGCCGAGGACCTGGTGGCCGACGTGCTGCGGGCGCTGGACGAGGCGGCCGCCCACTGACGGGCCTGGCAGGCGCTGTGCGCATCCGAAGGCACCCGTGGGGGACCGGGGGGCTTGGGCGAACGGTCCGAGCCTCCCCCCTCGCGGCTCGGACCGTTCCGGTTCCTGCGCGCCAAGAACCATGCGTCCAAGGCTAGTTGACTCTGCGTCAGTGTCCAATCACGCTGACGACAGGGACCTATCGATTTATTTATCGTTGGCCGAGTTCGGGCGTGCCGTCGGAGAGGGAGGGACATGGCATGGATCTGGCCCTGCTGCGCACATTCGTCACGGTGCACCGGGCCGGCTCCTTCACCCGCGCCGCGGCGCTGCTCGGCCTGTCCCAGCCGGCCGTCACCGGCCAGATACGCACGCTCGAACGGCAATTGGGGCGCCCCCTGTTCCTGCGCCAGGCCCGTGGTGTCACCCCGACCACCATCGGGGACGAGCTCGCCCACCGGGCCGCCCCGCATCTGGACGCCCTGCTGGAGATCGCCGAGGCCGGACTCGACGACGAGTCGCCGGTCCGCACGGTCCACCTCGCCGGACCGCCCGAGTTCACCGCCCTGCGCGCCCTGCCCGCCCTCGCCCCGCTGATCGGCCGGGGTCTCGCCCTGCGCACCTCCTTCGGCAACGCCGAGGAGACCCTCGAAGGGCTCGCCGCCGGCCATCACGACATGGCCATCGTCACCGCGCGGCCCCGTGGGCGGCTGCTCACCCCGACTGCCCTGTGCGACGAGGAGCACGTCCTCGTCGCCGCCCCGCGGTGGGCCTCCCGCCTCGGGCCGGACGCGCTCCGCAAGGGCCATGTCGTCCTCGAGCAGCTGCCGGTCGTGGAGGTGCACGAGTCCCTGCCCCTCGTCTCCCGCTACTGGCACGCCGTCTTCGACTCTCCTCCGGCCGCCGCCGGCGCCGTCATCGCACCCGATCTGCGCGCCGTCCTGGAGGCCACCGCCGCCGGCGCGGGACTGGCCGTCCTGCCGCGCTACCTGTGCGAGGACGCGCTCGCCCGGGGCCGGATCGTCACGCTCCTCGACCCGCCCGTGCCCCCGCTGCGCACGTACTTCCTCGTTATACGCACCGGGACACTGGCCCACCCCCATGTGGCACGGGCCCACGAGGAACTGCTGCGCGCGGCCGAGGGCTGGTGAGGCGCGGCACGCGAGGGGCCGCGGGAGTTTCAGAGGCGGCGACATGGGCCACTCTCTTGCCATGACCGAACGACCAGTGGTCAAGCGCACCGCACGCGCCATTCTGCTCGACGGGAACGACCTCGTCCTGATCAAGCGCACCAAGCCCGGTGTCGACCCTTACTGGCTCACGCCGGGCGGCGGGGTCGAGCCGGAGGATGCCACCGTCGTCGACGCCCTCCACCGTGAGGTCCACGAGGAGCTGGGGGCCAAGATCACCGACGTGGTGCCGTGCTTCGTCGACACGGTCGAGCACATCGCCGACGGCGGCGTGACCGGAGTGAAGGTGCAGCACTTCTTCGTCTGCCGCCTGGAGTCCATGGACCCGTCGCTGCGGCACGGCCCGGAGGTCGACGAGCCCTGCGGGGGGTACGAGATCGTCCGCGTCCCGTTCAGCAGGGTCGGGATCGCGGCGGTGCATCTGGTGCCGCTGTCCCTGCGGCACTACCTGGACGGCAACATCGAAGGCGTGCGGGCGATGCACGCTCCCGACCTCGGCTGACGCCCACGGCGGCGCCGCGGGTTGCCGTCAGGTCGTCGCCTAGTCGGCCGCCGCCACGAGCTCTTCCAGGGAGTCGTGCCGGATCCGGTCGGACGGGATGCCGATGCCGCGCAGCGCGTGCACACCGCTGCGGATCATGCCGGGCGGCCCCGAGATATAGGCGTCGAAGCCGTGCCACGGTCCGTACCGGCCGAGGTCCCGCACGGCCGAGGGGAACTCCGCGCGGTCGTCGACCACCGGACGGACCGACAGCCAGGGGTGCGTCTGCTGCAACCGGAGCATGGTGTCGATGTCGTACAGGTCGTGATCGGAGCGTGCCCCGTAGAAGACCTCGACCGTGCGCTGCTCTCCGTGGGTGGCCACGTCCTCGACGAGTGCCTTGATGGGCGCAATGCCGGTGCCGCCGCCGAGACAGAGCAGACCGTTGTCGGTGGTGTGGTCGACCGTCATCGAGCCGGCGGGCGGACCGAGCCGCAGCACGTCCCCGGGCCGGGCGTGGTGGACCAGGGCGTTGGAGACCCAGCCCGCCGGGACGGCCTTGATGTGGAAGGACAGCAGACCGTCGGGCCGGGGTGCGCCGGCGAAGGAGTAGTGCCGCCAGATCCGCGGCCACCACGGCGTCTCCAGGCTCGTGTACTGCCCGGCGAGGAACTTGTACGGCTGGTCCGGGCGGACCGTGATGATCGCGATGTCCGGGGTGCGCAGCTCGTGCGAGACGACTTCGGCGTCCCACCAGGCGGGCGCGCGCTGCTCGTCCTCGGCCGCCGCGTCGATCATGAATTGGGAGATCGTCGTGTACGTCCGGACCCAGGCCGCCTCGGTCTCGGCGTCCCACGTGCTCGTCGCGTACCGCGTCAGGGCACCGATCAGGGCCTCGCCGACGGCCGGGTAGTGGGCGGGCTGCGTCCCGTACTTGCGGTGGCCGCGGCCGAGGTTGCGGAGGTAGTCGGTCAGCACCGCCGCGTTGTCCATGTGCTCGGCCGCGGTCAGCAGCGCCTTGAGCAGCCGGTCGCGCTGGGTGTCCATGGCGACTGGGAACAGGGACCGCAGCTCGGGGTGGCGGACGAAGAGCAGCGCGTAGAAGTACGAGGTGACCTGGTCGGCCACGGGCGCGATCTCGACCATGGTCCGCCGGATCAGCACGGCGTCGGGGGACGCGGTGGGCTCGGGGGACGGGGCGGGCGCTGAGGCACCGGATAGGTCGAGTGGGTCGGCGGGTGCGGGGGCACGGGGCGGCCCCGCCGGGTCGGCGGGTGCGGAGGCACCGGGTGGGCCGGCCGGGTCGGAGTGGGACGGGCGGTCGTGGGGCGCGGAGGCCGGGTGCGGCGTGGAGGCATGGTGCGCGGCGGCCGGGTGCTGTGCAGGGGCCGGGTGCGGTGCGCGCTGGGGCGGCACGCCGAAAGCGTCCTGGCCGGCGTGGGCCGTACCGGAAGGCGGCGTGTCGCTCGGCGTGGGGTGACCGTAGGACGGCTGCTGGGCCGGGATGTCGCTCGGTTCCGGTGCTCCAGGAACCGCGGCCTGGTCGGCGACGGGCCTGGAGTGCTCCGGCTCGGCATCGGATGCGGACTCGCCCCGGGTGTCGGCATCCGATGTGGTGGCCGGGCTCTGGTCCGGTTCTGCGCCCGCGGTCGGCCGCTCGGTACGGGTCTCCTCGGGGGCGGGTGCCGGCGGTACGTCCCTGACGACCGAGAGCTGCGGCCGGTTGCGGCGGGACGAGCCGGAACCGACCGGGCGTATCGCCGACACGGGACGCGTCGGGGTGGCCGCGGGCCGACCCGGCTCGCTGTCATCCGCCCGGCCGTCCTGTCCTTCCCGACCGGGTCGCGAGGGAGCCGGTGAACCCTCGGCACGGGTCGTCCCATCGGGCCGGGCCGGACGCCGGCGAGGGGTGAACCAACCGCCTCCGCCGTTGTCGCCTGACGCGCCGTTGTCGGCCGACGTGGTGGCCGGAGCTTCCATGGTGTGCCTCGCCTCGAACGTCTTTCGGTCGGTTCGCGCACGTCCGCGAGTCGGAACGTGCCGCACTTACCTGCGCTGTCCCAGCACTGCCGCAGCTCGTCCTCGCCGCGGCCATGCCTTGTATCAGGACGAGTTCCCTCCGATGAGACTCGGCCCGAAAGTCCCCTGTCGCAGCATGGCAGCCGATTCGCAGGACCGGAACGAAGAGCCGAAAGACCGGGCAGCCGAACCCCTTTCCCCATTAGGCTTCCTTGCCTTGTGCCCCCATGCCCCCGCATCCGGATCGTTCGGAGCTCCTGCACTCCAACTCCTCGTGCACCCCGCATCACATCCCGGGCCTCGCGGAGATGGAACCACCGTATGCAAGACACCTGTCCAGGCCAACCCCGAACTCTGCACAGACCTGGTTCGCGATCTTCACCGTCGCACGGGCCGTTCATACGTCGGCGGGCTCCTGTACACCGACGCCAGTACCGAGACATACTCCCGCCGTCAGACGACCGGCGCCTTCCTGCCCGGCACTGTGTTTCACGTGAAACCACTCAAGCGCCCCCTCCGCCGGGGAATCCTCGTCGTCCATGTCGCCGCATCCGCGGGCTGGCTCGGGCTCACTCTCGGTCTGCTCGCGCTTGCACTCACCGCCTTCACCACGGGCTCCCAGCCGGTGATCGAGGCCTCGTACCGCTCCATGAAGGTCTTCACGGACTGGCTCGTCCTGCCTGTCGCCTTCCTCACACTCCTCAGTGGCCTGATCCTGTCGCTCGGCACGAAGTGGGGCCTGGCCCGCCACTGGTGGGTCTTCATCAAGTTCTGGCTGACGCTGGCGACGACCACCGCGTCGGTCCTCGCCCTGCGGCCGGGCGTCAACGAGGCTGCCGAGAGGGTCGCTTCGGGTGTCGTGGTCGCGGATCCGCGTGACCTCGTGATGGGGCCTGCCGTGTCCCTGGCCGCCTACCTCTTCATGACGGTCATTTCGGTGCTCAAGCCGTGGGGAACCATCCGGCGCGGTCGTCGTCCGCGGGCATCCGTCACTTTTCCTAAAGCGGTGGACGAGCGATCAGTGCGTCAGACAGCCTGACCCCCATGTCGACTCCGCTCTCCGAGCTTCCCATCAGGCGCCTGACCACCGATGACCTCGTCTCCTGTGCCGGCCTCTCGGAGGACCGCGGCTGGCCACGCGAGGAGCACAAGTGGGGTCTGCTGCTGACGGCCGGCACGGGGTACGGCATCGACGATCCGGCGGGCAAGGGGCTGGTGGCCGCCTGCGTGCTGACGTCGTACGGCCCCGGCCTCGCCGCGATCGGCATGGTGCTCGTCGCCGAACGGTTCGCCCGTCAGGGCATCGGGCGCCGACTGATGAAGCACGTACTGGCGGAGGCCGGAGACACCCCGCTGACCCTGCATGCCACGCCCAACGGCCGGCCGCTCTACGAGGAACTGGGCTTCGTCACCACCGGCCGGGCGGAGATGGTCCGGGGCCGCTTCACCGCCACCGACCCGGTTGTCACGGTGCCGACCCGCCCGGCGACAGCGGAGGACATGGCCGCCCTGGTGCGCCTGGACGCCGAGGTGTTCGGCGTGGACCGCACTCACCTGATCACTCGGCTCCCGGCCTTCGCCGACCAGCTCCGGGTGGCCGAGCAGGACGGCGCGCTGATCGGGTACGCGGCCGCGTGGCCGAACATGGCAACGCATGTCGTCGGCCCCCTGATCGCCAAGGACACCGAGACGGCAAAAGCCCTGATCACCTCACTCGCGGCGAACACGGACCGCCCGCTGCGCACCGATATCGACGTGCGCCACGAGGATCTGCTCGCCTGGGTGAAGTCCCAGGGCCTGGAGTCACTGGCCTTCAACGCGGTGATGACCTATGCCTCCCCCGCGCTGCCGGGCGACTGGACGCGCCGGTTCGCACCGCTGACCGTCGCGGCGGGCTGAGGGGTTATCCCGGGGGCCGCCGCGAGGGCGCCGTGGGCGAGTGACCTTCCAGAGATTGCGCGCGCCTTGGCTGCATCGCCATGCTTGCAGACATTATTAGTTGCAGGCGCGGACTATTGCGCTCATCGTCTACTCTGGTGGAAGACCGCACGGCACCGAGGAGGAGACACATGACCGCGACCGACCCCGCCCTCACGGCCCTCGCACAGGGCTGGTGCGCCCTCTCGCTGTTGCACGGAAAGATCGAGGCGCGCATCGAGCGGGCTCTGGAGTCCCGGCACGGGCTGAGCATGCGCGAGTTCTCGCTGCTCGACGTGCTCAGCAGGCAGCACAGCGGGCCGGGCGGGCATCTGCAGATGAAGCAGGTCGCCGACGCTGTCGTTCTCAGCCAGAGCGCCACGACCCGACTGGTCACCCGCCTCGAGGACCGCGGACTGCTGACCCGCTACCTCTGCGACACGGACCGCCGCGGCATCTATACCGATGTCACCGAAGCCGGCCTGGCTCTGCTCGCCGAGGCGCGGCCGACGAACGACACCGCCCTGCGCGAGGCGCTCGACGAAGCCGCCAAGAACCCCGAGCTCGCTCCGCTCGTCAAGACCGTCGAAGAGCTTCGGGTCCCCGCGTAGTCTGCGGATCATGAGTGATCTGCACATACGGCCGGCGGTCGTCGAGGACATCCCGGCAATCGTTGCGCTGCTTGCCGACGACCCGCTGGGCGCCCAGCGGGAATCGCCCGACGACCTCGCTCCGTACATCGCCGCCTTCGAGCGGCTTGCGGCCGACCCCAACCAGCACCCGGTCGTCGCCGTACGAGCCGGCCGGGTCGTCGGCACACTCCAGCTGACGATCATCCCCGGGCTCTCCCGGCGCGGCACGACCCGGTCGATCATCGAGGCCGTCCGCATCCATGCCGACGAGCGCGGCAACGGACTGGGCACACAGCTCATCGAGTGGGCTGTCGAGGAGTCCCGCGGCTTGGGCTGTCGACTGGTCCAGCTCACGTCCGACGCGACCCGGACCGATGCCCATCGCTTCTACAAGCGGCTCGGCTTCAAGCCCTCCCACCTCGGGTTCAAGCTGACGCTCTGAGCGACGCGGGCGCTACGTGCCTCGACGAGAACGGGCCGACCCGCCAGGGCGAGTCGGCCCGTTTCACGTGAAACGTCGAGAGTTCAGAGCCCGCGCCAGCCGGCCTCGTCCACACCTCCGGGCACCGCGTCCCCCTGCTCATAGGGCTCCCGGGTGAACACGAACGATCCCAGATCCAGATGGCTCACCGACCCGTCCTCACGGCGCACCACCGTGAGCGTCTCCCCGGCGAAGTAGCCGTCCAGCCCGGTCCATGCCCCGTCGGGCCCGGCCACGAAGCGGGACCGCCGGCCGCCTCCACGCAGGGGCTCCAGCTCGACCCCCCGATCACGGTCGAGACGCAGCCCGTACGCATACGTCCCCCAGTACCAGGGGCCCGTGAGGGCCAGCAGCTCCTGGTCGACCTCGGGCAGCGGTCGCCACGGCGCGGGCATTCGTGGCTCGGCATCCGCGACGATCCGTACAAGATCGGCGGCGACGGTGCTCGCGAGCGGCCCTGACGTCGCATTGGTCAGCGCCACCGCGGCGACGCCGTCCTCCACACTCACCCACAGCCCCGCGAGGAATCCGGGCAGCGAACCCGAGTGCCCCACGAGGGTGCGCTCCTCGCCACGCACGATCTGCAAGCCCAGGCCATAGGTGCTGTTCCAATCCCCCGCCTCCGCGGGCACCGACGGCGTGCGCATCTCCCGCACGGAGTCGGCGCTGAGCACCCGGTCGTCACCCTCGGCGAGGAACCAGGCGAAGCGGCAGAGGTCCGTCACGGTCGACCACAACTGTCCGGCGGGGGCCATCAGCCCCAGGTCCTCGACGGGCTCGGGCAGCAGGACATCCGCCCACGGATGGACTGCCCAGCCGCCCGCGTGCGGCGCTCGCGGCTGCGCGCTCGTCCGGTCCAGCCCCAGCGGATCGAGGATCTCCGCCTGGAGCGCCTGCTCCCATGGAACGCCGCGTACGACTTCCACCAGTGAACCGAGGAGCGTGTAGCCGGGGTTCGAGTAATGGTGCCGTCGGCCGGGAGGGTACATCCGCGCCTTGTCGCCCAGCACATCGGTGAGTTCGGGCCGCAGTGTGCCGGGAGTCCGCTCCCACCAGGGGGCCGGGGACTCGGCGCTCAAACCCGCGCTGTGACCGAGGAGCTGAGCGATGGTCACCTCGCCGACACCCGTGCCGGGCAGATGCTTCTCCAGCGGATCGCTCAGATCCAGCAGCCCCTCGTCACGCAGCCGCATGACGAGAACCGCGGTGAATGTCTTGGTGATCGAGCCGATGCGGTACTGCGTATCGGCGTCGGGTGCGTGCCCGTCGACACAGGTACGCGCGCCCGTCCACACCAGACGTCCTTCCCTCAGCACGGCTCCGACGAGCGAGGGGGTGCGCCCCTCGCTCTGCGCGACGGCGATGCGGTGCAGGAGAGCCCTGCGGGTGGTGGGGAGCAGCTCTTCCCAGGTTGAGGTCATGGGGGCAGGTCTATCGGTCCACGAACGCTGCGTCGACCGATTTCCCGGCCCGTCCCTGCCGACCGTCCCGCCCGGGGAGGCGGAGGCGTGCCCCCGTCACGGCCCCAGGACCCCGGGCGTGACGACCTCAGGCGCCGCGCATCATGTCTGGGCCATGTCCACGAAGCGTGAGTAATGGCCCTGGAACGCCACCGTGATGGTGGCGGTCGGGCCGTTACGGTGCTTCGCCACGATCAGGTCCGCCTCGCCCGCGCGCGGGGACTCCTTCTCGTACGCGTCCTCGCGGTGCAGCAGGATGACCATGTCGGCGTCCTGCTCGATCGATCCCGACTCTCGCAGGTCCGAGACCATCGGCTTCTTGTCCGTGCGCTGCTCGGGGCCACGGTTCAGCTGGGAGAGCGCGATCACCGGGATCTCCAGCTCCTTGGCCAGCAGCTTGAGGTTTCGCGACATGTCCGAGACCTCCTGCTGGCGGCTCTCGGCGCGCTTGGAGCCGCCCGACTGCATCAGCTGGAGGTAGTCGATGACGACCAGCTTCAGGTCGTTGCGCTGCTTCAGGCGGCGGCACTTGGCGCGGATCTCCATCATCGACAGGTTCGGCGAGTCGTCGATGTAGAGGGGGGCCTGGGAGACGTCCGGCATCCGGCGCGCCAGACGGGTCCAGTCCTCGTCCGTCATCGTCCCGGATCGCATGTGGTGCAGCGCCACACGGGCCTCCGCCGACAGCAGACGCATCGCGATCTCGTTGCGCCCCATTTCGAGGGAGAAGATCACGCTGGGCAGGTTGTTCTTGATCGAGGCCGCACGCGCGAAGTCCAGCGCCAGAGTCGACTTGCCCATCGCGGGACGTGCGGCGATGACGATCATCTGGCCGGGGTGCAGGCCGTTCGTCAGGGAGTCGAAGTCGGTGAAGCCCGTGGGCACACCGGTCATCTCACCGCTGCGCGAGCCGATCGCCTCGATCTCGTCGAGAGCGCCCTCCATGATGTCGCCGAGCGGCAGGTAGTCCTCACTGGTGCGCTGCTCGGTGACGGCGTAGATCTCGGCCTGGGCGGAGTTGACGATCTCGTCGACGTCGCCGTCCGCCGCGTATCCCATCTGCGTGATCTTGGTGCCGGCCTCCACGAGCCTGCGCAGCACCGCCCGCTCGTGGACGATCTCCGCGTAGTACGACGCGTTGGCGGCGGTCGGCACCGACTGGACCAGCGTGTGCAGATACGGGGCCCCGCCGACGCGGGTGATCTCACCACGCTTGACCAGTTCGGCGGCGACCGTGATCGGGTCGGCCGGCTCACCCTTGGCGTAGAGGTCGAGGATCGCCTGGAAGACGGTCTCGTGGGCCGGCCGGTAGAAGTCGTGACCCTTGATGATCTCGACCACGTCGGCGATGGCGTCCTTCGACAGCAGCATGCCGCCGAGGACGGACTGCTCGGCGTCCAGGTCCTGCGGAGGCACCCGCTCGAACCCGGGAACGCTGTCCCAGCCGGTGCTCTCCCGGCCGCGGTCGTGCTGGTCCTCACGGCGGATGTCGCTGCCGCGGCGGCGGGAAGCGGGGAGACGGTCACCGGGACTGTCGGCCGCCCACGGGTCGTCCAGGGGCTCGGAAATGCTCACCCGCGGCCACCTCCTCCCGTCCGCTCCGCGGACCTTTGCCGTGGCACTCTTTCTACGGCACGACACTGACAAAACGAGTCGCCTGACTCCGCTTGCCTCGAGTCGGGCGACGGTCCACGGTAGGCCCGGCGGCACCGTCAGCCAATCTGGTTATCCACAGGCACTGTGGATGACGGACCAGATGCTGTGGAGAACCCTTCGGAACCTGTGCACGGACCGGGGGACAGCACTGTGGACAAACTCATACCCGCCTCACCACACGGCCTCTGAGCTGCTCGTTTTCCGTCCACCGGCTGTGGGGGAGAAAAACTTTCCCGACCGGACCAAGATCAGAACAAACCGCGCACCGGGTCCCGCCCGAGCCCCTGATTGGTAAGGGATGCACGTGCGTTGCATCTCTTACCTGTGGAAGATTAGATTGGGTCCATGACACAGGCCACCGTGAGCCCCAAGGCGCGCCGTCGACACCACGACCGGGAGATCATCGCGCTCGCCGTGCCCGCCTTCGGCGCACTGGTCGCCGAGCCCCTGTTCGTGATGGTCGACAGTGCCATCGTCGGCCATCTCGGCACACCCCAGCTCGCCGGTCTCGGTGTTGCGGCCGCTCTGCTCATGACGGCCGTCAGTGTCTTCGTGTTCCTGGCGTACACCACCACCGCCGCCGTCGCCCGCCGTGTCGGAGCGGGCGACCTCCAGGCAGCCATCCGCCAGGGCATGGACGGAATCTGGCTCGCGCTCTTCCTGGGTGTCGCCGTCATCGCGGTGACCCTGCCCAGCGCTCCCTGGCTCGTGGACGTCTTCGGGGCGTCGGAGACGGCGGCGCCGCACGCGATCACGTATCTGCGTATCTCCAGCCTCGGCATACCGGCCATGCTGATCGTGCTCGCGGCGACCGGCGTCCTGCGGGGTCTCCAGGACACACGGACGCCGCTCTACGTGGCCATCGGCGGATTCACGGCCAACGCCGCCTTGAACGCAGGACTGGTGTACGGCGCCGGGCTGGGCATCGCCGGCTCCGCCTGGGGCACCGTCGCCGCCCAGTGGGGCATGGCCGTCGCCTATCTCGTCGTCGTCGTGCGCGGAGCCCGCGAACACGGTTCCTCCCTGCGCCCGGACGTGGCCGGCATCAGGGCGAGTGCCCAGGCCGGCGTCCCTCTGCTGGTCCGCACGCTCTCGTTGCGCGCCGTTCTGATGATCGCCACCGCCGTGGCTGCCCGCCTTGGCGACACGGACATCGCGGCACACCAGATCGTGCTGTCGCTCTGGAGCCTGCTGGCCTTTGCCCTCGATGCCATCGCGATCGCCGGGCAGGCCATCATCGGGCGCTACCTCGGTGCCGACGATGCCGAGGGAGCACGGCAGGCCTGCCGCCGCATGGTGGAGTGGGGAATCGCCGCGGGCGTGGTGCTGGGCCTCCTGGTCGTGGCCTCGCGCCCGCTGTTCATCCCTCTGTTCACCGGGGATCAGGCGGTCCAGGACACGCTTCTGCCCGCACTTCTGGTCGTGGCGGTGTCCCAGCCGATCGCGGGCGTCGTCTTCGTCCTGGACGGGGTGCTGATGGGTGCGGGGGACGGCCCGTATCTCGCATGGGCCATGCTCGTCACCCTCGCGGCGTTCGCACCGGTCGCCCTGATGGTGCCCACCCTCGGCGGCGGCCTGACCGCGCTGTGGTGGGCCATGACGCTGATGATGACCGTGCGGCTGCTGACGTTGTGGTGGCGCGCCCGGTCCGGACGCTGGATCGTGACCGGCGCCACGCGCTGACGTTTCACGTGAAACGTCCGCAGTGGCACTGCGGTACCGCCGAGCCACGGAGAACCGGGACGGCACCACCGCCACCGACCGACAGAAGGGCCGCACCCAGAGGGGTACGGCCCTTCCTACTGCTCAGTCGAACGCGCTGCTCAGGCGGCGACAACCTCGACGCCGAGCTGCGCGGCAACCTCGGGGTGCAGACGCACGGACACCTGGTGCGAGCCCAGGGTCTTGATCGGCGCACCGAGCTCGACGCGACGCTTGTCGACATCCGGACCACCGGCAGCCTTGATCGCCGAGGCGATGTCGGCCGGGGTGACGGAACCGAACAGGCGGCCGGCCTCGCCGGAGCGAACGGCCAGGCGCACCCTCACGGCCTCGAGCTGGCCCTTGACGGAGTTCGCCTGCTCGATGGTCGCGATCTCGTGGATCTTACGGGCGCGGCGGATCTGCGCCACGTCCTTCTCGCCACCCTTGGTCCAGCGGATCGCGAAACCGCGCGGGACCAGGTAGTTGCGAGCGTAGCCGTCCTTGACGTCGACGACGTCGCCGGCAGCGCCGAGGCCGGAGACCTCGTGGGTGAGGATGATCTTCATGTCTCGGTCACCCTTCCCTTATCGCGCGGTGGACGTGTAGGGCAGCAGCGCCATCTCACGGCTGTTCTTGACGGCCGTGGCGACGTCACGCTGGTGCTGCGTGCAGTTGCCGGTCACGCGGCGGGCACGGATCTTGCCACGGTCGGAAATGAACTTCCGCAGCATGTTCGTGTCCTTGTAGTCCACGTACGCGGTCTTGTCCTTGCAGAACGCGCAGACCTTCTTCTTAGGCTTGCGCACAGGCGGCTTCGCCATGGTGATTCTCCTGTGTGATCAAGAAGTGGGGGTACGAGCTGCCCTAGAAGGGAGGCTCGTCCGAGTAGCCGCCGCCGGAACCGCCGGAGCTTCCGCCCCAGCCGCCGCCCCCGCCCTGCTGGCCACCGCCGGCCGGCGCGCTCGTGGCCCAGGGGTCGTCGGCGGGTGCACCGCCGCCGCCCTGCTGCTGGCCACCACCGGGGCCGCCGCCCCAGCCGCCGCCGCCCTGCTGGCCGCCGCCGTAACCACCCTGGCCGCCGCGACCAGTGGTCTTGGTGACCTTGGCCGTGGCGTTCTTGAGGCTGGGGCCGACTTCCTCGACGTCCAGCTCGAAGACCGTGCGCTTGACGCCCTCGCGGTCCTCGTAGGACCGCTGCTTCAGGCGGCCCTGCACGACGACGCGCATGCCGCGCTGGAGCGACTCGGCGACGTTCTCCGCCGCCTGCCGCCAGACCGAGCAGGTCAGGAACAGGCTTTCGCCGTCCTTCCACTCGTTGGTCTGCCGGTCGAAGGTGCGGGGAGTGGACGCGACGCGGAACTTCGCGACCGCCGCACCGGACGGGGTGAAGCGCAGCTCGGGGTCGTCGACGAGATTGCCGACGACCGTGATGACGGTCTCGCCTGCCATTGGGGGAACCTCTCGGCGGGGATTGCTTCTGGCTGCTTGCTGCTACTCGAACCCGATGACCTCTGAGCTAGGTGCTCAGTGGGTCTCGGGACGGAGGACCTTGGTCCGGAGGACCGACTCGTTCAGGTTCATCTGGCGGTCGAGCTCCTTGACGACCGCAGGCTCGGCCTGCAGGTCGATGACCGAGTAGATGCCCTCGGGCTTCTTCTTGATCTCGTAAGCGAGACGACGACGGCCCCAGGTGTCGACCTTCTCCACCTTTCCGTTGCCCTCACGGACGACGGAGAGGAAGTTCTCGATCAGCGGGGAGACAGCGCGCTCCTCGAGATCGGGGTCGAGGATGACCATCACCTCGTAGTGACGCATGTGGAACCCACCTCCTTTGGACTCAGCGGCCACGGTCGTTCCGTGGCAGGAGGGTCGTGATGCGTGAGCAACGGTATCGGCCGCCACTGACAATCCCCGCTCGACGAGGGGAGATCGTGCCTTGGCCTGGGCAGACACCGGTGCAGACCGTACAGAGTACCCGCACAGCGGCTTCCGGTTGAAATCCGGCGGCGGATGGCCGCAATCTGTACGCATCGGGTGCGCGCGGCGCTACGATGCGCCGCCTTCCGGCACAGCCAGGAGGTGCCTCATGGCACATGCAATGCGACGTCAGTCCCCCGCCTCTCTCCTCGCCACGGACGGCAAGCCCCATCCGCTGCAGGACACCCTGATGGCGGTGACGCTGGTGCTCGGCGCCATTGCGTTCATCACGGCGATGTTCCACCACCTCCACCTGCTCAGCTCCTGGACCGGCCTCATCGGAATCTTCACGGGCGCGTACGGCCAGTTCATCTCGGCGACCACACGCGAGCGGTTCCTGCTGATCATCGGACTCGGGGCGTCGGCCGTGGGCTTCTTCCTCGGCATGGCGCACGGCGGCCTCTTCGGCGGAGTGCTCGGCTGACGCACAGCGCATCGGGAGCGGGCCGCGACCGGCCCGCTCTTGCGTACAGCCATTCGGAGCGCCTCCTCGGACCAGTAGGCTTCGGCGCGAGAGCCGGAACCCCTGTACCGATGGGGACACACCTGCCGAGGAGCGCCCCGCATGAGCCTGACCCTGAGGACCATCAGCCGTGAGCAGCATCTGGCATACATCCAGAGCCTGCCCTCGGCGAGTCACTGCCAGGTCCCGGCGTGGGCGGACGTGAAGACGGAGTGGCGCTCGGAGAACCTGGGCTGGTTCGACAAGAACGGCGACCTCGTTGGCGTCGGCCTGGTGCTCTACCGCCAGCTGCCCAAGATCAAGCGGTATCTCGCGTACCTCCCCGAGGGCCCGGTCATCAACTGGTACGCCCCGAACCTGGACGACTGGCTCCAGCCGATGCTGGCGCACCTCAAGAACCAGGGCGCCTTCTCGGTCAAGATGGGGCCGCCCGTCGTCATCCGCCGCTGGGACGCTCCCGCGATCAAGGCCGGCATCCAGGACCCCGACGTCAAGCGCCTGCGTGATGTCGAGGCCACGCACATCGAACCCCGGGCCTTCGAAGTCGCCGACCGCCTGCGGAAGATGGGCTGGCAGCAGGGCGAGGACGGCGGCGCCGGCTTCGGCGACGTGCAGCCGCGGTACGTCTATCAGGTGCCCCTGGCCAACCGGTCGCTGGACGACGTCCTCAAGGGCTTCAACCAGCTGTGGCGCCGCAACATCAAGAAGGCCGAGAAGGCCGGTGTCGAGGTCGTCCAGGGCCGCTACGAGGACCTCGCCGAGTGGCAGCGCCTGTACGAGATCACTGCCGAGCGGGACCGCTTCCGGCCGCGCCCGCTGTCGTACTTCCAGCGCATGTGGACGGTCCTCAACAACGAGGACCCCAACCGCATGCGGCTGTACTTCGCGCGGCACAACGGCGTGAACCTGTCCGCGGCGACCATGCTCGTCGTCGGCGGGCACGTCTGGTACTCCTACGGGGCCTCCGACAACATCGGGCGCGAGGTCCGGCCCTCGAACGCGATGCAGTGGCGGATGCTGCGCGACGCCTACGCCATGGGCGCCACTGTCTACGACCTCCGGGGCATCAGCGACTCGCTCGACGAGACGGACCACCTCTTCGGCCTGATCCAGTTCAAGGTCGGCACGGGTGGCGAGGCCGTCGAGTACGTCGGCGAGTGGGACTTCCCGCTGAACAAGCTGCTCCACAAGGCGCTGGACATCTACATGTCGCGCCGCTGAGGACGCCGCTGACCGCTCCGGCGGCGTGAAGTACTCCGTAGTCTCGTACATGTCTTTGATACACCGCAGCCACCAGAAAGGTTCCGGGCCGGTCATGGCGCTCTCCCTCTACGTCGACACCGCGCGCTGGCGGGCGCACCAGAAGTCCGTGATCGATCAGTTCCCCGGCCTCGTCCCGGTCTGCAAGGGCAACGGCTACGGCTTCGGTCACGAGCGCCTCTGCGACGAGGCCGCCCGCTTCGGCGCCGACATGCTCGCGGTCGGCACGACATACGAGGCCGCGCGGATCAAGGACTGGTTCGGCGGCGACCTGCTGGTCCTCACGCCGTTCCGGCGCGGTGAGGAGCCGGTGCCGCTGCCCGACCGGGTGATCCGTTCGGTTTCCTCGGTGGACGGGGTGCACGCCCTGGTGGGCGCGCGGGTGGTCATCGAGTGCATGAGCTCGATGAAGCGCCACGGCATCGCCGAGCACGAGCTCGGCCATCTGCACGCCGCGATCGAGGACGTGCGGCTCGAGGGTTTCGCGCTGCACCTGCCGCTGGACCGCACGGACGGCTCCGACGCCGTCGAGGAGGTCATCGGCTGGATGGACCGGCTGCGTGCCGCCCGTCTGCCGCTGCACACCATGTTCGTCAGCCACCTGCGCGCGGACGAACAGGCGCGGCTGCAGCAGCAGTTCCCGCAGACCCGGTTCCGCGCCCGGATCGGCACCCGCCTGTGGCTCGGCGACCACGAGGCGACGGAGTACCGGGGAGCGGTCCTGGACGTGACCCGCGTGTCCAAGGGGGACCGTTTCGGCTACCGGCAGCAGAAGGCCGCGTCCGACGGCTGGCTGGTCGTCGTCGCCGGCGGCACGTCGCACGGCGTGGGGCTGGAGGCGCCCAAGGCGATGCACGGCGTGATGCCGCGCGCCAAGGGCGTGGCCCGTGCGGGTCTGGCGACGGTCAACCGCAACCTGTCGCCGTTCGTGTGGGCGGGCAAGCAGCGCTGGTTCGCGGAACCGCCGCACATGCAGGTGTCGATCCTGTTCGTGCCCGGGGACGCCACGGAACCCAGGGTCGGTGACGAGCTCGTCGCCCACCTGCGGCACACGACCACGCAGTTCGACCGCCTCGTCGACCGCTAGGCCGCCCGGGCACCGCGCCCCGCGCGGATGGCCGGACGCCGTCAGGCGGACTGCTGAGCGCCTGTGCCCTGCCCCGTCCCGGCGGGCTGTGCCCCCCATTCCACCCGCGGGCCTTCCACGGTCGGGGCAGCATGCCGTCGCGGCCGCGCCGCGCGCCCCAGGACGAACACGTCTCCGGCCCCGTCGAGCACTCCGCCGGAGGGGTCGTCCGAGCCGTCCGTCCGCACCCCGTCGCGTTCCGGCATGAGGATGTCCCGCACGATCACCGCGCACAGGTAGAGCGTCCCCAGCAGGTGCAGGGCGATCGCGAGCTGGTAGCCCTCCGGCGGCAGTCCCTGGTGCTTCTCGCTGGTGGTGTACGCGAGATACATCCAGATGCCGAGGAAGTACATGACCTCGCAGGCCTGCCAGACGAGGAAGTCCCGCCAGCGCGGACGGGCGAGCGCCGCGAGCGGGATCAGCCACAGCACGTACTGCGGCGAGTAGACCTTGTTGGTGAGGACGAACACGGCGACGACCAGGAACGCCAGCTGTGCGAACCGGGGCCTCCGCGGTGTGGTGAAGGTCAGCAGAGCGATACCGGCGCACGCCACGATCGTCAGGAGCAGCGCGTACGTGTTGACCGTCTCCGCCTCGATCGAGCGACCGGTGCGCTGGGTGATGATCAGCCAGAACGAGCCGAAGTCGACCGGCCGCTCCTGGCTGAAGGTGTAGAACTTCTTCCACCCCTCCGGTGCGAGCAGCATGACGGGGACGTTGACCACGAGCCACGCCAACACGGCCCCGAAGGCCGCCGTGAGGAACTCACGCCACTTGCCCGCGCGCCAGCACAGCACCAGCAGCGGCCCGAGGAGCAGGAACGGGTAGAACTTGGCGGCCGTCGCCAGTCCGATGAGGACGCCCGCGGCGAGCACCCTGCTGCGCGACCACATCAGCATCGCCGAGGCCGTCAGAGCCACGGCCAGCAGGTCCCAGTTGATCGTGGCCGTCAACGCGAACGCGGGCGCCAGCGCGACCAGCAGTGCGTCCCAGGGGCGGCGGCGGTGGGTGCGGGCGACGCAGACGGCGATGACGGCGGCGCAGATCAGCAGCATGCCCGCGTTGATCATCCAGTACAGCTGCTCGCGCCCCATCATGTCGTCGCCGGACAGTCCGAGCCAGGAGGCGGCGTCGACGACCCAGGAGGCGACCTGCATGAACAGGCCGGTCAGCACCGGGTATTCGAGGTACTCCATGTCGCCGGGCAGCCGGTCGAAGTACGGAATACGACCGTCCGCGAAGCCGCGGCCGAGATACAGGTGCGGGATGTCCGAGTAGCAGGCGTGGGTGTACTGCGAGCTGGTGCCCCGGAACCAGGCCCAGTTGTAGCAGGGCAGCTTCTGCACCATGCCGAGCGCGAACATGCCGATGGCGACCAGGGCGATGACACGCACGGGGGTGAGCGGACCGTTGCCACCGCGCCGTGCCCAGCGACCCGCGGGGCCGCCGATCAGCTCGCTGCCGGCCGCGGCGACCCTGTCGCACCGTGTGGGGCGCACGTCAGGACCGTCGCGGCGTGCGGGGCGCACGTCGGGACTGTCGCGCCGTGCGGGCAGGGCACCGCGGCGGTCCTCGTACACGCTCGTCTCCTCTGCGCTGGGCATGGTGCACATCCTGCCGCAAGGGGCCGGGTACACGACGAGGGCCGCCGTATCCTGCGGGCGCGAAGCGCTGCGCTGTGCCGGATACGGCGGCCCTCGATCGGTGCCGGCCCAGGTGCGGCGGCTATTGGGTTCCGTCGGAGCCTCCGATGAAGCCTCCGCCGTTGTTGCCGTTGCCGCCGCTGTCCGTACCCGGTGACGTACTCGGACTCGAGGTGATCCCGCCGTTGCCGCCGCCCTGATCGGTGCCCGCGTTGGCGCCGCCGGTCGGCTCGCAGGTCCAGTCCTCCCACGGGTTGCACGACTCCGACGGGCCCGGGCTCGGCGAAAGGCTCGGCGACGGGCTCGAGGACGGCGACTGGGACGGGCTCGGGGACGGGCTGCTGCTCGGCGTCGGCTTCGGCTTGACCGCGCCGCCGCCCCAGACGGCCTCGGCGTCCTCGAGCTCCACCGGCTCGTCGAACTCCAGGATCTTGGCGTCCTTGAGCGCCTTGGACATGTACGTCTGCCAGATCTCGGACGGGAACGACGAACCGTGGATCGTGTCCCGGTCACCGGTGCCGTACATCTTCAGGAACTCGCGCTTCTTGCCGCTCTTCTCGTCGTCGTCGAGGCGGTACATGTCGATGGCGGTCGACAGCTGCGGGGTGTAGCCGACGAACCACGCGGACTTGTTGTCGTCGGTGGTACCCGTCTTGCCGGCGACCTGACGGCCGGGGAGTCGAGCGTTCTTACCCGTGCCCTCGTCGTCGTCGACGACGTCCCGGAGCACGTCGGTCACGTTGGTGGCGACCGCCTTGGTGAAGGCGGTCTCGACCTCGTCCTCGTGCTTGTAGATCGTCTGGCCCCTGTGCTCGACGGACGTCACGGAGTACGGGTCGCGCTGCTTTCCGTTGGCCGCGAAGGTGCCGTACGCGCCCGCCATGCGGATGGCGCTGGGGTCCGAGATACCGAGGGAGAACGAGGGGACGTTCGACTCGACCAGGCTGGATTCGAGCAGACCGGCGTCGACGGCCGCCTTCCGCACCTGCGGGATGCCGATGTCCATGCCGAGCTGCACGAACGGCGAGTTGGCCGAGTGGATCATGGCTTCGCGCAGGCTGATGTTCTTGAACGACTCGTCACCGTCGTTCGTCTGCAGCCACTCCTTGCCCTCCTCGTTGCGCCAGATCGAGCCGTCGTAGTTCTTGATCTTGAGCTTGTTGGCTCCGTTGTACCGGCTCTTGTCGGGGTCGACGATGGTGCGCTGGCCGGGCCCCTGCTCGATCTCGCCCTCGGGGTCGCGTACGCCGTCCCGCATCGCGGCGGCCAGCACGAAGGGCTTGAACGTCGATCCGACCTGGGCACCGGTCGCGTCGGCGTTGTTCGTGAAGTGCTTCGTCGCGTCGGTACCGCCGTAGATCGCGACGATCTTGCCGGTCTCCGGCTCCACGGAGGCGCCGCCGAACTGGACGTGGGTGTCCGTGTCCGGCCGCTTCTCCGGGTCGATGTGCTTCTTGTAGATGCCCTTGATGGTGTCTTCGAGTGCCTGGACCTTCTTCTTGTCGAAGGTCGTGTGGATCTCGTAGCCGCCCTGCGCCAGCTTCCTCTCCGTCATGCCTTTGTAGTTGTTGAGGAAGTTGGCCTTGGCGAGATCCACCAGGTAACCGATCTGCCCGCCCAGCTGCGCGTTCTTCTTCGGCTTCTGCGGGTCGGGGAACTCCGTGTATTCGGCGCGCTCCTCGGCCGTGAGGTGGTTGTCCTTGACCATCTCGTCGAGGATCCAGCGCCAGCGCTTCTCGGCCCGTTCCCGGTTGGCCGGGGCCGTCGCCCTCGAGTCGATCTCGGTGGCACCGGCCGGGTCGTAGTACGTCGCGCCCTTGAGGAGTGTGGCGAGGAAGGCACACTCGCTCGGGTTCAGCTTCTCGGCGTCCTTGTTGTAGTACGTCCGGGCCGCGGCCTGGATGCCGTACGCGCCTCGCCCGTAGTACGAGGTGTTCAGGTAGCCCTGCATGATCTCGGGCTTGCCCATCTCGCTGTCGATCTTGATGGAGATGAACAGCTCCTGGAACTTGCGGCTCAGGGTCTGGTTCTGGTCGTCCAGCCGCGCGTTCTTCACGTACTGCTGGGTGATGGTGGAGCCACCCTGGGTCTCCTGGCCACGGGCCATGTTGAACACAGCACGGGTGATGCCCATCGGGTCGATGCCCGAGTCCTTCTCGAACGTCTTGTTCTCCGCGGAGATCACGGCTTTCTGCATCGCTCTCGGGATCTGGTCGATGCCGATGATCTGGCGGTTGACCTCACCACCCGTGGCGGCCATCTGCGAGCCGTCGGCCCAGTAGTACACGTTGTTCTGGGCCGTGGCCGCCTCCGCCTCCTTCGGGATGACGACCGTGCTGTACGCGATGGCCGCGGCCACGGTGAGCAGCCCGACGAAGCCGATGCACAGTCCGGCGACAAGCCTCCAGGAGGGCATCCAGCGACGCCATCCGTACTTGTTGTGCCTCGGGTAGTCGATCAGCCGCTTCTTGCCGGCTCCGGCACCTGCGGCTCCGCGGCGCGCTGCCCGGCCGCCGGCTCCCGACTCGTCCACACGCCGGCGACCACCTCCCCGCTGGGCGGCGCGCCGGGCTTCGGCTCTGCCACCGTACGGGCGCTCCTCGGCATAAGAAGCGGACGGGGAGGCTGACGTGGCATCCCTTCCGGGTGCTGCACGGCGCCCGGACGACTGCTGGGCGGCGCGTCGGGCCGCGGCGCGCCCGCCACCCTGCGGCTGCGGCGGTTTGCGTCGGTGCTCGCTCATCGAACGACTACTCCTCGGGCAGGCGAGACGCCTGGAAGCGGCAGTTGAGTTCCGGTCCCCCCGAAATGGATACGAACGAGCTCTCCGGAGGGCTCATCCGCTGTGCATCCACGGCGATGACGCTCAGGAGCGTCACATGGTTCCCGGTGGTCTGCATGCCGCACAGACTACGCACGGTCAAAACCCACCGAGGGCCGAGGTTCACCCCATATCAGGCAACTCGCCGCCGACGAATTGACGATGTGACGCCGCTCACCAAGGCCCCCCTTGTCGGGTGCGGACCGCCGCTCTATCGTGCTGATGTATCGAATCGATACATCAGCACGACACATCGGGCCGCGACACGGGCACCGAGGGACGAGGGAGGCGGCAGTGAGCAGGCGCTCAGGCATCCTCGAATTCGCCGTCCTCGGCCTGCTCCGCGAAGCCCCGATGCACGGGTACGAGCTGCGCAAGCGGCTCAACACCTCACTGGGAATCTTCCGGGCCTTCAGCTACGGAACCCTCTACCCCTGCCTCAAGACGCTCGTCGCCAACGGCTGGTTGATCGAGGAACCGGGAAGCGCACCCGAGGACGCCCTCGCCGCATCGCTGGCGGGGCGCCGCGCCAAGATCGTCTACCGACTGACGGCGGAAGGTAAGGAGCACTTCGAGGAGCTGCTCTCGCACACCGGCCCCGACACCTGGGAGGACGAGCACTTCGCAGCCCGTTTCGCCTTCTTCGGCCAGACGGAGCGCGAGGTGCGGATGCGGGTCCTGGAGGGCCGCCGCAGCCGACTGGAGGAGCGCCTGGAGAAGATGCGCGCCTCTCTCGCCCGCACCCGCGAGCGCCTCGACGACTACACGCTCGAACTGCAGCGGCACGGCATGGAGTCCGTGGAGCGCGAAGTGCGCTGGCTGAACGAGCTCATCGAGAGCGAGCGGGCGGGGCGGGATCAGCGACGGCCCTCCCCCGGGAGCACCGCTCAGCAGGACAACACATCTGGAGCGACGGGCGGCCTGCCCCGGCACCAGGGCGACGAGTCGTCCGGAGGGACACCTCCCGACGGCTCCACCCCGCCGGATCCGTCCGACGACACCGCCAAGTGAGGCTCTGCGCTCCGCAGGGTTTCATCCGGAATACCGAGATCACACAGGGAGCAACCGGAATGGGTTCGGTTCGCGTAGCCATCGTCGGCGTGGGCAACTGCGCCGCCTCGCTGGTGCAGGGCGTCGAGTACTACAAGGACGCCGACCCGGCAGGCAAGGTGCCGGGTCTGATGCACGTCCAGTTCGGCGACTACCACGTTCGTGACGTCGAGTTCGTGGCCGCCTTCGACGTGGACGCCAAGAAGGTCGGCCTCGACCTCGCGGACGCCATCGGCGCCAGTGAGAACAACACCATCAAGATCTGCGACGTGCCGTCCACCGGCGTCACCGTGCAGCGCGGCCACACCCTGGATGGTCTGGGCAAGTACTACCGCCAGACCATCGAGGAGTCCCCCGAGGCCCCGGTCGACGTCGTCCAGGTCCTCAAGGACAAGCAGGTCGACGTCCTGGTCTGCTACCTGCCCGTCGGTTCCGAGGACGCTGCGAAGTTCTACGCGCAGTGCGCCATCGACGCCAAGGTCGCGTTCGTCAACGCCCTCCCGGTCTTCATCGCCGGCACCAAGGAGTGGGCGGACAAGTTCACCGAGGCCGGTGTCCCGATCGTCGGCGACGACATCAAGTCGCAGGTCGGCGCCACCATCACGCACCGCGTGATGGCGAAGCTGTTCGAGGACCGGGGCGTCATCCTGGACCGCACGATGCAGCTGAACGTCGGCGGCAACATGGACTTCAAGAACATGCTCGAGCGCGAGCGTCTGGAGTCCAAGAAGATCTCGAAGACGCAGGCCGTCACCTCGCAGATCCCGGACCGCGAGCTGGGCGAGAAGAACGTCCACATCGGCCCGTCGGACTACGTGGCCTGGCTGGACGACCGCAAGTGGGCGTACGTGCGTCTCGAGGGCCGCGCCTTCGGAGACGTCCCGCTGAACCTCGAGTACAAGCTCGAGGTGTGGGACTCCCCGAACTCCGCGGGTGTCATCATCGACGCCCTGCGCGCCGCGAAGATCGCCAAGGACCGGGGCATCGGTGGCCCGATCCTCTCCGCGTCCTCGTACTTCATGAAGTCGCCGCCGGTCCAGTACTTCGACGACGAGGCGCGTGAGAGCGTCGAGAAGTTCATCAAGGGCGAGGTCGAGCGCTAAGCGTTCGTCCCGTCCGATCGAGGAGGGTCCCCGGGTCTTCGGCCCGGGGACCCTCCTCGTATGTGACGCTTGCTCGCATGCCTGCTGTACGTGATCTGCGCGTACTACTGCGCCTGACCGACTTCCGCCGACTGCTGACCGTCCGGCTGCTCTCCCAGTCGGCCGACGGCGTCTACCAGGTCGCCCTCGCCACGTATGTGGTGTTCTCACCGGAGAAGCAGACCTCGCCCGCCGCGATCGCCTCCGCCATGGCCGTCCTGCTCCTCCCGTACTCCTTCGTGGGCCCTTTCGCCGGCGTGCTCCTCGACCGCTGGCAGCGCCGACAGGTCTTCCTGTACGGCAATCTCCTGCGCGCGCTCCTCGCCGGCTGCACGGCGCTGCTCATTCTCGCCTCGGTGCCGGACTGGCTCTTCTACGTTTCCGCGCTGTCCGTCACGGCCGTCAACCGGTTCGTGCTTGCCGGACTCTCGGCCGCCCTGCCGCGGGTGGTCGACGACGACCGGCTCGTCATGGCCAATTCCGTGTCACCCACCGCTGGGACCCTCGCCGCCACCGCGGGCGGTGGACTGGCGTTCCTGGTCCGCCTCGTCGTCGCCGACTCCGATGCCGTGGTGGTGCTGCTCGGGGCCGCGCTCTATCTCTCCGCTGCCCTGGCGGCGCTGCGCATGGGGCGCGAGCTGCTCGGACCCGATCCGGAACTCGTCCAGCCCCGCCTGTTCACGGCGATCGCGTCCACGGCTCGCGGGCTGCTGGACGGCTTGCGGCATCTTGCCGGGCGACCGCCCGCCGCCCATGCCCTGGGGGCGATGACCCTCATGCGGTTCTGCTACGGCGCGTTCA
The DNA here is from genome assembly GCF_046506645.1 of Streptomyces sp. 5K101. Lineage (NCBI taxonomy): Bacteria > Bacillati > Actinomycetota > Actinomycetes > Kitasatosporales > Streptomycetaceae > Streptomyces > Streptomyces sp. 5K101. The sequence goes on along the minus strand of NZ_JBKFFO010000005.1, from coordinate 408,951 downwards.
CGGTGATGGTGCTCATGCTCTGCCGCTACGCGTGGTCCGAGACCGAATCGGAGGGGCTTGGCCTCCTCGGTCTCGCGCTCGCGGTCTCGGGTGCCGGGTTTTTCGCCGCCGCTGTGCTGTCGCCCTGGGCGGTCGGGCGCCTTGGGCGGTACGGCTGGATGATCGGCTGCGCCGCGGTGGCAGCCGTCCTCGAACCGGCACTTGGGCTGCCGTTCGTTCCCGAGCCGATGCTGGCCGCCGCTTTCGTCCTGGGGCTCGTTACCCAAGGAGCGAAGATCGCGACGGACACGATCGTCCAGACCGCCACGGACGATGCCTTCCGTGGCCGGGTCTTCGCCCTCTACGACATGTTGTTCAACGTGGGCTTCGTCGGAGCGGCCGGTATCGCGGCGCTCATGCTGCCGCCGGACGGCAGGTCCGTTCAGCTCGTCGTTCTGATCGCGAGCATCTACGCAGTGATCATCGTGATGCTGGTGCACTGGAGACGCAGAGGAGAACTGTCCTGACGACAAGCGGGCGGGGCGATGTTTCACGTGAAACACCGCCCCGTCCGTCAGCGCCGGTGCCACGTTTCCCGTGAAACATCGCGCCCTTCATGCTCAGCTCTGAGCCGCCCACCACTCCTTGAGCGCGGCTACCGCCGCATCATGCTCCATCGGCCCGTTCTCCAGACGCGCATCGAGCAGGAACGCGTACGCCTTGCCGATCACCGGACCGGGGCCGATGCCCAGGATCTCCTGGATCTGGTTGCCGTCGAGGTCCGGCCGGATCGCGTCCAGCTCCTCCTGCTGCTGCAGCTGGGCAATGCGCTCCTCCAGCCCGTCGTAGGCCCGGGAGAGTGCACCCGCCTTCCTCTTGTTCCGGGTGGTGCAGTCCGAGCGGGTCAACTTGTGCAGTCGGCTCAGCAGTGGTCCGGCGTCCCGCACATAGCGCCGCACCGCCGAGTCGGTCCATTCACCGGTTCCGTAGCCGTGGAAGCGCAGGTGCAGCTCGACGAGCCGCGCGACGTCCTTGACCATGTCGTTCGAGTACTTGAGCGCCGTCATCCGCTTCTTGGTCATCTTCGCGCCCACCACTTCGTGGTGGTGGAAGGAGACGCGCCCGTCCTTCTCGAACCGCCGTGTCCTCGGCTTTCCGATGTCATGGAGCAGCGCAGCGAGCCTCAGCACCAGGTCCGGGCCTTCGTCCTCGAGATCGATCGCCTGGTCGAGCACGGTGAGTGAGTGCTCGTACACATCCTTGTGCCGGTGGTGCTCGTCGCTCTCGAGGCGAAGGGCAGGCAGTTCGGGCAGCACGTAGTCCGCGAGCCCGGTGTCGACGAGCAGTCCCAGGCCCTTGCGGGGGTGTGCCGACAGCAGCAGCTTGTTCAGTTCGTCACGCACACGTTCAGCGGAGACGATCTCGATGCGCTGGGCCATCGCCTTCATGGCGGCCACCACGTCGGGCGCCACCTCGAAATCGAGCTGAGCCGCGAAACGGGCGGCGCGCATCATCCGCAGCGGATCGTCCGAGAAGGACTCCTCTGGGGTGCCGGGCGTCCGCAGCACGCGGGCCGTGAGGTGCTCGAGGCCACCGTGCGGGTCGACGAACGCCTTCTCGGGAAGGGCGACGGCCATGGCGTTCACCGTGAAGTCACGACGAACGAGGTCTTCCTCGATGGAGTCGCCGTAGGACACCTCGGGCTTGCGTGACGTCCGGTCGTAGGACTCCGACCGGTAGGTGGTCACCTCGATCTGGAAACGCTGCACGTCGTCGCCGACGCGGCCCTCCTTCTGGGCCCCGACTGTGCCGAAGGCGATGCCCACGTCCCAGACCGAGTCCGCCCACGGCCGGATGATCTTCAGTACGTCCTCGGGCCGAGCGTCCGTCGTGAAGTCGAGGTCGTTGCCGAGCCGGCCGAGAAGTGCGTCACGTACCGACCCGCCGACCAGGGCAAGGCTGAACCCGGCCTCCTGGAAACGGCGGGCAAGGTCGTCGGCGACCGGGGACACCCGCAGCAGTTCGCTCACCGCGCGGCGTTGCACCTGGCTCAGGGCAGTGGGGTTGTCTTCATTGGCGTTCGGCACAACAGAAAAGGGTACGTGTCCCGGCCGACGGGAGCGCCCCGGTTTACGGCAGCCTCCGGCGCCCCTGCGATCTTGTGATGCAGTCCGCGGCACGTCGACACAGCGCACATCGTTACCATGCGTGGACGCAAGAACCGGAGAACCACCACCGGCAAGCAGACGACGAGGGACGGGCGAGCGCGTGGCCGAGGCGGCAGACTTCCAGGGGATGCGTACTTCTCCTGCCCGCCGGTGGCTGCGTCGTTCAGCCTCGCTGCTCACCGGCGCACCACTCGTGGCCGGGCTGCTGTGCGGCCCCGCGACGTCGACGGCGCATGCCGCGGAGGACGCGACCGGGTCGCGGACCGTCGATGTGTCTCTCGACACGTTCACGCCTTCGACGCCGGGCGAGAAGGACACGATCACCATCTCCGGGACGGTGATCAACGAGGGCAAGCAGACGATCACGGACGCACACGTCGATCTGCGGGTCGGGCAGAAGCTCACGGCCAGGACCGCCATCGACAGGGCGGCTGAGCGCACCGGCTACGACCCGGGCCTCGACGGTGCCGAGATCGACGACACGTACTCCGTCGAAATCCCGCGCCTCGCCTCCGGCATCAGCCATGACTTCCGGCTCTCCGTACCGGCCGACGAGCTCGACCTCGACGAGGACGGCGGCGTCTACCAACTCGGCGTCTCGCTGTCGGGACAGACCGCGAACCTGCCGTACGACCACGTGCTGGGCATCGAACGGACCTTCCTGCCGTGGCAGCCGGAGGCGCCGGAGAAGAAGACCCGCCTGACGTATCTGTGGCCGCTGATCTCCTCCACGCACCTCACCTCGGAGACAGGCTCCGACGAGCAGCAGACGCCCGTCTTCGAGGACGAGTCACTGGCTGCCGAGCTGTCCACCGGCGGGCGGCTCGACGAGCTCGTCTCCCTCGGCAAAGAGCTGCCGGTCACCTGGGTCATCGATCCGGACCTGCTGGCCACCGTGGACGCGATGACCCGGAATTACGAGGTCAAGAAGGGGAGCACCACGGTCCCCGGCAAGAACCAGGCCGTGGCCAAGCGCTGGCTGAGCGATCTCGAAGCCGCGGTTCAGGACCGCAAGGTCGTCGCCCTGCCGTTCGCCGATCCCGACCTGGCCTCGCTGGCGCACCGCGGCAAGACCGTCTCCGGATCGCTCAGCCATCTCCAGCCGGCCACCGAGGTCGCCGCGACCACGGTGGAGACGATCCTCCACGTGAAGGCGTCGACCGACTTCGCCTGGCCCGTGGAGGGCGCGATCGACTCGTCGATCGTCGATGTGGCCACATCGGCCGGTGCGCACAACGTGATCGCCCGCAGCGACAGCCTCCAGGACAACCTGGTCTACACGCCCACTGCGGCGCGGCCCATCGGCGGTGGCACGACCGCGGTCGTGGCCGACTCACGGCTCTCCAAGGCGTTCCAGGGCGACATGACCCGGTCGGAGACCTCCACGCTCGCCGTCCAGGAGTTCCTGGCGCAGTCGCTCGCGGTGACGCACCAGGCCCCGGACAAGCAGCGCAGCATCGTCGTCGCCCCCCAGCGTGTGCCCACGGCGGCCCAGGCCCAGTCCATGGCGCGTGCCCTGCAGGCCCTCGGCAACCAGCGCTGGACCCAGCCGCTCGACCTCGTCGCCGCCGCTGACGCCAAGCCGGACCCCGACGCCAACACCACGGTGCCCGCCGCCTCCCAGTACCCGGGAAAGCTCCGTAAGCAGGAGCTGCCGGTCGAGGCCTTCCAGGACGTCCGGGGCACCCAGGAGACCCTCGACATGTTCGAGGGCATCCTCACCCAGGCGGACCGGGTGAACACGCCCTTCGGCAGGGCGATCGACCGCGAGCTGTCGGCTTCGTGGCGGGGGAACCCCATGGCGGCCGAGCAGTACCGCAGCGGCGTACGGAGCTATCTGCGGGACCTCACCGAAGAGGTCCAGCTGATCGAGAAGTCGGACGTGACCCTCTCGGGCCGCAGCGCCACGATTCCCGTCACCGTGCAGAACGAGCTGGTCCAGGGCATCGACCATCTGGTGCTCCGGCTGACCTCGCACAACCCCACGCGCCTGAACCTCGACGGCGACAAGGGAGTCACCGAGCAGCAGGTCCGGATCGACGGCGGCCACAGCCAGACGGTGAAATTCCCCGCCTCGGCCAATGCCAACGGTCAGGTCCAGATGACGGCGCAGCTCTACACGCAGGACGGCCAGCTGTACGGCAAGGCCATGAACTTCACGGTGAAGGTCTCCGAGATCACACCGACGGTCATGCTCGTCATCGCCGGCGGCGTCCTGCTTCTGGTCCTCGCAGGCGTCAGGATGTACACCCAGCGCAAGCGCGCCGCCGCCCACGAGGCGGCGGGCGCGGAGTCCGAGGGACCGTCGAAGGACGACGACACCGCCTCGGACGAGGCGGCGAGCACGCGTGGTGACATCGACAGCCCGGATCCCGGGCAGGCGAGTGACCTCGGACCGGACATCGGACCCGAAAGCGGCGACCCGTCGGGCGCTGGTGAGAAAGTGGACCGTTGAGCGATGTGTGGCCGGTCGGCCGGGGACGATGAGGTGGGGTAGTCATGAACGCGCCGTACGACGGTGACCGTGGCCAGGGCTCGGGTGGCAACCCGGCCGGCCAGGTCCCGCCGCCCCACCAACCTGCTCCCGAGTCTCACGTCCAGGAGCCCTACGTCCAGGACGCCTACGCCCCCGACCCTTTCCAGGACCGGGATCTCTCGGCACAGGACCCGGTGGCCGAGGCGCTCTACGACCGGTCTGCGCACCCTCCGCCGCCACCCGGGACGTACCAGGAACCGCAGCCGCTCTACCAGCAGCCTCCGTCGCCCGATCACGCCCCCGACCCCCGCGTCTGGGCACAGACGCCGCCGCCCGAGCCGGAGGGGCCCTCCCGGCACCTGCCGTACGGGGACGCCGCCGGAACCACCCAGTTCACGGGCGTGGACGACCTCGTCACCCGCGCCGGCGACGGCAAGCCGGAAGCCGACGCGTTCGCTCACCTCTTCCGGGACCAGCAGACCTCGGGTCGGCCGGTCCCGGCACCCGAACCCGTACCCGCTGCGCCCGCGCCCCCCAAGAAGCCGGCCGGGCGGGCCTCCGGCCTGCTGAAGTCCAGTGCCGTGATGGCAGCCGGCACGCTGGTCTCCCGCCTGACCGGGTTCGTGCGCAGCCTGGTGATCACCGCTGCCCTCGGCGCCGCGCTCCTCGGTGACACGTTCACCGTCGCGTACACCCTGCCCACGATGATCTACATCCTCACCGTCGGCGGCGGACTCAACTCGGTCTTCGTGCCGCAGCTGGTGCGCGCGATGAAGAACGACGAGGACGGCGGCGAGGCGTACGCCAACCGCCTGCTCACTCTGGTGATGGTGGCGCTCGGCGCCATCGTCGCCGTCGCCGTGTTCGCCGCACCGCTGCTGATCCAGCTGATGTCGGACACCATCGCCGGCGATCCGGCGGCCAACAGTGTGGCCGTCACCTTCGCCCGCTACTGCCTGCCCACGATCTTCTTCATGGGCATTCATGTGGTCATGGGCCAAATCCTCAACGCGCGCGGCAAGTTCGGCGCGATGATGTGGACCCCGGTCCTCAACAACATCGTCATGATCACCACGTTCGGCCTCTTCATCTGGGTGTACGGCACCTCGGCCGAATCGCAGATGGGTGTGCAGACGATTCCGCCGGAGGGTGTCCGCCTGCTCGGCGTCGGAACGCTCCTCGGCCTGGTCGTCCAGGCGCTGGCGATGATCCCGTACCTGCGTGAGACCGGCTTTCGCTTCCGTCCGCGCTTCGACTGGAAGGGCCACGGCCTGGGCAAGACGGTGAAGCTGGCCAAGTGGACGGTGCTCTTCGTCCTGGCGAACCAGGCCGGTGTCCTCGTCGTCACCCAGCTCGCCACCGCGGCGGGCGAGGCCTCGGGCAAGCAGGGCGCGGGCTTCATCGCCTACACCAACGCCCAGCTCATCTGGGGCATGCCGCAGGCCATCATCACGGTCTCCGTCATGGCCGCCCTGCTGCCGCGCATCTCGCGCGCCGCCCACGACGACGACCCGGGCGCGGTGCGGGACGACATCTCCCAGGGTCTGCGCAACAGCGCGGTCGCCATCGTCCCGGTCTCCTTCGCCTTCCTCGCGCTCGGCGTTCCGATGTCCACGCTGCTGTTCGCGTCCACCGGCCAGGAGGCCGCACGGGGCATGGGCTTCATCCTGATGGCCTTCGGCCTCGGCCTGATCCCCTACTCCGTCCAGTACGTCGTCCTGCGCGGCTTCTACGCCTACGAGGACACCAGGACGCCCTTCTACAACACGGTCATCGTCGCGGCGGTCAACGCCGGGGCGTCCGCCCTGTGTTACGCGCTGCTGCCCGCCCAGTGGGCGGTCGTCGGCATGGGCGCCTCCTACGGCTTCGCCTACGCGGTGGGCGTCGGGGTCGCCTGGCGGCGGCTCAAGAAGCGCCTCGGCGGCGATCTGGACGGCTCTCACGTGATGCGGACGTACGCACGGCTCTCCATGGCGTCGGTGCCGGCCGCCATCGCAGGCGGGGCGGCGGCCTTCGGCGTCATGACGGCGCTGGGCAGTGGCGCGGGCGGCTCATTGGTCGCGCTGGTCGCCGGTGGGGCCGTACTGATGGGCGTCTTCCTCGTCGCGGCGAAGAGGATGCGCATCGAGGAGCTCAACGCCATGGTCGGCATGGTCCGTGGGCGTCTCGGTCGCTAGGACGGGCCGGCCCTGGCACAACCTTCGTCGGACGCCGTGTGTCGTGCATAGCGTCCGACTGTGGGCACAATTGGCATGGCGTTTGGATATGGCGCAACGGATGGGGAGGCAGGAACGACGGTGGCGGAACGTAGCACGGCTGCCGTCGACGTGGCCGACAACGGCGGGGACGAACCGCTGACCGCGCAGGCGGACAAGGCCACGACCGACGGGGCGGCAGAATCCCAGAAGACTGCGGAGACGACCGCACCGGAGACGGACGGCGAGGCGAAGACCGAAGCGAAGAGCAAAGAGCTCGCCCTGTCGACGCCTGAACTGCACAGCGGCCACAAACTCGCCAGACGCTACCGCCTGGAGGAGTGCGTCACCCGTCTGGACGGTTTCAGCAGCTGGCGTGCCGTCGACGAGAAACTGCGCCGTGCCGTCGGCGTCCACCTCCTGCCCGCGGACCATCCCAGGGCCCGATCCGTGCTCGCTGCCGCCCGCTCATCGGCTCTCCTCGGCGATCCACGCTTCGTCCAGGTCCTCGACGCCGTCGAGGAGAACGACCTGGTCTACGTCGTCCACGAATGGCTCCCCGACGCCGTCGAGCTGACTACCCTGCTCGCTGCCGGGCCTCTTGAACCGCATGACGCGTACCAGCTGGTCGAGCAAGTGTCGTTGGCCATGGCCGCCGCGCACCGCGAGGGGCTCGCCCACCTGCGGCTGACGCCTGGCGCCGTTCTGCGGACCTCCACCGGTCAGTACCGCATCCGTGGCCTCGCGGTGAACGCCGCGCTGCGTGGCATCTCCGCCGACCGCCCCCAGCGCACCGACACGGAGGCGATCGGCGCCCTGCTGTACGCCGCGCTCACGCAGCGCTGGCCCTACGAGAATGACGCCTACGGCCTCTCCGGGCTCCCGAAGGGCGTTGGCCTCGTCGCACCCGACCAGGTGCGTGCCGGCGTCCATCGCGGACTGTCCGAACTCGCCATGCGCGCTCTCGTCAACGACGGTGCCACCGCCTCCCGCCAGGAGCCGCCGTGCACCACGCCCGACGAACTGGCGAAGGCGGTCGCCGCGATGCCGCGCATCCGCCCGCCGGAGCCCGCCTTCACCGCGCCCCCGGAGTACCAGCGCACCACCTATCAGCAGGGCACCTACGGGCGCACCACCGCCCGGCCGGGCGTGGGGGTCACGCAGGCAGTGCCCGCACCGCCCGCACCGCTGGAGGGCCGTACCGGCAAGGCGCTGAAGTGGGCCGTGTCCGCCCTCCTCATCGCTGCCCTGGGGCTCGGCAGCTGGCAGGTGGCCGACAAGCTGCTGGGTCAGGAGCAGGGTTCCCAGGAGCCCAAGACGTCGGAGACGTCCACCACGGACGCCGAGGACGAGAAGCCCAGGATTCCCGTCCCTCTGAAGATCCAGGCATCCCAGGAGTACGCCCCGGACGGCTCCCCCCAGAACGCGGCAGACGTGGGCGCCACGCACGACGGCGACACCACCTCCTACTGGCGGACCAAGAGCTACTTCGACGGACCGCAGTTGGCTCCGTCGGTGAAGCAGGGCGTGGGCATCGTCTTCGACCTGGGTTCGGAGAAGAACGTCTCCAGCGCCTCCATAGCGTTGCGCTACGGCGGAGATCACACCAGGATCAGCCTCTACGCAGCCGATTCCCTGTCCCCGTCCGGCCCGGTGAGCTCCATGACGCAGATCGCCTCCGGACAGACCAGCGGATCGGCACTGAAGTTGACGGGCAAGAAGCCGGTGGCGAGCCGCTATGTCCTGCTCTGGATGACCGCGATGCCGTACTCGTCGCAGGATGAGTTCAGCGATCCCGGTTACAAGCAAGGCATCACGGACGTCTCGTTCACCGGCTGACGGAAGCGGGGAGGGGGCTCACCGTTGGACGACGTCACACTCGGCGAAGCGAGCGACCAGGATCTGCTGGCCCGCCATGTCTCCGGTGACCCCGATGCCTTCGGCGAGCTCGTGCGGCGCCACCGCGACCGGCTGTGGGCAGTGGCGCTGCGCACGCTGGGGGACAGGGAAGAGGCCGCAGACGCGGTCCAGGACGCCCTCGTATCCGCCTTCCGCGCTGCGCACACCTTCCGCGGCCAGTCCGCCGTGACCACGTGGCTGCACCGCATCACCGTGAACGCCTGCCTCGACCGCGCCCGCAAGGCGGCCTCCCGCAAGACCTCCCCCGTCGACGACACCGAGCGTCTGGAACAGCTGCTGGAGCCGCATGAGTCCGCCGAGGCTCCCGCCGAGCGCCAGGACCTCCACCGCCAGCTCCTGTCCGCACTGGCCACGCTCCCACCGGATCAGCGGGCCGCGCTCGTCCTCGTGGACATGCAGGGCTATCCCGTCGCGGAAGCCGCACGGGTCCTCGACGTACCGACCGGGACGATCAAGAGCCGCTGCGCCCGCGGCCGGGCCCGGCTGCTGCCGATGCTCACGCACCTCCGTGCGGATGGTGGAGGTAGCCCCGACGTCAGCGGGGGAAGGAACCGGACGCCGGGGACATCCGTCCCACCGGAGTCGGGAGCAGAAGACACAGGGTCGAACGGGCCTGCGGCTGTGAAGGGTGGAGGTGGGCGCGTGTGACATCCTCGACCGACAGGGCCGGCACAGCACAGCACCCGGACGTCTCGGAGATCTCCGACCTCACCGAAGGTCTTCTGACCCCCTCCCGTGCCGCCGAGGTACGCCTGCACCTCGACGACTGCTCCCTGTGCGCAGACGTCCGCAGCTCACTCGAAGAGATCCGGGGCCTGCTGGGGACGCTGTCCGGGGCCGGCCGCATGCCTGCCGACATCGCCGGCCGGATCGACGCCGCCCTCGCTGCCGAAGCGCTCCTGGCCGCCAGCGCCCCGTCCGAGCCCGCGCATGTTTCACGTGAAACAGCGCCGCCCCCCTCTCCGGCTGAGGCAACCGCCCCCGCCGCCGACCGCCCCGCGGGCCACTCGCGTGCCGCGACCGGCCCCGGCCGGAACCGTCGGACCCGCCGTCGGCGCGTGGCCCTGCTCGGTGCCGTCTTCGGCGCTGCCGCCGTCGGGATCGGCGTCATGTTCCTCCAGTCGGTACCGACACCATCGGGGAAGGACACCGGCACCCACGAGGCCAGCGTCAGCGCCGACACGGGGGAGTTCTCCGGGGCGCCCATCAAGGACCGCGTACACACGCTGATCGCTGCGGACACCCACGCCGAACCGAGGATCGAGAAAGTGCCTCCGCCCGACACCGAGTCCTCCACGATCTCGCCCAAGAGCTCACCCGAGATCTCGCTGCCGGCGTGCATCCAGCAGGGGACCGGCCGCTCCGATCGCCCCCTCGCCTTCGAGCACGGCCGCTACGCGGGTGTCGACGCCTACCTCGTCGTAATGACGCACCCCACCGACGCGACGCGGGTCCAGGCGTATGTGGTGGACGCCGCCTGCGTCGGCAACGCCGCCGCAGGCCCGGGAAAGCTACTGCACACGGAGTCCTACCCCCGCGACTGAGACCTGCCCGTGCCGCTCCGACATCCCGGGAATGCAAGCCCCGTAGGATCCGTTGGGTGGGGTGAGACCCTGTAACCCGCCCCGTAGGCAGTAGGCAGTCTGCAGAGACGAGGAAGAAACCCGTGAGCGACGTCCGTAACGTGATCATCATCGGCTCCGGGCCCGCGGGCTACACGGCCGCTCTCTACACCGCGCGCGCGTCGTTGCAGCCGCTGGTGTTCGAGGGGGCCGTCACGGCCGGTGGCGCACTGATGAACACGACCGATGTGGAGAACTTCCCCGGCTTCCGCGACGGCATCATGGGTCCCGACCTGATGGACAACATGCGCGCTCAGGCCGAGCGCTTCGGCGCCGAGCTGGTCCCCGACGACGTCGTAGCCGTCGACCTCACGGGCGAGATCAAGACCGTCACCGACACCGCCGGGACGGTGCACCGTGCGAAGGCCGTGATCGTCACCACCGGCTCGCAGCACCGCAAGCTGGGCCTGCCCAAGGAGGACACCCTCTCCGGACGCGGCGTCTCCTGGTGCGCCACCTGTGACGGGTTCTTCTTCAAGGACCAGGACATCGCCGTGATCGGTGGTGGCGACACCGCCATGGAGGAGGCCACCTTCCTCTCCCGCTTCGCCAAGTCCGTCACGATCGTCCACCGCCGTGACACGCTGCGCGCCTCCAAGGCGATGCAGGAGCGCGCCTTCGCCGACCCGAAGATCTCCTTCGCCTGGGACAGCGAAGTCGCGGAGATCCACGGTGACCAGAAGCTCTCCGGTCTGACCCTGCGCAACACCAAGACGGGTGAGACCTCGCAGCTGGCTGTCACCGGCCTGTTCATCGCCGTGGGCCACGACCCCCGTACCGAGCTCTTCAAGGGCCAGCTCGAGCTCGACGACGAGGGCTACCTGAAGGTCGATGCGCCGTCCACGCGCACCAATCTGACCGGTGTCTTCGGTGCCGGCGACGTCGTCGACCACACCTACCGTCAGGCCATCACGGCCGCCGGCACCGGCTGCTCCGCCGCCCTGGACGCCGAGCGCTTCCTCGCCGCCCTCTCGGACAGCGAGAAGGTCGCCGAGCCCGAGAAGACCCCCGTGGTCTGACCCCCGCACCGCACTCCCCTACACCCCGCAGAGAAGTAAGGAGGACGCCGTGGCCGGCGACCTGAAGAACGTGACCGACGACTCCTTCGAAGAGGACGTCCTCAAGAGCGACAAGCCCGTCCTGGTGGACTTCTGGGCTGCCTGGTGCGGCCCCTGCCGCCAGATCGCGCCGTCCCTCGAAGCCATCGCGGCCGAGCACGGCGACAAGATCCAGGTCGTGAAGCTCAACATCGACGAGAACCCGGCCACCGCTGCGAAGTACGGCGTCATGTCCATCCCGACGCTGAACGTCTACCAGAACGGTGAGGTCGCCAAGACCATCGTCGGCGCCAAGCCGAAGGCCGCCATCGTCCGCGACCTCGAGAGCTTCATCGGCGAGTAATCAGCCTCACGTTTCACGTGAAACATCGAATGGGCTCACCCCTGGGGCGGGGGCGAGCCCATTCTCATGTCGGCCTCACAGCGGGCGAAGCGCCGGTTCCTTCTGCACCGCGCCCAACAGCCGGTCCAGCGCCAGCTCCACGTCTTCCTTCCAGGAGAGCGTGGTGCGCAACTCGAGACGGAGCCGGGGGTGCGTCGGATGGGGTCTCACCGTCTTGAACCCCACCGCGAGCAGATGGTCGGCGGGCAGGACGCAGGCGGGCTCCTTCCACCGTGCATCACCGAACGCCTCGATGGCCCGGAATCCCCGCCGCAGCAGATCCTTGGCAACGGTCTGGACGATCACCCGCCCCAGACCCTGTCCCTGATACCCGGGCATGACCCACGCGGTGATGAGCTGCACCGCGTCCGCGGAGACGGGACTGGTGGGAAAGGCCATCGATCGGGGCACATAAGCCGGCGGTGCGTAGAGAACGAAGCCAACCGGAACGTCGTCGACGTAGACCACACGGCCGCACGAGCCCCAGTCGAGAAGGACCGCCGAGATCCAGGCCTCCTTCTCGAGCTGCGGGGTCCCCGCCCTTACCGCTGCTTCGCCGCTGACCGGGTCAAGTTCCCAGAAGACACACGAACGACAGCGCTGGGGAAGGTCCGAAAGGTTGTCGAGCGTGAGCGGTACGAGTCGGCGTCCCATGGAGGCTCACCCCCTCTTCCCTGATCGGCTGCGCTCCGCGCGGCTGCCAGTGCACTCCTCTCGCGAAGCAGGCTGCTGACGAATCCGCCTACTGCTCCAAGTCCCAGGCCCGCTGTCACCAGTTGGCTGCGGCTCACCGCTCGCATAGCCCCCGCCCTCCCTTTGAGGTGGCTCAAGGTGGATGCGTCATACCAGAACGCATCGTATCCACCCAGCCCCGACACGGATAGCGCACTACGGCAAAGGGCGGGTCGTGTCTCGCGAAACGCGACACGACCCGCCCCTGACAGCGGTCGAGAGAACCTCAGACGTCCTCGTCCTCGGCAGGCTCCGCACCGAGCCCCTTCTCCAGGACTCTGCCCTCTCCGGGCGCCAGCGTGCCGAGGATGCGCTCGAGATCGTCTATCGACGCGAACTCGACGACGATCTTCCCCTTACTCTTGCCGAGGTCGACCTTCACTCGTGTCTCGAACCGGTCCGAGAGCCGGGAGGCGAGATCGCTGAGCGCCGGGGACAGCCGGGCCCCGGCTCGCGGGCCCTTCGGTTTGGGCGTGCTCTTGGGTCCGGAGTTGAGCAGAGTGACGATCTCCTCGACCGCCCGTACCGACAGGCCCTCGGCCACGATGCGATGGGCCAGCCTGTCCTGCTCCTCCGAGTCGTCCACGGAGAGCAGCGCACGCGCGTGCCCCGCGGAGAGAACGCCGGCAGCGACCCTGCGCTGCACGGGCGGTGAGAGCTTGAGGAGTCGCAGCGTGTTGGAGACCTGCGGACGCGAGCGTCCGATGCGGTCGGCCAACTGGTCGTGGGTGCAGTCGAAGTCCTTGAGCAGCTGGTCGTAGGCGGCGGCCTCTTCCAGCGGGTTCAGCTGAGCCCGGTGGAGGTTCTCCAGCAGGGCGTCCAGCAGAAGCTTCTCGTCCTCGGTGTGCCGGACAATCGCGGGGATGCGCTCCAGGCCGGCCTCGCGGCACGCCCTCCAGCGACGCTCGCCCATGATGAGCTCGTAGCGGTCCGTCCCCAACTGCCGTACGACGACGGGCTGGAGCAGGCCGACCTCCTTGATGGAGGTGATCAGCTCGGCGAGAGCGTCCTCGTCGAAGACCTCACGCGGCTGTCGGGGATTGGGGGTGATCGCGCCGAGCGGCACCTCCGCGAAGTGCGCTCCCGCCGGCTCGCTCGGCTGCGGTGCGGCGTCGGCATCCACGGTGGAACCGATCATGTCGGGCGCGGTGGCGGCCGCGGGGAGTGTGGCGACCTTGGCCGCCGCCACCCCACGGTCCGTGGTCAGCACCGGAACCGCTGCCGGAGAGATGGCACCCGCCGAGGGGGGCGCCTGCTGCTCCTGGGGAGCTGCCGGGATCAGCGCACCGAGCCCACGCCCCAATCCTCTACGTCGCTCGCTCACTGGATCCCCTCCGACACATTCTGCTGGTTGTTCTGAGCCGCGTGGGCGTGCTGCGGGTCGTAGTGAACCCCCACGCCGCGAAGCGCGATCTCCCGGGCGGCTTCAAGGTACGACAAGGAGCCGCTGGAACCCGGATCGTAGGTCAGGACCGTCTGCCCGTAGCTCGGGGCCTCCGAGATGCGCACCGACCGGGGGATGCTCGTCCGCAGGACCTCATCCCCGAAGTGGCTGCGCACTTCGTCCGCCACCTGGGAGGCGAGCCGCGTCCGGCCGTCGTACATGGTGAGCAGGATCGTCGAGACGTGAAGCGAGGGATTGAGGTGTCCCCGCACCAGATCGACGTTCCGCAGCAGCTGGCCCAGGCCCTCCAGTGCGTAGTACTCGCACTGGATGGGGATGAGGACCTCCGCACCCGCGACGAGCGCGTTGACGGTCAGGAGTCCGAGCGACGGCGGGCAGTCGATCAGGATGTAGTCCAGCGGCTGCTCGTACGCCTGGATGGCGCGCTGAAGTCTGCTCTCCCGCGCCACCAGCGACACCAGCTCGATCTCCGCACCGGCGAGATCGATGGTGGCGGGAGCGCAGAAGAGTCCTTCGACGTCGGGGACGGGCTGGACCACCTCGGCGAGGGGCTTGCTCTCGACCAGGACGTCATAAATCGAGGGAACTTCCGCATGGTGGTCGATACCCAGCGCCGTGGAGGCGTTGCCCTGAGGATCGAGGTCCACCACCAGAACGCGCGCACCGTGCAGGGCGAGTGAGGCGGCGAGGTTGACCGTGGTCGTGGTCTTCCCTACGCCGCCCTTCTGGTTGGCGACCACCATGACGCGTGTCTGCTCAGGCCGGGGCAGCCCCTCACCGGCACGCCCCAGCGCCTCCACAGCCAGCTGGGCAGCACGGCCGATGGGGGTGTCGTCCATGGGCGGCGGTGTTTCACGTGAAACATCCTCCCCCGGGGACTCGGTACGGGGACCGGGGACCGGATCGGTCATCGGTCCCGCGATGTTGGCGTCGGACCGCAAGGATTCACTCTCCTCGACTTCAGGCTCGCGATGAGGAGAGCCTGCCATGCTTTCGGGGTCGTGAACCAGCGAGGCCCGTGGTTCTGTGGAGGAATCCACCTCTGTGGACAACTCGGTAGCCCGCACGAGGGGCTTGCGCTCCCTCATCGGGGCGGCCGCACGGCCGCGGCTGATGATTCCCTGCAGCAGTGAGCGACGTTTCACGTGAAACACGATGCATGGGCCGCATCACCGAACCGGGACGACACTCCGAAATGCGTACGTATGGAAGCTTTTCTGGCTCAGCGCAATGAGCTCAGCGACGACGCCTGGTTCGGCTCGTCCTTGCGGCCTTCGCACGCTTGGCCGCGAACCTCACACCGCCCGGACTCTCCCCCACCTCGACCCGGACGACGGTGGACAACGGATCGACGATGCCTTCACCGACATGGAGGACCGACGTCTCCACGACACCGAGCTTGCTCAGCGCGGCCCGGGCACTCTGGATCTCCTCCTCGGCAGTGTCGCCCTTGAGAGCGAGCATCTCACCGTAAGGGCGGAGCAGAGGGACGCCCCAGCCGGCCAGCCGGTCCAGCGGTGCCACGGCTCGTGCCGTCACGACGTGCACCGGAGGCACCTTCCCCAGCATCTCCTCGGCCCTACCCCTGACCACAGTCACGTGATCGAGGCCCAGCAGCTCGACGACCTCCTGCAGAAAGTTCGTACGCCGCAGCAAAGGTTCGAGCAGGGTGATCTTGAGGTCCGGCCGGACGAGGGCGAGCGGGATGCCCGGCAGACCGGCGCCCGAGCCGACGTCGCAGACCGTCACCCCCTCCGGCACGACCTCCGAGAGCACAGCGCAGTTCAGCAGGTGACGCTCCCACAAGCGGGGAACCTCACGCGGACCGATCAGGCCACGCTTGACCCCGGCATCCGCGAGCAGCTCCGCATACCGCACGGCCTCCGGAAAAAACTCTCCGAACACCGTCCGCGCCGCCTCGGGCGCCTGGGGAAGCTCCGCTGCCTCCGTCACGGGAACCGTCCTTCCGTACCGCACTGCCGCACAGGGCCGTGGTGCTGACTATCAGGCTGACAAAGATCGGCCCCGCCTGCGAACAGACGGGGCCGAGGGAACACGTGGGTCAGGCAGGGAGTACGACGACGAAGCGCTGGGGCTCCTCGCCCTCGGACTCGCTGCGCAGGCCGGCGGCCGCGACCGCGTCGTGGACGACCTTGCGCTCGAAGGGCGTCATGGGGTCGAGCTTCACCGGCTGGCCGGTGCTCTTGACCTCGCCGGCCGCCTTGGCACCGAGCTCGGCCAGCTCGGTGCGCTTCTTCGCCCGGAATCCGGCGATGTCGAGCATGAGACGGCTGCGGTCACCGGTCTCACGGTGCACGGCCAGGCGCGTCAGCTCCTGGAGGGCCTCGAGGACCTCGCCGTCCCGGCCCACCAGCTTCTGCAGATCCCGGCTGCCCGCGTCGCTGACGATCGAGACCGCGGCGCGGTCCGCCTCGACGTCCATGTCGATGTCACCGTCGAGGTCGGCGATGTCGAGCAGGCCCTCGAGGTAGTCGGCCGCGATCTCCCCTTCCTGCTCGAGGCGGGTCAGGGTGTCGCCACCCTCGGCGGCGGCGGAGATGGTGCCTTCCGTCACGGATGGACTCCTTCTTACTTCTTGGACGACGGGTGCTTGGGGCGCTGCTGGCCCTTGCGCTGGCCGGACTTCGCCTGTCCCGGCTTGGTCTGGCGGGATCCGGTGGCCTTGCCACCGCCGGCCTTGGGCGTGACGCCCTCGGCGGACTCATCCTTTTGCAGCGACGTCTTGGACACGGAGGCAGTCGGGGCTTCGGGGTCCTTGGCCGCACCCACGGTGCCGGCCGCGGACTGACGCCGCGCCTTGCTCTGCCGCTTGGGCTGCTGGCGCCGCTGAGCGGCGCTGCCGCCCTCGGCCTCGGCCACCGCCGTCTCGCTCTTCGTCACGGTGCCGTCCGTCTGGGCGGCCAGGCCGGCCTTGGCCAGCCCGGTGATGAACCGGCGCTCGTTCTCGTTGCGGTCCGTCCCCTTGGCCACGATCGCCTGGACGACCGAGCGCTTGCGGCGCGAGCGGACCTCGCCGTGCGCGACGACACCCTTGAGCAGGCGCTGCAGGTAGTGGTCCTGGGCCTTGCTGCCCGGGGTCGGGTTCTGGTTGATGACGTACATCTGCTGGCCCATGGTCCACACGTTGGTGGTCAGCCAGTAGACGAGGACGCCGACCGGGAAGTTGATGCCCATGACGGCGAAGATCACCGGGAAGATGTACATCAGCATCTTCTGCTGCTGCATGTACGGCGTCTTGACCGTGAGGTCGACGTTCTTCTGCATCAGCTGGCGCTGCGTGTAGAACTGCGACGCCGACATCAGGATGATCATGATCGCGGTGACGATGCGGACGTCCGTCAGGGAGGCGTTGAGCGCCTCGACCTTGGCCGGGTCGTCCATGAACTTCGCGGCGATCGGAGCGCCGAAGATGTGCGCCTCACGCGCACTGTTCACGAGGCCCTGGTTGAGGACACCGATCTCGTCACCCGAGGCGATCTTGCTGAGCACGTGGTACAGAGCGAAGAAGAACGGCGACTGCGCGAGGATGGGCAGGCACGAGGAGAGCGGGTTGGTTCCCGTCTCCTTGTACAGCTTCATCATCTCTTCGGACTGACGCTGTCGGTCGTTCTTGTAGCGCTCCTGGATCGCCTTCATCTTCGGCTGGAGCGCCTGCATGTTCCGCGTCGACTTGATCTGCTTCACGAAGAGCGGGATCAGGCAGATCCGGATGAGGATCACCAGCGACACGATGGACAGTCCCCAGGCCCAGCCCGTGTCCGGGCCGAAGATCGCCCCGTAGAGCTTGTGGAACTGGACGATGATCCACGAGACAGGTGTGGTGATAAAACTGAAGAGACTGGCAATCGTGTCCACTAATCAGGCTCCTTGAGCATTGGGCGAGGTCTCTGCGGCCGGGCTCGGGGTTCCGGGGGCCGACCCCGGGGCAGGCACGTCAGCGGCGGAGTGCCCGCCCTTGCTGCCGCGCAAGGCGTCGCGCAGCATTTCGTGCCACCGTGGGCGCTTGCGCGGTGGCACATGATCCACACCGCCCGGCGACCACGGATTGCACCGCAGGATCCGCCAGGCGGTCAGGGCCGTGCCTTTCACCGCACCGTGCCGGTCGATGGCCGTAAATCCATAGTGGGAACACGACGGGTAATACCTGCAGACAGGTCCCAGCAGCGGGCTGATCGTCCACTGATAGATCTTGATCAGTGCCAGCAGTGGGTACTTCATCGCGCGCCCCCTCCCAGCAGCCGCTGCAGAGCGGCGTCCAGGTCTCGGGCCAGCTGTGCATGGTCGGCGTCGCCCGCACCGGGCAGCGCCCGTACGACCACCAGGCTACCGGGGGGCAGCTCGGAGAGCCGATCGCGCATGAGGTGGCGAAGTCTCCGCTTGACCTTGTTCCGTACGACGGCACCGCCCACGGCCTTGCTCACGACGAAACCCGCACACGTCGGGGGAGCGCTCTCCCCAGGCGCGTGCGGGTCCGTTGCACCGCTGCGTAGATGGACGACGAGAAGCGGGCGTCCGGCCCGGCGTCCTCGGCGTACCGCAGTCGCGAAGTCCTCGCGCCGCCTCAGCCGATTCTCGGTAGGCAGCACGTCATGACCTGTACGCGATCAGGCGGACAGGCGGGCGCGACCCTTGCTGCGGCGGGACGCGAGGATCGCGCGGCCGGCACGGGTACGCATGCGCAGACGGAAACCGTGGGTCTTCGCGCGACGACGGTTGTTCGGCTGGAAGGTGCGCTTGCTCACTCGGGGGCTCCAGAAATGATTCGTTGATGGCGGGACATCGCCTGGCTGTCACCGTGCGCCCACGAGTAGCTCGCGATTACGCCCGAGTGCACCGCTTCACAATCACAGACCGTGATCTTTGCCCATCGGAGGCAGGCGGCAGCAGCCATCGACAACTCGACCTGGTTACGGTACGCGCGGCTACGCCATCCGGTCAAACCAGGTCGACGGCCGTCCCCACTGTGCACAGGCTGTGGACAACAACTTGAACCGCACGGCTCGGCCTGACTACCGTGGCTGAACTCGGATTCCTTTCCTGCCTGTCTTCCCATCCCGTCCCGAGAACCACACATTCGTGGGACCTGTGAGAGAGCGTGCTTCGTGGCTGACGTACCTGCCGATCTTGCCGCAGTGTGGCCACGAGTGCTGGACCAGCTCCTCGACGAGGGCCAGCAGGGCGTCGAGCCCAAGGACAAGCAGTGGATCGAACGCTGCCAGCCCCTCGCCCTCGTCGCCGACACCGCGCTCCTCGCCGTCCCCAATGAATGGGGCAAGCGCGTGCTCGAGGGCCGCCTCGCCCCGCTGATCAGCGAGACCCTGAGCCGTGAGTGCGGCCGCCCCATCCGGATCGCGATCACCGTCGACGACTCCGTGGGCGAGCCGGCCGCTCCCCTGGCACCTCCCGCGCATCAGCAGCAGCCGCGCTACCAGGGACCTCAGCACGACGAGCCCCGCCCGGCCGACACCTACGACGGACCGCGTCAGGGTGGCGACGCCTACGACACCGCGCGCCAGAACGACCCCTACGACGGCGGCTACGGCCACCGGCCGTCCCCCGACGACGGCCTGCCGGACGTGCGCCCGTCGTACCCCGAGTACCAGCAGCAGCGCCCCGAACCCGGCGCCTGGCCGCGCACCCAGGAGGACCTCTCCTGGCAGCAGCCGCGCCTCGGCGGCTTCCAGGAGCGCGACCCGTACGCATCCGCCGCGCCGACCCGGCCCCAGCACGACTACCGGCAGCCGCCCGAGCGCCAGCAGTACGGCCCGCGTCCCGACCGCCAGCTGCCCGAGCCGCAGGGCCCGCACCGCGGCGGCCCGTCGGGCGCCCCCGGACCGCTCGGCGCCAAGCCCGCATCTGCCCCCGGCCCCGGCGAACCGCACGCCCGCCTGAACCCCAAGTACCTCTTCGACACGTTCGTCATCGGCGCGTCCAACCGCTTCGCGCACGCCGCTGCCGTCGCGGTCGCCGAGGCGCCGGCCAAGGCGTACAACCCCCTGTTCATCTATGGGGAGTCGGGGCTCGGCAAGACGCACCTGCTGCACGCCATCGGGCACTACGCGCGCAGCCTCTACCCGGGCACCCGCGTGCGGTACGTGAGCTCCGAGGAGTTCACCAACGAGTTCATCAACTCGATCCGCGACGGCAAGGGCGACACCTTCCGCAAGCGCTACCGCGACGTGGACATCCTGCTGGTCGACGACATCCAGTTCCTCGCGAGCAAGGAGTCGACGCAGGAGGAGTTCTTCCACACCTTCAACACGCTGCACAACGCCAACAAGCAGATCGTGCTGTCCTCGGACCGGCCGCCCAAGCAGCTGATGACCCTGGAGGACCGGCTGCGGAACCGCTTCGAGTGGGGCCTGACGACGGACGTCCAGCCGCCGGAGCTGGAGACCCGTATCGCGATCCTGCGCAAGAAGGCCGTACAGGAGCAGCTCAACGCCCCACCGGAGGTACTGGAGTTCATCGCCTCCCGTATCTCCCGGAACATCCGTGAGCTCGAAGGCGCCCTGATCCGGGTCACGGCGTTCGCCTCGCTCAACCGGCAGCCGGTGGACCTCGGTCTCACCGAGATCGTGCTCAAGGACCTGATCCCCGGCGGCGAGGACGCCGCTCCCGAGATCACCGCGACCGCGATCATGGCGGCCACGGCCGACTACTTCGGCCTCACGGTCGAGGACCTGTGCGGATCGTCCCGCAGCCGCGTGCTGGTGACGGCACGCCAGATCGCGATGTACCTGTGCAGGGAGCTCACGGATCTGTCCCTGCCGAAGATCGGTGCGCAGTTCGGCGGGCGTGACCATACGACCGTGATGCATGCGGACCGCAAGATCCGGGCGCTGATGGCGGAGCGGCGGTCGATCTACAACCAGGTCACCGAGCTCACCAACCGCATCAAGAACGGCTGACGCGGCCGCCGGCACAGACCGAGAAGGCGCCCACGGGACGAGATCCCCGGGGCGCCTTCGGCGTTCCAGGCCTCTCCCCGGCGCCTTTCGGCGCCCCCAGAGCCTCTCCCCGACCCGTCGGGCCCGCTCGGCCGCCCGCCGTGACGTCCTGCCCCGGGCCCCCTGTGTTCGAATACGTGCCGACCGGTGCCCGTTCTCCACAGCTGGGGGGGCGATCTTCCGTCCACAGCCTGGGGACCGGGAAGTTGTCCAGATACGGTCCACAGGAGAGCCTTCTGGAGGCGCTGTAGGACCAGCTCAACAGGGTGTGGATTTGTGGCCGGGCGGCCTCCACAGTCTGTGGACAGCCGAATCGTCCACAGACCTTGATCCACGTTGTCCACCGGCAGCCCACAGGGACGGCCTCGTTGCCCACAGCTTTTCCCCACCCTGTCCACTGTTCGGCAACGGAACACCCCCGCTCACCGGGTCGAGTGAAAGGCATCACACCAAGGAGGCCGGTTGGGCTGTGGGGAACGTGGGTAAAGCTGGGGACGGCACTGGGGAGAAGTCCCCGGGGGCTGTGCATCGGGTGTGCAGAACTTTCCCGTGTCCACAGAAGCACCCGGTTGTCCACCGGTCCCGCCCACAGGCGCAGTGGACAAAAAACCGGCCCTGACCTGCGCAGAAGGCGTTATCCACGGTTTCCACAGGCCCTACTACTACTCCCACTCAGAGTTACCGGGGAATTCGCTTGGAAGACGGGCCTGTGCACAACTCGAGCCCGGAGCGCCCGGTACCTCTTGGCGCGACTTGACCCCGACCCGCACCAGCTGTCGGCGCCGTGCGTCAGACTGGTCTCCGGCATCAAGCCGACGACGAAGGCCAGCAGGGCGAGCCAGCAACAGCAGGAGGCGGTTCCGGTGAAGATCCGGGTGGAGCGCGATGTACTCGCGGAGGCGGTGGCCTGGGTGGCCCGAAGCCTCCCGGCCCGTCCGCCGGCGCCCGTACTCGCAGGCCTTCTTCTGAAGGCGGAGGACGGCGCTCTCAGCTTCTCCAGCTTCGACTACGAGGTCTCGGCCCGCGTCTCGGTGGAGGCCGAGATCGACGAGGACGGCACTGTGCTCGTCTCCGGCCGTCTGCTCGCCGACATCTGCCGCGCCCTGCCCAACCGGCCGGTGGAGATTTCCACAGACGGTGTACGGGCGACCGTGGTCTGCGGTTCCTCGCGGTTCACCCTCCACACCCTGCCTGTGGAGGAGTACCCGGCACTGCCGCAGATGCCGACCGCGACCGGCACCGTGCCCGGCGAGGTCTTCGCCTCCGCCGCCGCCCAGGTCGCCATCGCCGCCGGCCGCGACGACACCCTTCCCGTCCTGACCGGTGTGCGGATCGAGATCGAGGGCGACACCGTCACCCTGGCCTCCACCGACCGCTACCGCTTCGCGGTCCGGGAGTTCCTGTGGAAGCCCGAGAGCCCCGACGCCTCCGCGGTGGCCCTGGTGCCCGCCAAGACGCTGCTCGACACCGCCAAGGCGCTGACCAGCGGTGACACGGTCACGCTGGCGCTGTCCGGCTCGGGTGCCGGTGAGGGGCTGATCGGTTTCGAGGGCGCCGGGCGGCGGACGACGACCCGTCTGCTCGAAGGCGACCTGCCGAAGTACCGCACACTGTTCCCGACCGAGTTCAACTCGGTGGCCGTCATCGAGACCGCGCCGTTCGTCGAGGCCGTCAAGCGTGTCGCCCTGGTCGCCGAGCGGAACACCCCGGTGCGCCTCAGCTTCGAGCAGGGCGTGCTGATCCTGGAGGCCGGCTCCAGCGACGACGCACAGGCTGTGGAGCGGGTGGACGCGCAGCTGGAAGGCGACGACATCTCGATCGCCTTCAACCCGACCTTCCTGCTGGACGGCCTGAGCGCGATCGACTCCCCGGTCGCCCAGCTGTCCTTCACCACCTCCACCAAGCCGGCGCTGCTGAGCGGCAAGCCGGCCGTGGACGCGGAGGCGGACGAGGCGTACAAGTACCTGATCATGCCGGTCCGCCTGAGCGGCTGATCAGCGGCTTTTGAGCGCCTGACCCCACAGGTGTGCACCCGCGTCCGGGCGTAGTCTCGGACGCGGGTAGGAAACGGCACACAACGATTGAGGAATCTCTGATGGAGCTCGGTCTCGTCGGCCTCGGCAAGATGGGCGGCAACATGCGCGAGCGCATTCGCCGCGCAGGCCACACCGTCATCGGCTACGACCGCAACCCGGACCTCGCGGATGTCCACAGCCTCGAAGAGCTGGTGAGCAAGCTCAAGGGCCCGCGCGTCGTCTGGGTCATGGTCCCGGCGGGTGCCGCGACCCAGTCCACGATCGACGAGCTGGCGGAGCTGCTGTCCCCCGGCGACATCGTCGTCGACGGCGGCAACTCCCGCTGGACCGACGACGAGAGGCACGCCGTCGAGCTGGGCATCAAGGGCATCGGCTTCGTCGACTGCGGCGTCTCCGGCGGTGTCTGGGGCCTGGAGAACGGCTACGCGCTGATGTACGGCGGCGACGCCGAACACGTGGCGAAGGTCCAGCCGATCTTCGACGCGCTCAAGCCCGAGGGCGAGTTCGGCTCCGTCCACGCGGGCAAGGTCGGTGCCGGTCACTTCGCCAAGATGGTCCACAACGGCATCGAGTACGCCATGATGCAGGCCTACGCCGAGGGCTGGGAGCTGCTGGAGAAGGTCGACTCCGTCACCGATGTGCGCGAGGTCTTCCGCTCCTGGCAGGAGGGCACGGTCATCCGTTCCTGGCTGCTCGACCTCGCGGTCAACGCGCTGGACGAGGACGAGCACCTGGAGAAGCTGCGCGGTTTCGCGCAGGACTCCGGCGAGGGCCGCTGGACCGTCGAGGCCGCGATCGACAACGCCGTGCCGCTGCCGGCGATCACCGCGTCGCTGTTCGCACGGTTCGCGTCCCGCCAGGACGACTCCCCGCAGATGAAGATGATCGCCGCGCTGCGCAACCAGTTCGGCGGCCACGCGGTGGAGAGCAAGAAGTAATCCACAGGCCGTGCACCGCGGTGCACGGTCACGCCGGGGGAAGGTCGGCGCCACACCATGCACGTCACGCATCTGTCGCTGGCCGACTTCCGCTCGTACGCCCGGGTCGAGGTCCCTCTCGATCCGGGCGTCACCGCTTTCGTGGGGGCGAACGGCCAGGGCAAGACCAACCTCGTCGAGGCCGTCGGCTATCTGGCGACGCTGTCCAGCCACCGGGTGTCCTCGGATGCGCCGTTGGTGCGGATGGGTGCCGACCGGGCGGTGATCCGCGCCGCCGTCACCCAGGGCGAGCGCTCCCAGCTGGTCGAGCTCGAACTCAACCCCGGCAAGGCGAACCGCGCCCGTATCAACAGGTCCTCGCAGGTCAGGCCGCGTGACGTGCTCGGGATCGTACGCACGGTCCTGTTCGCGCCCGAGGACCTCGCACTGGTCAAGGGCGATCCCGGTGAGCGCCGGCGCTTCCTCGACGAGCTGGTCACGGCCCGATCGCCCCGCATGGCCGGGGTGCGCTCGGACTACGAACGGGTGCTCAAGCAGCGCAACACCCTGCTGAAGTCGGCCGCGATGGCCCGCCGGTACGGCGGGCGTTCGGGGGCGACTCCCGCGACGAAGTCCGCGGGGGCGGACATGTCCACGCTGGACGTATGGGACCAGCACCTGGCGCGGGCCGGCGCCGAGCTGCTGGCCCGGCGGCTCGACCTGATCACCGCTCTGCAGCCGCTGACGGACAAGGCGTACGAGGCACTTGCCCCGGGCGGCGGCCCGATCGCCCTGGAGTACCGTTCCTCCTCCGGTCCCGCGGGCGCCGAGCACGCCGGGCCCGTGACCCGTGAGGAGCTGTACGAGCAGCTGATGGGGGCGCTGGCCGACGTCCGCAAGCAGGAGATCGAGCGGGGCGTGACCCTGGTCGGCCCACACCGTGACGACCTGCTGCTCAAGCTGGGGCAGCTGCCGGCGAAGGGATACGCGAGCCACGGCGAGTGCTGGTCGTACGCGCTGGCGCTGCGGCTGGCCTCCTACGACCTGCTGCGTGCCGAGGGCAACGAGCCGGTGCTCGTGCTCGACGACGTGTTCGCCGAGCTGGACGCGCGCCGCCGGGAACGCCTCGCGGAGCTGGTGGCCCCCGGCGAGCAGGTGCTGGTGACGGCCGCGGTGGACGACGACGTCCCGGACGTGCTGGCGGGTGCCCGGTACGCGGTGGCCGACGGGCAGGTGAGGCGCGTATGAGCGAGGACAGGGACCCTTCGACCCCGCGGGTCCCCGAGTCCTCGGGCGTCGACCTGGCACGCGTCGCGCTGCGCGCGGCCAAGGAGCAGGCGAAGGCCAAGGGCGCGGCCGCGCAGCAGAAGAAGCAGGCCAGGCGCGGTGGCGGGCTGCGCTCGGGTGCGCGGGCGGACGGCCGCGACCCGCTGCCGCTGGGCGCGGCGATCAACCGGCTGATCACCGAGCGCGGCTGGGAGACCCCGGCCGCGGTGGGCGGTGTGATGGGCCGCTGGCCGCAGATCGTCGGCGAGGACCTGGCCAAGCACTGCGTACCGCTGCGCTACGACGAGGACCCGGACGAGCGCGTGCTGACGGTCCAGTGCGACTCCACGGCATGGGCGACGCAGCTGCGGCTGCTGGCTCCGCGGCTGGTGGCGCGGCTGAACGAGGACCTCGGGCACGGCACGGTCCGCGTGATCAAGGTGCTCGGGCCCGGCGGGCCGCAGCGCCGCTTCGGCCCGCTGCGGGCGCCGGGGAGCACGGGCCCGGGGGACACGTACGGCTGATCAGGCCCGGCCGCGCGGCTCTGCGACGGGGGAAAACGGCCGGTACGTCTGAGGCGTCCCTCACGGTAGCCGGAGGTTGACAGCCCGAAGCTCTCAAAGCCGGTGTGAGCCTCTTGGAGCCCCGTCCCGCATATGGGGAGTCGGACGGAGGCGGTTCAGGGCGGCACATGCGGACTCAGCTACCGGCAAACCCCCATTCGTGTCGCCGGTACCGGTAGACTGGTGGACAATCCCGCGTCTCTCGCGGGACACGTCGACTAGATGCCGAACGACGCAGCCGGTCCCGCTAGCCCGGAGAGCGGCTTGTGCTGTGCCAGAAAGGGCGCTTCGTGGCCGATTCCGGCAACCCCAACGAGAACACCCTGTCCACTGCCGCCGGTGGGAACGGCGAGGCAAGCTCCTCGTACGACGCCAGCGCGATCACCGTCCTCGAGGGTCTGGACGCGGTCCGCAAGCGCCCCGGCATGTACATCGGCTCGACCGGCGAGCGTGGCCTGCACCACATGGTGCAGGAGGTCGTCGACAACTCGGTCGACGAGGCCCTGGCCGGGCACGCGGACACCATCGACGTCACGATCCTCGCCGACGGCGGGGTCCAGGTGGTGGACAACGGACGCGGTATCCCCGTCGACATCCATCCCGTCGAGAAGAAGCCGGCCGTCGAGGTCGTCCTGACCGTGCTGCACGCCGGCGGCAAGTTCGGCGGCGGCGGGTACGCCGTCTCCGGCGGTCTGCACGGTGTCGGTGTGTCCGTCGTCAACGCGCTGTCGACCAAGGTCTCGGTCGACATCAAGCGCGACGGCTACCGCTGGACACAGGAGTACAAGCAGGGAGTGCCCACCGCGCCCCTCGCCAAGCACGAGGCCGTCGAGGACTCCGGCACCACGGTCACGTTCTGGGCCGACCCGGACGTCTTCGAGACGACCGACTACTCCTTCGAGACGCTGTCGCGGCGCTTCCAGGAGATGGCCTTCCTCAACAAGGGCCTGACGATCACGCTGACCGACGAGCGCGAGTCCGCGAAGGCGACCATGGGCGCCGACGACGCGGACGCCTCCGCCGAGACGGTCGAGGAGCAGCCGGCCCGCACCGTGAAGTACTACTACGAAGGCGGCATCGTCGACTTCGTCAAGTACCTCAACAGCCGCAAGGGCGAGCTCATCCACCCCACGGTCATCGACGTCGAGGCCGAGGACAAGGAGCGGATGCTCTCGGTCGAGATCGCGATGCAGTGGAACTCGCAGTACACGGAGGGTGTCTACTCCTTCGCGAACACGATCCACACGCACGAGGGCGGTACCCACGAGGAGGGCTTCCGGGCCGCTCTGACGGGCCTGGTCAACCGGTACGCGCGCGACAGGAAGCTGCTGCGCGACAAGGACGACAACCTCTCCGGCGAGGACGTGCGCGAGGGTCTGACCGCCATCATCTCGGTCAAGCTCGGCGAGCCGCAGTTCGAGGGCCAGACCAAGACCAAGCTGGGCAACACCGAGGCGAAGACCTTCGTGCAGAAGGTCGTCCACGAGCACCTGACCGACTGGTTCGACCGCAACCCGAACGAGGCCGCGGACATCGTCCGCAAGGCGATCCAGGCGGCCACCGCCCGGGTGGCGGCCCGCAAGGCGCGCGATCTGACCCGCCGCAAGGGCCTGCTGGAGTCGGCGTCGCTGCCGGGCAAGCTGAGCGACTGCCAGTCCAACGACCCCACCAAGTGCGAGATCTTCATCGTCGAGGGCGACTCCGCCGGCGGCTCGGCCAAGTCCGGCCGCAACCCGATGTACCAGGCCATCCTGCCCATCCGCGGCAAGATCCTGAACGTGGAGAAGGCGCGGATCGACAAGATCCTGCAGAACACCGAGGTCCAGGCGCTGATCTCGGCCTTCGGCACCGGTGTCCACGAGGACTTCGACATCGAGAAGCTCCGCTATCACAAGATCATCCTGATGGCGGACGCCGACGTCGACGGTCAGCACATCAACACCCTGCTGCTGACGTTCCTGTTCCGCTTCATGCGGCCGCTGGTCGAGGCCGGCCACGTCTTTCTCTCCCGCCCCCCGCTGTACAAGATCAAGTGGGGCCGGGACGACTTCGAGTACGCGTATTCGGACCGCGAGCGCGACGCCCTGGTCGAGCTCGGCAAGCAGGCCGGCAAGCGCATCAAGGAGGACTCGATCCAGCGCTTCAAGGGTCTTGGCGAGATGAACGCCGAGGAGCTGCGCGTCACCACCATGGACCAGGAGCACCGTGTGCTCGGCCAGGTCACGCTGGACGACGCGGCGCAGGCGGACGACCTGTTCTCGGTGCTCATGGGCGAGGACGTGGAGGCGCGGCGCTCGTTCATCCAGCGCAACGCCAAGGACGTCCGCTTCCTCGACATCTGAGTCGGTCTCAGCTGAGTACCGCACGAAAGGACTGAAGACCAGCAATGGCCGACGAGAACACTCCTGTCACCACCGAAGAGGAAGAGCCTCTCGCCCTGCGTGTCGAGCCCGTCGGGCTCGAGACGGAGATGCAGCGCTCCTACCTCGACTACGCGATGTCCGTCATCGTCTCGCGCGCGCTGCCGGACGTGCGGGACGGGCTCAAGCCCGTCCACCGCCGCGTGCTGTACGCGATGTACGACGGCGGTTACCGCCCCGAGAAGGGCTTCTACAAGTGCGCCCGTGTCGTCGGTGACGTCATGGGCACGTACCACCCGCACGGCGACACCTCGATCTACGACGCCCTGGTCCGCCTGGCCCAGCCGTGGTCGATGCGCATGCCGCTGGTGGACTCCAACGGCAACTTCGGTTCCCCGGGCAACGACCCGGCCGCGGCCATGCGGTACACCGAGTGCAAGATGATGCCGCTGGCCATGGAGATGCTCCGGGACATCGACGAGGAGACCGTCGACTTCCAGGACAACTACGACGGCCGCAACCAGGAGCCGACGGTCCTGCCGGCGCGCTTCCCGAACCTGCTGATCAACGGCAGCGCCGGTATCGCCGTCGGTATGGCCACCAACATCCCGCCGCACAACCTGCGCGAGGTCGCGGCCGGCGCCCAGTGGGCGCTGGAGCACCCGGAGGCCACGCACGAGGAGCTGCTCGACGCCCTGATCGAGCGGATCAAGGGCCCGGACTTCCCGACCGGCGCCCTGGTCGTCGGCCGCAAGGGCATCGAGGAGGCGTACCGCACCGGTCGCGGCTCCATCACGATGCGCGCGGTCGTCGAGGTCGAGGAGATCCAGAACCGCCAGTGCCTGGTGGTCACGGAGCTTCCGTACCAGGTCAACCCGGACAACCTCGCGCAGAAGATCGCCGACCTCGTGAAGGACGGCAAGATCGGCGGCATCGCCGACGTCCGTGACGAGACGTCCTCGCGCACCGGTCAGCGTCTGGTCATCGTGCTGAAGCGCGACGCGGTCGCCAAGGTCGTGCTGAACAACCTGTACAAGCACACCGACCTGCAGACGAACTTCGGTGCCAACATGCTCGCCCTCGTCGACGGCGTGCCGCGCACGCTGTCCCTGGACGCGTTCATCCGCCACTGGGTGACGCACCAGATCGAGGTCATCGTCCGGCGCACCAGGTTCCGCCTCCGCAAGGCCGAGGAGCGGGCGCACATCCTGCGCGGTCTGCTCAAGGCGCTCGACGCGATCGACGAGGTCATCGCGCTGATCCGGCGCAGCGACACCGTCGAGGTGGCGCGCGAGGGACTGATGGGCCTGCTGGAGATCGACGAGATCCAGGCCAACGCGATCCTCGAGATGCAGCTGCGCCGGCTCGCCGCCCTGGAGCGCCAGAAGATCATCCAGGAGCACGACGAACTCCAGGCGAAGATCAACGAGTACAACGCGATCCTCGCCTCGCCGGAGAAGCAGCGCGCGATCATCAGCGAGGAACTGGCCGCGCTGGTCGAGAAGTTCGGTGACGACCGCCGGTCCAAGCTGGTGCCCTTCGACGGCGACATGTCCATCGAGGACCTGATCGCCGAGGAGGACATCGTCGTCACGATCACGCGTGGCGGCTATGTGAAGCGCACGAAGACCGACGACTACCGCTCGCAGAAGCGCGGCGGCAAGGGCGTGCGCGGCACGAAGCTGAAGGAAGACGACATCGTCGACCACTTCTTCGTCTCCACCACGCACCACTGGCTGCTGTTCTTCACCAACAAGGGCCGGGTCTACCGGGCCAAGGCCTACGAGCTGCCGGACGCCGGCCGGGACGCGCGCGGTCAGCACGTCGCCAACCTGCTGGCCTTCCAGCCGGACGAGCAGATCGCCGAGATCCTCGCGATCCGCGACTACGAGGCCGCGCCGTACCTGGTGCTCGCCACCAAGGCCGGTCTGGTGAAGAAGACGTCGCTGAAGGACTACGACTCCCCGCGTTCCGGCGGTGTCATCGCGATCAACCTCCGGGAGACCGAGAGCGGCGCCGACGACGAGCTGATCGGTGCCGAGCTGGTGTCCGCCGAGGACGATCTGCTGCTCATCAGCAAGAAGGCGCAGTCAATCCGGTTCACCGCGACGGACGAGGCGCTCCGCCCGATGGGACGCGCGACCTCCGGTGTCAAGGGCATGAGTTTCCGCGAAGGCGACGAACTGCTCTCGATGAATGTGGTCCGGCCCGGTACGTTCGTGTTCACTGCCACCGACGGCGGGTACGCGAAGCGGACCGCCGTCGACGAGTACCGTGTCCAGGGCCGCGGCGGCCTCGGAATCAAGGCCGCGAAGATCGTGGAGGACCGCGGTTCGCTCGTCGGCGCGCTGGTGGTCGAGGAGACCGACGAGATCCTCGCCATCACCCTGGGTGGCGGCGTTATTCGTACGCGAGTCAATGAAGTCAGGGAGACGGGCCGTGACACCATGGGCGTCCAACTGATCAACCTGGGCAAGCGCGATGCCGTCGTCGGGATCGCTCGCAACGCCGAGGCAGGTCGCGAGGCCGAAGAGATCGACGGGACCGAGGCGGACGGCGACGAGCCGGCCGAGTCGGCAGCCGAGGGCACTCCGTCCTCGGCAGGGGAGCACGAGGAGTAGAGCGTGAGTGGAGCCACGGGCGCCGGAGCGGCCGCTTCCGGAGCGAACGGTGCCCGTGGCCCTGCCGCGGACTCCCAGGGGGCCACAGTGACGGACACCCGGGGGCCTCAGCCCCCGCACCAGACGTACGGCGGCGAGCAGCCCGCTCCCGTCCAGCCAGGGCAGGCGTACCACCCGCCGCAGGCGTATCCCTCGCCGGGCGGCACCCAGGGCGGCCAGGCCGCTTCCGCGGTGCGCCGGCCGCGTACGGGTGCCAGTACGACACCGCGTACGCGCAAGGCGCGGCTGCGGGTGGCGAAGGCCGACCCGTGGTCGGTGATGAAGGTCAGCTTCCTGCTCTCCATCGCCCTGGGCATCTGCACCGTGGTCGCGGCCGCGGTGCTGTGGATGGTCATGGACGCGATGGGCGTCTTCTCGACGGTCGGCGGGACGATCAGCGAGGCCACCGGCTCCAACGAGAGCAACGGCTTCGACCTCCAGTCGTTCCTGTCGCTGCCGCGCGTGCTGATCTTCACCTCGGTCATCGCGGTGATCGATGTGGTGCTCGCCACAGCGCTGGCCACCCTCGGCGCCTTCATCTACAACCTCTCCGCCGGATTTGTGGGCGGTGTGGAGCTCACGCTCGCCGAGGACGAGTAGCGCCGGAGCCGGGTTCCCGGAATCCGATTTTGGCGCTGCACCGCGTGTGCGCTAATCTTCAGAGGTCAGCGCGCAGCGCGGAGGGGCTATAGCTCAGTTGGTTAGAGCGCATCCCTGATAAGGATGAGGCCACAGGTTCAAATCCTGTTAGCCCCACCAGTGCAAGGGCCCCCAGCCGGGAACGGCTGGGGGCCTTTGTCGTCGGCCCCGGTTGAGGCGGGCGGGGTCTCGGCGGCGGACCGGTAGGTCACCGATCGGTATCGGTCGGTGTGTATAGTCGGGCGCCAGAAGTCCTCATACGTCAAGGAAAGACGAGGTCGCGCGGTGAAGAAGCTTCTCCTGGTCGCACTGGCCGCCATCGGCGGGCTCCTCGTGTACCGCCAGATCCAGGCGGATCGCGCCGAGCAGGATCTGTGGACGGAGGCGACCGACTCCGTGCCCGCAGGTTCGGGTGTGTGAGACCCAGTCCTTGGATCGCGGGCCCCGGTCGCGGAAGCGGCCGGGGCTTCGTGCTGTCCGGGGTCAACACCGCGAGGGCAGTTGACTGCGTTCCGTTGAGTGGCCGTGACGCAGCGTCGTTGGATTCACCTCCGTAAATCACTGACGTGCGAGAGCAAATGGGAGGCGGGGAGGGGGAAGTGCGGTACGGGCGAACAGCGGGACAAGAAGGGGTGATTCGCCCGCGCGCGCAGACAGCGCGGGCGCCGACGAGGCAGGATGGTCCGGCGTCGCGATCGCCGCGGCAGCGGGCGGCGGCGCCGTCCTGATCGCGGCCGCGGCGCTCGTCCTGCCGCGGCGCAGGACCGCGGCGGCCACCGGCCCGTCCGGTTGGCCGAGCCCGGCGGCGGATCGTCGGACTCATCGACCACAGGGAGAAGCGCGTGAAGAGGCAGCGCGGCAGGGGCCGGGTGACGCTGGCCGCGATGGCGGCGATGTGCGCCGTGGCGGCGCTGCCGGGGCAGGCGCGGGCGGCGGGCGAACCGAGCCCGTACACCTTCGACGACGAGGCGAAGCGCGTCCAGGGCACGCCCGTGAACAGCAACGGCCCGGAACTGACCGCCGGTTCGACGTACCGGGACAGCATCAAGCCGGGTGAGAAGCGCTACTACCGGATCGACCTGGACGCCACGTCCAACGCCTACGTCTCGGCGGTGGCCGTCCCCGAGCATGGGAGGAAGGTCGCCTACGCCGACAAGCTCGCGGTCAGCATCGAGGACCGGTCGGGCTCCGAGTGCAGCGACGGCGAGGCCGACTTCGGATCGGCGCTGTATGCCCGCCCGGTCGCCGACTACGCGACGCGGCGGATCGAGAGGGACAGAAGCAGCTGCCAGGAGGCGGGTGCCTACTACGTCCTCCTGGAGCGTACGAGCGATGCCGCGTCGGGGTCGGAGCCGTGGGACGTGGAGATCCGTTTCGTCTCCGAGCCCGAGCTGAAGGAGGCCGAGCCCACGGCGGCACCGGAGAGCTGGGAGTCTGCCTCCCCCGCGGCACCGGGCGGCGGTCCGCAGAAGCGGGCGGGAGGCGCCGGCTTCCACGACGCCACCAGCCTCGAACAAGGCGAGTGGCAGGACGCGATCGCACCGGGGCAGACGCTCTTCTACCGGGTGCCGGTCGACTGGGGGCAGCAGCTGTTCGTCAGCGCCGACCTCGGCAACAGCCCCGAGGGCGACAGCCTGCAGGGCGTCGGCAACGCCCTGGCGGTGGCCCTGCACAACCCGGCCCGCGGGCTCGTGGACGAGGAGAGCAGCGTCTACTACGACGGCAAGCAGAAGTCCATGGCCCTGGACCCCCTGCCGCCGGTGGCCTACGAGAACCGCTACGACTCCGACAGCAGCGTGGCCGCCATGCGGTTCGCCGGTTGGTACTACCTCTCCGTCACGCTGAGCCCGGAGATGGCCAAGGCGTTCAGCGAGAAGCCGATGCCGCTGACGCTGCGCGTGAACGTGACCGGTCAAGCCGAGGCGGGGCCTGCCTACGACGGTCCGGCGGGCGACTTCCAGGTCACCGACGACGACCGGGCCGCCGCGGACAGCGGCAAGAACGCTGACGCCGCGGAGAAGAGCGGCACGATGGTGGTCGTCGCCGCGGCGGGTATCGGCGCGGGAACTGTCCTGGTGCTGGGGCTCGGCGCATGGACCCTGCTCGCACGGCGGCGGGGCGGGGCCGCGCAGGGCCCGGCCTCCGTCCCGGCCCAAGGACAGGCGCCGGCCGCGCATCAGGCCCACGCGGCCCGGGCGCAGGACCCGCCGGCAGCCGCGTACGGCCCGGCGACCGGATACGGCTACCCACCCGCGCAGTCGCCGCAGCCCCCGCAGGGCCGGCCGGGACAGGGCCACGGGTACGGGCAGTACGGACCGCCCCCCGGCCGGTAGGCGGGAGGGCGGACTCAGGTCTGGGTGAGCGCCCAGATGCCCACCGCGAAGCACAGCAGAGCGACGATCAGAACCGGGACCGCGACCTTCGGGGGCGGTCCCGGCCGCTTCTGTGCGGCGGAACGGAGGGCCCCGGAATTCTGCGCGGCGGGATCGGGAACCTGCGGGCGCTGGGCGGTGTAGGCACGAGTGGAAGGCTGTTCGTACGGCACCGGAGCGGTGAGCGCCTGTGAGGGCTGCCCCTGCGTCGGCGCGTGATGGGGGGAGAGGGGATGCGCTGGTACGGCAGCGGGGGCAGCGGGCGCCGGGCTCGGCGCGGACTCCTGCTGGACGGGCACGGCGGGCGGAGTGGCGGGCTGCGCCGTATCCGGCAGCTGTGCGGACGGCTGCTGCGGGGGCGGGGCCAGGTGGAAGCTGCCCGTCTGAGAGGCCGGGACGGGCTGCGGAGCAGGGGCGGCGGGCGGTGCCTGCCGGGGCGTCGCCTGGGCCGGCTCAGGCCCTCCCGGACCGAAGCCGGCCGGCAGCGGCCCCAGTTGGTCGAAGATCTCGACCGGTTCCTCGTCGGCCGCCGCCTCGGGCAGCATCTCCACGGCGGCGGTGAGCGCCTTGCGCGCACCTGTGGCCGTGCGGAAGCGGGCCTGCGGGTCGGGCTGCAGCAGCCCGGCCAGCACCTGCCACAGCGGCTCGGGAATGCCCTGAGGGGCGCTCGGGGTGCCGTAGTTGGCGAAGTGCTCGACCAGCGCCTGGGAGTCGGGCTTTTGGCCCTGCAGGAGATAGAGCCCCACGAGACCGACGGCGAACAGGTCGGCGGGGAAGTCCGGCTCCGCGCCCATCATCTGCTCGGGCGCGAAGTAACCCGGCGTGCCCACCACGTAGTTGGTCTCGGTCAGCCGAGGCTCACCCTTGCGCATGGAGATGCCGAAGTCGGAGACCCGCAGGTGGGGCCGGCCGGTTCCGGTGGCCTCCAACAGGATGTTGGCCGGCTTGATGTCGCGGTGCACGACCCCCTCCGCGTGCACCGCGGCAAGTCCGGACAGCAGCTGATCGAGGAGGGTGCAGACGAAGCGCGGGGGCAGCGGGCCGTAGTCGCCGATGACGTGCGCCAGAGACCCGCCGCTCACCAGGTCCATGGTGAACAGGACCTTGTCGTCGTCCGCGGCCCAGCTCGCCGGGGCGAGGACATGGGGGTGATCGATCCGCAGCGCCTGCTCGCGCACGAAGCGGAGCAAGGTGTGGGCGTCGCTCTGCTGCAGGACCTTCGCCGCCACATAGCGGCGGCGCCGGTGGTCCCAGGCGCGCCAGACGGCTCCGACGCCGCCGCGTCCGATCGGGTCGATCAGCTCGTACCGACCAGCGAAGACCTCACCCATTGTGCTGCGCCAGCTCCCGGTTCCCTCGCGGCGGCGTCCGCCTCGTTCAGCTCTGGTGCGACTCGTAGTGGGCGACCGCGTCGGCGGTGCGCCCGGCGCCGTACACCCGGAGGAACTCTGCCAGTTCGGGGTGGGTGGGGGCGAGCGAGTGGGCCGCATCGATGATGTCGCCCGCCGCCGCGACCGAGCGCAGCAGCGACTGGATCTCCCGCACGACGCGGCGCACGGTCGGCGCCCCGGAGGTGTTCGCGGACTGGCTGGTGCCGGTGAGGACCGAGCCGCCCTGCGACTTCTTGATCTCCTCCATCCGGTCCGTTGCCTCCACGGCGCTCACGCTGCCGTCGGCCACCTGGCTCGCCAGCTCCTGCAGGGCCTGGACGCGCTGGACGACAGCCGGGTTGCCGATCTTCGCGCGCTGGCCGCTCATCAGCTGGGAGAGCATCGGAGCCGACAGACCGAGCACGCCGGCGAGCCTCGCCTGATTGAGGCCGAGGTCGTCGATGAGCCTGCGGAAGAGCGCCCCCAGCGGCTCCCCGTACCAGCTGCGCTGCAGTTCCCGGGCTCTTGCGGTCGTCTCCTGCTGTGCTGCGTCCATTGCGCCTCCCCATCGCTTCCCCAAGCGGCTTCGCTGCTGCGAACCGCGTGGTGCATCTTACGGAGCGTGTCCAGGGACCGGGAGTCCCATCGGGAGTCCCAATCCTTTTGCAGAACCACGGGGGTGACCCGGTACTCTGGTGCGCGACGGTGACCGAGAAGCGTGCCTCTCGGTCGTGGTCACCTTTCCCGGGGCCTTAGCTCAGTTGGTAGAGCGCTGTCTTTGCATGGCAGATGTCAGGGGTTCGACTCCCCTAGGCTCCACTCGTGAAATGCCCTCCCATCCGCGGAAACGGGGATCGGAGGGCATTTTGCGTGCGGGTGCGTGAGCAGCCACGAGAGGCTTGGGAGCCCTGGAGCGAGAGGCCGGGGCGGGGATGGAGGCGGTCATGCCCACATGGCCTGTGCGACGGCGGCTCCGGTGAAGGCGGCGCCCAGACCGGCGACGATGCCGGCGACCGCGTTGGCCGCGGCGAAGAAGCGCGCGCCTTCCTCGGCCAGGCGGAGGGTCTCGTAGGAGAGAGTGGAGTACGTGGTCAGTGCTCCGCACAGGCCGGTGCCCAGCAGGAGCTGGATCTCGGAAGAGGCTGTGCCGGCGGTGACGGCGCCGGTGAGCACGCCGAGGACGAGGCAGCCGACGACGTTGACCGTGAAGGTGCCCCACGGGAAGACGGTGTCGTGCCTGGACTGCACCGCGCGGTCGGTCAGGTAGCGCAGCGGGGCTCCGACCATGGCACCGGCTATGACGAGCAGCCAGTTCACGCCTGCTCCTTCACGGCGCGGCCGACGTAGCGGATGACCTCGCACCCGTCGAGGATCACCATGCCCTCGGAGACCAGCTCGTCGAGCTGGGGCAGAAAGGCGCGGACCCGTTCCTCGGTGTCGACGATGACGATCGCGACCGGAAGGTCCTCACTCAGCGAGAGCAGCCGGGTGGTGTGGATGAGGGACGAGGCGCCGAAGCCCTCGATCCCGCGGAACACGCTCGCCCCGGCGAGGCCGGCGGCGTGGGCGCGGTGGACGATCTCGGAGAACAGGGGCTTGTGGTGCCAGGTGTCGTTCTCGCCGATGAAGACGGTCAGCCTCAGGGCGGTGCCGGTCAGGCGGGTCATGACTGTCTCCACTCGATCACGCGGCGGGTCAGGTTCGCCGTCGTCCACACCGCGGCCAGGGCCGCCGGCATCGTGGCGGCCAGATAGGCCAGGGCGGTGCCCGCGTGGCCGTTGCCGACGAGCCCCTGGATGTCGACGGCGTAGGTGGAGAAAGTGGTGAAGCCGCCGAGGACGCCGGTACCGAAAAACGGGCGCACGAGTCGATGCGCGGCCCACACGTCGGTGATGATCACCATGAAGACGCCGATGATGCCGCAGCCGATCACGTTCACCGCGAAGGTGGTCCAGGGAAAGGTGCCCGGGGCGGTCGGCCACAGCAGGGCGGCCCCGTAGCGGGCCGAGGCACCCACGGCCCCGCCGAGGGACACCGCCGCGATGATCGGCAACTGCCCGCGTCCCAGCTCACGCCGCTGGGCGGGCACGTGCAGATCGACGTCGGGGTCGGTGGGTTCGTTCAGCACTCGGGGTCGGGCCTCTCCCACACACGTCTCCTGCTCGCTCGGCACCCGGCCGATGGCCGGGCACGCCTACGTCGCAAGCAGGGACCGTTGGCGGCGTCGTCGCCGCGGTTGAGTACGGCGGGCCCCACCGCCGCGCGGCCACTCCGGTCGCCGCAGACTTCAAGGGTAGCGTGGCCCGCTCGCGGGCTCGGCTCCCTGCTCGGCGGGCTCATCACGGACGGCCCAATGGGCTCGCCGATTTGACCCGTCGCACGGGGAGCAGCCCCGGGACCGTGCGCCGCCCGCTGCGCCGTCCGACGGATGCCGAGATCCTCACCTGCCGCTGGGGACGCCGTCGCCCCGCCGATCGCACCGGGGGCCGGCCGATCTGCCCCTGGCAGGCGCGGGGGTGGGCGGCCGTTGATCAGGCAGGAATCAGGGGCGGTGATGTCCTGGGGGACACGCGCTACACGACCTCGGCCGGCCTCGCATCCCGTGCGCGGCCTGTCCGCGGCCGTGGGCGATGGGCCACACGGGTGGTGTTCATCCGAAGAACTGCGCGGGAGCGGCGTCGCTCCCACACTCCTCGAGATGCGTACACATCATGAGAAAGGTATGTAAAGCGCTCAACCCGAAAGCGAGGGGTCATGGCCGCCTTCAAGGTCAAAAATCTGTGGACCGCGTTCGTCACCGCGTTCTTCGCACTGCTTGCCTCGGTGGGGCTCACCACCGCCGCCGCTGCCGCGTCGCAGCCCGCCGTCCGGACGCCCGAGGAGCCGGCGAAGGCCCGTCCGCAGGCCTCCGGCGCGGTCCTCGTGCCGGCGCAGAGGAGGAGAACGTCCACGCCACGCCGGCTCGCCACGGCCCGGGACCGGTCGCTGCCGCCGACCATGAAGCAGCGCATCGGCGCCGAGGCCCACGGTGCCTCCCCGGCCACCAGGCACGTCCGCGCGCTCGACGCCGAGGCCGCCGACATGGCCGAGGCCGATGCCCAGGCAGCGGCCCCCACGGTGGCCCCCACGGTCGCCGCCCCCGCCGCCGCCGCGGCGCGTCCCGCCGGTTCACGGCGGACGGCACGCACGGCGCTCGCCGCGCGGCCCGCGAACGGCGCCCCGGCCGTCGCTCCTGTCCGTTCCGCGTATGCCGTAGCGGCGTGAGGCGCCGGGAGCGTCCTCATCTCCCGGCGCCACCGTCCATGGTCAGCGACCCTCGTCGCGGTCCGCGGACTCCGCGTCGTCCTGCTTCGCCTGGACCTCGGGATCCAGATCGGACTTGGTGCTGCCGTCGACGGACGCCAGCGGGGCCCGGTCGGAGACCTCCGTGGCGGCGGGCGGTTCCACCAGCCAGTCCGGGTTGGCCTGCTTGTCCCACCACTTCCAGGCGGCGAAAGCGCCGCCGGCCAGCACGCCGATCACTGCAACACCCTTGAAGACACGTCCGGCCCTGGACCGCCGCTCGTGCTTCCTCACAAGCTTCCGGATCTCCTTCGCCGTCACCTGTCCGCGCAGCGCGGCCAGAGCGGCAGCAGAACGGGCCGCGGCCTCCGCACGTACGGGCTGGGCGACGGCCACCGCGTGCTCGACACGCGGAACGGTGTAGTCAGCCGCCTGACACGCGGCCCTCCGGGCTTTCACAGCAGCCCGGTGCGCGGCCTTGTCGAGCTTGGGCGGCACATGCGGCGCCACACGTACGCCGTACTGAACACGGGCCTGAGAAGCGGCCTTGGAGACTGTTGGCGCGAGCCGTACGCGGGCTTCGCGCGCGTAGAGCGCGGCCTGGTCCTTGGCCGTGCCGGCGTAGGGCGCCACCACTTCCGCGGCGTGCAGCACGCTCTCCTTCGCCGTACCGGTCGCGGCGCGCACGCTGTCCATGCGGGTCACGGGATCCTCCTCCTCGGTGGCGTTCTGGTGGGCCTGGGGTTTGTCCCCAGTTGGGCACAGTTCCGCCTTTCCACCCGATTGAAAATCATGCCTTTTGAGCGCTCTCCCGGCATGCGGGGCGGGCATCCGGGTCACGTCCGGGACCGTGCGGACGACAATGCCCCTGTTCGGGCCGAAGCGCGCCTTTCGACGACGACTACCCCGCTGCCTTTCCGTGTACGCCGCCGCGCCGTGCGAGGATCGGGCGACGTCAGAGAAGACTTACGGAAGGCAGACCGTGGCCGAGCAGCTTTACGCCACCCTGAAGACCAACCAAGGCGACATCGAGATCCGGCTCCTGCCGAACCACGCGCCCAAGACGGTGAAGAACTTCGTCGACCTCGCGACCGGTGAGCGCGAATGGGTCCACCCGGGTACCGGCAAGAAGTCCACGGACAAGCTGTACGACGGGACGCTCTTCCACCGTGTGATCAGCGGCTTCATGATCCAGGGCGGTGACCCCCTGGGCAACGGCACCGGCGGCCCGGGTTACGAGTTCGCCGACGAGTTCCACCCGGAGCTGGCCTTCGACAAGCCGTACCTGCTGGCCATGGCCAACGCCGGCCCGGGCACCAACGGCTCGCAGTTCTTCATCACCGTGGCCCCGACCGCGTGGCTGACGCGCAAGCACACCATCTTCGGCGAGGTCTCGACCGACGCGGGCAAGAAGGTCGTGGACGCCATCGCGGCCGCCCCGACCAACCCGCGCACCGACCGCCCGCTGAGCGACGTCGTCATCGAGTCGGTCGTCGTGGAGAAGCGCGAGGGCTGATTCCGCGGGATTCCCGTACGGGAACCTTTTCGCCCTGTCCGTCCGTAAGGATGGGCAGGGCGACGTCGCGCGAGCCCGGAAGACGAGGGGACCTCATGGACCAGGCGCCAGGCAGTCCGCAGGAGCCGCAGGACACCCATGGCCTGCCGGGCTGCTACCGGCACCCGGGCCGCGAGACGGGTATCCGCTGCACCCGCTGCGAGCGTCCGATCTGCACGGACTGCATGATCAGCGCGTCGGTCGGCTTCCAGTGCCCGGACTGCGTGCGCACCGGATCGGGCACCGGCCACGCCCCCGACGCGAACCGCCCGCGCACGATCGCGGGCGGGACGGTGACGGCGGATCCGCGCCTGGTGACGAAGGTGCTGCTGGCGATCAACGTCGCGGTGTACGTCCTGGGGTTCGCGCTGGGTCTCCCGTTCATCCATCGCTTCACGCTGATCGCGGCCGCCTATGACGGTGTCCTGGACGGCGTGGTGGGGGTAGCGGCCGAAGGCGAGTGGTACCGACTGCTGACCTCGGTGTTCCTGCACCAAGAGGTGTGGCACATCTTCTTCAACATGCTCATGCTGTGGTGGCTCGGCGGTCCGCTGGAGCAAGCGCTGGGACGTGCGCGTTACCTGGCGCTCTATCTGATCTCCGGGTTCGCCGGCAGTGCGCTGACCTATCTCATCGCCGAGCCCAACTCGGGCTCACTCGGTGCTTCCGGCGCGATCTACGGGCTCCTCGGGGCAACCATCGTCCTGATGCGGCGGATGCGGTACGACCTGCGTCCCATCCTCGCGCTGCTGGCGATCAACCTGCTGATCACCTTCCTGCCGGGCCTCGACATCGCCTGGCAGGCCCATGTCGGCGGTCTGGTCGCCGGCGCGGCCATCGCCTACGGGCTCGTCCACGTACCACAGGGCAAGCGGCGCACCGCGGTCCAGTTCGGCGTGTGCGCCTTCGTCCTGCTCGTCTCGCTCGTGGTCGTCGTGGCGCGGACCCTCGCGCTCACCTGACCGGGGGCGGCATCTTTCCCCAAAGTTCTCCACAGCGTGTGGCGGATCTTGTGCATGCTGTGGGGAACAAGCGTGCCCCTCGTCGCTGACCTGGGGTTTCCCGGTCGAGGGCGAGGGGCCCTTCGCTTCACCGGACCGGCCGTAGCAGTCACATCGGCGTCAACGTCCGGAGAGTTATCCACAGATCGTCTGACCTTTTCCCCTGCTGTGGACAACCGTGTGGATAACCTCAGGGCAGGGCTTGACGGCCGACGGGCGCGGAGGCTACTTCCACTGCGTGGAGACACCGAAGCCGGCGGCGATGAAGCCGAAGCCCGCGACGATGTTCCAGTTGCCGAAGCTCTTGATCGGCAGGCTGCCCTCGGTCACGTAGAAGAGAACGATCCAGGCGAGTCCGATCAGGAACAGCGCGAGCATCACCGGCGCGACCCAGCTGCGATTGGTCAGCTTGATGTTCGCGGCCTGCCGCGAGGCGGGCGGCGGCGTGAAGTCGGCCTTCTTGCGGATACGTGACTTCGGCACGAGGGACTCTCCTGTCGATGCGCTTGCGTGACCGCGC
The DNA here is from genome assembly GCF_046506645.1 of Streptomyces sp. 5K101. NCBI lineage: Bacteria > Bacillati > Actinomycetota > Actinomycetes > Kitasatosporales > Streptomycetaceae > Streptomyces > Streptomyces sp. 5K101. The sequence goes on along the minus strand of NZ_JBKFFO010000005.1, from coordinate 367,502 downwards.
AGGTAACTGTGGCTGGCGCCGGGAGCGGCGCGAGGGGGACCATCGGCTCCCCGGGCGTCCGTTAGCGTAGTGCTTCCGCGGTGCCGAAGGAGATAAGGGTACGTTGAGCAATTCTGCCGACTCCCCGCAAGGGCAGGTTCGCCGCAGCAGGTGGCGGCCTGTCCGGCTGCTCACGGCTGCCGTTTTCGCCCTCGCCGGTCTGATCTTCGTCACGAGTTTCAACACCGCCAAGGGTACCGATCTGCGCACCGACGACTCCCTGCTGAAACTCTCCGACCTGATCAAGCAGCGCAGCGCCCACAACGGCGACCTCGAGGAGTCCACCGCGGCCGTACGCGACGACGTCGACGCCCTCGCCCAGCGCGACGACGGCTCGACCCAGGCCGAGGACGCCAGGCTCAAGGCCCTGGAGGAGTCCGCGGGCACCGAGAGGCTGAGCGGCGAGGCCGTGAGCGTCACGCTCAACGACGCGCCGCCGAACGCGCAGGCCGCCCCCGGTTACCCCGAGCCCCAGGCCAACGACCTGGTCATTCACCAGCAGGACCTGCAGGCGGTGGTCAACGCCCTGTGGCAGGGCGGGGCCAAGGGCATCCGGGTCATGGACCAGCGGCTGATCTCCACCAGCGCGGTGCGGTGCGTGGGCAACACGCTCATCCTCCAGGGGCGCGTCTACTCCCCGCCCTACAAGATCACCGCTGTCGGTGACCAGGAGGCGCTCAAGAAGGCGCTCGCCGCGTCACCCGCGATCAAGAACTACCAGCTGTACGTGGAGGCGTACGGCCTCGGCTGGAAAGTGGACGAGGACGAGCGGGTGACTCTTCCCGGCTACTCGGGCACAGTGGATCTCCACTACGCGAAGCCCGCCGGGTAGCGCTCGGGCCGCCCGGCGGGCGCCGCCGGTCGGTGGAGCCTGGGGGTGCACGTGAAGGTGCGGCTGCTCGTACGGACCTTCAGCGAACTGTGCATCACCGCGGGCACGGTGATCGTGCTGTTCGTCGTCTACGCGGTGTTCTGGACCGGTGTCGAGGCCGAGGGCGCGACGGAGGGGCAGATCGACCGGCTGCGCGACAGCTGGGCCACGGCCCCGATGGCGACGCCCCGGCCCGACCGCACGAGCCCGCCCGCACCCAAGCGGTACGCGTCCGGGAAGCCGTTCGCCGTCATGCACATCCCGCGCTTCGGGAAGGACTGGGACTGGCCGGTCCTCGAGGGCACCGGCACAGGGGTCCTCAAGAAGGGACTCGGGCACTACGCGGGGACCGCCGCCCTGGGCGAGACGGGCAACTTCGCGGTCGCCGGCCACCGCCGCACGTACGGCGACCCCTTCAAGGACTTCCCGCGGCTGCGCGCGGGGGACGCCGTCGTGCTGACGGACGGGACGACCTGGTTCACCTACCGGATCGTGCAGGCCCCCTACCGCACGCTGCCCACGGACATCGGCGTCATCGCTCCCGTGCCGGATCCGGCCGAGGCCGGCGCCGCCGGACTGGACGGGCCGGGCCGCTATCTGACGCTCACCACGTGCGAACCGGAGTGGGGCAGCAGCCACCGGCTCGTCGTCTGGGCGCGTCTCGATACGACGCAGCCTGTGACCGACGGCAAACCGCGAGCTTTCCACAGCTGACCCACGGGCCCCCGCGGCCCTTTAGTCTGGTGCCGTACCGAACGGAAAGGGACGGCATGTACGGCTGGATCTGGCGGCATCTGCCGGGGAATGCGTGGGTGCGGGCGCTCATCTCGCTCGTGCTGGTCCTGGCGGTCGTCTATGTGCTGTTCCAGTACATCTTCCCGTGGGCGGAGCCGTTGCTCCCGTTCAACGACGTGACGGTCGACGGAGAAGGAGCGGCCCGATGAGCGCGCGCATCCTCGTCGTCGACAACTACGACAGCTTCGTCTTCAACCTCGTCCAGTACCTCTACCAGCTCGGCGCCGAATGCGAAGTGGTGCGCAACGACGAGGTATCCCTGGAGCACGCGCAGGACGGCTTCGACGGAGTGCTGCTCTCCCCCGGCCCCGGCGCGCCCGAACAGGCCGGTGTCTGCATCGACATGGTCCGCCACTGCGCGGCCACGGGCGTGCCCGTCTTCGGCGTCTGTCTGGGCATGCAGTCGATGGCTGTCGCCTACGGCGGCGTCGTGGACCGCGCACCCGAGCTGTTGCACGGCAAGACCTCGCTGGTCACCCACGAGGGCAAGGGCGTCTTCACCGGGCTGCCGTCGCCCTTCACGGCGACGCGTTACCACTCGCTGGCCGCCGAGCCCGCCGACCTGCCGGCCGAGCTGGAGGTGACGGCACGCACGGCCGACGGCATCATCATGGGCCTGCGCCACCGTGAACTGCCGGTCGAAGGCGTGCAGTTCCACCCCGAGTCAGTCCTGACCGAGCACGGACATCTCATGCTCGCCAACTGGCTGGTGCAGTGCGGCGACGCCGGAGCCGTGGGGCGTTCGGCAGGGCTCGCACCGGTGGTGGGCAAGGCACTGGCGTGAGCGCCGTGCGCCCCGGGCACGAGCACGAGCATGAGCACGGGCGGCAGTACGGGGGCGAGGCCGGGCCCGGCTACGACCCGCTGACGGATCCCCTGCCCCCGGGCGAGCACGCTTCCGCCTGGTTCCGCACACCGACTGTTTCCCGGGGCCCTGAGCCCCCGTCCGCGCCGTACGCGGAGCCGCAGGCAGCAGGGGAGCCGGTCGACTGGTACGACCGCGAGGGCTACCGCCAGGACTGGTACGGCCCCGAGCCGAAGCGGGAGGCGGAACCGGCCCCGGTACGGGCACCGTCGCACGCTCCGGTCACGCCGCAGCCGCCGGCGCCCGAGGAGCGAACCCCGGACGCCCTGGCGGAGACCGCCGTGTTCGGGACGCTGGCCCCCAAGGCCGCGCCGGGGGAGTCCGCGCCCGGCCCTTCCGTCACCGTCCCGGTGACCGACGACGAGACGGTGGCGCTGCGCACCTCCGACACGCGCCGCGCGGCCGAGGCGCCACCGGGTCCCGGCCGGGCCGAGCGGCGCAGGGCGGCCAAGGGCAGGGGCCGAAGGCGGCCCGCCGCCGCGACGGCCGCCGCAGCCGCCGAGACGCCCGCAGGGCCCGCGAAACCGATGTCGCGGGTCGAGGCGAGACGGGCGGCCAAGGCGGCCAAGGACAGCCCGGCCGTCATCGCGAGCCGCGCCATCGGCGAGCTGTTCATCACGTTCGGCGTGCTGATGCTGCTGTTCGTCACGTATCAGCTGTGGTGGACGAACGTGCTGGCCGGACAGCAGTCCGACAAGGCGGCGAACAGGATCCAGGACGACTGGGCCAAGGGACGCAAGCCCGATGCCTTCGAACCGGGCCAGGGCTTCGCCATCATGTACATCCCGAAGCTGGACGTCGTGGTCCCCATCGCCGAGGGCATCGACAAGAACGGCGTCCTGGACCGCGGCATGGTCGGTCACTACAGCGAGGGCAAGCTCAAGACCGCGATGCCCCAGGACAAGCAGGGCAACTTCGCGGTGGCCGGCCACCGCAACACCCACGGCGAACCGTTCCGGTACATCAACCGGCTGAAGCCCGGCGACCCGATCGTCGTCGAGACGCAGGACACCTACTACACGTACGAGATGACGAGCATCCTGCCGCAGACCCCGCCGTCGAACGTGAGCGTGATCGGTCCAGTGCCGCCGGGCTCCGGTTTCACCCGTCCGGGCCGATACATCACGCTGACGACCTGTACGCCGGAGTTCACCAGTACCTACCGCATGATCGTGTGGGGCAAGATGGTCGAGGAACGGCCGCGCAGCAAGGGAAAACCCGACGCACTGGTCGGCTGATGACGTCGGCCGAGACACTTCAAGACAGGAACAGGTGCAGTGGCACGTGCACGAAGCCGGATCGCCGGCGCCATCAGCGTCTTCGGCGAGCTGCTGATCACCGCGGGCCTGGTGCTGGGGCTCTTCGTCGTCTACTCGCTGTGGTGGACGAACGTCCTCGCCGACCGGGAGGCCTTCCAGCAGGGCGACCGGATGCGCGACGGCTGGGCGAGCAGGGGTCCCGGTGAGCTGGACACCAAGGACGGCATCGGCTTCCTCCACGTACCCGCCATGGAGAACGGCGAGGTGCTGGTCAAGAGGGGCACGAGCACCGAGGCCCTCAACGACGGGATCGCCGGCTACTACACCGACCCGATCAAGTCCGCGCTCCCGTGGGACGACAAGGGCAACTTCACGCTGGCCGCGCACCGGGACGGCCACGGCGCCAAGTTCCACAACATCCACAAGCTGCGCGAGGGCGACCCGATCGTCTTCGAGACCAAGGACACCTGGTACGTCTACAAGGTCTACGAGACGCTCCCGGAGACCTCGAAGTACAACGTCGACGTGCTGAAGCCGATCCCGGAGGAGTCGGGCAGGAACAAGCCCGGACGCTACATCACGCTGACGACGTGCACGCCGGTCTACACGTCGGACTACCGGTACATCGTGTGGGGCGAGCTGGAGCGCACGGAGAAGGTGGACGCGCAGCGGACGCCACCGGCCGAGCTGCGCTAGCCGGCCTCCACGGCACGGGAAAGCCCCGGCACCCGCTCATGGGTGCCGGGGCTCTGTGCTGCTCCGGGGAGGACCTCAGTCGTCGCCGACGCCGCCGATGAAGCCGCCGCCGTTGCCGCCGTTGTTGCCGCCGTTGTTGCCGCCGTTGTTGCCGCCACCGCCGAACGTCGCGAGGACGATCGGCTGGCTCGGGTCGGCGGGGGTGCCGGGCGACGGGTTGGAGCCGGCCACGAGGGCGTTGTCGTCCTGCGGGTTGCCAGGGGCGATCGCGACGTTCGTGAAGCCGGCCTGCGCCAGGATCTGCTTGGCCTCGGACACCCGCTTGCCCCGGATCTCGGGCACCGGGACCTGCGTCTGCTGCGGGCCCTTCGAGACCTGCAGCGTGACCTTGGATCCCTTGGCGACCTTGCCGGCTGGCGGGTTCTGGCCGACGACCTGGTTCGCCGGCTGGGCCGAGTCGACGTCCAGCCGGACCACTTCGAAGCCGAGGATCTCCAGCTGGCCCTTCGCGTTGTCGAACTGCTGGCCCACCACGTCCGGCAGGTCCGCCTTGGCCTGCTTGGCGACCGTCAGCGTGACCTCGGTGCCCTTCTCGACCATGGACCGGCCGGGCGGGTTCTGCTCGAGGACCGTGCCCGGGTCCTCCTCGGCGGACTCGACCTCCTTGATGTCGACCGTGAAGCCGTCCTCCTCGAGGAGTTCGGTCGCCGATTCGACGTCCTTGTCGGTGACGTCGGGAACCTTGACCTTGGGCGCGCCCTCCGACACGACCACGTTGACCGTGCTGCCCTCGGGGACCTCACCGGACTCGGGGGTCTGGCTGCAGATCTTGCCCTTGGGCTGGTCGCAGCGCTGGGTACCGGACTGCTGCACCTCGACGCTGGCGTTCTCGGCCCGTTGCTTCGCCTCTTCCAGGGTCAGGCCGACCAGCTGGGGCACCGGCACGTTGCCGCCGCTGCTGTCGCTGAAGACCGCCCGGCCGATGAGCACCGCGCCGATCAGGACGAGGATGCCCGCGATCACCAGCAGGATCGTGGAGGTGCTCGACTTCTTCTGTCGCCGGCGGTCCGGGCGGTCGTCGTAACCGCCGTAGCCGCCGTCGTCCGGATTCATCGGCGGGAGCATGGATGTCTGACCGGCCGGGTCGGCCTGGCGCAGCGCCGTGGTCGGCTGGTCGTCGGGGCCGTAGCCGCCGCCATAGCCCACAGCGCCCATCGCGGCCGTCGCGGCGACCGGCTGGCCGTCGAGGCAGGCCTCGATGTCGGCGCGCATCTCGTCGGCGGACTGGTAGCGGTAGTCCGGGTCCTTGACCAGGGCCTTCAACACGATCGCGTCCATCTCGGGCGTGATCTCGGGGTCGAAGTTGCTGGGCGGCTGCGGCTCTTCCCGCACGTGCTGGTACGCCACGGCCACCGGCGAGTCGCCGACGAACGGCGGCCGCACGGTCAGCAGCTCGTACAGCAGACAGCCGGTGGAGTACAGGTCGGAGCGGGCGTCGACCTGCTCGCCCTTGGCCTGCTCCGGGGAGAGGTACTGCGCGGTGCCGATGACCGCCGCGGTCTGGGTCATGGTCATGCCGGAGTCGCCCATCGCACGGGCGATGCCGAAGTCCATGACCTTGACCTGGCCGGTGCGCGTCAGCATGACGTTCGCCGGCTTGATGTCGCGGTGGACGATGCCGTTGCGGTGCGAGTACTCCAGCGCCTGGAGGATGCCGATCGTCATCTCCAGCGTGCGCTCGGGCAGCAGCTTGCGGCCGGAGTGGAGCAGCTCACGCAGGGTCGACCCGTCGACGTACTCCATGACGATGTACGGGATCGAGACCCCGGCGCCCCCGCCGGAGGCGCCGTCGTACACCATGTCCTCGCCGGTGTCGTAGACAGCGACGATCGCCGGGTGGTTGAGCGAGGCGGCCGACTGGGCCTCACGGCGGAACCGGGCCTGGAAGGACGGGTCGCGGGCCAGGTCGGCCCGCAGCGTCTTCACGGCGACGGTACGGCCGAGCCGGGTGTCGTGGGCGAGGTAGACCTCGGCCATGCCACCACGGCCGAGCACCGAGCCCAGTTCGTACCGGCCGCCGAGGCGACGCGGCTCTTCCATAACCTTCCAGCCCTCTCCGTCAGTCCCGACCGCACCCGTGTGTGGTCCGCCGGTGTGCTGTTCGCGCATACGCTACCGGGCACGTACTGCTTGATCCGCCCGGGAGCGACAGCTGATACCCGACCGGTATCGCAATGTGCAGGTATGCGGGTCGGGAGTGATCCTCGTCACTCCTGTTCGTCGAGCACCGCCTTCATCACGGCCTTGGCGATGGGGGCCGCGAGGCCGCCACCCGAGATGTCGTCACGACGGGCGTTGCTGTCCTCGACGACGACAGCGACGGCGACGGGCGATCCGTTGTCGTCCTTGGCGTACGAGATGAACCAGGCGTAGGGGTTCTTGCTGTTGTTCTCGCCGTGCTGGGCGGTACCGGTCTTGCCGCCGACCTTCACGCCGCTGATCGCGGCGTTGCCGCCGGTGCCGTTCTCGACGACGTTCTCCATCATCTGCTGGAGGAGCTGGGCGTTCTTCGGCGAGATCGGGCGACTCATCTCCTCCGGGTTGTTCTGCTGGACGGTGTCCAGGTTCGGCGAGACGAGCTTGTCGATCATGTACGGCTTCATCAGCCTGCCGTCGTTGGCGATGGCAGCCGTGACCATGGCCATCTGGAGGGGGGTGGCCGCGGTGTTGAACTGGCCGATGGAGGACTGTGCGTTGCCGTCCCGGCTCATGTTCTTGTCGTAGACGGAGGCGGCGGCGCGGACCGGCGTGTCGATCTCCGGGTTGTTGAAGCCGAACCGCTCCGCCATCTCGACCATCTTGTCGCGGCTCACGTCGTCGCCGAGCTTGGCGAAGACGGAGTTGCAGGAGACGCGCATCGCCTCGTTCAGGCTGGCGTTCTCGCAGCCGCCCGCGTGGTTGACCATCGGGGTGCGGGTGCCGGGCAGGATGTACGGCTCCGGGGTGTCGGTCGCGGCGTCGATGTCGTCGACCTCGCCGTACTCCAGTGCCGCAGCGGCCGTGACCACCTTGAACGTGGAGCCGGGCGGGTAGGTCTCGCGGAGCGCGCGGTTGAGCTTCGGCTTGTCCTTGTCCTTCTCCAGCGCGACCCAGGCCTTCTCGTCCTTGGCGGAGTAGCCGGCGAAGGAGGAGGGGTCGTAGGACGGCGTGGAGGCGAGGGCGAGGATCTTGCCGGTCTTCGGATCGATGGCGGCGACGGCGCCCTTCTTGTCACCGAGCCCCTTGAAGGCGGCCTCCTGGGCCTTGCCGCTGAGGGTGGTGACGACGTTGCCGCCCTTCTTCTTGTCACCGGTGAACATCGACATGGTGCGGTCGAAGAAGAGCTGGTCGGAGTTGCCGCTGAGGATGCCGTCCTCGAGCTTCTCGATCTGGTTGGCGTCGTACGCCTGGGAGGCGTACCCGGTCACCGGTGCCCACATGGGGCCGTTGATGTACGTGCGCTTGTACTTGTAATACCTGTCGCCGCTCTCGACGGAGCCGGTGATGGCCTTGCCGTCGACGATGATGTTGCCGCGCTCGTAGGAGTAGCGCTCGATCTGGACGCGGCGGTTGAGCTTGTGTGAGTTCAACTCGTCGGCACGGACGTACTGCAGCCAGTTGTCCCGGATCAGCAGGGCGAGGACGAGCAGCCCGCAGAAGATCGCGATCCGGCGCAGGGGCTTGTTCACGGTCGGACCACCTGGGTCATCTCGGCGTCGGGGGACGGGGCGGGGGCAGGCGCGGGACGGCGCGCGGTGTCGCTGATACGGATCAGGATGCCGATCAGGGCCCAGTTGGCGATCACTGAGGAACCGCCTGCCGCGAGGAACGGCATGGTCATACCGGTCAGCGGGATGAGCCCCATCACGCCGCCGGCGACCACGAACACCTGCAACGCGAACGCACCGGACAGGCCGATCGCCAACAGCTTGCCGAATGGGTCGCGTGCCGCGAGGGCGGTGCGCACGCCTCGCTCGATGAGCAGGCCGTACAGCAGCAGGAAGGCCATCACGCCGGCCAGGCCCAGTTCCTCGCCGACGGTGGCGAAGATGAAGTCGGAGTTGGCGGCGAACTGGATGAGGTCGGAGTTGCCCTGCCCCAGTCCGGTGCCGAGCGTCCCTCCGGCGCCGAAGGACATCAGGACCTGCGTCATCTGGTCGCAGGCGTTGAGCATGTTGGGGTCCTGGGCGGTTTCCAGGCATCCGAAGGGGTCGAGCCAGGCGGCCACGCGGGACTGGACGTGGCCCGCGAACTGCGAGACGACGACCGCGCCGCCCGCGGACATCAGCAGACCCATGACGATCCAGCTGGTCCGCTCGGTGGCGACGTACAGCATGATCACGAACATGCCGAAGAACAGCAGCGAGGTGCCCAGGTCGTTCTCGAAGATCAGCACCAGCAGGCTCATGGCCCAGATGGTCAGGATCGGGCCGAGATCCCGGCCGCGCGGCAGGTAGAGCCCCATGAAGCGGCGGCTGGCCAGGGCCAGCGCATCCCGTTTCACCATGAGGTAGCCGGAGAAGAAGACGGCGATGATGATCTTCGCGAACTCGCCCGGCTGGATGGAGAAACCGCCGACCCGGATCCAGATCTTCGCGCCGAAGACGTTCGCGCCGAGCCCCGGAACGAGCGGCAGCAGCAGCAGAACGAGCGCCGCCGCCATGGAGATGTAGGTGTAGCGCTGCAGGATGCGGTGGTCCTTCAGCATGAGGAGCACACCGAGGAACAGGGCGATGCCGACGGCCGAGTACATCAGCTGGTTGGTGGCCTGCGGCGCGAAGTCGCTGCGGGCCAGCAGCCGGGGCGACTGGTCCAGGCGCCAGATCAGCACCAGGCCCAGTCCATTGAGCAGCGTCGCCAGCGGCAGCAGCAGCGGGTCCGCGTACTTGGCGAACTTGCGCACCACGAGGTGGGCGACGCCTGCGAGCAGACCGAGGCCGAGGCCGTAGCCGAGCATGCCGGTCGGCACCTCGCCGTCGAGGGCGAGCCCGACATTGAGGTACGCGAACACCGGAATCGCGACGGCGAACCCGAGCAGCATCAGCTCGGTGTTGCGTCGGCTCGGTGCGTCGATCGCGCCGATCGTGGTCGTGTTGGTGACAACGCTCATGGTGGAGAAGGCCCCCTACGGCCCTGTTACTGCTTGCCGCAGTTCGAGGCCAGCTTCTGCTCCTCCTCCGAGAGGGTGGGACCCGGAGAGGGAGCGGCTGCGTTCGGCTTGGTCTTGGAGCTCTGCGTGGTCGGCGTCCCGGCGGCGCCGTCGGCCTCACCCTCGCCCGCGCCGGGCGGCGGGGTGCTGGCACGGTCGGCCACCTCGCGGCGCTGCTCGTCCTTCTTGCAGGCGGTGGCCTGGCGGGCGAGCTCGTCGATCTTTGCCCGGGCTCTGCCGAGGCTGTCCTCGGTGATCGTCGCCTCCACCTGCTTGCGCTGGTAGGGCGGTAGGTACTTGAGTTCGATCTCGGGGTGGTCCTTCTCCACATCCGAGAGCGAGACCCACGCCAGGTCCTGGCTGATGCCCCGGTAGAGCGCGACGTGCTCGTCCTTGGAACCGACGTAGTACTGGGTCTGGGTCCAGCGGTAGCCGCCGTACAGTCCGCCGCCCACGACCGCGAGGGCGAGGACGACGAAGAACGACCGCTTCAGCCACTTGCGGCCGCCGCGCCCCTTGACGAAGTCGTCGTCGGTGAAGGACCCGAACGAGCCCTCCGGCGGCATGCCGCCGTATCCGTCGCCGGAGCCGGGCGGGCCGAAGCTGCCGCTGGGAGCCTGCCCCGCCGAGGGGCGGCCGAGGCCCGCGGCGCGGCCGGCCGGGGTCTGCATGGCGCCGCCGTCGTTCAGCTGGTGCTGGTTCTCGGCGACCGCGCCGACGACGACCGGGGTGTCGCTCAGCTGTCCGGCGAGCGTGTCGCCGGAATCGGTGTCGATGACGTCCGCGACGATGCAGGTGATGTTGTCGGGACCGCCGCCTCGCAGGGCGAGCTGGATCAGGTCCTGCACGGTCTCCTGCGGGCCCTGGTAGCTGGCGAGTGTCTCCTCCATCGTCTGGTGCGAGACGACGCCGGACAGGCCGTCGGAGCAGATCAGGTAGCGGTCACCGACGCGGACCTCGCGGATGGAGAGGTCGGGTTCGACATGGTCGCCGCTGCCCAGCGCGCGCATCAGCAGGGAGCGCTGCGGGTGGGTGGTGGCTTCCTCCTCGGTGATACGGCCCTCGTCGACGAGCCGCTGCACCCAGGTGTGGTCCTGGGTGATCTGGGTCAGCACACCGTCGCGCAGCAGGTACGCGCGCGAGTCGCCGACGTGGACGAGACCGAGGCGCTGACCGGTCCACAGGAGCGCGGTGAGCGTGGTGCCCATGCCCTCGAGCTGAGGGTCCTCCTCGACCATCATCCGGAGCTGGTCGTTCGCACGCTGTACCGCGCTGCCGAGCGAGGTGAGGATGTCGGAGCCGGGAACGTCGTCGTCGAGGGTGACCAGCGTGGAGATGACCTCGGAGGAGGCGACCTCGCCGGCGGCCTGGCCGCCCATGCCGTCGGCGATGGCGAGCAGGCGCGGGCCGGCGTAACCGGAGTCCTCGTTGCCCTCGCGGATCATGCCCTTGTGCGATCCGGCGGCGAAACGCAGAGAAAGACTCATGCGCACCTCGCCCGTCGGTTCGCCGCTTGACTGTCGCGCCAGCCGGTCTCGAGCCACACTGCCCACCCTCCGGTCGGGAGCCCGTGCCGGTCGCCCGCGGGGACCCCTGCGGCTCGCTCGCTCCGCTCGCACTCATTCATGACGTAGCACTACTTCCGCAGCTCGATGACGGTCTTGCCGATGCGGATCGGCGCGCCCAGCGGAATCGGTGTCGGGGTGGTGAGCCGGGTCCGGTCGAGATAGGTGCCGTTGGTGGACCCGAGATCCTCGACGATCCACTGGCCGTCTCGATCGGGGTAGATCCTGGCATGCCTGCTGGAGGCGTAGTCGTCGTCCAGCACGATGGTGGAGTCGTGCGCACGGCCCAGGGTGATCGTCTGGCCCTGGAGGGCGACCGTGGTGCCCGTGAGGCTGCCCTCCGAGACGACGAGCTTCGTGGGCGCCCCCCTGCGCTGGCGGCCGCCGGCCTGCTGGCGCTGCTGCGGCGGCGCAGCGGCCTGACGCCCCTGCTGGGGACGGGCGTCGGCCATGCGGCGCGAGCCGCGCTGCGTGACGCGCGTCCCGAACAGGTCGCTGCGGATGACCTGGACGGCCACGATCACGAACAGCCACAGAACAGCCAGGAAACCTAGCCGCATGACCGTCAGGGTCAGCTCTGACATTGCCCCCGCTTCACCCTTCGGCTTGCCGGTAAACGATGGTGGTGCTGCCCACGACGATCCGCGAGCCGTCGCGGAGCGTAGCGCGGGTGGTGTGCTGCCCGTCCACCACGATGCCGTTGGTGGACCCGAGATCCTGGATCGTCGAGGGCGTTCCGGTCCGGATCTCACAGTGCCGGCGCGAGACGCCGGGGTCGTCGATCCGCACATCGGCGTCGGTGCTGCGACCCAGCACCAGCGTCGGGCGGGAGATCTGATGGCGTGTGCCGTTGATCTCGATCCAGCGGCGTACCTGCGCGTTCGGCAGGGAGCCGGGGCCGGGCGGGCGCTGGCCGGCCGCGGGGCCGGGGCGCCGGTCGCCGGGCATGCCGGGAGGCGGCGCGGCCGGCATGGGCGGTGCGCCGGGAGGGGGGTAGCCGTAGCCGCCGCGCGGTGCGCCCTGCGGGGCGGCGGGGTCGGCGTTTTGTGACGTACTCGACGCCAGAGTGCGGCTGCGCACGCGGTACAGACCGGTGTCGAGGTCGTCCGCCTTCTCCAGATGGACCTTGATCGGGCCCATGAAGGTGTAGCGCTGCTGCTTGGCGTAGTCGCGGACCAGGCCGGACAGCTCGTCGCCGAGCTGGCCCGAGTACGGGCTCAGGCGCTCGAAGTCGGGCGCGCTGAGCTCGACGATGAAGTCATTGGGGACGACCGTCCGCTCGCGGTTCCAGATCGTCGCGTTGTTGTCGCACTCGCGCTGGAGGGCGCCCGCGATCTCGACAGGCTGGACCTCGGACTTGAACACCTTGGCGAAGGTGCCGTTGACCAGGCCTTCGAGACGCTGCTCGAAACGCTTCAGGACTCCCATGGGGCACCTCCTCCGTCGTTGTCGCCCTGGTACTGCTTACTGATCGTATCCACGCGTCGGGAAATCGGCTGGTTCCCCTTGTCTGCCCCGTCGATGAGTGTCACCTCTCACACGGATCGTAGAGGCGGCCTGAGAACAGTGTCCCGCACCCGGGGTGCATCCAGGAGGAGTGGGGGCAGGCCGCTCTTCGTTCCCCGCTTGCTCGCCTCGTTCCCTGTTCGTTCCGAGGGGCCCCGAAACAACGGATGTGAATCCACCCTGCGCAGCGTGCTAATCTTCTGCATGTCGCCAGGGGGCAGCACCGAAACCGGTGAAGCGCCGGACGACAACACCCAATGCGCGGGTGGCGGAATAGGCAGACGCGCTGGATTCAGGTTCCAGTGCCCGCAAGGGCGTGGGGGTTCAACTCCCCCCTCGCGCACCATGAGAAACCGACGAAACGGGTTCTCACCAGGGACGAAAGTCCAGGTGAGGGCCCGTTTCTCGTTGATCAACCCCAGCGGCCGCAGTGCTGTAGGGGCTTCGTCGTGCCCGACGGCCCGCACGCAGCAAGGCCCGCTCCGTGGCGTACGTCACGGAGCGGGCCCGCGTCTTTCAAGATCTTCGGTTGAGGTGGTCCGTTCTCTGTGGTGCTAGCTGCTTGGGGCCAGGTATCCGGTGGGGGTCCAGCTGCTCAGCGGTTTGGTCCGTCGCCGGTGGTGGGTGCGTCGGCGAGGTCTCTGGCCGGCCAGGGCCAGGGCCTCGACCCAGTTCTTGATCTTCCGGCGGTTGGCGTGGGCGAGCTGGAAGACCAGGAGGATGGTCTGGGCGGCATTCCGCGGTTACGGCCGGAGCCGGCAGCCTCGATGGCCTCGGCCAGGGGGTTCTTCGCGTAGCCGTTGTAGCCCTCGACACTGTTGCGGAGCCGGAAGTAGACCTTCTGCCATTCTGCGTCGCCGTATTCGAGAGCCTGCCAGTGCTTGGCGCCTTCGGCAGGTGCCAGGGTGACGCTGCGCTGGCGGCACACCTTGAGCGGGCCGACCGGGCTGGGCTCGGGGTCCACGAGTGGAAGGTAATTTCCGTTGATCCCGACAAGCAGCTCCAGCTTCTGGAGGAGAAGGAGAGGCGTTGGCACGACGTGGCCGTACGCCGGTCCATGATGGCCGACCTGACCGACCGAGTCGACCTGGTCTCGGCGCGGGCCTCGAGCACCGCGCACGGGAACTGAACGCGGTGAGAGCCCCAGCACCCGCACCCCGACTCGACGAGATCGCGGCCCGCACCCGGCATCCCGGAACCCTGGGCGGTCGGCGGTTCGCCGACGTTGTCGGCGAACCGCCGGACAATCGCGTCGTGGTGGATGTGGACACCGACGAAGCCGCGTTGCAAGCCCTAGACGCCGCGTACGGCGCGTCAATGATTCGGCCGCCGTGACCCAGTTGTATCGGCGGGAATCCGGATGTGGGGCGCCCCCGTATGTGCGGTCGTTGCCGTGCACCGGCAGCGTGGACCAATCGCGTATGCCCGCCAGGCACCTGTCAAGAACGCGTAAGAAGCATGTAAAGTCCGCTGCGGTGTGCCGGGAAGCCTGGTCGGCGAACAAGGGACAGTTGTCTTCGCTGATCGGAAGTTTCTCGCATGGTGCTCGTAGCCGTCTTCGGTGCCGCTCTGCTCATCGCGGTTCTGCTCTCCGGGCTCGCGGCCCGGACCGTGCTGTCCACGTCCTTCCTCTTCCTCGTCGGCGGCGCGCTCGTCAGTGACGGCTTCCTCGGGCTGATCCACATCACGCCGGAGAGCGAGATCGTCGCGGTCACCGCCGACTTGGCGCTGTTCGCCGTGCTGTTCACCGACGGCATGCACGTGTCCTTCCTCAAGCTGCGTGCCAGCTGGAAGAACCCGGCCCGGGCCCTCGGCCTCGGCATGCCGCTCGCCTTCGTCGGCATGGCATTGGTCACCCACTACCTGGTCGGCCTGGACTGGACCACGTCCTTCCTCATCGGCGCCGTCCTGGCGCCGACCGACCCGGTGTTCGCCTCCGCCATCGTGAGCCGCAAGGAAGTGCCCGCCAAGCTGCGGCAGCTGCTGAATGTGGAGAGCGGCATCAACGACGGGCTCGCACTCCCGGTCGTCCTGGTCCTCATCGCCGCGGCTGGCCCGAGCAGTGGCCACGCCGAGGCGTCGTTCGGGAAGATCGGCCTGGAGCTGGCGCTGGGGCTCGCCTTCGGCGTGCTGCTGCCGCTGCTCGTCAACGGGCTCGCACGTTTCCGCCTGCTGGGCGCGGAGCCGAAGCTGCAGCCGCTGCTGCCGCTGGCCACCGGGATCATCCTGTACGCCCTGTGCCACCTGACCCACGCCAACCCCTACCTGGCGGCGTTCTCGGCGGGCGCCGTGATCGTGGCCGTATCGCCGGAGGCCAAGACGGCGTTCGAGCCGCTCGGCGAGGCCCTGGCGGAGCTGGCCAAGTTCGCCGCCCTGCTCGTCTTCGGCGCGCTCCTGACACCGCAGCTCTTCGGAGACCTCTCCTTCGGCGGATACGTCGCGGTGTTCCTGGCGATCGTGCTCATCCGACCCGCATCCCTCCTGCTCTCGCTCATCGGCACGCGGTTCGACCGCCGCGAGAAGCTGGTCGCCGCCTGGTTCGGACCCAAGGGGTTCGCATCGGTCGTCTACGGGCTGCTCGTGCTCCAGGCAGGTATTCCGCAGGGCGAGCAGGCGTTCACGCTTATCGCCGTCTGCATCGCGTTCTCGATCATCGCCCACAGCAGCACCGACGTACCCATCGCCAGGCTGTTCGACGTCGACGACCTCGCCGGGATCCCGGACAAGGACGACGACGGCACGGTTGCCCGGCAGCGCTGAGTGCGCCCCAAGGAGGAGCCGTGTTGATATTTCAGTGGCTGTGGATCGCCGTCTCGTCAGCCGTGATGCTGCCTCTCGCGGCGGCGCTGATGGCCGGGCGTGTGCCGCGGTGGATGCGGCGGACTCCACGCCCGGCGGGCTGAAGGTGAAGGGGATCGCGGCGTTCGTCCTGTACGCGGGCCTGCTGGCTCCGCCGGTCACGACCCTCTCCGGGATGGGACCCGAGGCCGCGGAGCTCGTGCGCATGGTGCTGGTGCCCATGACCGTCTTCGGCGGACACGGACTCATCCTGGGGGCGACGCTCTGCGAGCGATTCAACCGCCGTGAGGCAGCGAACTGGCCGACCGTCAATTCCGGCGGCGAGGTAGGTGGGTCGTGAACGGGCGGTACAGGCGTCCGGCTTTGGGGTGGCTGGCCGGCAGCGGTGCCGTGCTCGTCGGCGCCGGGGCTGTGATGTACGTGCTTCCGGGCCCTGGCTCGCTCGTGCTGGCAGCGGGGGTGGTCCTTCTGCTCATGGCCGCGGTTCTGCGCCTCTTCGCCCGGGACGGGCGGTGACGGCCGTGGACCGGCGCAGCGCACGGCACCGGCAGCGGTACGAGCGGCGGTTGCGGATCGAGGAACTGGCGGCCGGTATGGAAGCGTCTCCAGTGCCGTTCGTCTGGCGTGCGGGCCTACCCGGCCGGGGTGCCGCCGTGGGCTGGTGTGCTGCCGTTTGGGCATGTGGCGTGTCGCCGCCGACCGAGAGGGCGTGCACCTCCGCAGGTTCTGGGCGGTGCGATGCATTCCGTGGTCGGCGATCGGTCACGTCGAGCTTCGCCGCGACGGGTTCCTCGGCTTTTCCGGCCCCGATAAGGAGGCCCTGGCAGGCTCCTTCTTGCCGCCGTGGGCGAACCGGCTGTTGCGTCGTACCAGCCACGGCAGCCACGTGGCGGACACCTTGACGGTGCTCGCCCGCCACCCTGAGCTGCCGCCCCAGGGCCAGGCCGGCCGTGCTGTGACGGGCGTTGCGTTCGCCTGGCGGGCGCTGCCGCTGGCCGTCGGGCTCTTCGCCGCGACGGAGGCCCTGCATCGCTGAACGCTTCCTTGGGGTGAGGGAGGAGGGGGCAGTCGGCGGGCTGGAGGGGGCTGGAGGGCCAGTCGAGGAGACGGGCGCCGAGCGCGGCGGTCTGGAGGACGTATCGCTGCTCGGGATCGGTGGGGTCGTGGCCGGTGAGCTGCCGGATGCGGCCGAGCCGGTAACTGACGGTTCGGACGCTCAGGCCGAGCAGCCGCGCGGTGGTGGTGTTCAGGCAGCCGCTGGCGAAGTACGCGCTCAGGGTTTCCAGGAGCGGCTGAGGGCCGCCGCGGGCCCCCTCAAGCCCACCGAGCACGGTGGCGACCAGGTCGGTGATCGCCGCTCGGTCCCTGCCGAGCACCTGGAAGACCAGGACGTCGGCGGCGTCCACGACCTGGGTGCGCAGGCCCAGGGTCGCCGCGAGGCCGAGGGTGCTGCGGGCTTCCTGGTAGGAGCGGACGATGCCGCTGGGTCCCGGCCGGGGCCGGCTGACGGCGATCCGGTACTCCTCGCCCACGGCGTGGCGCACACCCTCGGCGAGGGAGGCGGGGACCTCCGTCGCCGCGCCGGGCGACACGCACACCAGCAGGCCCTCCTTGGTAGTGATCAGTTCCCCGCGGGCGCTGAACCGGGCCACCAGCGCCTCCTCGACGTAACGGGTCGCGGCATCCCCAGCCCCGAAGGCGCCTGCTGCGCGGACGACAGCGACGACGTGGGGGCCCAGCAGACGGAATCCGAACCGCTCGGCCCGCTCGGCGAGCCGGCCCAGGTGGGTGCGGCCTTCCAGGAGGTCGTCGACGAACTCGCGCCGTGTAGCCTCCTCTCCGCGAATGGCCGCCCGGTGAGCGGTCTCGTACGCCTCGGTCAGCGCCACCGTCGTATCCCCGACGGCCCACAGGACGGCGGAGACCACCTGCTCCAGAGCTTCACGGTCCCGTGCCTGTTTCGCGCCGGGTAGATCCGCCCAGTGCCGGCAGGCGGAGTCCAGGCAGGTGCCGACAAGCGCCCGCAGCGGAGTGCCGTCGTCCGCCGCGGCGACCGCGAGTTCCCTGAAGGGCTCGAGGTCTGCCTCAGCCAGCCGTCGCCTGTTGAGGGAGATCACGGCGAGTTGCTCCTCGAAGCCCTCCAGCGCATCGGCCGCCGGCAGGCCCCTCTCCGTTGCGGCCGTTCCCGCGGCTGCCTGCGCTGCGTCGCCCCGCTTGCCCGTCTCCATGGTCCCATTTTGCCGGACCTCGGCAATATGGGATGGTCCGAGACGGCCGTCGCTGTGCAGCCTCGGCAGGCGTCCGGTCGAAGGGGACGGGTAGCCCGTGAATACACAGCACCCGGCGAGGTCCGCGCTCGGACTCGAAGGGGGTGCCGCGCCGTGCCCCAGACCCGCTCTCTGGCGTCATTGCGGAGGCTTACCCGCCTCCTCCTGCTCGCTTTGGCCTGCCTGCTCGCGGCACCGTCGATCAGCGCGGCGCAGTCGCCGTCGACTGTGCTCGTCACCCGTGTCGACGGCACCATCACCCCCGTCGTCGCCGATCACCTCCAGGAAGGGTTGCGCACCGCCGAGCAGGATCGGCACGCGGCGTATGTGATCGAGCTCGATACGCCGGGCGGGTTGCTGCAGTCCACCAGGGAGATCGTCCAGGACTTCCTCGCGTCGGAGGTCCCCGTGGTCGTCTACGTCGCCCCGCCCGGAGCGCGCGCCGCGTCCGCGGGCGCCTACATCGCGATGGCCGCGCACGTCGCCGCCATGGCGCCCGGCACCCACATCGGGGCCGGCACGCCGGTGACCGGCCAGGGCGAGGAGGCGAGCGACAAGGTCGTCAGTGACGCGGTCGCGTTCGCGGTGTCGATCGCCGAAGAGCGAGGGCGCAGTACGCGGTTCGCCGAGGACATGGTGCGCAAGGGTACGGCGGTGTCCGACCAGGAGGCGGTGCGGACTGATGTGGTCGATCTGGTGGCGCCGTCTCGTGATGTCCTGCTCACCGAGCTGGACGGACGGCGGGTCATCGTCGGCCCGGCGGACGCCCCGCACGAGGTCGTCCTGCGGACGACCGGCGCTCAGGTGGTGGAGCACGGCCTCGGCTTCTTCGGCGAGCTCCGCCAACTGCTGGCCAGCCCCGAGCTGGCGTTTCTGTTCCTGTCGATCGGAACGCTGGCATTGATCTACGAGCTGGCCAGCCCGGGCATGGGGCTTGGAGGGGTCACCGGGGCGATCCTCCTGGTCCTCGGTTTCGTCGCGCTCAGCGTGCTGCCGTTCAACGTCGGCGGTCTGCTGCTCCTTGCACTCGCCGCCGCTCTGTTCGTCGCGGAGGTGCTCACACCAGGGGTCGGCATCTTCGCCGCCGGAGGAACCGTGTCTCTCGTGTTCGCGGGCGTGCTGCTCTTCCGGGGCGAGCTGGGCGTGGATCCCGCCGTGCTGTGGCCCACCGCCGTGGTGGTGGGAGGCGGCACTCTGCTGGCGGGCCGGCTTGCGTGGCGTGCCCGCCGGGCGCCTGCCACGACCGGGCACGAGGGGCTGGTGGGCCGTGAGGCCGTCGTACGCCGAGTCGATCCCCGCACCAGTACAGGTCAGGTGCTGCTCGAAGGCGCCTGGTGGACCGCCCGCGGCCGCGACGCCCCGATCGTCGCAGGAGAGCACGTCCGCGTCGTGGACCTCGATGGACTGGACCTGATCGTCGAAGGTGCCGGCCCCGAGGGGGGCCGGGAGACCGAACAGGAGGATGGATCATGGACTCAGGACTGATCGGCATCATCCTCGGCGCAGCCGTCCTGCTCATGCTGCTGATGGCCGCCGTGAAGATCGTGCCCGAGTACGAGCGCGGGGTGATCTTCCGGCTCGGACGGATCATCGGCGCCAAGGGCCCGGGACTGTTCGTGATCATTCCCGTGGTGGACCGTATGGTGCGCGTCTCGCTGCGGACGGTGACGATGGACATCCCGCCGCAGGACGTCATCACCAAGGACAACGTCACGGTACGGGTCAACGCCGTAACGTACTTCAACGTCGTCGACCCCAACCGCTCCGTCGTGTCGATCGAGGACCACATCAAGGGCACCTCGCAGATAGCCCAGACCACGCTGCGCAGCATCCTCGGCCAGGTGGACCTGGACGAGCTGCTGGTCAATCGGGACGAGATCAACCAGCGTCTCCAGCAGATCATCGACGACGTCACCAACCCCTGGGGCGTCAAGGTCACCCTGGTCGAGGTGAAGGACGTCGAGCTGCCGGAGGCCATGCGCCGCGCGATGGCCCGGCAGGCCGAGGCTGAGCGCGACCGGCGCGCCAAGGTCATTCACGCCAAGGGCGAGTTCGAGGCCGCGCAGACGCTCGCGGATGCGGCGGAACGGCTTGAGGGCCACCCCGCCGCCATGCACCTGCGGATCCTCTCCACCATGGCCGAGGTCTCCTCCGAGCGGAACTCCACCCTCATCTTCCCGCTGCCCATGGAAATCCTGCGGTTGGTCGACATGCTCCGCCCGCCCGATGCCGGGGGTGCCCCCCGCCCCGTACAGACATGAGAACGCAGGTGATCGGAGTGACCCCTTCGATGGACGACCGGCGCATCCTCGCGGAGATGGAGCGGCACCTCGCCCGGGACGACCCGGAGCTGGCCTCGCTGATGGACGCCCTCAACCATCAGTTCCCCGAAGACGGCCACGAGAACGAGAACGACAACAAGGCATCACACAAGTGGTACGGGAAGCTGGCCATCGTGCTCGCCGTGGTAGCGGTGGTCGGCATGCTCCTCACGGCGATCCTCAGCGGGCAGACGTCGCCCGACGACAACAAGAGCCCGCCGAACGGCGTTACTCCGGCCCATTCCCTACACATGCAGCGCCGCGTCCTGCCGGCAACACCGGCGAAAGGACGGCGCGCGCAGCGATCCGCTACCCCACGGCACGCGAGGGACGGCATTCCGACCCTCGCACCTGAGGCCGCCGGAAGGACCTTCGAGAAGGCCTCCCCCGGTGACCCCATGTCAGTTGCGCTCGCCCCCTCTCCGGCCCATCCGACACCCACGCCGTTGATCGACGAGCCGCACGCTTACCGCCCTGAACGCGCACCACCCGGCCGCTGGCAGGCTCCCCGACCTGAAGCGTACGAAGACCCCCTGACCGCCGAGAGATCAGCCGCATGCCCCGGAGCAACCGCCGGACCCGCACCTTCCTCGGGCGGCTCCCCCTGCCCGAGCACACCTTCGTGGCGGACGCTCTGCGCACGGAGACCGTGGGCGGCATGGTTCTGCTCGCCGCGGCGGCCGTCGCGCTGGTGTGGGCGAACACGCCGCTGAGCGGCGCGTACGAGTCAATACGCAACTTCCACTTCGGCATCGAAGCACTGGGCCTGAACCTCTCCGTGGCCCACTGGACGGCGGACGGACTGCTGACCATCTTCTTCTTCGTGGCCGGCGCCGAACTCAAGCGCGAGTTGGTCATCGAGTGAACTGCGCCATCGGGAAACCGCCCTCCTGCCCGTAGTCGCGGCCGCCAGCGGCATGCTCGTGCCGGCACTGGTCTACGGACTCGTCGCCACCTCCAGGGGCGGTACGTGGAACGGCTGGGCCGTCCCCATGGCCACGGATCGCCTTCGCACTGGGCGTCCTCGCGGTGATCAGTACCCATCTGCCCTCCGCACTGCGCGCGTTCCTGCTCACCCTCGCCGTGGTCGACGACCTCGGGGCCATCGTCGTCATCGCCATCTTCTACACGTCCGCGATCCACCTTCCCGCCCTCATCGGCGCCGTACTCGGCCTCGGGCTGTTCTTCCACTTGCATGACCGGAGGCGGGTGCACGGCTGGTACTGGTACCTGCCCCTGGCCATCTGGGGGCTGACGCACGCCAGCGGCGTCCACGCCACCGTGGCCGGAGTCGCCATGGGGCTCATGCTGCGCGTGGCGAAGGACGGCGAGCGAGGCAGGCGTCCGGCCGAGCGGATCGCCCACCTGGCCCGGCCCGTCTCCGCCGGGGTGGCCGTTCCGCTCTTCGCACTCTTCGCGGCCGGAGTGAGCGTTTCCGGCGACACATTGGGCGATGTCGTCGAACGCCCCGAACCCTTGGGTGTGGCGCTCGGCCTGGCCGCCGGCAAGGTCCTGGGCATCGCAGGCGGCTCCTACCTCGCCGTGCGCTTCACCCGAGCCCGACTCAGCGAGGACCTCGCCTGGGCCGACGTCGTCGCCGTGGCCATGCTGGCCGGCATCGGATTCACCGTGTCCCTGCTCATCGGCGAGCTGGCCTACCCCGATCCGGCCGAGCTAAAGCACATCAAGGCCGGAGTCCTCCTGGGCTCCCTGACCTCTGCCGTCGTGGCCTGCCTGCTGCTGAGGCTGCGGAACAACAAATACCGGCGGCTGTACGAGGCGGAGACCGCCGACCAGAACGCGGACGGCATTCCGGACATCTACCAGCTTGGCGATGCCCACGAGCGTCGGCGCGGCACGCGCCCGAAGGCCAGGGACCCTCCCTCGAGCAACGGTTAGGACCACCAACCGCGCTCATCAGGCCCACGCCTGCGAAAGGGTGGTCAGTCCCGAGGTGGACGGGCCCACGACGTAGGCGACGAGTACACCGGCAAGCATCGACCACGCCACCGCGGTTCCCATGACGAGGGTGACGGCGGTGACGGCCACCGTCAGCGAGTGGGGATCCATGTGCCCTCCTGGTCAGTGGTTCGGGGCACCGGCGTCAGTGGTTCGGGGCACCGGCGCGCTGGTAGATGTCGGGGATGCCGTCGTGGTCGTCGTCGCGGTTCTCCTCCTCGTACAGGCGGCGGTATACACCGTTGCGGCGCTTGATGAGGAGGGCGGCGAGGCAGGCGGCGATGACTGAGCCGACGAGGACGGCGGCCTTGATGTGTTCGGCGGTGGCCGGATCGGGGAAGGCCAGCTCGCCGATGAGCAGCGCGACGGTGAAGCCGATCCCCGCCAGCACCGCGAGCGCGAAGACGTCCGCCCAGGCGAGTTCGGGGTTGAGACGGGCTCGGGTGAAGCGGGCCGCCAGGTACGTGCCGGCGAAGATGCCGAGGGCCTTGCCGGCGACCAGGCCCAGCACAACGCCGAGCGGCTCCGGTTCGGTGAAGACCTGTCCCAGGGAGGCGGCCGTGACGCTGACGCCGGAGGCGAAGAGCGCGAACAGAGGCACTGCGATACCGGCGGACACGGGGTGCAGGAGGTGGGAGGTGCGCTCGGCGGGGGAGGCGTCCTCGCTCTTGTCGCGGGTGGTGCGCAGGATCAGGCCCATGGCGACGCCGGCGACGGTGGCGTGGACGCCGCCGTTGTACATCAGCGCCCAGATCGCGATGCCGAGGGGGACGTACCACCACCAGCCGCGCACACGGAAGCGCTGGAGCACGTAGAAGACGACCAGGCCGGCGAACGCGCCGCCCAATGCCGCGAAGTTCAGGTCGCTGGTGAAGAAGATCGCGATGACGAGGATCCCGCCGAGGTCGTCGACGACGGCGAGCGTGAGCAGGAACGCCCTGAGCGCGGCGGGCAGATGGCTGCTGAGGACCGCGAGCACGGCGAGAGCGAAGGCGATGTCGGTGGCCATCGGCACGGCCCAGCCGTTCACGTTTCCGCCGCCGGCCGAGGCGGTGACGGCGTAGAAGGCGGCGGGAACAACCATGCCGCTGACCGCGGCGATGACCGGGAGGGCGGCGGTGGCGGGCGTACGCAGTTCACCGACGACCAGCTCTCGCTTCAGCTCGATGCCGGCGACGAGGAAGAAGACGCCGAGCAGTCCGTCGGCGGTCCAGTGGCCGACGGAGAGGTCCAGGCCGAGTGCCGGTATGCCGAAGTGGAAGTCACGTATTCGCTCGTAGACATCGCCCCAGGGGCTGTTCACCCACACCAGGGCCAGCACGGCGGCGGCGAGGAGCACCAGGCCGCCGACCGTTTCCGTCCTCAGAGCCTGGACCACGGCGTTGCGTTCCGGCAGCGGGAGCAGGCCGAGGAACGGGGCACGCTCGCGCGGGGCAGCAGCCATGGGTGGACCTCCGGGTAAGGGATCGGTTTGGGCACACGGGCCCGAAGACGCCGACCAGACTTCCCGGCACACCGCGCGTCTGGCACTGCCGCTCAGGGGAGGGCCGTTGACGCGTTCTTCACACCCTAACCGGCCCTACGCGATCCCACTAGAGGGCGTTTCACCTGCTGAAACGCCCTCAGAGACATGACAAGCGGGCCCGTCCACACCAAGGGCGCGAGGTGTGGACGGGCCCTCCCTCCTGCCTTCGGCGGGGGGACCCCAGGAGCCGGGCCGCGGGGGCGGTCAGACGGTGGTCTTCACCGGCTCCTGGTCTTCGTCGTCCTCGGTGATCTCACCGGCATTGCGGGCGCGGACGAACTCCAGGAACGAGTTGAGCTCGCGCTTGACGACGGGGGCGAGGAGGTACAGGCCGATGATGTTGATGACGGCGAGCATGAACAGCACCGCGTCGGCCATGTCGATCAGCGTCTGCAGCGTGAGCAGCGAGCCGGCGACGGCGAACACCGTGTAGAGGACCTTGAAGGTCAGCTCGCTGGCCTGGCTGCGGCCGAACAGGTGCGTCCAGGCCTTCATGCAGTAGTAGCCCCAGGTCAGCACCGTGGAGATCGCGAACAGCATCACCGCGATGGTGAGGATGTACGGGAACCAGGGCAGCACCGTGGCGAAGGCGTCGGAGGTGATCGTGACGCCGCCGATGGACTCGCCCGCGCGGGCCTCGGCCCAGCTGGCCGGGTTGGCGATGACGATGGTCAGCGCGGTCATGGTGCAGATGACCACGGTGTCGATGAACGGCTCCAGCAGGGCGACCAGGCCCTCGCTGGCGGGGTGCTTGGTCTTGACCGCGGAGTGGGCGATCGGCGCGGAGCCGAGGCCGGCCTCGTTGGAGAACGCGGCCCGCTTGAAGCCGATGATCAGCGCGCCGAGTACACCGCCCGCGACACCCTGCGGGTTGAAGGCGCCCTCGATGATGGTGGCGATCGCGGCCGGGACGGCGGAGACGTGGACCAGGATGACGACCAGGCAGGCGGCGATGTAGATGCCGGCCATGGCGGGGACGAGCTTGCTGGTGACGTTGGCGATGGAGCGGATGCCGCCGAGGAGGACGATGCCGACGAGGGCGGCGATGAGGATGCCGAAGAAGAGCGCGCCGGCGGATCCGCCCATCAGGCCGTTCTCGCCGCCGGTCACGGAGACCAGCTGGGCGTAGGACTGGTTGACCTGGAAGAGGTTGCCGCCGAAGAGGCCGAAGAACAGGACGAAGAAGGAGGCGAGGATCGCGAGGACCTTGCCGAGGGTCTTGCCGTTCTTGCCGAAGCGGTCGGCCAGGCCCTTGGGCAGGTAGTGCATCGGGCCGCCGGAGACGGTGCCGTCGGCGTGCACCTCGCGGTACTTCACGCCGAGCGTGACCTCGACGAACTTGGTCGCCATGCCGAGCAGGCCGCAGAGGATCATCCAGAACGTCGCACCGGGGCCACCGATGGAGACCGCGACCGCCACACCCGCGATGTTGCCGAGGCCGACCGTGCCGGAGACGGCCGCCGTCAGAGCCTGGAAGTGGTTGACCTCGCCGGCCGACCCCTTCTCGTCGTACTTCCCGCGCACCACGTCGACGGCGAGCTTGAACTTGCGGATCTGGACGAGCCCGAACCAGGCGCTGAAGACCAGACCGGCGACGACCAGCCAGGCGACGATGAGGGGCAGGTCCGTCCCGCCTACAGGAACGGAATAGAAGACGACTTCTCCGAGCCAGGTGGCTATGGGCTCGAAGAATCCGCTGACGGCTTCGTCGACGGATGTGGTAATGGAGTCGAGTGACACGTTGGCTACCTCGTTGGCGCAGGACCGGCGTGGGGGTGGGGCCGGTTGGTGTGCGGGCTTGAGTGAACGCCGTTGTCCGATCGGCGACGGGTGCGCTCCGCGAACTCGGAGCGTGATCACCCTGGTCTTGTTGCCGGGCATCAGCCCGGTCCCCGAAGGCCGCGACAGGCGGCCGCGGACGAGTTGCGTAGTTTTACCACAGCCTTTACGAGACCTTTAGTGACCTGAATCACATAACGATCAGTAATATCCGAAAGTGCCAGCGAGTGATACCAGACCGTTATGCGGTCACCGAGATCCGATCATCGGGCACCTATGCCCTGTCGGTCCTCCGGCCCGGCCGCGGCGGGCGGGGTGAACTGCCCTGCGATCCGTGCCCAGCGCGAGGCGCTCTACGCGGGTGACTTCCCCTCCTCTTCAGTCCTCGCTACCGGGAACGGGGCACGTCGGGCGCCACCCGACGGGGACTCGCCGAACTCCTCGGCCGCCATCCGCAGCCGCGTACTGCCGGGCGCCGATCCCGGCAGCGCCCCGCCGACCGGCCGTTGGACCACCGATAAGCCAAGGATGAGCAGTGGCGAAGTGGCTGGTGACGCTTGGCGGCCTCGCACTGGCGATGCTCGCCCTCAGGGACATGTTCCACACCCTGTGGCACCCGACCCGCCACGGAGGACTCAGCAGAGGCGTCATGACCGTCGCATGGCGAATCTCGGCCCGTTTCGACAGGCGGCGCACGGTCGGTCTGGCAGGCCCTCTCGGCATGGTGACCGTCGTGGCCCTGTGGGCGGTCACGGTCATCGCCGGGTGGGCTTTGATGTACTGGCCGCACATGCCGGGCGGCTTCCCTTTCGCCACGGGCTTGGCACCGGCGGAACACTCGGGCTTCCTGGACGCCGTTTACCTCTCCATCGTCACCATGGCCACCCTGGGGCTCGGCGACATCGCGCCGACCGACGGATGGCTGCGTATCCTCGGCCCAGTAGAAGCCGTGGTCGGCTTCGCCCTGCTGACGGCCACGGTGAGCTGGGTCCTGGGCATCTATCCCGCCCTTGCCCGCCGCCGAGCCGTCGCCCTGCGTGTCTCCCAGCTGCGGCGCGCCGGCCTCGGGAAGCAGCAGCTGTCCACGTCCGTGGCCTGCACCGCCTTTCAGAACCTCGCCGCCGACCTTGCTCACGTCTGCATGGACTACCGGCAGTACGCCGAGTCGTACTACTTCCACGACGGCGACGAGAACACCTCCCTGGCCGCGAACATCATGTACCTCGTCGCCGTGGCGGAACAGCTGCCGGACGGCCCCGGTGAAGAACGCCGGCTGGTCAAGGAGCTCTTGCGCGTTTCCCTGCCCGACCTTGCGGTCACCCTCGATGAACGGTTCCTCCACACCGGTGGAACGACTCAGCAAGTCCTCGCCCGGTACGCACAGGACCACGGGAATGCCGACAAGGGGTGACGGCCAGTCCGCGGTCGAGATCCGGTGTGCCGTCAGAGCTCCTGGTCGGGCCAGTCCAGCAGGCGGGCGCCGATGACCGCTGTCTGCAGCGTGTAGCGGTCGCCGGGGTCGCCGGGGTCGGCGCCCGTCAGTTGGCGGATCCGCTCCAGCCGGTACGTCATCGCCCGCACGCTCAAAGAGAGCCGCCGGGCCGCTTCGGCGGACACGCAACCGGTGTCGAAGTACGCGATGAGGGTGTCGAGGAGCGGCTGCGCGCCGCCGCGGGCCTGCTGGAGCGGGCCGAGTACGGTGCGCACGAGGTCGGCCATGGCTTGCCGGTCGCGAGTGAGGACCGGGTACACGAGGAGGTCCGCGGCGTGCAGCACCGGGGCCTCCAGATGCATGCGCGCGGCCAGGTCGAGGGCGTTGAGCGCCTCCTCGTAGGAGTGGACGACTCCGCCGACGCCCGGGTGGGGCCGGCCGATGGCCACCCGGCCGCCGTCCGTCGCGGCGTACGCCTGTTTGGCGAAGAAGCCGAGGACGTCGGCCTGGTCGCCCGGTGCGATGCAGATCAGCCGGCCGTTCTTGGTGGTGAGCAGAATGCGGCGGTCCCCGAAGCGCGCCATGAGGGACGACTCGACGCTTCGCGTGACGGGATAGCCGTCGTCGTACGGCTCTGGTCCCTGTGCCACTGCGACCGCGTGGGCGTGTGACAACAACAGTCCGAAGCGTTCCGCCCGTTCGGCGAGACGGCCGGCATCACTGCGCCCGTGGAGCAGGTCGTCGATGAACTCTCTGCGGGCTGCCTCCTGTTGGCGGATAGCGAGCTGCTGAGCCCGCTCGTGTCCTTCCGCAAAGGCGTCCACTGCCTGCTCCACCGCTGTCAGAAGGTGGTCGGCGGCGGCGCCCCGCCGCAGTTCGGCTCGTACGTCCTGAGCGGCGGACAAGTGGGCACGGACCAGAAGGCGCAGCCCGATGCCGGCCTCCGCGGCCCGCTCGCCCTGTGAGCGTAGTGCTTCCAGCTCGTCGCGGGTCAGGCGTCTGCCGGTGGCACAGGCACCGCTCAGGATCCGGGCATACCCCGTCAGATACTCCTCGGCCGTGTCCAGTTCCGTCATGGCCCCTCCCCGTCTTTGCCGCGCCGATGACGCCTTTCTGACGCGTGAACGTCAAGGGTGGCACGGGTGTGCCGAGGGGCGGTCACCGGCATCAAGAGGGCGTAAAGATTGCCGGTGCACGGCAATGCGAACACGTGTGGCGTCCTGCCAGCATGAACCTGCCGGAGCCAAGCGCACGCAACCGATGCTGGGCCCCGGAAAGCAGGGTGCCGTGCCGAAAACACAAGGGGGATGGACCATGGCCGAGTTTCTGCAGGCCACCGCCACGTTCCCCACGGCGCTGTTCACCGCCGCCCTCGTCGTGGTCATCGGCTTCTGGCTGCTGGTACTGATGGGCGCAGTCGACACGGACAGTTTCGACGCGGACGTGGACGCCGACGCGCTGAATCTTGGCGGAGTTCCCGTTTCGGTGTCCACCTCGCTGCTAGTCGCCCTGGCCTGGTTCTTCAGCCTCACCGGATCCGTCCTTCTCGCCAGCACGGGGTGGCCCGACGCCTCGCTTCACCTCCTCGGCGCCGTCCTGCTGGCCGTCTCCTTGATCGGCTCCTGGCGATTGACCTGTGTACTCGTACGCCCGCTGGCCAAGCTGTTCCCCGATGAACCCGGGCCGTCCCTGCACCACTTCGTCGGACTGACCTGCACCATCCGCACGGGACGGGTGGACGAGGAGTTCGGCCAGGCGGAAGTCGCGGCGGGGGACGGTTCCACCGCCGTCGTACAGGTCCGCCAGAGCGACGGGGACCGGATGGAGCTCGGCAGCACGGGACTGCTGTACGCGTACGACGACACCGGCGAGTTCTTTTGGGTCACGCCCTTCGACAAGGCGCTCGACCCCCGCGGCTGACCCGCCGCCCCCTGCTTCAGCTCTCACCCTTCGATCCGGGGATTCCTCATGGATGCCATCACCGTAGGTCTCGGCGTGCTCGTCGCCGTTGTCCTGCTCATCGCCATCGCCATGCTGTTCGTGATCAGCCGGCTGTTCCGCAAGGTGGAGCAGGGCAAGGCGCTGATCGTCTCGAAGATGAGAAAGGTCGACGTGACCTTCACCGGTCAGGTCGTCCTGCCCGTGCTGCACAAGGCCGAGGTCATGGACATCTCGGTGAAGACCATCGATATCAGCAGGACAGGCCGGGACGGTCTGATCTGCCGGGACAACATCCGCGCCGACATCCGCATCTCGTTCTTCGTACGGGTCAACAAGACCGTCGAGGACGTCATCAAGGTCGCGCAGGCCATCGGGACAGCACGCGCCAGCGACCAGGCCACGCTCCAGGAGTTGTTCAACGCCAAGTTCTCCGAGGCGCTGAAGACGGTCGGCAAGCAGCTCGACTTCACCGACCTGTACACCAAGCGGGATGAGTTCCGGGACCGGATCATCCAGGTCATCGGCACCGATCTGAACGGCTACAGCCTGGAGGACGCGGCGATCGACTACCTGGAGCAGACGCCGCTCGCGCAGCTGGACGCATCCAACATCCTCGACGCCCAGGGCATCCGGAAGATCACCGAGCTGACGGCCGTCGAGCACGTGCGCACCAACGAGTTCCAGCGCACGGAGGAGAAGGAGATCACCCGTCAGAACGTCGACGCCCGCGAAGCCATCCTGGAGCTGGAACGCCGCCAGGCCGACGCCGAGATCAAGCAGAAGCGCGAGATCGACACCGTACGGGCCAAGGAGGAGGCCGAGACGGCGCGGGTGGTGGAGGAGGAGCGGCTGCGTGCGCAGAGCGCGTTCCTCAGGACCGAGGAGCAGCTGGGCATCCAGCGGGAGAACCAGGCCCGCGAGGTCGCCGTCGCGCAGAAGAACCGTGAGCGGGTCATCGCCATCGAGAACGAGCGCATCGAGAAGGACCGCCTGCTCGAGGTCATCGCCCGGGACCGGGAGACCGAGCTGACCCGCATCTCGGCGGAAAAGGAGGTCGAGTCCGAGCGCCGGGAGATCGCCGAGGTCATTCGTGAGCGGGTCGCGGTGGACCGTACGGTCGCCGAACAGGAGGAGTCGATCAAGAAGCTCCGGGCCGTCGAGGAGGCCGAGCGCAACCGCCAGACTGTGGTTATCGCCGCCGAGGCCGAGGCGCAGGAGCAGCTGGTCAAGGACATCAAGGCCGCCGAAGCCGCCGAGCAGGCCGCGATCCACCGGGCGGCGGAGGAACTCACTCTTGCCGAGGCGCGCCACAAGGCCGCTGACATGGACGCCCGCGCGAAGGTCAGGCTTGCCGAGGGCATCCAGGCCGAAGCCGCGGCCGAGGGCCTGGCGGCAGTCCAGGTGCGCGAGAAGGAAGCGGACGCCATCGAGAAGGCCGGCCGCGCCGAGGCAGAGGCGACCGAGGCCCGGCTGCGTGCCGAGGCGGTCGGCACTCGCGAGAAGGCCCTCGCCGAGGCGGCGGCCATCGGCGAGAAGCTCAAGGCCGAGGCGGCGGGCCTCACTGAGAAGGCGGCCGCGATGGCCGCGCTCGACGAGGCATCCCGTGCACACGAGGAGTTCCGGCTGCGACTGGAGGCGGAGAAGGACATCCGGCTCGCCGGGATCGATGTGCAGCGCCAAGTCGCCGAGGCACAGGCCACGGTGCTGGCCACCGGCCTGGAGAACGCCGACATCAACATCGTCGGAGGCGAGTCCGCCTTCTTCGACCGGATCGTCGGAGCGATCTCACTCGGCAAGAGCGTCGACGGCTTCGTCCACCACTCGCAGACCGCGCAAGCGCTGGCCGGCCCGTGGCTCGACGGCTCCGCGTCCTTCACCGAGGACCTGACGAAGGTGCTGGGGTCGGTCTCCACGGCCGACGTGCAGAACCTGACCGTCTCCGCCCTGCTGATGAAGCTCATGCCGGCCGGGTCCGGC
Source organism: Streptomyces sp. 5K101 (assembly GCF_046506645.1). Lineage (NCBI taxonomy): Bacteria > Bacillati > Actinomycetota > Actinomycetes > Kitasatosporales > Streptomycetaceae > Streptomyces > Streptomyces sp. 5K101. Next base: position 336,718 of record NZ_JBKFFO010000005.1, on the reverse strand, counting down.
CAGCTGGAGGAGCTGATCGGCAAGGCGCGGCAGCTGGGCCTCGCCGACATGCCGGTCGCCGAGCTCGCGGGGCTGAACGGAACCGCCACGAGCTGACCGAGCCGGTCTCGAAATACTCGGAGCTGCCGCGCGGGGGACGGCAGCTCCGGAGACTCATCACGCACATGAGGGAGCTGAACAGTGACAGGGACCGAGGCGGCAAGCGGCCTGGACGCCGGTACGTACGAGGTGCTGCGCGACCGTCTCGATGCCCGGGCCGGCGAGCTGGCCCGCCGCGCGGACGCTCTCAACACCGAGCGCATCGCAGCCTTCGGCGCCACGGAACTCGCTCTCGCCGCCACCGATCACTTCCGTACGGAGCGCAACGTCGTATCCCGCGACATCGTCGCCATCGGCGACGTGCTCCTCGTCGGCTACGAGGCCGCCTCGGCGGACGACGTCTTCGCCCTCTACAACCGTGACCTGAACCGTCTCCCAGCCGACGCGGTGCCCGGCCTGCTCGACGACCCCGGCTTCGTCACCGAATTCGCCGCGCTGCACCGCTACTTCCAGGGCGCGCGGCTCCTGCGCCTGCGCCACGTGGACGGCAAGCTGCTGGCTGTGTTCCGGACCGGGGCCAAGGCCGAGGACATCCGTGTCCTGCGCTGGTCGCTCTCGCCGTCCGGCGAGGTGCGGTTTCTCGACGCACGCGGTGAGCGCGACCACGTCCTCCCCTCTTCGTACGACGTCTCGTGGAGCGCGACGACCCGGGACGATCACGTCCTGGGGCGGCACCCGCACATCACCGTCGCCGACGGCGCGGTCTTCGTCTCGACCGTCGGCGGCACGCTCACCGTGAAGACCGAGAACGACACGGAGACCGGCGCGGGCATCCACAGCGAGCCGGTCGACGAACCACTGCAGTCACTCGCCGACGCCGAGGTGGCGTACGCGGTCGTCGGCCCGCTGATCCTCCTGCGGGTGAAGCCCTACAAGGAGGACGCCTGGCGCCATCTGGTGTTCAACACGCTCACCAGGACCGTGGTCCGGCTGGACGGCATCGGCCGGTCCTGCCGCCGCCTGCCCGACGACCAGGGCATCGTCTTCCCCGGCGGCTACTGCCTGACCACCGGTACGGTCCGGACCTTCGACACGGACGTCTCCGGCATGGAGTTCGAGGCGGCCGTCCGCTCGCCCAACGGCGAGGACGTGCTGTACGTGTTCCACGCCTCCACCGACGGCCGCACCCAGCTGCTCCCGTACAACCTCATCCGCAAGGAGATCACCGCGCCGATCACGTGCCGCGGCTTCGGGCTCCTCGATGACGGCACGCTGGCCGTACTGCGCCCCGGGTCCGGCGATCCCGCGCGCGTCCACACGGTCCAGGTGTGGCGCACGCCGTACGTCTCCGAGGCCCACGTGGCGGCCGCCCCGGCCGCCATCGGGCCACTGGGCCGGATCGGCAACGCCGACCTGGTCCGCGGCATCTCCGACTGCCTCGCCATCGCCCGGCAGGTCGCCGAGACCACCGCCACCAGCGAGATGTACGCCTCGCTGGTCGCCGCCTGCACCCGGACGGCCGACCGCTTCCCCTGGCTGGGCGACGCGGAGGCCTCAGACCTGCGCACCCCGCTGGAGGAGCTGCGGGACACCGCCGAGCAGGTCCTGACGGAGTTCGAGACCGTACAGACGCTCACCTCCCACGCCGCCCAGGCGCTCGACGAGTCCGCCGAGCGGATGCGGCGCCTGGCGCGGCGCGTCCACGGAGAGGCTCCGGCCACCGCCGGGGAGTGGATCGAGCGCATCACCCAACTGCGCAGCGCTCAGGGTCGCCTGGTGACCCTGAAGGAGATGCGGTACGCGGACACCGAGGCCGTCGACCTGCTCGCCCGGGAGGCCGAGGACCACATCACCTCCACCGCGCAGCGGGCGGTAACCTTCCTCCAGCGCGACGGCGCCTTCGCCACCCAGCACGAGGAGGTGGAGCGGCTCACCACCGAAGCCGAAGGGATCGCCACCGCCGCCGCGGCCGGTCACGTCACCGAGCGGCTCGACGCACAGGTATTCGCCCTCCAGACCTTCACCGAGGTCGTCGCCGGCCTGGACATCGGCGACGCCACCGTGCGCACCACCATCCTGGAGCGGATCGCCGACGTGCTCGGCGGCCTCAACCGCGCCCGCGCGACCCTGGCCGCCCGGCGCCGGGAGCTCCTCGACCGCGAGGGCCGGGCCGAGTTCACGGCCGAGTTCGCGCTCCTCAACCAAGGGGTCACCGGAGCGCTGGCCGCGGCCGGCACCCCGGAGGGCTGCGACGCGCAGCTCGCCCGGCTGCTGCTCCAGCTGGACAACCTGGAGTCGCGGTTCGCCGACCACGACGGCTTCCTCACCGAGATCGCCGACAAGCGTGCCGAGGTCCACGACGCCTTCGCAGGCCGCAAGCAGACGCTCCAGGACGCCCGCGCCCGGCGGGCGGAGCGTCTCGCGGAGTCGGCCGGCCGCGTCCTGGAGACGATGGCCCGCCGGGCAGCCGGCTTGGACAGCATCGACGCGGTCAACACCTACTTCGTCTCCGACCCCATGGCGGCCAAGGTCCGCCGCACCGCCGACGGCCTGCGCGAACTCGGCGACCAGGTGCGTGCCGAGGAGCTGGAGGGCAGGCTGAAGGCCGCCCGGCAGCAGGCACTGCGGGCGCTGAGGGACCGTGTTGAGCTGTACGCGGACGGCGGCGACACGATCCGGCTGGGCACCCACCTCTTCGCCGTCAACCCCCAGCCTCCGGAACTCACGCTGATACCGCACTCGGACGGCAGGCTGGCGTTCGCGCTGACCGGCACCGACTACCGGCGCCCGGTAACCGACCCGGCTTTCGCGGAGACCCGCCCCTACTGGGACCAGCTCCTGCCGTCCGAGAACGCAGAGGTCTACCGGTCCGAGTACCTGGCGGCGCGCCTGCTGAGCGAGCACGGCGCCGAGGTCTTGGCCGCCGCCGACCTGCCCGGGCTGGTCCGCGAGGCAGCCGCGGCCGCCTACGACGAGGGCTACGAGCGCGGCGTCCACGACCACGACGCGGCCGCCGTCCTCTCCGTACTGCTGAACCTGTACGAGCAGGCCGGGCTTCTGCGGTACCCGGCCGCCGACCGGGCCGCCGCCCAGCTGTTCTGGGCCCACGGGACGACACCCGGTCGGCGCGGGGCCTGGGCGCGGGCAGCCGTGTCGCTGGTGCGGGCGAGGGAGACGTTCGGGACGGCACCGGCATTGGAGGCGCTGCGCGACGAGTTGTCCGGCGCGGGCAAGCTGTCCGTGCTCGGGGCCGAGTACCTCGTCGAGGAGCTGGCGGCAGGTGGGTCCTTCACGACCGGCCCGGCGGCGCGCACACTGCTCGACAAGTTCCACCGGACGGTCGGCTCATCGCCGTACGCCGAGGACGTCCCCCTCCTCCTGGCCGAGGGGGACACGGCGGCGGCGCAGCGGCTGGTGGAGGGCTGGCTCTCCTCGTACGCCGCGTCCTGCGGCGAGGACGTGGACGCCGGGGACCTCGCCGAGGCGGTGGCCATCGAGGTCTGCCAGGACCTTGCCCGCCATGAGGTGGACGCCGCCCTCACCGCCCGGGTGGAGGGCCTGCTCGGCGCCCACCCGAGGGTCGAGGGGCGCGCCATGACCGTCCGGCTCGACGAGTTCCTGGCCAGGACCGGCGACTTCGCCCAGCGGGTGGCGCCGGGCTTCCGCGCGTACCAGCAGCGCCGGACCGCCCTCGTCTCCGCCGAGCGGGCCCGGCTCCGGCTGGACGAGTTCCGGCCGCGCGTCATGTCGTCCTTCGTGCGGAGCCGGCTCGTCGACGAGGTGTACCTGCCGCTCGTCGGCGACAACCTCGCCAAGCAGATCGGCGCCGCCGGGGACGGCAAGCGGACCGACAACAGCGGACTGCTGCTGCTCCTCTCGCCACCCGGCTACGGCAAGACGACCCTCATGGAGTATGTCGCCGACCGCCTCGGCCTGCTGCTGGTGAAGGTCGACGGACCGGCCCTCGGGCACAGCACCACCTCCCTCGACCCGGAGCAGGCGCCGAACGCCACCGCCCGCCAGGAGATCGAGAAGATCAACTTCGCGCCGGCGGCCGGCAACAACGTCCTGCTGTACCTGGACGACATCCAGCACACCTCTCCCGAGCTGCTGCAGAAGTTCATCCCGCTGTGCGACGCCACCCGCACCCTGAACGGCCACGACCTGCGCGGCAAGCGCTTCGCCGTCTGCATGGCCGGCAACCCCTACACCGAGTCGGGGCAGCGCTTCCGCATCCCCGACATGCTCGCCAACCGCGCCGACGTGTGGAACCTCGGCGACGTCCTGACCGGCAAGCAGGACGCCTTCGCGCTCAGCTTCATCGAGAACGCGCTCACCTCCCACCCGCTCCTCGCTCCGCTCGCCGGACGCGAGCGCGCCGACCTGGAGCTTCTGCTCGGCCTGGCCACCAAAGACCCCACGGCCCGCCGGGACCGTCTCATCCACCCCTACGCACCCGCCGAGCTCGACCGGATCCTCACCGTCCTGCGTCACCTGCTGACCGCCCGTGAGACGGTCCTCACGGTCAACGAGGCGTACATCGCCTCCGCCGCCCAGGCCGACGCCAGCCGCACCGAACCGCCCTTCCAGCTCCAGGGCTCCTACCGCAACATGAACAAGATCGCCTCCCGGCTGTCACCGGCCATGAACGACGCCGAGCTGGCCGCCGTGATCGACGACCACTACACGGCCGAGGCTCAGACCCTCACCTCCGCCGCCGAGGCCAACCTGCTCAAGCTGGCCGCGCTGCGCGGCACACTCACCGGTGAACAGGCGGCCCGCTGGGCCGACATCACGGCCGCCTACGTGCGCGCCCAGGCGCTGGGCGGCGCCGACGACAGCCTCGGCCGGGCGGTTGCGGCACTCGGCCTGCTCGCCGACCGGATCGCAGCCGTCGAGACCGCGATCACGCGAGCCACGGACCCACGCCACCTGCTCAGCTGCCCGCCCCTCGGCCGACACGCGGCCCGCCCGCAAGGCGCCCCGGACCGGTGACCCGTAGCCTGCCGTCAGGTGCGCTGGCAAGACGGGCCGCAGGACGACCCTCCCCGCCCTGGAGCCACCCGATGCGCAATATCACCGCCCCGTGCAGCTTGACTCTGTCGGGGATCTTGGAGCAGTCGGGGTCAACTGCCCGAGGCTCGCCAGGACTTGGACCGGGGGATGCCGTGCTGGTCCAGGAAGGTCTGGAAGGCGGTCGGTGGTCTTGGTGAGGAGACGTCCTCGGTGTCTGACCGGCCGCTGAGGCGTTCGATGTTCACGGCGATGGCCGTGAGGACGTGTTGCAGGTGGGCTTTCGGCTGTCCTCGGTAGCGGCAGTGGCGCATGCCGTGTCCGTGGGCGAACTCGTTGATGGTGCCCTCGACTCCGGAGCGGACCGCGTAGCGGGTCTTCCAGTCGCGGGTCTGCTGCTCGGCGCGGACGCGGAGTTGCAGGTCGCGGAGTTCTCGTGGGGGAAAGCCCACGGTCCGGGCGCTGTCGGCGGTGGTGGTGCACCGGGTGCGGACCGGGCAGGGGCGGCACTGGCTCTTGGTGAACCGGGCCACGATCAGCGGGGCGGCGGTGGGCGAGGAGGTCGGGTAGGGACCGTGCCAGCCCGCGCTGACCTGGCCCTGGGGGCAGGTGACCTGTCGGCGGTCGAAATCGATGTGGAAGTCGTCCCGGTCGAAGCCTTCGCTCCTGCGGTGCTGGCGGGTGGGGTTGGCCGGCAGTGGGCCGCTGACGGTGATTTGGTGTTCGCGAGCGGCTCGTTCCAGGTGGACCAGGGAGGTGTAGCCGCCGTCGACGAGGTGCTCGGCGGGCAGCAGTCCGCGACGGGCCAGTCGGGTGTGGATGCCGGGCAGGGCCTGGCCGTCGTTGGTGGCGGCCGAGGTGGTGGCCACGTCCGTGATCACGTTGACGCTGTCGGAGGCGCACGTCTCGGTGACATGCGCGGCGAACCCCTTCCAGCTGATGATGTGCCCGTGGCGGACGTAGCGCGCCGTGGTGTCGTAGGGAGAGACGATCGCCGAGGAGGAGGGCGGCAGCCCGCCGTCGTCGGCGGTGCGCCAGCGCAGGCGGCCTGCCGCGTCACGGTAGTAGTTCTGCACGACGATCTGCCGCAGCGCCTCTGCCTGCGGCCGGGCCGGTAGCCCGGTCCGTGCCAGTGGAGGCGCTCCAGCAGGCGGCAGGCGTCATCGCCCACGGCAAGGATCCTGGTCTTGGGCCGGGTGGGGTTCTTGCCGAGGCGGACCGGACGGCCGTAGCGGCGCCCCCCACTCCTCGTCGACCAGGCCGACCAGCAGGTGCCCGGCCGTGCGGGCGACTTCTTCCAGCACTGCACGGACGGCCTCGGTGACCAGTTCCAGCCGGGTCAGGTCGCGTACCGCGGCCAGGACTGGGTGGAGTCGGTGCGCTGGGTGGTGCGCTCGCGTACGAGTCCGGCTTCCTTCAGGCGGGCGAGCGCCAGATCGAGCAGACGGTCGGCGCGGTCGTCCTGGGCGAGGCGCTCGCGGAAGTCGGCCAGCACACTGTGGTGGAAGCCGGGATCGTCCAGCTCCATGGCCAGCGCGTACTTGAAATCGATGCGGCAGCGCACCGCCTGGGCCGCCTGCCGGTCCGACAGACCCAGCACGAACTGCAGCACGCAGACGGTGGCCAGCTGGGCGGGCGACAGACCCGGACGGCCGTCGCGCGGGTACCAGTCAGCGAAGTCCTCGTCGTGCCACAGCCCGTCCAACCGGTCCCGCACCCATATCGCCGTCGTACCGCCCGGGTTGCTCGCCCGCGCGATCTGCGCGGTCAGAGAAGGGACTTGCTCACCGGAACGGGAACGGAAGGACAACGCACACCCCAACAGCTACATCGGCCTGCGGAACAGCACCGAGCATGCATGTTGATCACGCCGTTGCACCGGGAAACTCCAAGATCCCCGACAGAGTCAAGCTGAGGGAGAGGAGAGACGATGCCGCGGCGACGCTGCTATCCCTCGGACACCTGGGACGACGAGTGGGTCCTGATCGAACCGCTGCTGCCGACACCGGCCTGCGAGACAAGGGCAGGCGGGAGGCCGGAGAAGCATCACCGACGTGAGATCGTCGACGCGATCCGCTACGTCGTCGACACCGCTGCAAGTGACGGGCCCTGCCCAAGGACTTCCTGCCCTGGCGGACCTGTTACGGATTCATGGCTCGCTGGGCTGCCGCCGGCGTCGTCGGGCAGATCCGCGACCAGCTCCTCAAAAGCATCCGCCGCAAGATGGGCCGGGCGCCCGGCGCGGTCGCCACCGTCATCGACTCCCAGTCGGTCAAGGCCGCCGAGACCGTCGGCCGCGCCTTGCGAGGCTACGACGGCGCGAAGAAAATCAACGGCCGCAAACGGCACCTGGTCGTCGACACCAAGGGCCTGCCGCTGTTCGTCATGGTCACCCTGGCCGACATGACAGACCGCGACGCGGCCAAGGAAGTGCTCTTCCGCCTGCGGCTCATGCACCCCGAAATCACCATCGTCTGGGCCGACTCCGACTATGCCGGACAGCTCGGGACCTGGGCGAAGAAGCACCTCGGGCTGACTCTCAAGACCGTGCCGGCCGAAGAACACACCCGGCTTCGTCATCCTGCCCCGCCGCTGGGTCGTTGAGCGGTCGCTCGCCTGGATCATGCACGCCCGCAGACACGCACGCGACTACGAACGCCTCATCCAGCACTCGGAATCGTTGATCGCCTGGCTGCGATCACGCTCATGAACCAGGCGCATCACCCGTCGAAGCTCCCGCAGAAGCGGTCAACCGGCATCTCGCGAAGCGCAACGGGACTAATCATTCTGGCGTTGGTGGTCACCACCGCCCCCAGAGCGCCACCCAGAGTCGGGGGCCTGGGACCCATCCTCCCATCACCACCAGGAGGCCGTCAGCGAAACCATCGACACCCCAGTCGACTTGCTCCTCGCAGCTCTGTTCAACTCGTCGCCGGAGAAACTGAAACCACCCGCTCGAATTCAGAGCTGGGCAGGTTTAAGATCTCAAAGCTCAGGAATTCGACGCCCTTGAACTTGATCCTTTACGGATAGCCAATAGCGCCATAACGGCCGGAACGACAACACCTGCAAAGTAGAGAAAGGCCCCATTTCTCGCAGCGATGCGAGTGAACGAATAGGCGCCCGTAAAGACAATGTGGAATCCCCATGCAGCAGCGGCTGCGGCAACAACTGCCAGCACAGTCCAACTGCTTCGGCGCACGATCTTCGCAGCCTGCTCGCTACCGCGAGCTGCCCGGAAGCTGGACGCCGCCATCGCACTTCCCGCAGTAGCGAGCAGGAAGCCAAAGGCAACGCCCGCGACTTGGTTCTCGCTTGCCAGCAGCAGAATACCCGCCGCTAGGTACCAAATCCCCGCAACGAAGGCGATTAGGCCCATTAGAGACTTCTTTCGTGAATGGGAGATGGGGGCGACAGAACACCTTCTGTCGCCCCCGGATAGGTCAGTCGGCCGACGGAGCGCTTGGAGCGACTTCTACGTGCTCCACCATCTGGCCTTCAGGTCCCGTCTCCACCCAGCGCTTCTCTCCGCGTCTGGATGCCGGCACGCTCCCCGGGGAGGGTAGCTTCAACTCTCCGGGCTTGACCCGCACTTGTCTGCCGTTGGCGTCCTTGAGCGGCTTCCCGTCAGCCCCCATGACGGGGAAGGTCTCTGGCATCTTGCTCCTGTCCACCGTGCCGTCAGGGTTGACCCACGGCGGCCTGGGCGGAGCGGACGGAGTTATCCACAGGGGCAGACGGCTGTCGCGGGCCGGCGGTACGGTCATCGCAGTTGATGTTGAGGGCGTACGACGCCGGGGAGGCAGCAGCATGGACGAGGCCGGGATGTTGGTGCCGCCGCAGCGGCCGGAGAGCGGCGCGGTCGGCGGGGCGGGCGCAGTGGCCGGAGAGCGCATCCCGGAGGTGCCCGGATTCGCTTCCCACAGCGTGACCAAGAGCACGGCGGCCGCCGGTTCGCCGAAGGACCTGGGCAAGGCGCTGCGGGCGCGGGTGCCGCGGTCCGGGCACGATTCGCTCGTCCTCACGACCGGGCGGCCCGACGCCGTGCGGGCGGTGGAGGAGTCCAGCCGGGGCCGCGTGCCGGAGCTCGCCCCGATACGGGTGGGGAGGATGGCGGCTTCACCGTTCGCCTTCCTGCGGGGCTCGGCCGGACTGATGGCGCACGACCTGGTGGGCACTCCCGTGACCGGGATCGGCGCCCAGATCTGCGGCGACGCGCACGCCGCGAACTTCGGCCTCTACGGGGACGCCCGCGGCCGCCTGGTCATCGACCTCAACGACTTCGACGAGACCGTCGTCGGCCCCTGGGAATGGGACGTCAAGCGGCTGGCGGTGTCGCTGGTGCTGGCCGGCCGGGTGGCGGGGGCGGACGAGGACGTCTGCAGGGCGGCGGCCTTCGACGCCGTCGGCGCCTACCGCCGCACCATGAGGCTGCTGGCGAAGCTGCCGGCACTGGACGCGTGGAACGCCATCGCCGACGAGGAGCTCGTCTCGCACACCGACGCGCGGGACCTGCTGGGCACTCTGGAGCGGGTCGCCGCGAAGGCCCGCAACAACACCAGCGCTCGTTTCGCCGCGAAGTCCACGGAGCCGGTGACGGGCGAGCACGGTGAGGCTGGCCGCCGCTTCGTGGACGCGGCGCCGGTGCTGCGGCGGGTGCCGGACGAGGAGGCGTCGATGGTCGCCGCGTCCCTCGGTCCGTATCTGGCCACGGTCTCCGAGGACCGGCTGCCGCTGCTCGCGCGGTACGCGATCCACGACGTCGCCTTCCGCGTGGTGGGCACCGGGAGCGTCGGCACACGGTCGTACGTGGTGCTGCTGCTCGATCACCGGGGCGATGCGCTGGTGCTGCAGGTGAAGGAGGCGCGGGCCTCGGCGCTGGAGCCGCATCTGCGGGCCGCCGGCTTCCCGGTGCGGCCGGTGGAGCACGAGGGGCGGCGCGTGGTGCTCGGGCAGAAGCGGATGCAGGTGGTCAGCGACATCCTGCTCGGCTGGACGACGGTGGACGGACGGCCGTTCCAGGTCCGGCAGTTCCGGAACCGCAAGGGCAGCGTGGATCCCGCCGCTCTGTCGCCCGACCAGGTCGACGACTACGGACGGATGACCGGCGCCCTCCTGGCGCGGGCGCACGCCCACAGTGCCGATCCGCGGCTCCTGGCCGGTTACTGCGGCAAGAGCGAGGAGTTCGACGAGGCCGTCGCGTCCTTCGCCGTCACGTACGCGGACCGGACGGAGGCGGACCACGCGGATCTGCTGGCCGCGATCAAGAGTGGGCGAATAGCCGCCGAGCTGGGGGTGTGACCGGGCGGCCCGCCGCGCCCGTAGGCTGGGCGGGTGACCCAGGAAGCCGCCGGGGGACCGACCACCCGGAACGACGAAGAGCGCGACGCGCACCAGGACGCGCCGCCGAGGCCTGAGGCCCGGCTGGCGCAGGCGGTGCACGTGGCCGAGCAGGCGCTGATCGAGTTCGAGATCGCGCTGGAGACGTTCCGGGTGGAAGTGGAGAACTTCTCCCGGCTGCACCACCAGAAGCTCGGACCGATGTACGCGCGGCTGGACGAGCTGGACGCCCAGATCGCCGAGGCCAGGGCGGCGCGCAGCGGCGACCCGGAGGACCTGCGCAAGGCGCAGGAGGCCCGGGCCATGGTGCTGCCGATGCCCGGCGTCGACGAGCTGTTCCACGGCTGGGTGGACAGCGACGGCCTGTCCCCTGAGGCCGCCGCAATGCTCACCGAGCAGCCGGTGCGGGCCCCGAAGCGCGTGCGGCCCAGTGAAGAGGCCCGAAAGCTCTACCGGGAGCTCGCGCGCAAGGCGCATCCGGACCTGGCACAGGACGAGACGGAGCGGGCGCGGCGCGACGAGTTCATCGCCCGGGTGAACGCCGCCTACGGCCTCGGCGACGAGGCCCGGCTGCGGGAGCTGGCCGAGGAGTGGGAGGCCGGTCCGGTGACACCTGAACAGCAGCTCAGCGAGAGCGAGGAGCTCTACGCGCGGCTGGAGTGGCTCTCGCAGCGCAAGGAGCTGCTCACCGCGGTCGCCAGGGAGCTGGAGGAGAGCGCCATCGGCGCGATGCTGCGGATGGCTCCCGATGACCCGGACGCGCTGCTCGACGAGATCGCGGAGCAGCTGCTCGCGCAGGTTGCCGAGCGGGAGAAGGAACTGGCCGGCTTGGTGCAGTAGGTTTTTTTGAGGCCCGCAAGGCGGCCCGTCCGGGCCGTGTACATACGAGGGAAGGCATTGCCCCATGAACTTCGCCCCGCTGCCCTCCGTGGAAGCCGCGGCGGTACCGGCCGACGCTCTGGTGCTGGACGTCCGTGAGGCCGACGAGTGGGCGGCCGGTCACGTCGAGGGTGCGCTGCACGTCCCGATGAGCGACTTCGTCGCCCGCTTCGACGAGGTGACCGAGGCGGTGGCGGACGGACGCCGCGCCTATGTGATGTGCCGCGTGGGTGGGCGTTCCGCGCAGGTGACGCAGTACCTGGTGCAGCAGGGCATCGACGCGGTGAACGTCAACGGCGGCATGTTCGCCTGGGACGGCGCGGGCCGCCCGATGGTGACCGAGAGCGGCGATCCCGCCTTCGTGCTCTGATTCCGCCGTTACGCGATTCCGCCGGGCCGGCCGTGTGCGGTGACCGGGCGGGCCGGTCACCACGTGCCGACGTCTCGGCCGTCCGCCGTTGGCCGCGGTCGACGACCGGGCTGCGGACGGGCCGCCGACGGCAGCCGAGAGGCGAGCGGCCGTACTGGAGCCGGGCGCGCGTCCGGCCGGATCCGCTAGCCGAGCGGATGGGCGGCGAGCAGGTCGCCGAGTGTCTCCTCGTGGGCGGCGGCCGGGCCGAGGGACAGTTCCAGCTGCTTGGCCCAGGCGTGGAAGCGGTGGAGCGGATAGTCGGTGTCCGCGCCGAAGCCGCCGTGCAGATGCTGGGCCGTCTGTACCACCCGGCGCACCCCTTCGGACGCCCAGATCTTGGCCACCGAGACGTCGGCCGCGACGGGCAGGGCGCTTGCGGACGCCGTGCCTGGCGCGCCGGTCTCCTCCGGCTCGGACAGACGCCAGGCGGCCTGCCACAGGGTGGCCTCCATGGCGCGCAAGTCGATGTAGCGGTCGGCCGCCTGGACGGCGACCGCCTGGAACGTCGCCAAGGGGAAGCCGAACTGTTCCCGCTTCGCGGTATAGCGGCTCGTCATCGCGAGGACGGCCTCGCCGAGGCCCAGTGCCAGGGCGCACGTGCCGGTCGCCAGGAGCTGGCGCAGCCATTCCCACGCGCCGTCCGCGTCGACGACGGCGAAGTCGTCGACGCGCACGGAGTCCAGTGTGACCTCGGCGAACAGCTCGCCGTTGGTCGAGATCTGCTCCGCGAGCGCGAGCCCGGCGGCGCCTTGGGGGACCAGGGCGAACACGGCACGGCCGTCGTCGCTGTGCGCGGGTACGGCGATGAGGTCCGCGCGCTGGGCCCAGGGCACGCCCGTCTGCACGCCGTCGAGGACCCAGCCGCCCTCGAACCCGTCCTCCCGGCGCGCGGTCACGGCGAGCTCGGCTGGATCGTGGCCGGTGCGGCCGTTCGCCCCGGCCGTGAGGATCAGCTCTCCGCGACCGACCCGGGGGAGGATCTCGGCGCGCAGCGCGGGGCTGCCATGCCTGGCCACCGCCATGGCGACCGCGCTCGTCTCCAGCAGGGGCACCCTGGCCAGCACCTTCGCCGCCTCGCGCAGCACCAGGCACAGGGCGATCGGGTCCAGGCCCGCTCCGCCGTGCTCCGGCGGCAGGACCAGGCCGAGTAGGTCCGCACGCGTGAGGCGGTCCCACAAGGCGCGGTCGACGTCATCGGCCACCGCGCCCGGCGTCAGCGCCGGGCTCGGCACCGCATCGGGTGCCACGCCCGAAAAGACGGCCCGGGCGGCCTCCACGGCCGCCTGCTGCTCCTCGGTGAAGGTGAAGTCCACTGTCCCGTCCTCCCGCACGTACAAGCACAACGGCACCGGTAGAGGCCATATCTGACGGAGCGTCAAGATAAGGCACCGTGCCGGAAATGAACACAGCGCATGCGGGGCGGGATACGGGGACGGGTGATTTCCTGGGACAGGTCCCGGACGGGCCGTGTCAGCGGTCGAAGTCCAACTCCACCTCCGCCGTGGCCGGATGGGACTGGCACGCGAGGACATAGCCCGCCTCGGTCTCCTCCGGCTCCAGCGCGAAGTTGCGGTCCATGCGGACCTCTCCCGAGACGAGGAAGGCGCGGCAGGTACCGCAGACGCCGCCCTTGCAGGCGTACGGAGCGTCCGCTCGGCTGCGCAGCACGGTCTCCAGCAGCGACTCCCCTTCCTCCACCGGCCATGTGCCGGACCGGCCGTCGAGTGTCGCGGTCAGGGACGCATGCGCGGGTGCCATCACCGGAGCGGCGACCGGCGCAGAGCCGTCGTCCACATGGAAGATCTCCTGGTGGATGCGCCCGCGGTCCACACCGAGCCCGCGGAGGGCCTGCTCGGCGCCCTGCACGAGGCCGAAGGGCCCGCACAGGAACCAGCCGTCCACGTCCGCCACCGGCAGCAGTGCCGGCAGGAGGGCCGTCAGCCGCTCCCGGTCCAGCCGGCCGGACGGCAGCCCCGACTGCTGCTCCTCCCTGGACAGCACGGTCACCAGGTGGAAGCGGTCCGGGAAGCGGTCCTTGAGGTCGGCGACCTCCTCCAGGAACATCGTCGACGCCGCCGTACGGTCGCTGCGGATCAGGCAGAACCGGGCCTCCGGCTCCTCGGCCAGCAGCGTCGAGGCCATGGACAGGACCGGGGTGATGCCGCTGCCGCCGACCACCGCGGCGAAGTGCCCGGGGCGGGGCGGCAGGAGGAACCGGCCCATCGGAGGCATGACCTCGACGACGTCGCCGACGGCCAGCTCCTTGAGGGCGTACGTCGAGAACTCGCCGCCGTCGACCAGGCGGATGCCCACCCGCAGCACCGGGACGCCGTCGGCGGGAGCGGCCGGGGAACAGATCGAGTACGTACGCCGGATCTCCTCGCCGTCCACGATCCGGCGCACCGCCAGATGCTGGCCCGGGGTGTGGCGAAAGGCTTCGTGCAGCTCGGGCGGCACCTCGAAGGTGACGGCCACCGAGTCGTCGGTGAGCTGCTCGACGGCGCCGACCCGGAGCGGATGGAACATCTACAGCTCCTTGAAGTGGTCGAAAGGTTCGCGGCAGGAGACACAGCGGCGCAGGGCCTTGCACGCGGTCGAGGAGAACCGGCTCAGCAGCTCCGTCTCGGTCGACCCGCAGTGCGGGCAGCGCACGGCGAGCGTCAGCTGCACCGGCCCCTCAGCCCGGTGGAGGCGCGGCGGCGCTATGCCGAACTCGCTCAGCTTGCGCCTCCCCTCCTCGCTGATGTCGTCCGTGGACCAGGCCGGGGAGAGCACCTTGACCACCGAGACGTCCGCCATCCCGTGGTCGTACAGCACCCGCTCGATGTCCGCGGTCATCGCCTCGATGGCCGGGCAGCCCGTGTACGTCGGGGTCAGCTCGACCTCGACCCGGTCCGGGCCGACCAGGTGAACCCCGCGGAGCACTCCCAGCTCGTCCAGGGTCAGCACGGGCAGCTCGGGGTCGGGAACGGAACCGGCCAGTCTGCGCAGCTCCGCCTCCAGCGCCGTGTCACCGGCGCACGGCTCCTGCGTCCTGGTCACCACGACGCCCCCGGATGGCTCCGGCGCAGATGCTGCATCTCGGCGAGCATTCGGCCGAACGGCTCGGTGTGCAGGCCTTGCCGCCCCGCGCCCGCCGACCAGGCGCCCCGGCGCGGCCCCTCCGGCACGGTCAGCGTCGCCTGCTCCAGCACGCCGGTGACGTACGCGAGCCAGGCCGACTCCAGCGCCTCCCACTCGACGTCCAGCCCCTCGACCGGCTGGAACATCTCACCGGTGAACCGCCACAGCGCCTCGCACGCCACCTGCATGCGCTCGTGGCTCTCCGCCGTCCCGTCACCCAGCCGCGCGACCCAGTGCTCGGCGTGGTCACGGTGGTACGCGACCTCCTTGACCGCCTTCGCCGCGAGACCGGCGAAGGGGCCGTCGCCGGCCGCGAGGGCCTCGTAGAGCATGCCCTGGTAGCCGGAGAAGTAGAGCTGGCGGGCGATGGTGTGGGCGAAGTCGCCGTTCGGCTGCTCGACCAGCTGGAGGTTGCGGAACTCGCGCTCCTCGCGCAAGTACGCGAGCTCGTCCTCGTCACCGACGAGGGAGAGCAGCACCCTGGCCTGGCCCAGCAGGTCGAGGGCGATGTTGGCGAGGGCCACCTCCTCCTCGAGGACCGGGGCGTGGCCGGCCCACTCCCCCAGCCGGTGCGAGAGCACCAGTGCGTCGTCGCCGAGCGCCAGGGCTGCGGTGTGACGGGGCGTGCTGCTCACAGGTGCTTCACCCCTTCAGGGATCTCGTAGAAGGTCGGGTGGCGGTACGGCTTGTCGGCGGCCGGGTCGAAGAACGGGTCCTTCTCGTCCGGCGAGGAGGCGGTGATCGCGGCGGAGGGCACCACCCAGATCGAGACGCCCTCGCTGCGCCGGGTGTAGAGGTCGCGCGCGTTCCTCAGGGCCATGTCGGCGTCCGGGGCGTGCAGGCTGCCGGCGTGCGTGTGGGACAGGCCGCGGCGCGAGCGCACGAAGACCTCCCACAGCGGCCATTCGGTCGAGCTGCTCATATGGTCGCCTCCCGGGGCGCGGTGTGCGCTGCTGTTGTTCTGTGCTTGTCGGCGTACGCCGCGGCCGCGTCGCGGACCCAGGCGCCTGCCTCGTGCGCCCGGCGGCGCTGGCTGATCCGCTGTTCGTTGCACGGGCCGTTGCCCTTGAGGACTTCCTGGAATTCGGACCAGTCGATCGCGCCGAAGTCGTGGTGGCCCCGCTCCTCGTTCCACCGGAGGTCGGGGTCGGGGAGCGTCAGGCCGAGCGCCTCGGCCTGCGGGACGCAGATGTCGACGAAGCGCTGGCGCAGCTCGTCGTTCGAATGACGCTTGATCTTCCAGGCCATGGACTGGGCGGAGTGCGCCGAGGCGTCGTCCGGCGGGCCGAACATCATCAGCGAGGGCCACCACCAGCGGTCCACGGCGTCCTGGGCCATCGCGTGCTGCTCCGGCGTGCCCTGGGACAGCGTGAGCAGCAGCTCGTAGCCCTGGCGCTGGTGGAAGGACTCCTCCTTGCAGATCCGGACCATCGCGCGGGCGTACGGACCGTAGGAGCAGCGGCAGAGGGGGACCTGGTTGGTGATCGCGGCCCCGTCGACGAGCCAGCCGATCGCGCCGACGTCCGCCCACGTCAGAGTCGGGTAGTTGAAGATCGACGAGTACTTCTGGCGGCCGGTGTGGAGCTTGTCGAGTAGCTCGTCGCGGCTGGTGCCCAGTGTCTCGGCGGCGCTGTAGAGGTACAGGCCGTGGCCGGCCTCGTCCTGGACCTTGGCCATCAGGATCGCCTTGCGGCGCAGGGAAGGCGCGCGGGTGATCCAGTTGGCCTCCGGCTGCATGCCGATGATTTCCGAGTGCGCGTGCTGGGCCATCTGGCGGACGAGCGAGGCGCGGTACGCGTCCGGCATCCAGTCCCGCGGCTCGATGCGCTCGTCGGCGGCCACGGCGGCGTCGAACGCCGCCTCGTACGCCTCCGGTGTCACTGTGGTCATCCGGGCCCCCTACCGACCGATCGTTCGGTTCATCGACTTCAATGGTGGGTCGACGGCCCTTAAGGTGTCAAGCCTGTGGATAACCGAGGTGGACGACCGGGGATCGGGGCGGGGATGGAGTCCTTCGAGCACAAGGACCGCACGAGCAGGAGCATCGGCTCCCAGCCGGCCGCCCCGCAGTCGCCGGAAGGGGACGCGACACCGGACGGAGTCGCGCCGTCCGGCGGGGCCCCGGCCGGTCCGGCCTCGGCGGGCCTCGCTCCCTCCGGCCCCTCGGTCGGTCCGGACTCGGACGGAGTCGCCCCGTCCGGCCCCGCTCCGTCCGGTCCCGACCGGGGCATCGCCGCGCTGTCCCTGCCGTACCAAGTCGTGGCGGCCGTCGCCCTCGCCCTCGTCGCGGCCCTCGGGTGCGTCCACCTGACCATGGTCTTCCTCCACGTCGCTCCCTCCAACACGGTCACGAAGAGCCATGGCGAAACGGTCCAGGGATGGGTCTACCCAGAGTTCGAACAGAACTGGAAGCTTTTCGCCCCCAATCCGCTCCAGCAGAACATCGCCGTGGAGGTACGGGCCGAGTACACCGCGGCCGACGGCAGCCGCCGGACCAGTGAATGGTTCGATCTGTCCGCGCAGGACGGCGAGGCCATCCGCGGCAACCTCCTCCCCAGCCACATCCACCAGAACCAGCTGCGCCGCGGCTGGGACTTCTTCCTCGGCTCCCACGACAACGAGGCCCGCCCCAACGGCCTGCGCGGCCGGCTCTCCGAGCGCTACATACGCCGCATCGTGATGCTGCGGCTCGACGGCATGGACCTGGGAGGCCCCGTCCAACGCGTCCAGCTCAGGTCATCGACCCGCGCGATCGCGCCACCCGTCTGGAGCGGCGAGAAGACCGACACCAGGCCTGTCCACCGGCTCCTGCCGTGGTGGACGATCACTCCGGCCGATCTGCCAGCCGGCGTCGACAACGAAGACAAGGAGGCGGGCCGGTGAGCACCACCACGGAGCCGGTGATCACCACCCCGGTGGAGCGCGGCGCGGCCCGCGTCGTCCAGCGCGTCACGGCGACGGCCTTCGGGCCCTACCAGACCGCGATCGTCCGGATCGGGTTCGGCACCACCTGGCTGCTGTTCCTGCTGGTCGAGCTGCCCCACCGTCATCAGCTCTACGGGCCCGGCGGCCCCTGGGGCTGGGACATGGGCCGGGACCTGGTGGCCAACAACAACGCCTTCACCAGCCTGCTGTGGTCGGACAGCGCCCTGTGGTTCGAGACCGTCTACGGCCTGTCCATAGTCGCGAGCCTGCTGCTCATACTCGGCTGGCGCACCCGCGCCGTGTCCGCGCTGTTCATGTTCGGCGTGCTGTCCCTGCAGAACCGCTCGATCTTCGTCGGGGACGGCGGTGACAATGTCGTCCACCTGATGGCGATCTACCTGGTCTTCACGCGCTGCGCCCAGGTCTGGTCGCTCGACGCCCGCCGCGCGGCGCGCACCGTGCCCGGTGTCCCCTCCCGCGACCGTGTCGGCCCCCTGCTGTGGACGGTGCTCGGAGCCGGACTGGTGGTCGGCTCCCTCCACAACGACACGGGCCTGTTCGTACTGACGCTGCTCTGGCTGCTGTGGGTGGCCCAGGGGCTGTGGCGGCTGGTCTGCCGGTACGCACCGCACAGCCAGCCCCGCCTGCTGCTCGACGTCCTGGCCAACATCGTCCACAACTGCGCACTCGTCGTGATCATGGCCGAGGTCTGTCTGATCTACGCGACCGCCGGCTGGTACAAGATCCAGGGCTCGCGCTGGCAGGATGGGACGGCCCTGTACTACCCGCTCAAGCTCGACTACTTCACGCCGTGGCCGGCCCTCTCCGACGCACTGGCCGCCAGCGGTCTGCTGATGCTGGTGCTGTCCTACGGCACGGTCGCCGTCCAGGTCGCCTTCCCGTTCACGCTCTTCAACCGGCGGGTCAAGAACGTCCTGCTGGTCGCCATGATGCTGGAGCACGCGGGCATCGCCGTGCTGCTCGGGCTGCCGGTCTTCTCGCTCGCCATGATCGCCGCCGACGCCGTCTTCCTTCCGACCGCGTTCCTGCTGTGGCTGGGCGCGCGGGCGGCCCGGGCACGGGACCGGCTGTTCTCGCGGACGCCCGCCGAGAAGCGGCCGGAACGGGAGAACGACGAGGTGCCCCGTACGCTCGTCGGGTGAGCACCACCGAGGAACCGATGCAGTACGACGAGGGCTACGGCCCCGAGATCGGCGTGGGACCGCACCCACTGCCGTGGCCGCGGGACGAGCGGTACGACCCGAAGCTCCTGGCCGAGGGCGACCGCCGCAATGTCGTCGACCGGTACCGGTACTGGACGCGTGAGGCGATCGTCGCCGATCTGGACACCCGCAGGCACGGCTTCCACGTGGCCGTCGAGAACTGGGGCCATGACTTCAACATCGGGTCCGTGGTGCGTACCGCGAACGCCTTCCTGGCGAACGAGATCCACATCGTGGGCCGCCGGCGCTGGAACCGGCGTGGGGCCATGGTCACCGACCGGTACCAGCATGTACGCCACCACCCGGACACCGCGTCGCTGACCGCGTGGGCGGCCGCGGAGGACCTGCCGATCATCGGCATCGACAATCTGCCCGGCGCCGTGCCGCTGGAGCGGACGGAGCTGCCGCGCCGCTGTGTGCTGCTCTTCGGCCAGGAGGGGCCGGGGCTGACGCAGGAGGCGCGTGAGTACGCGGCCATGGTGTGCTCGATCGCGCAGTTCGGCTCCACGCGGTCGATCAACGCGGGCGCCGCAGCGGCCATCGCCATGCACGCGTGGGTGCAGCGGCACGCGGACGTCCCGCTGCCCTGACATGCGCAGCGCTGCTCTTGGGGCGGCGGGCCGGCGACTGGCCGGCCCGCCGGGCGGGGTCAGGCCTGGCGCCGGACCTCGACCACACGGAAGCGGTTCGAGACGAACGCGCCGTCGCACAGAGCGGCGTTCGCCGCCGGGTTGCCGCCGGAGCCGTGGAAGTCGGAGAACGCCGCGGTCTGGTTGACGTACACCCCGCCGGTCAGGTTGAGCGAGAGCTGGGCCGACTCGTCGAGGCAGACCTCTTCGAGCGCGCGCTCCGTCTCCTCGGACGTGGTGTACGCACCGACCGTCATGGCGCCCTTGTCGCGGACCGTGCGCCGCAGCAGGTCCAGCGCGTCCGCCGTGGAGTCCATGGCCACCACGAACGACACGGGGCCGAAGCACTCGGAGAGGAACGCGGGCTCCGCGTCCTGCGCCTCCCAGTACTTGCGGGCGCCGTCGAGCTTGACGATCACCGGGGTGCGCACCGTCGCGTCCGGGAACTCCGGATTGACCACCTCGCGAGAGGGGAGCGCCACCTCGCCGAGCTCGGACGCCGCCTCCAGGCGGGCCTTCACGTCGGGGTTGACCAGGGCGCCCAGGAGGGCGTTGGCCCGGGCGTCGTCACCGAGCAGACCGCCGACGGCGGCCGCGAGGTCGGCCGCCACCTCGTCGTACGTCTTCGGGCCCTGATCGGTGGTGATGCCGTCGCGGGGCACCAGCACGTTCTGCGGGGTGGTGCACATCTGGCCGCTGTACAAGGACAGAGAGAAGGCCAGGTTGGACAGCATTCCCTTGTAGTCGTCGGTGGAGTCGACCACGACCGTGTTGACGCCGGCCTTCTCGGTGTAGACCTGCGCCTGGCGCGCGTGGGCCTCCAGCCAGTCACCGAAGGAGGTGGAGCCCGTGTAGTCGATGATCCTGATCTCGGGGCGGGTCGCCAGCGTCTTCGCGATGCCCTCGCCCGGGCGCTCCACTGCCAGGCAGACCAGATTGGCGTCGAAGCCGGCCTCGGCGAGGACCTCGCGCGCCACCTTCACGGTGAGGGCGAGGGGGAGTACCGCGCGCGGGTGCGGCTTGACCAGGACCGGGTTGCCCGTGGCCAGGGAGGCGAACAGACCGGGGTAGCCGTTCCACGTGGGGAAGGTGTTGCAGCCGATCACCAGGGCGATGCCGCGGCCCGCCGTCGTGAACGTCTTGCGCAGCTCAAGGGGGTCGCGCTTGCCCTGAGGCTTGGACCAGTCGGCCGCGGCCGGGGTCCGGGTCTGCTCCTCGTACGCGTAGGCCACGGCCTCCAGACCGCGGTCCTGGGCGTGCGGGCCGCCCGCCTGGAACGCCATCATGAACGCCTGCCCGCTGGTGTGCATCACGGCGTGCGCGAACTCGTGGGTGCGGGCGCTGATGCGGGAGAGGATCTCCAGGCAGACCAGGGCGCGCGTCTCGGGGCCGGCCTCGCGCCAGGCCGCCATGCCCGCGCGCATCGCGGGCAGCAGCACGTCCAGATCGGGGTGGGGGTACTCGATCCCCAGCTCCGGCCCGTACGGCGAGATCTCACCGCCCGTCCAGCCGTCCGTGCCCGGCTGGTCCAGGTCGAAGCGGGTGCCGCGCAGCGCCTCGAAGGCCGCGAGGCCGTCCGCGGAGGCGCTTTCGCCGTACGCCTTGGGGTGCTCCGGGTGCGGGGACCAGTAGGCGCGCGTGCGGATCGCTTCGAGGGCCTGGTCGAGCGTGGGCCGGTGGGTCTCGGTCAGCTGCTGCATGACGGACCAACTCCTCGTCGAGCTGGGCAGGGGACTAATGACAGAGTTAGAGTAACCGAACGATCGGTCGGTACAAGGGGGCCTGTCGAAGCTGTGGACAACTCATCGGGGAGGATCGCTCCATGACCGCCATCGACACCAGCCGCACCGTCGCCGTCGTCGGCACCGGCACCATGGGCCAGGGCATCGCGCAGGTCGCCCTCGTCGCGGGCCACCCCGTGCGGCTCTACGACGCCGTGGCCGGGCGGGCCGGTGAGGCCGCGGACGCGATCGGCGGACGCCTCGACCGGCTGGTCGAGAAAGGCCGTATGGACGCCGCTGAGCGCGACGCCGCATGCGCGCGGCTCGTCCCGGCCGCGGACCTGGCGGAGCTCGCCGACGCCGCGCTCGTCGTCGAGGCGGTCCTCGAACAACTGGCGGTGAAGCAGGACCTCTTCGCCGAGCTGGAGAAAATCGTCGCCGACGACTGCCTGCTCGCGACCAACACCTCCTCCCTCTCGGTCACCGCCGTCGCGGGAGCGCTGCGCAACCCCGGCCGCTTCGTCGGCCTGCACTTCTTCAACCCCGCACCCCTGCTGCCTCTGGTCGAGGTCGTCAGCGGCCACGCCACCGAGGAGGAGTCCGCCACGCGCGCGTGGGCGACGGCCGCGGCCTGGGGCAAGACGCCCGTGCGCTGCGCCGACCTGCCCGGCTTCATCGTCAATCGCATAGCCAGGCCGTTCTACGCCGAGGCCTTCGCCGTCCACGAGGAACACGGCATCGACCCGGCCACCATCGACGCGATCCTGCGCGAGAGCGGCGGCTTCCGGATGGGTCCGTTCGAGCTCACCGACCTGATCGGCCAGGACGTCAACGAGGCCGTGACCCGCTCGGTGTGGGAGTCCTTCTTCCACAGCCCGAAGTTCCAGCCGTCCCTCGCGCAGCGCCGGCTCGTCGAATCACGCCGGCTCGGCCGCAAGTCCGGCCACGGCTGGTTCTCGTACGCCGACGACGCCCCGCAGCCCGCGCCGGCCGACGCGGCGCCCGCCGACGCACCCGAGTACGTCGTCGCCGAGGGCGACCTCGGACCCGCCGCAGAGCTGATCGGGATGATCCGCGAGGCCGGTATCACCGTGCGGCAGGAGGACGAGGACAAGGGCACCCGCCTGATCCTGCCGAGCGGTGGGCAGCTGGTGCTGGCGGACGGGCAGATCTCCGGGGAATTCCGCGACGTCGTCTACTTCGACCTCGCCCTCGACTACCGGACGGCCGGCCGGATCGCCCTCTCCGCGGCGGCCGACGTCCACGAGGAGACCCTCGCGCAGGCCACCGGCCTGTTCCAGGCGCTCGGCAAGCGGGTCAGCGTTCTCCCCGACGTACCCGGCATGATCGTCGCCCGTACGGTCGCGATGCTCGGCGACCTCGCGCTGGACGCCGTCGCCCGGCGGGTCGCCTCCGCCGAGGACATCGACACCGCGATGCGACTCGGCGTCAACTACCCGCTGGGCCCGGTCGAATGGAACGAGAAGCTCGGGCGCGACTGGGCCTGGGAGCTGCTGGCCAACCTCCACCAGTCCGTGCCGACCGGCCGCTACGCGCGCACGCTCGGACTGCACCAGTGGTCGTACGGCTCCCCGCTCGAGGACGCGTCATGACCACGCCCAAGCGGGACACGTACACCCCCGAGACGCTGCTGACCGTCGCGGTGCGGATCTTCAAC
Source organism: Streptomyces sp. 5K101 (assembly GCF_046506645.1). Lineage (NCBI taxonomy): Bacteria > Bacillati > Actinomycetota > Actinomycetes > Kitasatosporales > Streptomycetaceae > Streptomyces > Streptomyces sp. 5K101. Next base: position 313,736 of record NZ_JBKFFO010000005.1, on the reverse strand, counting down.
GAGCGCGGCTACGACGGCACGTCGATGGAACACCTGTCCCGGGCCGCGGGCATCTCCAAGTCCTCGATCTACCACCATGTCGCGGGCAAGGAGGAGCTGCTGCGCCGGGCCGTCAGCCGGGCCCTCGACGCCCTGTTCGCGATCCTCGACGAGGACGGCGCCCTGCGCGGCCGGGCCGTCGAGCGCGTCGAGTACGTCACCCGGCGCACCGTCGAGGTGCTCATGGCCGAACTGCCCTACGTGACGCTGCTGCTGCGCGTCCGGGGCAACACGAAGACCGAGCGGTGGGCCATGGAACGCCGCCGCGAGTTCGACCAGCGGGTCGCCGACCTGCTGAAGGCGGCCGGCGCGGAGGGGGACCTGCGCGCCGACATGGACACCCGGCTGGCGACGAGGCTGCTCTTCGGCATGGTGAACTCCCTCGTCGAGTGGTACCGCCCGCAGGCGGGCGGGGGATACGACGGGGAGCAGGTGGCCGAGGCGGTCGTGCGGATGGCCTTCGACGGGCTGCGGACGGACGTGCACGCCTGAGCCGTCCTGAGCGCTGACATGCGTGCCCCCGCACCTTCGGGGTTTCTACGGGCCCTCCGGCGGCTCCGCGTCGGGGGCCAGGCCCGCGGCCGTGCCCGGTGGGCCGGGCGCCGGTTCGAGGTCCGTCTCCTCGAAGACCAGCAGCGTGCGCGTCGACAGGACCTCCGGGATGGACTGCAACCGGGTCAGGACCAGCTCGCGCAGCGTGCGGTTGTCGGGCGTGTGCACGAGGAGCAGCACGTCGAAGTCGCCGCTCACCAGGGCGATGTGCGCGGCTCCGGGCAGGGCCTGGAGCTGCTCGCGCACGGTCCGCCAGGAGTTCTGCACGATCTTGAGCGTGATGTAGGCGGACGCGCCCTGTCCCGCACGCTCGTGGTTCACGCGGGCGCTGAAGCCCCGGATCACCCCGTCGTCGATGAGCCGGTTGATCCGTGCGTAGGCGTTGGCGCGCGAGACGTGTACCCGTTCCGCCACGGAACGAATCGAGGCGCGGCCGTCCGTCTGGAGCATCCGCAGGATGTCACGGTCGATCGCGTCGAGGGGGCGCGGCGGCGGCTCCTGCTCCCCGCGGTCCCCGCCCTCAGCCATTTGTTCAGCCGGCATGTCCCCCCGCCTTCCTAGCATGGACGACCTGTCTCCATCTGAAGCTGTGGAGAACCGTTTGTCCACAGGCTGCCCGCGCCTGTAGCCAAAATGCGTCCACGACCGAACAATCGGTAGGTGAGGCGCGCCACACTCGCGATGCCTCCCTGTCCGCATTCGTCGTCGCCTTCGTCGTCGTTGATCGTCGGCGCTCCCACGAGGAGGTGCTCGCGTTGAGAAAGAGCAGCATGACGGTCCAGGAGCTGCCCGGTGACGCTGCCGCCTACCGGCCCACCCCGCCGCCGGCCTGGCAGCCCCGCACCGACCCCGCACCCCTGCTCCCGGATCCGGAGCCGTTCCGCGTGCTCGGCACCGAGGCTGCCGCCGCGGCCGACCCCCAGCTGCTGCTCCGGCTGTACGCGGAGCTCGTGCGCGGCCGGCGGTACAACACCCAGGCGACCGCCCTCACCAAGCAGGGCCGCCTCGCCGTCTACCCGTCGAGCACCGGACAGGAGGCGTGCGAGGTCGCCGCGGCGCTGGCCCTCGAGGAGCGGGACTGGCTCTTCCCGAGCTACCGCGACACCCTGGCGGCCGTCGCCCGCGGGCTCGACCCCGTGCAGGCCCTGACCCTGCTGCGCGGCGACTGGCACACCGGATACGACCCGTACGAGCACCGCATCGCGCCCCTGTGCACCCCGCTCGCCACCCAGCTGCCGCATGCGGTGGGCCTGGCGCACGCGGCCCGCCTCAAGGGCGACGACGTCGTCGCGCTCGCCATGGTCGGCGACGGCGGCACGAGTGAAGGCGACTTCCACGAGGCGCTGAACTTCGCGGCGGTGTGGCAGGCCCCCGTCGTCTTCCTCGTCCAGAACAACGGCTTCGCGATCTCCGTGCCGCTGGCCAAGCAGACCGCCGCGCCCTCCCTGGCCCACAAGGCCGTCGGCTACGGCATGCCCGGCCGCCTCGTCGACGGCAACGACGCCGCCGCCGTGCACCAGGTGCTCGGCGAGGCCGTCGCCCGTGCCCGGCGCGGTGGCGGTCCGACGCTGATCGAGGCCGTCACCTACCGCATGGACGCCCACACCAACGCCGACGACGCCACGCGCTACCGGGGCGAGAGCGAGGTCGAGACCTGGCGGGCACACGATCCGATCCTGCTGCTGGAGCGCGAGTTGACGGAGCGCGGACTGCTCGACGACGACCGCCGCAAGGCGGCCGCCGATGCCGCCGAAACCATGGCGGCCGACCTGCGCGAGCGGATGAACGCCGACCCGGTCCTCGACCCGATGGACCTGTTCACCTACGTCTACGCGGAGCAGACCGGCCAGTTGCGCGAGCAGGCGGCACAGCTGCGCGCCGAGCTCGACGCCGAGGGAGAAGCACGATGACCACGGCTGCCGTGAAGCCGGCGACCATGGCCCAGGCCCTCCAGCGCGCGATGCGCGACGCGATGGCCGAGGACCCCACCGTCCACGTGATGGGAGAGGACGTCGGCACGCTCGGCGGTGTCTTCCGGGTGACGGACGGGCTCGCGAAGGAGTTCGGCGAGGACCGCTGCACCGACACGCCGCTGGCCGAGGCCGGCATCCTCGGCACGGCCGTGGGCATGGCGATGTACGGGCTGCGGCCCGTCGTCGAGATGCAGTTCGACGCCTTTGCCTACCCCGCGTTCGAGCAGCTCATCAGCCATGTCGCCCGCATGCGCAACCGCACCCGCGGCGCCATGCCGCTGCCGATCACCGTGCGGGTGCCCTACGGCGGCGGGATCGGCGGTGTCGAGCACCACAGCGACTCCTCCGAGGCGTACTACATGGCGACCCCGGGCCTCCACGTCGTCACGCCCGCCACGGTCGAGGACGCCTACGGGATGCTGCGGGCCGCGATCGCCTCCGACGACCCCGTGGTCTTCCTGGAGCCCAAGCGGCTGTACTGGTCCAAGGCGCAGTGGTCGCCGGACGCCCCGACGGCCGTCGAGCCGATCGGCCGCGCGGTCGTGCGGCGCCCCGGCCGCAGCGCCACGCTCATCACCTACGGCCCCTCCGTGCCCGTCTGCATGGAGGCCGCCGAGGCCGCCGAGGCCGAGGGATGGGACCTGGAGGTCGTGGACCTGCGCTCGCTCGTGCCGTTCGACGACGAGACGGTCTGCGCCTCCGTACGGCGGACGGGCCGTGCTGTCGTCGTGCACGAGTCCACCGGCTTCGGCGGTCCCGGCGGGGAGATCGCCGCGCGGGTGACCGAGCGCTGCTTCCACCATCTGGAGGCGCCCGTACTGCGGGTCGCCGGTTTCGACATCCCGTATCCGCCGCCGATGCTGGAGCGTCACCACCTCCCGGGCGTGGACCGGGTGCTCGACACGGTGGCACGGCTGCAGTGGGAGGCGGAGAGCTGATGGCGCAGGTGCTCGAATTCAAGCTGCCCGACCTCGGCGAGGGACTGACCGAGGCGGAGATCGTGCGCTGGCTGGTGTCCGTGGGCGACGTCGTGGTGATCGACCAGCCCGTCGTCGAGGTCGAGACGGCCAAGGCGATGGTCGAGGTGCCGTGCCCGTACGGAGGCGTCGTCACCGCGCGCTTCGGCGAGGAGGGCACCGAGCTGCCCGTGGGCGCGCCGCTGCTGACGGTGGCGGTGGGGGCGCCGGACGCGGGGGCTGCGGGCATCGCTGTTTCCGGTGGCGCTGCCGACATGGGTGACGCCGGCACGGAGACCTCCGGGAACGTGCTCGTCGGGTACGGGACCGGGGCCCCGGCGGCGCGCCGCCGACGCATCCGGCCCGCCACGGGTGCGCCGTCCGTGGACGGTGCCGGCCACACCTCGCCCACCGCTCCCGCTGCTACCGGCGGGCCGTCGGGCGCGGTGCCCGGCCCGGAGGCCGCGGCAGCCGGTCCCGCCCACGGGGCCTCGGCGCGCAGGGCGGCGGCCGAGCGGGCGCCGCAGGGCGGCCCCGTCGCCGTCATCTCGCCGCTCGTGCGCAGGCTCGCCCGGGAGCACGGTCTCGACCTGCGCACGCTGGCCGGATCCGGGCCCGACGGGCTCATCCTGCGGGCCGACGTCGAGCGGGCCGTGAGCGTCGGCGAGACGCGGCTGTCGGCACCGGGCGTGCCGCAGCCCGTGGCCGCCCGGCCGGAGGCGGCCGGGCCGGTGGTGGTGGCGCAGGGCGAGCGCGTTCCGTTGCGCGGAGTGCGCGGGGCCGTGGCCGACAAGCTCTCGCGCAGCCGGCGCGAGATCCCCGACGCCACCTGCTGGGTCGACGCGGACGCCACCGAGCTCATGGCCGCCCGCGCGGCGATGAACGCGGCGGGCGGAGAGAGGATCTCCCTCCTCGCCCTGCTGGCCCGGATCTGCACGGCCGCGCTCGCGCGGTACCCGGAGCTCAACTCCACCGTGGACATGGACGCCCGCGAGATCGTGCGGCTTCCCGAGGTACACCTCGGGTTCGCGGCACAGACCGAGCGGGGTCTGGTCGTGCCTGTCGTCAAGGACGCGCACACCAGGTCGGCGGAGTCGCTCACCGCGGAGTTCGCACGGCTGACGGAGGTGGCGAGGCAGGGGACGCTGACACCAGCGGACCTCACGGGCGGTACGTTCACGCTGAACAACTACGGGGTGTTCGGCGTCGACGGCTCCACGCCGATCATCAATCACCCCGAGGCCGCCATGCTCGGCGTCGGGCGGATCGTGCCGAAGCCGTGGGTGCACCAGGGGGGACTGGCCGTCCGTCAGGTGGTCCAGCTGTCGCTGACCTTCGACCACCGTGTCTGCGACGGCGGCACCGCAGGCGGCTTCCTGCGCTACGTCGCCGACTGCGTGGAGCACCCTTCGGTGCTGCTGCGCACCCTGTAGCGGCGCGCCCCGGCACCCGGCCGGGGCCGGCCCCGCCGGCGGGTCCGGGCCTCGGCCCGCCTGGGGGCCGCCCACAGGCGGGCCCGACGCCGACCCGCCGCGCGTCGGGGGCTCCGCCGGTGCACAGCCGGGAGACACCGGCACCGAGTCCGACTGCGTCGGCAGACGGCTGGGGACGCCGTCGACACCGTCGCGGACCCCGCCGGCACACGGCGGGGGAACGCCGTCCGCACCCCGCCGGGAGACTCCGTCGGCATCCAGCGGGGAGGCCACCAGCACGGCGTCCGGGGACTTCGTCGGCAGATGGCCGGGACTCCGTCGGGAGGCGGCGGGGAACGCCGTCCGCACCCCGCCGGGAGACTCCGGCATCCAGTGGGAAGACCGCCGGCACCCAGTCCGGGGGCTGCGTCGGCAGACGGCTGGGGACGCCGCCGGCCCGGTAGCCGGGGCTCCGTCGGAAACGCCGCCGGCGGTCAGCCGGGCACTCAGGCCGGGGACACCGTCGGCAGGCGGCAGGGACTCCGTCGGCAGTGAGCCGGGCATCCGGGACTCCGTCGGGAGACGACGGAGAACGCCGCCCGCATCCAGCCAGGGCACCACCGGCGGACCGCCCGGCCTGCCGGGGCGCTACCGGCAGCCGCCCGGGACACCCCCCAGCCACGTCCATACCGAGATCCGACCGGAGATCGGGACGGGGGTCCCGTGTGGCACGATCGCGGACCATACTGCATGGGTGACCGCGAAGACCGCGTACGACGCCATCGTGCTCGCCGGAGGCGCCGCCAGGCGCCTGGGCGGAGCCGACAAGCCGGCGGTGAGCGTGGGCGGGCGGGCCCTGCTCGACCGGGTTCTCGGTGTGTGCCGGGACGCCGGGCGCACTGTCGTCGTCGGCGGACGCCGCCCCACCGTCCGGCCCGTCGTATGGGCCCGCGAGGAGCCGCCGGGCGGCGGACCGCTCGCCGCGCTCGACGCCGGAGTCCGGCAGTGCGAGGCGCCCGCGGTGCTCGTGCTCTCCGCCGACCTGCCGTTCCTGGGACCGACGACGGTGCGTCGGCTGATCTCCGCGCTCGACGAGAGCGACCGGGAGGCGGCGCTGCTGACCGACGGCGACGGCCGCGACCAGCCGCTCGTGGCGGCCTACCGGACCGAGCCGCTCCGACGTGAACTCGCTCTCCTCGCGACCGAACACGGCACCCTTTCCGGACTGCCGCTGCGTCTTCTGGCACAGGAACTGGACCTCGCCCGGGTCAAGACCGATCCCCTCGCCTCCTTCGACTGCGACACCTGGGAGGACGTTTCCGCGGCCCGGGCCCGTATCAGGGAGCATGGCTACGTGCTGGATGAATGGATCACCGCAGTCAAGGACGAACTCGGCGTCGAACTCGACGTCGACACCCGCGTCCTGCTCGACCTCGCCCGCGATGCCGCGCACGGCGTCGCCCGCCCCGCCGCTCCGCTGACCACCTTCCTGGTGGGTTACGCGGCCGCCCGGGCAGGCGGCGGACCGGAGGCGGTCGCCGACGCCGCCCGCAAGGCCGTCGCCCTCGCGGCGCGCTGGGCGGAGGAGACCGAGCAGGCCGCCGGACCCGGAACCGCCGCCCCGGGGGCCGAAGGCGGAGCCGGTGGCGACGACGACCCTCGCAAGAACGGCGAGGCCGAAGCCGGATGACCGGCCACGACGACACATCGGGCGGCCGCGACGCCCGCCCCGGCCGGCGCCGACAGGAGCGCGCCCCCGACGATCCCCGCCCCGGCCCGCCCCAGCAGGAGTGCATCCCCGAGGGCGATATCGACGGGGTGGAGGAAGCCCTCGCGCTCGTCGGGCCGCGTGACCCGCAGCCGGGCCGGGCCGCTCCCGACGCCGGGCCAACCGGCCGGCCCGCCACCGCCCGCCACCGCGCCACCTCCTGGCCCGAGGCGCGCTCCCTCGCCGCCCGGATCGGACGCGCCGCCGCCCCGCGCACGCGGAACACGGCCCTCGGCGAGGCGCTGGGACAGGTCCTCGCCGAGCCGCTCGTGGCGCTGTGCGACCTCCCGTCCTTCGACACCTCCGCCATGGACGGCTGGGCGGTCGCCGGTCCCGGGCCCTGGCACCTGGACGCCGAGGCGTCCGTCCTCGCCGGCCACGGCGACACGCGGCCCCTCCCCGACGGCACGGCGGTACGCATCGCCACCGGCGCACGGGTGCCGCCCTGCACCACCGCCGTCATCCGCAGCGAGCACGCCCGTGTCGACGCGGTGTCACAGCAACTGCGCGCCGAGCGCGAGGTCGTCCCGGGCCAGGACATCCGCCCGCGCGGCCAGGAGTGCCGTACGGGCGACCAGCTCCTGCCCGCCGGCTGCCAGGTGACGCCGGCCGTCCTGGGGCTGGCCGCGGCCGCCGGCTACGACCACCTTGTGACCGTCGCCCGCCCGCGGGTCGAGGTCCTGGTGCTCGGCGACGAGCTGCTCACCTCCGGGCTCCCGCACGACGGCCTCATCCGCGACGCGCTCGGCCCGATGATCGGCCCCTGGCTGCTGTCGCTCGGGGCCGACGTCGTCGCGACCCGGCGGATCGGCGACGACGCCGAGACCCTGCACCGCGCCGTCACGACCTCCGACGCCGATCTGCTGGTCACCACCGGCGGTACGGCTGCGGGGCCCGTCGACCACGTCCACCCGGTGCTGCGCAAGGCGGGCGCCGAGTTGCTGGTCGACGGAGTCGCCGTACGGCCGGGCCACCCCATGCTGCTCGCCCGGCTCGCTCCCGGCCGTCACCTGGTGGGCCTGCCCGGCAATCCCCTGGCCGCCGTCTCGGGTCTGCTCACGCTCGCCGAGCCGCTGCTGCGCGGGCTCTGCGGGCGACCGTCCCAAGTTCCGTACGGCCTGCCCGTCCGGGATGCGGTGCACGGCCACCCGCACGACACCCGGCTCGTGCCGTTCGTGCACGGCGAGGATCTGCTCGTGCCGCTCCACTACAACGGTCCGGCGATGCTGCGGGGCATCGCGGCGGCCGACGGTCTGGCCGTGGTCCCGCCCGGTGGGGCACAGGCCGGTGACGAGCTGGAGGTCCTCGACCTGCCCTGGGCCGCCTGGACGCCGCCGACCGCCGAGGGAGGACGTTTCACGTGAAACTTCCCGGCCACGACGCCATGGCCCGTCATGCCGACGAACAGCTGATCACGAGCCGGGTGAAACTTCCCCGGCGCGTCGTCGAGCGCCCACTGCGGCAGGTCAGCAAGCGGCTGCTGATGGCCCTGGTGGTTCTCGTCATCACGGTGGTGCTCGTCTGGACCGACCGCCACGGTTACCACGACAACGCCGACGATTCCGTCGACTTCCTCGACTGCGTCTACTACGCGACCGTCACCCTCTCCACCACGGGGTACGGCGACATCGTGCCCTACAGCGACGGGGCCCGGCTCACGAACGTGCTGCTGGTGACCCCGCTGCGTGTGCTCTTTCTGATCATCCTGGTCGGCACCACCCTCGAGGTCCTCACCGAACGCACCCGGGAGGAGTGGCGACTGAACCGCTGGAGGTCCACCTTGCGCGATCACACCGTCATCATCGGCTTCGGCACGAAGGGACGATCGGCGATGATGACGCTCTGTGCCACCGGGCTGCGGAAGGACCAGATCGTCGTCGTCGATCCCAGCAGCAAGGTGATCGAGGCCGCCAACGCCGAGGGCTTCGTCGGCGTGGTGGGCGACGCCACCCGCAGTGACGTGCTCATCCGCGCCGAACTCCAGAAGGCCCGCCAGATCATCGTCGCCCCCCAGCGCGACGACACCGCCGTGCTGGTCACCCTGACGGCTCGCCAGCTCAACCGCGGGGCCAAGATCGTGGCCGCGGTCCGGGAGGAGGAGAACGCGCCGCTGCTGCGCCAGTCCGGTGCCGACGCGGTCATCACCAGCTCCGGCGCGGCCGGCCGGCTGCTCGGCCTCTCCGTGCTCAGCCCCAGCGCCGGCACGGTCCTGGAGGACCTCATCCAGCAGGGCAGCGGCCTCGACCTCATCGAGCGGCCGGTGATAAAGGCCGAGGTGGGCCGCAGCGTGCGGGAGACGGACGACCTGGTCGTCAGCGTGCTGCGCGGGCACCGGCTGATCGGCTACGACGACCCCGCGGCGAGCCCGCTGCAGCTCACCGACCGGCTTATCACCATCGTGCGCGCAGTGAACGACCAGACGCCCGGCGGCCGGGAGTAGCCTCGCGGCCATGTATGCGATCACGATTCCCGACCCCGGTGGTCCCGAGGCCCTGGTCTGGGCCGAGGTGCCCGACCCCGTGCCCGGCGAGGGAGAAGTCCTCGTCGACGTCGTCGCGAGCGCGGTCAATCGCGCCGATCTGCTGCAACGGCAGGGCTTCTACGACCCGCCGCCCGGCTCCTCCCCCTATCCCGGCCTCGAGTGTTCGGGCCGGATCTCCGCGCTGGGGCCCGGGGTTTCGGGCTGGGCCGTCGGCGACGAGGTGTGCGCGCTGCTCGCGGGCGGCGGATACGCCGAGAAAGTCGCCGTACCGGCAGGGCAGTTGCTGCCCGTCCCGACCGGAGTCGATCTGGCGACGGCCGCGGCGCTGCCCGAGGTCACGGCGACGGTGTGGTCCAACATCTTCATGATCGCCCACCTGCGGCCGGGCGAGACCCTGCTGGTCCACGGCGGCGCGAGCGGCATCGGGACGATGGCGATCCAGCTGGCCAAGGCCGTGGGCGCGCGGGTCGCGGTGACGGCGGGCAGCCCGGAAAAGCTGGCGCGCTGCGCCGAGTTGGGCGCCGACATCCTGATCGACTACCGGGAACAGGATTTCGTCGGGGAGATCCGCACGGCGACGGACGGCGCCGGGGCCGACGTCATCCTCGACATCGTCGGCGCCAAGTACCTCGACCGGAACGTCCGGGCGCTGGCGGTCAACGGCCGGCTGGCCGTCATCGGCCTCCAGGGCGGCACGAAGGGCGAGTTGAACCTGGGCGTGCTGCTGGCCAAGCGGGCGGCGGTCACCGCCACCTCACTGCGGGGCCGCCCGCTCGGCGAGAAGGCGGCCATCGTCGCGGCCGTGGCCGAGCACGTCTGGCCGCTGATCGCGGCCGGCCGGGTACGCCCGGTGGTGGACCGTCACGTGCCCCTTCCGGACGCCGCCGAGGCCCACCGGGCACTGGAGTCCGGTGAGCACGTGGGCAAGGTGCTGCTCATCGCGCCCGAGAAGTCCTGAGGGGCGGACGCACGCCGAAGGCCCGGTCCACCGACAACGGTGGTCCGGGCCTTCGCCGTCCAGCGATGAGCCGTGCCCGGTGACGACCGCGTCCCGCTGCGCCGAACCCGGTGACGACCGCGTCCGGTGGCCGATGCCCGGTGACGACCGCGTCCGGCTGCGCCGATCCCGGTCTACAGGTACGGGCCGGAGCGGACTGCTCCGTGCTGCCCGCCCTCGTCGTCGTCGTGCGGAGCCCCGGGCGGCAGGGCGCGGCGCATCTGCTCCAGCTGGGCCCTCGCGGCCATCTGCTGGGCGAACAGCGCCGTCTGGATGCCGTGGAACAGGCCTTCCAGCCAGCCGACCAACTGAGCCTGGGCGATGCGCAGTTCCGCCTCGGAGGGAATCGCGTCGTCGGTGAACGGGAGGGACAGGCGCTCCAGTTCCTCGACGAGCTCCGGCGCGAGGCCGTCCTCGAGCTCCTTGACCGAACCGCGGTGGATCTCCTTGAGCCGGACGCGGCTCGCCTCGTCGAGAGGCGCCGCCCGCACTTCCTCCAGAAGCTGCTTGATCATGCTGCCGATGCGCATGACCTTCGCAGGCTGTTCGACCATCTCCGTCACCGGGACCTCGCGCGACTCGTCGTCACCGTCACCGCCGCCGAGCGCCATCCCGTCCTGTCCCACCACGAGGACATGGGGGCTCTCCTGCGACCGTTCATTCCTCGGCATCTCCATGCCGCCATTCTCTCGTACACGGGCATCACCACACGGTGTGCCCCCGCGGGAAGGTGATCCACCCTCCCGCGGGGGCACAAAATCGCAGCGCATCGCCGTGGGCGGGTCCTGTCAGGTCGCCTCGCGGCGGGCGAGCGCCCCGCGGGAGCGGGTGACCAGGGCCGCCAGCAGGGCCGCGCCGACCGGCACGGCGACCAGCAGCGTGGCCAGCGTCTCCCACGGCACCACGATCGGCACGTACGGGAGCTCGCCCGCACCGCCCCAGCCGTTGTCGAGGGCCTGCTGGTACCAGCCCATCTGCTGGCGCTTCTCGGTGAGCCGCAGGCCGACGGCAGGCAGGACTCCCGCCGCCGATCCCAGCACCACGCCCATCGCGGCGACCACGCCGCACTGGAATCCGCTGAGCGTCCTGCGGACCCTCGGCGGGGCGCCGACGGCGGCCAGCGTCTTCAGGTCGGCCTCCGCGTCGGCCTGCGCCAGACCCGTGGCGATGCCGGCCGCACCGATGGTGATCAGCCCGGCGAAGACGGTCAGCGCCAGCATCACGATGCTGTTCTCGCTGATGTAGCCCTCCTCGATGTGCAGGCTGACGTCCGCGCCCGTCCTGTCGAGCTCGGCGTCGAGCTTCTGACGCTGCTCGCTGGTGGGCATCTCCCCCGTGGAGTAGTAGGCGCCGATCGGGACCGTGCCGAGGCCGGCCTGCCGGGCGGCCGCCGGCGGCACGACGAGCTTGACACCGTACGTCTCCGGCGTTCCGGTGACCTGGTGGACGGGCAGGCTCTTGATCTCGCCGGGAACCTCCTTGCCCTGCTCCATGGCCCTGTCGGCGGCCTCGGTATCGGTGATCAGCCGGATGTCGACCGAGCCCCGGGCGTTGACGTTGCGCTTGTCGAAGGAGACCACCCGCCCGGCGGCCAGAGCCCTCTCGGCGGCCGGATCGTCGATGCCGAGCACCGTGAGCAGCTTCGCGTCGGCGACGAGGAGCCCGGCGTCGGTCGCCACCCCGTGGCCGCCGGTGTGCTGGCAGCGCCAGTCCTCGGCGAGCTTGCGGCGTTCGGCCTTGCTGAACTTCTCGGCCGGGTCCTCGTCGGGCTTCGCCGGGTCCACCGCCCACAGGGGGCACTCGTGGGCCTTGGGAACGATCACTTCGTAGCGGCCGCAGCCCTCGCGTGGTTCGTACATCGAGCAGTTCCGCTTGCCGACGGCTATGCGGTCCACATCGGCCCGCATGTCGACGGGCAGCAGCTTCTGCACCGTGGCGCGCACACCCGGGACGTCCCGCCCGCCGGCCTCGTCCATCATCACCGAGACGGCCCCGTGCGGCAGTTGCGCCTCGTACTCGGCCCTGCGCTGCCTGTCGTCGCTCGCCGCGTACGTCGCCACGGCCACTGTGCCGGCAACCGCCGCCAGCACGGCGGCGACAGCGGGAGCCGTACGGCCCCGGTTGCGCACGGCGTCACGCAGCGCGAGCCGCGGAGAGAGCGGCAGCAGACGGCCGGTCCGGCCGAACAGGCCGACCAGGGCCGGGGTCAGCGCGACCACGCCCAGCTCGGCGAGGGCGCTGCCGCCCGCCACCACGGCGAACTGGTCCGTCATCGTGGACCCGTACAGCGCGATGGAAGCGCCGAGGGCGACCGCGACCAGGCCGATGACGGGCAGCACCCGGCTGCTCCTGCGCACGCCGCGGCGGCCGGTGAGGGAGGCGAGGACGGACTGCCGGGACGACGTGATCGCGGGCACGATCGCGGCAAGCAGACCGGTCAGCACGGCGAGCAGGGCGATGCCGAGGAGTTCCAGGGGCCGTACGTCGAAGCTGCCGAAGCGCTGGCCCAAGTAGTCCTCCAGCACCGGCTGGAGCGCGAATGTCAGGACCAGACCGAGCAGGGTGCCCACGACGGCCGCGGCGACGCCGATCACCAGACCGCCCGCCAGGACGATGGCCCGGATGTGGCGGCGGTCGCCGCCGTTGGCGCCCACGAGACCCAGCTGACGGCGCGAGCGGCGCGCCCCCACGGCGAACGCGGGACCGGCGAGCAGGCAGATCTCCAGCATCGCCAGACCGACGACCGTGCCCACGGCGGCGAGCGCGGCGGCCTTGGCCGCGGTGCTCTCCTCGTAGTTGCTCCAGCCCTCCTTCTGGAACAGCGGCACATCGGAGTCGGCGGGCGGGTTCAGGGCAACCGCACGCGAAAAAACCGTCACGCCCTTGGTGTTGGCCTCCTGGACCTTGTTCCACGTGAAACCACCGGGCACGGTGACGAGGAGCGTCGTGCCGGCCGAGGGCCCCGGCAGCCCGGCGGACTCCAGGGCCTCGGTCAGCGGGCGGATCAGGGCTCCGGGAAGGGCGTTGACCTGGTCGCTGTCCAGTTGGTCGGGGAGCTCGTACGCACCGACGATCGTGTACGCGCGGTCGAAGCCGCGCGCGGTCAGCTTCGAGCCGACCTTCAGACCGCTGCTCTCGAGGAAGTGCGTGGTGGCGGCGACCTCGTCGGACTTCTGCGGCAGCCTGCCGCTGACGACCGGCATGATGCCCCGGGCCATCGGGTCGGCGGCCTTCAGCTCACGGATCTCCGTCGACAGCAGACCGTGGGTCGTACGGAGCTTGGCGAAACCGGTCGTGTCCGTCAGCGTCTTGGCGCCCGCCGGCAGCACCTTGGCGATGTCCGTTCTGCCCTCGGGATACGGCTTGTCGTCGTCTTCCTCGACCGGAGCGTAGTTGTTGCCGTCCGGGGCCTGGAGGATCGGTACGCCGCCCATGCCGGGGTCGGACAGCCGTGCGTCCGCGGCGCCGATCCGGCGCTCCAGGCTCTGTTCGGTCGACAACTCGGCGCTGCGCACGGTGAGATCGGCGGCGCTGACTCCGAGGATGGGCAGCGCGATCATCGCGAGAACCAGGAAGCTGCGCCCCTTGGAGCGCCAGGCGTCGCGGCGCGCGATACGGATCGCGGCCCGCCAGGAGTGGTACCAGGTCGTCACAGCTCGGCCGCCTGGCCGGAGAGCAGCGAGTCGACCTCGCTGCGGACGGTCTGGTCGACGACCGCGCCGTCCCGCAGGAACACGACGCGGTCGGCCCATGCGGCGAACCGGGGCTCGTGGGTGACGAGGATGCCGGCCGCGCCCGCGTCGCAGCGCGCCCGGAGCAGCCCGAGCACGGACTCTCCGGTCTCCGAGTCGAGGGCGCCGGTGGGCTCGTCGGCGAGCACGAGCCGGCGCTCGCCCACGAGGGCGCGGGCGATGGCGACGCGCTGCTGCTGACCGCCGGACATCTCGTCGGGGAAGCGGTCGGCGAGGTGGCCGAGCTCCATCTCGGCCAGGGCGGCGAGGGCTTCCGTGCGTGCCTTGCGGGCCGAAATGCCGTCGAGTTCGCGCGGGAGGGAGACGTTCTCGGCGGCGGTGAGGGCCGGGATGAGGTTGTAGTCCTGGAAGACGTAGCCGATGCTGCGGCGGCGCAGGGCGGCGAGCGTCTTGCGGTCCGCGGTGGTGATGTCGGTGTTCTCGACGATCACCCGCCCCGAGGTCGGGGCGTCGAGCCCGCCCGCGATGGTGAGCAGCGTGGACTTGCCCGATCCCGACGGGCCCATGACCGCGACCAGTTCACCGGGGAAGACGTCGAGGTTGATGCCGCGCAGGGCGTGCACCTCGGTGGCGCCGGTGCCGTGGACGCGCGTCAGTTGCTGGAGTTGCAGCACGGGCTGTTGTGACGGAAGTGACGAGTGTTGGGACATGGGTGGTTTCCCCCCTTGAGCGGGTGAGTACACACGGGCGGTGTACGAGAGTGAAAGGGCCCCGTGAGGCCGGAGGCCGGTCGGGGCGGACGCCCGGGACACGTGGGGTGCGACGCGCCCGTCGAGGAAGCGGTGACCGTCCTACGCGGGTCCGGTGCGCCGGCCCGAGGCCGATGTCCGGTCGGGCGCGGGAGACGGCGCGTGAGGTGCGGACGTCGCGGACGGCGCGGGCGGCACGGCGTGCGGTGGGTCCTGCCGAGCCGCCGCGGAGAGCCTGATGAGCCGCGTCTCGCAGTGGTCGAGCCAGCGGGCCTCCGCCTCGGTCTGGAAGATCAGTTGTTCCAGGACCAGCAGCCAGGCCACGTCGTCGCGCTCCTGGGAGCCGCCGCTCTCGATCGCGGCCAGCGCCTGCGCCTTGAGCCGGGTGTAGTCCTGCATCGCCTTCACGGAGTGACGGCGCTGGGACTGGATCACGGAGCGGATGTCCACGCCGGGCGTCCCGACCGCCATGGCGAGCTTGATGGCGAGTTCGTCACGGGGCGGATTGCTGCGGTCCACGGGCGCCGCGAACCACTCCCTGAGCTCGGTGCGGCCCTTGTCGGTGATGACGTAGAGCGTGTGGCCCGCGTCGTCCTCGCCGTTCTGGGCGACCATGCCGTCGCGTTCCAGGCGGCCGAGGGTCGTGTAGACCTGGCCGACGTTCAGCGGCCAGGTGGCACCGGTGCGTGACTCGAACTCGGAACGGAGCTGGGAGCCGTAGCGCGGGCCGGGTTCCAGGAGGGCGAGAAGCCCGTGACGGATGGACATACTCGGTATGTATACCGGGTATGCCGACCTGTGGCCAACCCTCCACGGAAGGACGTGCGGGTCCGTCCTGAGAGGGACGGCGGTGTCAGCGGCGGCGCAGACGGATGCCGAGGAAGCCGATCCCGATGCCCATCAGGGCCATGCCGACGCCCAGCGACAACGGTGAGATCTCGTGCGCGGCCGGCGCGGGGACGGACTGCGGGCCCTGGTCACCGGCCTCGGCCGGTGCGGAGGGCGGTGCCGCTGGAGACCACCCGTCCGCGGTGTCCTCGTCTCCCCGGGGGGCGTCGTCATCCCAGGGAGGGAGATGGTCCCCCGCGTCGGCCGTACGGGGTACCCGCGCGGGGGCGGAGAGGGACGGCCCCGCGGAGCGGGAGGGCGGCGCGGGCTCGGAGGCGGCGGGGGCGGTGGCGCTGCGCGAGGGGTCCACGGACGGGCTCACGCTGCCGCTCGGCGTCGGGTGGTGCCGCCCGGGCCGCGGCTTGCCCTGGCCGGCCTGCCGCCCGGCGAACGAGGTCGAGGGCGAGGGCGACGGCGGGGGCGTGGCCTTCACGAGGGGCCGGGGCCCGGGCGGCTGGGACGGCTCGGCGCACGCGGTCGGTGCGAAGGGAAGGACCGTCAGCGCGAGCGATGCGACGGTGATCGCGCACCGGGCGCGGAGTTGTGGAATCACCGGAGGGCCTCCCGTGACGGGGCACCGAGTCGCCGACTGATCGAGAACGGACTCAGCGTCACATGAAGGGGTAAATCCGGCATCTTGGGCGGCCGACCGGGCGACGCCGCCTGCGGGCAACGGCCGAGGCCCGGCACACGGACGGTGTGCCGGGCCTCGGCCGAACGGCGTATCAGGAGCCCCGAAGGGGCCCGGTGGGCGGACTACTGCGCATAGCCGGTGGAGACCTCGAGGGTGAAGGTGGCGTTGTCCTCGGACACCTCGGTGTCCGCCAGCGGGAACTGGCTGATCACGATGTCCTCGCCCCACTGGGCGTTGGCGACTTCCTTCACGTTGATCTTCCAGCCCTGGGTGGCGGCGCACTCCTTCACCGACAGGATGTCCTTGTAGACGAAGTCGGGCGCCTGGACCTTCGACGTGTCGTCGTAACCCTCCTGGGCGTCCGAGCACTTCGTCTTGTCGATGGTCCGGTTGCGCTCCGGGCCCTTGTAACCCGCCTGCTGCGACTGGCCGGCCGACGGCTCTGTGCCCCCGCCCGCCTGCGACCCCGGGTCGTCGTCGTTCCCGTTCAGCGCGATCGCCGTGATCAGACCGCCGACGGCGAGGAGCGCCACCGCGATCGCGCCCACGACCACGGGCATGTTCCGCCGGCCGCCGCTGCCGCCCGGCGAGGGCGACGGCGCCGGCGAGATCGTGTACGGCGGCGGCGTGGCCGCCACCGGGGGCTGCGCCTGGTACGCCGGGGCCGGGGGGTAGCCGTAGTGCGGCGCGGGCGCCGGGGCCGGGGCGGGCGCACCGTACGGGCCCGGCTGGTACGGCGTCTGGACGCTCTGCGGGGCGGGCGTCGACTGGTCCAGCGGCGGGAAGACGGCGGACCCGACCCCCGAGCCGCTGTTCACCGGCGCGCCGCCGATGATCACCGGGGCGCCTGTCTGCCCGGCGCCCGCGACCCGGGCGCACTCGTCGCGCATCGCGGCCGCGCTCGGAAAGCGCTCGTTCGGGTTCTTCTTCAGCGCCCGGGCGACCAGCGCGTCCATCGCCGGCGTGAGGGAGCGGTTGATCGTCGACGGGGCGACGGGCTCCTCCTGTACGTGCGCGTACGCGATGGCGAGCGGCGAGTCCGCGTCGAAGGGCAGCCGCCCGGTGAGCAGCTGGAAGAGCATGATGCCGACCGAGTACAGGTCGGAGCGGGCGTCCACGCCGCGGCCCAGGGCCTGCTCGGGCGAGAGGTACTGGGGGGTGCCGACGACCATGCCGGTCTGCGTCATGGAGGTGACGCCCGACTGCATGGCGCGGGCGATGCCGAAGTCCATGACCTTGACCACACCGCGCTTGGTCATCATCACGTTGCCCGGCTTGATGTCGCGGTGGACCAGGCCCATCTCGTGGCTGGTCTCCAGCGCGGCCAGCACGTCGGCGGTGACCTTGAGCGCCTTGTCGGCGGGCATCGCCCCGTACTGCTGGATGTCCGCGGCGAGGACCGAGCCGAGCGGCCGGCCCTCCACGTACTCCATGACGATGTAGGGCATGAGTGAGCCGTCCAGCTCGTCCTCGCCCGTGTCGTACACCGAGACGATGTTGGTGTGGGACAGCTTGGCGACGGCCTGCGCCTCGCGACGGAAGCGCTCGCGGAAGGACTGCTCCCGGCCGAGCTCCGTGTGGAGTGTCTTGATCGCGACCTCGCGGTCCAGCGCGGAGTCGTACGCCAGATATACGGACGCCATGCCGCCTTCGCCGAGCAGGTCGCGAAGCTGGTACCGGCCACCCGCTACGGAACCGCCCGCATAGCGGCCCTGTGCGCCGTCCTGGCTCATCTCGTGCTTCCCCCTGTGCGCGCGGTGGCCGCGGCTGATCCGGATCTACGGGCCAAGTCTGCCCGAGGGCACGGACACGTCAAGCCAGGTGCCCGTTCCGTGACCGTACGCACAAGAAGAGTCCCGGAAGCGTTACAGGAACAGCATGGAATTTGCGCGCGCGGGCGGACTGCGGCTTTGATGACCGGTCTCCTTCGAAACCGGCCTGTCGTCCGAAGGCTGTAGCGTGGCGTGACACAAGCACCCTGAGGACAGCGGCCCCCGCACGCACACCACGCACGCGGACAGATACGACGGCGAGGACTGATGGCACCCGAACCCGAAGCAGACGGCGGCGGAGTGCCGGAGTCGGCGGACGCCTGGGGCATCGGCGGACTGGTCGGTGACGGCCGTTACCGTCTGACGCATCGTCTCGGCCGCGGCGGCATGGCCGAGGTGTTCGCGGCGGAGGACGTTCGGCTCGGCCGTACCGTCGCCGTCAAGCTGCTGCGCGCCGATCTCGCCGAGGACCCCGTCTCCAAGGCCCGGTTCACGCGCGAGGCGCAGTCGGTCGCCGGCCTCAACCACCACGCCGTGGTGGCGGTCTACGACTCCGGCGAGGACGTCGTCGGCAGCCAGACCGTCCCCTACATCGTGATGGAGCTCGTCGAGGGCCGCACGATCCGCGATCTGCTCGTCAACGCCGAAGCCCCGCCGCCCGAGCAGGCGTTGATCATCGTGTCCGGTGTCCTGGAGGCCCTCGCCTACTCGCACCAGCACGGCATCGTGCACCGCGACATCAAGCCCGCCAACGTCATCATCACCAACTCCGGTGCCGTCAAGGTGATGGACTTCGGCATCGCCCGCGCCCTGCACGGCGCGCAGTCGACGATGACCCAGACCGGCATGGTGATGGGCACGCCGCAGTACCTCTCCCCCGAGCAGGCGCTGGGCAAGGCCGTCGACCACCGTTCCGACCTCTACGCCACGGGCTGCCTGCTCTACGAACTGCTGGCGCTGCGCCCCCCGTTCACCGGTGAGACGCCGCTCTCGGTCGTCTACCAGCACGTGCAGGACATTCCTGTCCCGCCGTCACAGGTCCTGGACACGGTGCCGCCGGAGCTCGACGGCCTGGTGATGCGCTCGCTCGCGAAGGACCCGGACGACCGGTTCCAGAGCGCCGAGGAGATGCGCGGACTCGTCCAGTACGCGCTGCAGATGCTCCAGCAGCAGGGCAGTCACACGGGCGTGTGGAACACCGGCCCGGTCGACCTCTACGACCCCGGGAACACCCCGCCCGGCGGGATGACCGGACCGACCGCGGTGCACCCGGTGCACGGCCAGACCTCCCAGGGCCCGATCCTGCCGCCGCCGAACCCGCACGACGGCGGCTACGACGGCATGCACCACGGCGGCCGGCGCGGCGGGCGCGGCAAGGTGTGGCTGCTCGCCGCGCTCGCGGTCGTCGCGGTGGTCGCCGGCATCGGGTTCGCGCTCAACAAGGCGAACGAGACCGGCAAGAACCCCGACACCACGCCGTCGGTCTCGCAGACGCCGTCCACGTCCGACGAGACGCCGACGCCGTCCGAGGAGGAGACGGACCCGACCGAGGACCCGGGCACCACGACCGGGAACGACCAGCAGCCGTCCTGGACGCCGTCGGACATCCCGTCGTACACGCCCAGCACCCCGCAGACCCCCTCCGGCGACCCGACGACCGGCGCGCCGACCGACGACCCGACGGACGATCCCACGGACGCCCCGACGGACGACCCGACCGATGTCCCGACGGGCGACCCGACGGACGTTCCCACCGATCCGGCGGGCGGCGCCGACGGCGGCAACGGGGACACCACGGGCACCGCGGGCGGCTGAGCCGGCCGCCGGCGAGGGTCACCCGGCGAAGGCGTCGCACACCGCCTCGTACGTCCGCGTCCACCAGACCGCCAGGGCCGACGCCGCAGGAAACTGCGGGTCGGCCCTTCGGTCGTGGAGCTGATAGCGCCAGCGCAGTATCCAGAAGTCGTTGAGCCGCTCCCACCACACCCGGTGCACCGCCGCGGCCAGTTCGGCCGCGTCCGCGCCCGCCGCGCGCCGGTAGGCGCGCGCGTACGCCCGGACCTTCGCCAGGTCCAGCTGCCCGGCGGGCTGGACGAAGAAGATCGCGGCGGCCCGTACCGCCTCCTCGGCCCGCGGCTGCACGCCGAGGCGGTCCCAGTCGACGATCGCGGCCGGCTCGGCGCCCCGGTACAGCAGGTTCAGCGGGTGGAAGTCGCCGTGTACCCAGCCGCCCCCGCCGCCCGGCGGCGGCCTGCGGCCCGCGTGCTGGGCCAGCAGCGCCCGCCGCTGGAGCAGCCGGTGCTCGGCCAGGGTGTCGAACGAGTCGCGCGGACGGCTGCCGCGGGCCAGCTCCAGCAGTTCGTCGATGAGCGCGAAGGTCTCCTCGGGGTCGGCGCTTTCGTAGGCGGCGCCCCGGCTCGCCGCGCCGTCCATGACCTGCGCCAGGCAGGTGTGCACCAGTCCCAGCAGGGCCCCGAGCTTCTGCGACTGGGCGGTGCTGAGCTGGGCGCCGTAGCGGTGCCGGCCGTCGATCCAGGGGTGCAGGGCGTAGCAGCGGCCGCCGATCACGGCCACCGTGCCGCCGCCGGTGTCCTCCAGAGGTGGCGCGACCGGGACGCCGAGCGCCTGGAGCCTGCGGGTGGCTCCGTGCTGGCGGGCGATGGCGGCCTGGTCGCCGTCGAGGTGGTGCTTGAGGAAGTACGCGCCGCGGGTGGTGGCGAGGCGGTAGCCGCGATTGAGGAGACCCTGGGTGACGGGACGGCAGGAGAGCGGTTCGCCCACGGTGTCGTAGCGGCGCAGAAGGGCGTCGACGGGGGGCGCAGCGGTAGCAGATGAGCGCGGCACCCGCCAGATGTTAGATCACGCCGTGTGTCGCGCCGGTGGCTCTTCGAGGTGGCCGATCCCGTCGACCCAGCTGTGGCGCCCGGTAGCGACGAAGGGCGTCGCGTGCCCGCCGGCGGCCGGGCCGCAGGAGACACTGCTGGGCAGGTCGAGGGCGCGGCGTTCCCGGTGGACATGGCTTCCGCTCTTCGTCACCGGCGGCCGTGCAGAAACGCCACCGGACCGCAACCGGGAGGGGCCGGAGTTCCGGCCGGGAGCCCGCCGGGTTAGCCCGGACGGGTGACATCCCGGGCCGTGCGCCGCGATGACGCACGCTCGGCACCGCCTCAGATATTGACTCTTCCCGTGCCTGGGGTGTGCGGGATAACGTGCCTTCGTTCCGGCGGTCCGTACGGCTCTGACCAGTGGCGTTCCCGTATTTCCTCGATTTACTTGGAAATCCAAGCAAAATTGCAGGTCAAATGGGGTTTCGCAGTAATGCTACGCACTGGGTAACGTGCCTTTGACAGGACGTTCGCCGGGGCACCTGTCACGCCCGAATCCGGCCGCGTCGCACCCACCCCGTGCACCGGTCCGGACCGGGCGAGCCGCACTGGCCACACCGGCGGACCCCGGGGGCCGGACCGACGGAGGAGCACGCACGTGACCGTGGAGAGCACTGCCGCGCGCAAACCGCGACGCAGCAGCAAGCGCGTCAGCGCCGCCAAGAAGCCACAGAGTTCCGAGCCCCAGCTGGTACAGCTGCTGACGCCCGAGGGTGAGCGCGTCCAGCACCCGGACTACGACATCGACCTGAGCGCCGAGGAGCTGCGCGGGCTGTACCGCGACATGGTCCTCACGCGCCGGTTCGACGCCGAGGCCACCGCCCTGCAGCGGCAGGGCGAACTGGGACTGTGGGCCTCGCTGCTGGGACAGGAGGCCGCCCAGATCGGTTCGGGACGCGCCCTGCGCGACGACGACTACGTCTTCCCGACCTACCGCGAGCACGGCGTCGCCTGGTGCCGCGGAGTCGACCCGACGAACCTGCTGGGCATGTTCCGCGGTGTGAACCACGGGGGCTGGGACCCGAACAGCAACAACTTCCACCTGTACACGATCGTCATCGGCTCGCAGACGCTGCACGCCACGGGCTACGCGATGGGCGTGGCCAAGGACGGCGGCGACTCGGCCGTGATCGCGTACTTCGGCGACGGCGCGTCCAGCCAGGGCGACGTCGCCGAGTCCTTCACCTTCTCCGCGGTGTACAACGCGCCGGTCGTGTTCTTCTGCCAGAACAACCAGTGGGCGATCTCCGAGCCGACCGAGCGTCAGACCCGCGTCCCGCTCTACCAGCGTGCGCAGGGCTACGGCTTCCCCGGCGTCCGCGTCGACGGCAACGACGTCCTCGCCTGCCTCGCGGTCACCCGCTCCGCGCTGGAGCGCGCCCGCCGGGGCGAGGGCCCGACCCTGGTCGAGGCGTTCACCTACCGCATGGGCGCCCACACCACCTCCGACGACCCGACCCGGTACCGGCACGACGAGGACCGTGCCGCCTGGGAGGCCAAGGACCCGATCCAGCGCCTGCGGACGTACCTCGAGAACGAGGGGCACGCCGACGCGGCCTTCTTCGCCGCGCTGGACGAGGAGAGCGACAGTCTCGCCAAGCGCGTGCGGGAGGCGGTCCGGGCCATGCCCGACCCCGACGACATGGCGATGTTCGACCACGTGTACGCGGACGGGCACGCGCTCGTCGACGAGGAGCGCGCACAGTTCGCCGCCTACCAGGCGTCGTTCGCCGAGGAGGGCATCTAGTCATGGCGGTACAGAAGCTCCCGCTCGCGAAGGCGCTCAACGAGTCGCTGCGCAAGGCCCTGGAGACCGACCCCAAGGTCCTGATCATGGGCGAGGACGTCGGCAAGCTCGGCGGCGTCTTCCGCATCACCGACGGGCTGCAGAAGGACTTCGGCGAGGACCGGGTCATCGACACCCCGCTCGCCGAGTCCGGCATCGTCGGCACCGCGATCGGCCTGGCCCTGCGCGGCTACCGCCCGGTCGTGGAGATCCAGTTCGACGGCTTCGTCTTCCCGGCGTACGACCAGATCGTCACGCAGCTCGCGAAGATGCACGCCCGCGCGCTCGGCAAGATCAAGCTGCCCGTCGTCGTCCGGATCCCCTACGGCGGCGGCATCGGCGCGGTCGAGCACCACTCCGAGTCCCCCGAGGCGCTCTTCGCGCACGTGGCGGGCCTCAAGGTGGTCTCCCCGTCCAACGCCTCCGACGCGTACTGGATGCTCCAGCAGGCCATCCAGAGCGACGACCCGGTGATCTTCTTCGAGCCGAAGCGGCGCTACTGGGACAAGGGCGAGGTCGACACCGAGGCGATCCCCGGCCCGCTGCACGCGGCGCGCGTCGCCCGGGCCGGCACCGACATCACCCTCGCCGCCTACGGCCCGATGGTGAAGGTCTGCGTCGAGGCCGCGGCGGCCGCGGCCGAGGAGGGCAAGTCCGTCGAGGTCCTCGACCTGCGCTCGATGTCCCCGATCGACTTCGACACGATCCAGACGTCCGTCGAGAAGACCGGCCGGCTGGTCGTGGTCCACGAGGCCCCCGTCTTCTACGGCTCCGGCGCGGAGATCGCCGCCCGTATCACCGAGCGGTGCTTCTACCAGCTGGAGGCCCCGGTGCTGAGGGTCGGCGGCTTCCACGCCCCGTACCCGCCGGCCCGCCTGGAGGAGGAGTACCTCCCGGGTCTGGACCGTGTGCTGGACGCCGTCGACCGCTCGCTCGCGTACTGAGGAGTGCCGTGACCATGACCGCAGACACCTCCCTGCGCTTCCGCGAGTTCAAGATGCCCGACGTGGGCGAGGGGCTCACGGAGGCCGAGATCCTCAAGTGGTACGTCCAGCCCGGTGACAGCGTCACCGACGGCCAGGTCGTGTGCGAGGTCGAGACGGCGAAGGCGGCCGTCGAGCTGCCGATCCCATACGACGGCGTCGTCCACGAGCTGCGCTTCGAGGAGGGCACGACCGTCGACGTCGGCACGTCGATCATCACGATCGACGTGGCTCCCGGGTCGGGACCGGCCGAGGAGCCGCCCCCGGCAGCCACCGAGCCGTCGCTCGCCGCCGCCGAGCCCGCGCCCGAGCCGGAGCCGGAGGCCAAGCCGCAGGGACGCCAGCCGGTCCTCGTGGGCTACGGCGTCGCCGAGTCCTCGACCAAGCGCCGTCCGCGCAAGGCCCCCGCCGGGGCCGTCCCCCAGCAGGCCGCCGCGGCTGCGATCCAGGCCGAGATGAACGGCGCCGCCCCGGCCCGTCCGCGCCCGCTCGCCAAGCCGCCGGTGCGCAAGCTCGCCAAGGACCTGGGCATCGACCTGGAGACGGTCACGCCCACCGGCCCCGACGGGATCATCACCCGCGAGGACGTGCACGCCGCCGCGGCACCCGCGCCGGTCGCCGCGCCCGAGCCGGTGGCGCCCGGGGCTCCGGCTCCCGTGTCCGTCCCGGCCGGCGCCCGCGAGACGCGCATCCCGATCAAGGGCGTACGGAAGGCGACCGCCGCCGCGATGGTCGGCAGCGCCTTCACCGCGCCGCACGTCACCGAGTTCGTCACGCTCGACGTGACGCGCACGATGAAGCTGGTCGAGGAGCTGAAGGCCGACAAGGACATGGCGGGGCTGCGGGTCAACCCGCTGCTGCTGATCGCCAAGGCCCTGCTCGTCGCCATCAAGCGGAACCCGGAGATCAACGCCGCCTGGGACGAGGCCAATCAGGAGATCGTCCTGAAGCACTACGTCAACCTGGGCATCGCCGCGGCCACCCCGCGCGGTCTGATCGTGCCGAACATCAAGGACGCGCACGACAAGACCCTGCCGGAACTGGCCGAGGCGCTGGGCGAGCTCGTGGCCACCGCCCGCGAGGGCAAGACCACCCCGGCGGCCATGCAGGGCGGCACGGTGACCATCACCAACGTCGGCGTCTTCGGCGTCGACACCGGCACACCGATCCTGAACCCGGGCGAGTCCGCGATCCTCGCGGTCGGTGCGATCAAGCTCCAGCCGTGGGTCCACAAGGGCAAGGTGAAGCCGCGCCAGGTCACCACGCTCGCGCTCTCCTTCGACCACCGACTGGTCGACGGCGAGCTGGGCTCCAAGGTCCTGGCCGACGTCGCGGCCATCCTGGAGAACCCGAAGCGGCTCATCACCTGGGCCTGACGGGCCTGTTGTCTGTTTCACGTGAAACGCCCGACCGGGTCGCCCCGGTCGGGCGTCTGTGTTTCCGTTCCGGTTTCCGGTCGCGGTGACGTGGGTGAAGCCGAGGTGTTCATGTGGTGTAGGTTTCGGCCACGCCTGGGGGGAGCCTGGCGTTGCCGCGGCAGCAGATGCCGCCTTTCTCATGGGGGACACTGCATGCGCAGACTCCTGGCTGTTTCCGCAACGGTGGCGCTGCTGGCCACCGGTGCTCTCGCCGGCGCGTCGACCGCCGCGGCGGCCGACGACTTCAGCTTCGACGAGGTACGCAACTGGACGCTCATGCCCGGCGAGGGCTGGGCAGAACTCAATCCACTGGCGTACTACGGCGAGCCCGCGGGGACCATGGTCTACGCCCTGAGCAAGCAGCGCTGAACGACCCGTCCTGGACCGCCGGCGGCGTGCCCGCAGGTCTGCGGGTCTCGGTCGACGAGGACTGCAGGCCGGCGAACACCACCGGTGTGTATCTCTGCGACGCCAACGGGTACATCCCCACGCCGACCGTGGCGGCCACGGATTCCGCGGCGCACGGCACGAAGGCCTACTTCGGACTCGCCTACGCGCCGAGTGGTACGAGCATCGACAACGCGGTCAAGGAAGCCCAGACCGCGGCCACCTTCTCCGAGGACGGCCGGCACGCCGCGCGCACGATCACGGTCAAGTCGGCCGAGCACGTCGCGCAGAACACGATGCAGATGAACACCCCGGCACTGAAGGCAGGCGGCTCGGTCACCCAGTCGGTCACCCTGCACGCGGTCGACGAGGGGCAGCTGTCGATCTCCTTCCGTCCCGCCGAGGGCCTGCGCGACTGGGAGGAGGAAGAGGTATCCATCGAGATCGATTCCGTCTCGGGCGGCGACAACGCCGTCTGCGACCACACCTACGGATCGATCGCCTACGGCGCGATCACGTGCGACGTCACGCCGGGAGACGTCACCATCAGCTACACCTTGAGCGCCGCGGCGCAGACGGCGGCGTGGAAGATCGACGCCGAAGCGGTCTACGAGGTGTACACCTTCGGCACCCACAACCCGTACACGTCCAGCACCTTCGCGGTCGACAGCCCTTACCCGGTCCGGCCGCACCACATGATGCTCGCGCGGGGCAAGGACGGCATGCTCCGTGCGCACCTGGGCACCGGCCAGGCCACACGTCCTTTCCGGGACTTCGAGGAGATCATCGGCGGCGGCTGGAACACGTACAACGCCCTCACCAAGCTCGCCCCGGTGACGGTCCAGGCCACGGGCGGTGGCGTCGTCGGACGGGACGCGGCCGGCGTGCTGTGGCACTACCGCACCACGGGTGGCTGGAACGTGCTCGCACCGCGCACCAAGGTCGGCGGCGGCTGGCAGATCTTCGACAAGCTGACCGGTGTCTCCGATGTGACGGCGGACGGCAAGGCGGACCTGCTGGCCCGCGACAAGGCGGGTGTGCTGTGGCTCTACAGGGGCACGGGCAATGCCACGGCTCCGTTCGCGGCGCGCACCAAGGTCGGCGGCGGCTGGCAGATCTTCAACGAGCTCACCGGTGTCTCCGATGTGACGGCGGACGGCAAGGCCGATCTGCTGGCCCGCGACAAGGCGGGTGTGCTGTGGCTCTACAGGGGCACGGGCAATGCCACGGCTCCGTTCGCGGCGCGCACCAAGGTCGGCGGCGGCTGGCAGATCTACCGCGCGATGACCGCGCCCGGTGACCTGACCGACGACGGCAGGGCGGACCTGGTCGCCCAGGACACGTCCGGGAGGCTGTGGCTGTACCGGGGCACGGGCAAGGCGGACGTTCCGTACGCGGCGCGCGTCCGGATCGTGGGCGCCGGCGACCAGTCGGTCATCAGCACGTACAACGCCCTGCTCTGACACTCCTGACGGGCCCCGGCCCGAGAGGACCGTGAACAAGCCCCCTGCCCGCGATCGACCGCGGGCACGGGGCTCGTTCGCGATATGGACGCGGGTTTCTCGTTGAAGTCTGTTGTATCTATGCTGTGTGCATGCCCGCCGCCTCCGCGCCCCCCGTCAGACAGCCCCCGGCCGCCGACCGCGTCTACACCCACATCAAGCAGGCCGTCCTCGACCGGCAGTACGAGGGCGGCACGCTCCTCACCGAGGGCGAACTGGCCGAGGCCGTCGGCGTATCGCGCACCCCCGTGCGGGAGGCACTCCTCAAGCTCGAGGTCGAAGGGCTGATCAAGCTCTACCCGAAGAAGGGCGCGCTCGTCCTCGCCGTCTCCGCGCAGGAGATAGCGGACGTCGTCGAAACCCGGCTGCTGGTCGAGGAGTTCGCCGTGCGCAAGGCCGTGCCCGCGCCCGCCGCGCTCATCACCCGCCTCGAGGAGATCCTCGACGAGCAGCAGCGGCACGCCGCCGCCGGCGACCTCGCCGCCTTCGCCGTCAGCGACCGCTGCTTCCACGCCGAGATCGTCCGCCACGCGGGCAACGAGATCCTCTCAAAGCTCTACGACCAGCTGCGCGACCGCCAGTTGCGCATGGGCGTCGCGATGATGCAGGCCCTCCCCGACCGGGTCACCAGGAACCACACCGAGCATGCCGAGATCCTCGAGAGGATCAGGGCCGGTGACGCGGAGGGCGCCGCCGAGTGCGTGCGCGCCCACCTCGGCCGCGTCAAGGTGCTGGTCCGGGGTGAGGAACGGTGAGCGCGTCCGCCTCCGAGGCGTCCCTCCCCGGTGATCCCCCCGGCGGCCGGCGGGCCGCCGCCGTCTGGGGCATCGGCGTCGCCGTCTACTTCGTCGCCGTCATCTTCCGCACGTCCCTGGGCGTCGCCGGACTCGACGCCGCCGACCGCTTCGACGTCAACGCCTCCGCCCTGTCGACCTTCTCCATCCTCCAACTGCTCGTCTACGCGGGCATGCAGATACCCGTCGGCCTGATGGTCGACCGGCTCGGCACCAAGAAGGTCCTCACCATCGGCGTGGTGCTGTTCACCGTCGGCCAGCTCGGGTTCGCCCTCTCACCCTCGTACGGCATGGCGCTCGCGTCACGGGCCCTGCTCGGCTGCGGCGACGCGATGACGTTCATCAGCGTGCTGCGGCTCGGCAGCCGCTGGTTCCCCGCCCGGCGCGGCCCCCTCATCGCGCAGGTCGCCGCCCTGTTCGGCATGGCGGGCAACCTGGTCTCCACCCTCGTCATCGCCCGCATGCTGCACGGCATGGGCTGGACGGCCACCTTCGCCGGCAGCGCCGCGGCCGGCGTCGTCGTGCTCGTCCTGCTGCTGCTCTTCCTCAAGGACCACCCCGAGGGACACGAACCTCCCCCGGCCTTCGACGGGGAGAGCCCACCGCCGGTCCGCCACGCGGGAGCCGCGTTCGTACGGCGTCAGATCGCCGCGTCCTGGCGCGAGCCGGGCACCCGGCTCGGCATGTGGGTGCACTTCACCACCCAGTTCCCCGCCATGGTGTTCCTGCTGCTGTGGGGCATGCCGTTCCTGGTGGAGGCACAGGGCCTGACCCGCGAGAGCGCGGGCGCCCTGCTGACCCTTGTCGTGGCGTCCAACATGGTCGTCGGCCTCGTCTACGGGCAGATCATCGCGCGCCACCACGCGGCCCGCACCCCACTGGCGCTCGGCACCATAGGCGCCAGCGCCCTGCTGTGGGCGGCCACTATTGGGTACCCCGGGGACGCCGCTCCCCTGTGGCTGCTCGTCACCCTGTGCACCGTGCTCGGCGCCTGCGGCCCCGCGTCGATGATCGGCTTCGACTTCGCGCGGCCCGCCAATCCGCCCGAGCGTCAGGGGACGGCGTCCGGCATCGTCAACATGGGCGGTTTCGTCGCCTCGATGACCACGCTGCTCGCGGTGGGCGTACTCCTGGACGCGACCGGTGGCGACTACCGGATCGCGTTCTCGTCCGTCTTCGTGCCTCAGGCGCTCGGGGTCGCCCAGATCCTGCGGCTGCGGGCACGCACGGCGCGACGCGAGCGCGAGCGCCTGGTGGCGAGCCGCGTGGAGGCCGTGCACGTACCGGTCTAGGCGACGGCAGGGGGCGGGTGCGCCCGCCCCACCTGCTCAGGGCGTGACCGCGAACGACCGCAGGATCGCCTCGGCCGTCTCCGCGTCGCCGTCGACCTTGACCCGGTCCGCCACGGCCGCGGGCCGCACCCGGCCGCACGCCAGCCGGTAGAACGTCTCCCAGTCCGTCGTGAACGTCACCAGCGGGCCGAGCGACGGCGAACCGTCCACCGAGCCGCGCCCCTCGGCGTCCACCCGTACCGTCCGCAGGAACTCCACCGGGCCGCTCACATCGAAGACCACGGCCGAATGCGGCGGCGCACCCGCGTCCTTGGCCACCACCTTCGGCAGGGCCTCGAGCAGGCAGTCCCGCGCCACGTACGCACCCGGCGAGTCCAGATTGCCCGGCTTGCCGAGCGCCGTGCGCAGGTCCTGCTCGTGCACCCATGTGTCGAACGCGCGCATGCGGTAGGCGAGTTCAAGGGTCTGTTCGGCTCCCAGCGGGGCGCGGACCAGAGTGCCGGGGTCGCGGTTCTCGTTGCGCAGCTGACGGGCCCGGCGGATCATCGTGTACTCCAGCTCGGCCGTCATCTCCGGGGAGGTGTGGTGCCGGCGCACATCGACCTGCATCTCCATGTAGCGCGCGAAATCGCTCTGCACGTGGTACAGATCGCGCGGCAGCGAGTGAATCGGGCGCGGGTCGCCGAGCATCTCGCACTCCATGCCGATGACATGGGACACGATGTCCCGCACGGACCAGCCCGGACACGGCGTGGCGCGGTTCCACTCCCCCTGGGGGAGCGGCTGCACCAGCTCGGCTATCGACTCGACTGCGTGGGTCCAGGCATCGGCGTAGTTCTGGAGGCTGGGATGGACGGTCACGGGACCCCTCGGCGGTTCTGCGGTACGCGGGCTGGGCTGCTGACTGCTGGGCTGCGTGGGAGGCTCGGCAGTTAAGTTACGCTGCCGAGCGTCACCCCGGCAGTGCTTTCGTGTGACGATCGTAGGCCCGTGTTGACGGCTCGAATGCCAGGACGGTGGTAGTGTGCGCGCCTCGCTCATGCAGATCGCAGTAGACCCGGACGAAACGGTCGAATCCCGCAGGCTCCGCGTCGCCGCGCTGGTACGCGGGCAACGGGACGCCCACCTGGTGATCCTCCCCGAGCTCTGGCCCGTCGGCGCCTTCGCGTACGAGCAGTTCGAAGCCGAGGCCGAGACACCCGCCGGCCCGACGTACGCGGCGATGGCCGATGCGGCGCGGGACGCGGGCGTCTGGCTGCACGCCGGATCGATCGTCGAGAGGGACGGCGACGGCACGCTCTACAACACCGCGCTCGTCATCGCGCCCGACGGCCGGCTGGCCGCCACCTACCGCAAGATCCACCGTTTCGGCTTCGACAAGGGGGAGGCCGTGATGATGGGCGCCGGCGAGGAACTGGTCACCGTGCCGCTGCCCGGTGCGCTCACCCTCGGCCTCGCCACCTGCTACGACCTGCGCTTCCCCGAGTTGTTCCGCGGCCTCGTCGACGCCGGCGCCCAGGCGCTCGTCGTCCCGGCCGGCTGGCCGGCCCGCCGCCGCGAGCACTGGACCCTGCTGGCCCGCGCCCGCGCCGTCGAGAACCAGGCGTACGTGCTCGCCTGCGGGACCGCGGGCACGCACGCGGACGTCGAACAGGCCGGGCACAGCATCGTCGTCGACCCCTGGGGCGAGGTCCTCGCCGAGGCAGGCCCGGACGAGGAGGTGCTGACCGTGGACCTCGACCCGTCGAAGGTGGACAAGACCCGCGAGCAGTTCCCGGCGCTCAAGGACCGCCGCCTGGGCCTGCCGGTCCCACCCGGCCCGGCCGCGTAGCCCACCTCATCGCGCCGCCCCGGCCGAACCGCTTCCGCCGCAGCGTGACGAGCACCTTGCGGCTCGGGTCCGTGGCGGAATGAGTACCCCCGTGCATGCGGTTGGATGGAGGCATGGCGACACGTGCACGCGTTCGGGCCCCCGAGCTGGTCGGCAAGGGTGGATGGCTGAACACAGGAGACAGGCAGTACACCCTCGCGGACCTGCGGGGACGCATTGTGATCCTCGATTTTTGGACATTTTGCTGTGTGAACTGTCTCCACGTCCTCGACGAACTCCGTGAGCTCGAGGAGAAGCACCGCGACACCGTCGTGATCATCGGGGTCCACTCGCCGAAGTTCGTGCACGAGGCCGACCACGCTGCCGTCGTCGACGCCGTCGAGCGGTACAACGTCGAGCACCCCGTGCTCGACGACCCCGAGCTCGCGACCTGGAAGCAGTACGCCGTGCGGGCCTGGCCCACGCTCGTGGTGATCGACCCCGAGGGGTACGTCGTCGCGCAGCACGCCGGTGAGGGGCATGCGCACGCCATCGAGAAGCTCGTCGAGGAGCTGGAGGCCGAGCACGAGGCGAAGGGGACGCTGCGGCGCGGGGACGGGCCGTACGTCGCGCCCGCGCCCGTCGCCACCGATCTGCGTTTCCCCGGCAAGGCCGTCGTGCTGCCGTCCGGGAACTTCCTGGTCTCCGACACCACCCGCCACCAGCTCGTGGAGCTGGCGCCGGACGGCGAGAGCGTCGTGCGGCGCATCGGCGGCCCCGGCTTCTTCAACGAGCCGCAGGGACTCGCGCTGCTCGACGACGACACCGTCGTCGTCGCCGACACCGTGAACCACAGCCTGCGCGCCGTCGATCTGACGACCGGCCACATCACCACCCTCGCGGGCACCGGCCGGCAGTGGTGGCAGGGGTCCCCGACCAGCGGCCCCGCGCTCGACGTCGCTCTCTCCTCCCCGTGGGACGTCGCGGTCTTCGGCGGCAAGGTGTGGATCGCCATGGCGGGCGTGCACCAGCTGTGGACGTACGACCCCGGGACGCGTACGGTCGCCGTCGCCGCGGGCACGACCAACGAGGGCCTGGTGGACGGTCCGGCGGCCGAGGCATGGTTCGCGCAGCCGTCCGGGCTCGCCGCCACCGAGGACCGGCTGTGGGTCGCCGACTCGGAGACCTCCGCGGTCCGCTTCGTCGACCGGGACATGCAGGTCCGCACCGCCGTCGGCACCGGGCTGTTCGACTTCGGGCACCGCGACGGGGACGCCGGCCAGGCGCTGCTCCAGCACCCGCTGGGCGTCACGGCGCTGCCCGACGGCTCGGTGGCGATCAGCGACACGTACAACCACGCGCTGCGCCGGTTCGACCCGGCGACGAACGAGGTCACCACGCTGGCCACCGATCTGCGCGAGCCGAGCGGCGCGGTGCTCGTGGGCGACGACATCGTGGTCGTGGAGTCGGCCCGGCACCGGCTGACCCGGCTGCGGCTGCCCGAGGAGGCCGTACGCGTGGAGGCCGTCGCCCACCGCACCCAGCGCGCCGCGACCGAGGTCGCGGCGGGGAAGCTCCGCCTGGATGTCGTCTTCCAGGCCCCGGCCGGGCAGAAGCTCGACACCCGCTACGGGCCCTCGACCCGCCTGCTGGTCTCCGCCACGCCCGAGGAGCTGCTGCTCTCGGGCGAGGGCGCCGGGACGGATCTGAGCCGCGAGCTGGAGCTGAACCCCGAGATCACCGAGGGCGTGCTGCACGTCTCGGCGATGGCGGCGTCCTGCGACGACGACCCGGCGAACGAGTACCCGGCCTGCCATGTGCATCAGCAGGACTGGGGCGTTCCGGTGCGGGTGACGGAAGGCGGCGCCGGCCGGCTGCCGCTCGTGCTGGCGGGGATGGACCCGGCCCGGTAGGCAGGGGCGCCGCCTCGGCGCGGCGGCACCCGCCGCCGGCCAAGGGCGGATCGCCGGCCGGGCCGGCCGCGCTCGCGGCTCAGCCCTCCAGGAACGCCACCAGCGCGTTCGCCAGCAGGTACGGGTCGTCCGCGCCGCACAGTTCGCGGGCGCTGTGCATCGACAGGATCGCGACGCCGATGTCCACGGTCGCGATGCCGTGCCGGGCCGCGGTGATGGGGCCGATCGTGGTGCCGCAGGGCATCGCGTTGTTCGACACGAACGTCTGCCACGGCACGCCCGCCTTCTCGCAGGCCGCGGCGAACACGGCCCGGCCGCTGCCGTCGGTGGCGTAGCGCTGGTTGACGTTGACCTTGAGGATGGGGCCGCCGTTGGCGCGGGGGTGGTGCGTGGGGTCGTGGCGCTCGCCGTAGTTGGGGTGGACGGCGTGGCCGGTGTCGGAGGAGAGGCAGATCGTTCCGGCGAAGGCGCGGGCCCGGTCCTCCAGGCTGCCGCCGCGGGAGTACACCGAGCGCTCCAGCACCGATCCGAGCAGCGGTCCCTCGGCGCCGGTGTCGGACTGGGAGCCGTTCTCCTCGTGGTCGAAGGCGGCGAGGACGGGGATGCAGGGCAGCTCACCGGACGCGGCGACCGCGGTGAGGGCGGCCGTGCCCGCGTGCACGGACAGGAGGTTGTCCATGCGGGGGCCGGCCAGGAGCTCGCGGTCGCGGCCGAGGTAGGCGGGCGGTTCGATGGCGTGGACCATCAGGTCCCAGCCGGTGACGTCGCCCTCGTCGATGCCGGACTCCTGCTCCAGGAAGCGGATCAGGTCGCCCTCCCCGACGTCGCCGAGGCCCCAGACGGGCTGCATGTGGCGCTGGCGGTCCAGCTTGAGGCCGTCGGTGTTGACCGAGCGGTCCAGGTGGACGGCGAGCTGGGGGACGCGGAGCAGCGGGCGGTCGATGTTGACGAGCCGGTGCGACCCGTCGCGCAGGGTCAGCCGGCCGGCCAGGCCCAGGTCGCGGTCGAGCCAGGTGTTGAGGAGCGTCCCGCCGTAGATCTCGACGGCGACCTGCCGCCAGCCGTGGGAGCCGGTGTCCGGCAGGGGCTTGACCCGCAGGTTGGGGGAGTCGGTGTGGGCGCCGACGATCCGGAAGGGGGTGTGGGGCGCGGCGCCTTCCGGTACGTACCAGGCGATCAGCGCGCCGCCGCGCAGCACGTACCGGCCGCCGGCGGCTCCGTCCCAGGAATCGGTCTCCAGCAGGTGGCGGAAGCCGGCCTTCTCCAGCCGCTCGGCGGCCTCGGCCACGGCGTGGTACGGCGAGGGTGCTGCCGTCAGGAAGGACATGAGGTCGTCGGTGTGACCGCGGTCGAAGCGGGGGGATGGGCTGCTCATGGGTTCACCTTAACGAGGGGGGTGCGTGCGCCGGTTGTCGATGCGCGGCGCTCCAGGTGGGCGGCCCGACGGGCTGTGCCGCGAGGGTCGAAACGGCAGGGCCGCCGCCCGAGGGGATCGGGCGGCGGCCCTGTGCGAGGGGTGCGGACGGGGTCAGAACGCGGCCTCGTCGAGGTCCATCAGCGAGCCGTCGACGTTCTCGGCGAGCGCGCGCTCGACGGAGACGCCGGGCAGGACGTTGGCGGCGAAGAACTTCGCGGCCGCGATCTTGCCCTGGTAGAACGGCACGTCCTTGGCGGACGCGGTCGGCAGCTTCTCCGCGGCCACGGCGGCGCCGCGCAGCAGCAGGTAGGCGACGACGACGTCACCGGAGGCCATCAGCAGGCGGGTGGTGTTGAGCCCGACCTTGTAGATGTTCGTGACGTCCTCGCCGGTGGCGATCAGGTCGTTCGTCATGGTGCCGACGATCGCCTCCAGGTCGACGGCCGCCTTGGCGAGCGCGTCGCGGGCCGGGGCGAGCTCGTCGCCGCCGGTGCCGACCGCGAGGAACTTCTTGATCTCCTCGGACAGCGCGTTCAGCGCCTGGCCCTGGTCGCGGACGATCTTCCGGAAGAAGTAGTCCTGGCCCTGGATGGCGGTGGTGCCCTCGTAGAGGGTGTCGATCTTGGCGTCGCGGATGTACTGCTCGACCGGGTACTCCTGGAGGTAGCCGGAGCCGCCGAAGGTCTGCAGCGACTGGGCCAGCTGCTCGTAGGACTTCTCGGAGCCGTAGCCCTTGACGATGGGGAGCAGCAGGTCGTTCAGCACGACGAGGTTCTTGGCGTCCTCGCCGGCGGCCTCCTTGACGGCGATCTCGTCCTGGAGGGCGGCGGTGTAGAGCACCAGGGCGCGCATGCCCTCCGCGTAGGACTTCTGCGTCATGAGGGAGCGGCGCACGTCGGGGTGGTGCGTGATGGTGACCTTGGGCGCGGTCTTGTCCGCGAAGTTCTTCAGGTCGGGGCCCTGGACGCGCTCCTTGGCGTACTCCAGCGCGTTCAGGTAGCCGGTGGAGAGGGTGGCGATGGCCTTCGTGCCGACCATCATCCGGGCGAACTCGATGATCATGAACATCTGGCGGATGCCGTCGTGCTTGTCGCCGATCAGCCAGCCCTTGGCGGGGTGCTGGTCGCCGAAGGTCATCTCGCAGGTGTTGGAGGCCTTGAGGCCCATCTTGTGCTCGACGTTCGTCGCGTAGACGCCGTTGCGCTCGCCCAGCTCGCCGGTCTCCCAGTCGAAGTGGTACTTCGGGACGAGGAAGAGGGACAGGCCCTTGGTACCGGGACCGGCGCCCTCGGGGCGGGCGAGGACGTAGTGGAGGATGTTCTCCTCCATGTCGTGCTCACCGGAGGTGATGAAGCGCTTCACGCCCTCGATGTG
This sequence comes from Streptomyces sp. 5K101, assembly GCF_046506645.1. Taxonomy (NCBI): domain Bacteria; kingdom Bacillati; phylum Actinomycetota; class Actinomycetes; order Kitasatosporales; family Streptomycetaceae; genus Streptomyces; species Streptomyces sp. 5K101. The sequence continues at coordinate 278,261 of NZ_JBKFFO010000005.1, read as the reverse complement.
CCAGGAGCCGTCCTCCTGCTGGATCGCCTTGGTGCGGCCGGCGCCGACGTCCGAGCCGGCGTCCGGCTCGGTGAGGACCATGGTGGAGCCCCAGCGCTTCTCGACGGCGATCCGGGCGATCTTCTTCTGCGCCTCGTTGCCCTCCTCGAAGAGGACGCCGGCGAAGGCGGGGCCGGAGGAGTACATCCAGACGGCCGGGTTGGAGCCGAGGAGCAGCTCCGCGTACGCCCAGACCAGGGAGCGGGGCGAGGTGGTGCCGCCGATCTCCTCGGGCAGGCCGAGGCGCCAGTACTCGGAGTCCATGAAGGCCTGGTAGCTCTTCTTGAAGCTCTCGGGGACCGGGGCGGTGTTGGTGGCCGGGTCGAACACCGGCGGGTTGCGGTCGGCGTCCGCGAAGGACTCGGCCAGCTCGTTCTCCGCGAGGCGGGCGATCTCCGCGAGGATCGACTTGGCGGTGTCGACGTCCATCTCCGCGAACGGGCCGGCGCCGTACAGCTTGTCGCGCCCGAGGACCTCGAAGAGGTTGAACTCGATGTCGCGGAGATTCGACTTGTAGTGCCCCATGGCGACGGCTCCGTAAGGTTCGGAAGATGGACTTGTCGTCCACGTACCAGTAAGTAGCTTCGATGATGCTACCCGCCGGTAATAAGACGCAAGCCCTCTCGGCGCAACTGTGACTCGTTACTCTTGCGCTCATGTACGGCTACGACCAGACCCCGGGCGCACAGCAGCAGCAGTACGTGCCGCAGCAGCCCTCCTACGGAGAGCAGCCGCTGTACCCCGAGCCGTCGCCGCCGTCCCTGGCCGACGCGGTGCGGGCCTTCACGACGGGGTCGATGTCGGCCGAGGACTTCCAGCAGATCTTCGCGACGTCGAAGGTCTACTGCCCGCGCGGCGACAACCCCGGCTTCCTGGCGCTGCACAACACCCAGCAGCCGGTCATCCCCATGTTCACGTCCCTCAAGGAGCTCCGCCGCTACGCCGGCAAGGAGTCCAAGTACTTCGTCATCACCGGTGCCGAGGTGATCGACCTGCTGCCGACGGGATACGGCTTCGTCCTCGACATGGAGGGCGACCACCGGATGGTCTTCGACGCGAAGGCCGTGGAGCAGATGGTCGACTTCGCGATGCGGCGGATGTACGGCTAGCCGGCGGCGACCAGGGTGTGGGACCGGGACGCCCGGGAGGAATTCCTCCCGGGCGTTCGTCGTTCCCCATGGCAAGAAGTTCAGAATTCAACTAAGCTGGTCGCACAAGGAGGTCCCGCCATGCCTGCAGTGACTGTCGAGAACCCGCTCACCCTGCCGCGCGTCGCCGCGCCCGCCGACGCCGTGTCCCGGCCGGTGCTCGCCGTGACCACGGCGCCCAGCGGCTTCGAGGGGGAGGGCTTCCCGGTGCGACGTGCGTTCGCCGGGATCAACTACCGCCACCTCGACCCGTTCATCATGATGGACCAGATGGGTGAGGTGGACTACGCACCGGGCGAGCCGAAGGGCACTCCCTGGCACCCGCACCGCGGCTTCGAGACCGTCACGTACCTGATCGACGGCACCTTCGTCCACCAGGACAGCAACGGCGGCGGCGGCACCATCCAGAACGGCGACACCCAGTGGATGACCGCCGGCTCCGGCCTGCTGCACATCGAGGCGCCGCCGGAGCAGCTCGTCATGTCCGGCGGCCTGTTCCACGGGCTCCAGCTGTGGGTGAACCTGCCCGCCAAGGACAAGATGATGGACCCCCGCTACCAGGACATCCGCGGCGGCCAGGTGCGGCTGCTTACCTCGGCCGACGGCGGTGCGCTGCTGCGGGTCATCGCCGGCGAGCTGGACGGCCACGAGGGTCCCGGCATCACCCACACCCCGATCACGATGATCCACGCGACGCTGCGCCCGGGCGCGCAGATCCGGCTGCCGTGGCGCGAGGACTTCAACGGCCTGGCGTACGTCCTGGCCGGCCGGGGCGCGGTCGGCGACGAGCGGCGGCCGATCCACATGGGCCAGACCGCCGTGTTCGGGGCGGGCGGGGCGCTCACCGTCTGGGCGGACGACACCCAGAACGGCTCGCACGCCGGCGACCTGGAGATCGTGCTGCTGGGCGGCGCCCCGATCCGGGAACCGATGGCGCACTACGGGCCGTTCGTGATGAACACCCGCGAGGAGCTCCAGCAGGCCTTCGAGGACTTCCAGAAGGGCCGGCTCGGCACGATCCCCGCCGTCCACGGCATGCAGGAGTCCGGGCCGACCGTCGCCTGACGAGGTCCGCGGCCGGGGGGCTGACGCTTCGTCACCCCCCTGGCCCGTCTCGGCAGGACGCGGAACGGGCCGCGTGTTCGGGTGGGTACCGTGCAGACCCCTCACGTCCGGCCCGTCCTCCCCGACCCCATGCGCCGACTCGCGGCCTGGTGCGTGGTCGCGCTGCTGCTGACCGGGGTCGCGGCGGTCGCCGTCTGGCTGGTCATCACCTTCCGGACGGCGGTCACACCGGTGCTGCTGGCGCTGCTCGGCACCGCCCTGCTCGGACCGCTGTACCGGCGGCTCCTGCGCATGAGGGTGCAGCGCTCGCTGGCCGCCGGACTCACGTGCGCCGCCGTGGTCGCGGTCGTCGGCGGCGCCGTCTACATCGTCGTCAACGCGCTGCTGGAGACCGGTGACCAGATCATCGCCTCGCTCCGGCGGGCCGCCCAGGACCTCGCCGAGCACTTCGGCGCGGCGGGCACGTCCCTCGACGACGTCGCGGCCAACGCCAAGGAGCTGCTGAGCAAGTTCGGCGGAACGGCCGCGTCAGGCGTGATCTCGGGACTGAGCGTGGTCGGCGAGATGATCGCCGTGGCCGTGCTGGCGCTGCTGCTCGTCTTCTTCTTCCTGCGCGACTCCGACCGAGCCGTCCGCACCCTGCGCTCCCTCGTCCCGCGCTCCACCGGCGACACCGCGGAGGCGATGGCCCGCCGCGCCTTCGAGGCGGTCGAGGGCTTCATGCGCGGGACCACGTTCATCGCGCTGATCGACGCCCTGTGCATCACCACCGGGCTGCTGATCCTGCGCGTGCCCGGCGCGGTCGGACTCGGGGCCCTGGTGTTCGTCGGCGCCTACATCCCGTACCTGGGGGCCTTCATCTCCGGCACCGTCGCCGTCCTCGTCGCGCTCGCCGACCGTGGATTCGTGATCGCCCTCTGGGCGCTGGGCGTCGTGCTCGCCGTCCAGGTGCTCGAAGGCCACGTGCTCCAGCCGATGATCCAGAGCCGTACGGTCCAGATGCACCCCGCCGTGGTGATGCTGGCGATCACGGCCGGGGCCAGCCTCGCCGGCATCCTCGGGATGCTGCTCGCCGTGCCCGTCACCGCAGCCGCCTTCGGCATCGTCGGCGAACTGCGGGCCCGTTACGCCACCGGCGACACCCCGCCCGGCCCGTTCGGGGGGCCGGAGCCCTCCGGCTCGTAGAGCTCGAACCAGATCGACTTGCCCTCGCCCCTCGGGTCCACGCCCCAGGCGTCCGCCAGCACCTCCATCAGCACCAGGCCGCGCCCCGACGACGCCATCTCGCCGGGACGGCGCTTGTGCGGCAGTTCGTCGCTCGGGTCGGTGACCTCCACGCGCAGCCTACGGCCCTTCTCCCCGTGGGCGACCTCGGCGGCCAGCAGGGCGTCGCCGTCCGTGTGGACGAGCACGTTGGTGACCATCTCGGAGACCATCAGCACCGCGGAGTCGACCTGCTCCTCCTCGGCCCAGTCGTGCAGCAGCTCGCGCACCTGCTGCCGCGCCGCCGCGATCCGCTCCGGCTGCGCCTGCGCCACACTCATCGCGGTGCGCCGGGTGGGTCGCCGGGCGGGCCCGGCCTCGCGGGTGAGCAGCAGGACCGCGATGTCGTCCTCGCGCCGGTCGGCGAGCGGGCCGGTGGTGTAGTGCGAGGTCGGGCCGTGGACGGCCTGGACGAGGGTGTCCGCGAGATCCTCCAGGGGCCGGCCCGCGTTCTCCTCCAGCACGGACCGCAGCCGGGCCCAGCCGGTGTCCAGGTCGTGCCCGCCGGTCTCCAGCAGACCGTCCGTGCAGATCATCAGGGTCTCGCCGGCCTCCAGCAGGAACCGGGTCGTGGGGTAGTCCGTGTCCGGGTCGATGCCGAGCGGCAGTCCGCCCTCGGTGGCCCGGAGCAGCACGGTGCCGTCGGAGGTGACCACGGCGGGGTCGGGATGGCCCGCGCGGGCGATCTCGACGAGGCCGGTGGACGGCTCGACCTCCAGGTAGAGGCAGGTGGCGAATCTGGGGCCGCCGTGGTCGCCGGACTCGTGGGCGTCCGTGACGCCGTGCAGGAAGCGGGAGGCGCGGGAGAGGACCGCGTCGGGCCGGTGGCCCTCGGAGGCGTACGCGCGCAGGGCGATCCGCAGCTGGCCCATGAGTCCGGCGGCGCGGACGTCGTGGCCCTGGACGTCGCCGATGACCAGCGCCACACGTCCGGACGGCAGCGGGATCATGTCGTACCAGTCGCCGCCGACCTGGAGACCGCCGCCGGTGGGCACGTACCGGGCGGCCACAGTCATGCCCGGGATACCGGGGCCGAGCGTCGGCATCATCGTGCGCTGGAGACCCAGCGACAGTTCCCGTTCGGACTCGGCGGCCCCGGCGCGGGCGAGCGCCTGGGCGAGCATGCGGGCCACGGTGGTCAGCACCGAGCGCTCGTCGGGGGTGAAGGCGACCGGGTGACGGAAGGCTGCCATCCAGGCGCCTATGGTGCGCCCGGCGACGATCAGCGGCAGGAAGGCCCAGGACCGGCGGCCGAAGCGCCGGGCGAGCGGCCAGGTGACGGGATACCGGCGGCGGTAGTCGTCCGGCGTGGGCAGGTAGATCGCGCGCCCGGTACGGATGACCTCGGAGGCCGGGTAGTCGGTGTCCAGCGGCAGGTCGCTGAAGGGCTCGTCGTCGCCCTCGCCGTGCCCGTGGTGGCCGATGACGGTCAGCCGGTCGCCGCCGACGCCGAAGACGGCGAGCCCGTCGGGCGAGAAGCCGGGCATGGACAGCGACGCGGCGACGCGCAGGACCTCGGCCGTGGAGCGCGCCTCCGCCAGCGCACGGCCCGCGTCCAGCAGGAACGCCTCGCGGGAACGCCGCCAGTCGCCGGTGATCGACGTCTGGGCGGCGGTGGCGCTCGGGCGGGGCTCGGTGACCTCCTGGATCGTGCCGATCAGCTGGTAGCGCGGGCCGTCGAGGACGGGCTTGCTGCGGCTGCGGACAGTGCGCAGGACCCGGCCCTCGTCGTCGACGATGCGCAGCCGCGCCTCGGCGAGGGTGTCCTCGGCGACCGCGAGGGCGACGATCCCGCTCACCTCGTTCCAGTCGACCGGGTGGAAGCGGGAGCGCACGGCGGCCTCCGAGTACTCGCCGGCCTCCGCGGGCAGCTCCATCAGCCGGGCGGCCTCCGCGTCGAGCGTGACCGTCCTGGACGCGTCGTCCCAGCGCCACAGTCCCGTCGCGATGGCGGCCAGAACGTCCTCCGTACGCATGGCCACACCCTATTCCGGGCTCGACGGCCGTGACGCGCCGGACGGTGTCATCGGGCAGCGGCCGCCCGCCGGGCGCTGGGGAGGGCCGATGTGACGCTGTCGCGTCTATGTCAATGAGCCGCGGCGGGGCCGGGCGGTAACCTTGCAAAGGTTGCCCGACCCCGACACTCCAAGACTGGATGAACGACGATGCATCGGTACAGGTCCCACACCTGCGGCGAGCTCCGCGCCTCTGACGTCAACGCGGACGTCCGGCTGAGCGGCTGGCTGCACAATCGCCGAGACCTGGGCGGCATCCTCTTCATCGATCTGCGTGACCACTACGGCATCACGCAGCTCGTCGCCCGCCCGGGCACCGCGGCCTACGAGGCCCTGGACAAGGTGAACAAGGAGTCGGTCGTCCGCGTCGACGGCAAGGTCGTCTCGCGCGGCGCCGAGAACGTCAACCCCGACCTGCCGACCGGCGAGATCGAGGTCGAGGTGTCCGCCGTCGAGCTCCTGGGCGCGGCGCAGCAGCTGCCGTTCCAGATCAACACCGACGACGGTGTGGGCGAGGAGCGACGCCTGGAGTACCGCTTCCTCGACCTGCGCCGCGAGCGCATGCACCGCAACATCATGCTGCGCACGGCCGTGATCTCCGCGATCCGGCACAAGATGACCGCCCTCGGCTTCAACGAGATGGCCACCCCGATCCTCACCGCCACCTCTCCCGAGGGCGCGCGTGACTTCGTGGTGCCGTCCCGGCTGAACCCGGGCAAGTTCTACGCCCTGCCGCAGGCGCCGCAGCAGTTCAAGCAGCTGTTCATGATCTCGGGCTTCGACCGCTACTTCCAGATCGCGCCCTGCTTCCGCGACGAGGACGCCCGCGCCGACCGCTCGCCGGGCGAGTTCTACCAGCTCGACGTCGAGATGAGCTTCGTCGAGCAGGAGGACGTCTTCCAGCCGATCGAGAAGCTGATGACCGAGCTCTTCGAGGAGTTCGGCGGCGGCCGCCACGTCACCTCGCCGTTCCCGCGCATCCCGTTCCGCGAGTCGATGCTGAAGTACGGCAACGACAAGCCGGACCTGCGGGCGCAGCTGGAGCTCGTGGACATCACCGACGTCTTCGAGGGCTCGGAGTTCAAGGCGTTCGCCGGCAAGCACGTCCGCGCGCTGCCCGTGCCGGACACGGCCGCCCAGCCGCGGAAGTTCTTCGACGGCCTCGGCGAGTTCGCCGTCGAGCACGGCGCGAAGGGCCTCGCCTGGGTGCGGGTCGGCGAGGATGGATCGCTGAGCGGCCCGATCGCCAAGTTCCTCACTGAGGAGAACGTCAAGGTCCTCACCGAGCGTCTGTCGCTCAAGGCGGGCCACGCGGTCTTCTTCGGGGCGGGCGAGTTCGACGAGGTCTCCAAGATCATGGGCGCGGTCCGCGTCGAGGCCGCCAAGCGCGCCGGCCACTTCGAGGAGAACGTCTTCCGGTTCTGCTGGATCGTGGACTTCCCGATGTACGAGCGGGACGAGGACACCGGGAAGATCGACTTCTCGCACAACCCCTTCTCGATGCCGCAGGGCGGCCTGGAGGCCCTTCAGACCCAGGACCCGCTGGACATCCTGGGCTGGCAGTACGACATCGTCTGCAACGGTGTCGAGCTGTCCTCCGGCGCCATCCGGAACCACGAACCGGAGATCATGTTCAAGGCGTTCGAGATCGCGGGCTACGACAAGGAGACCGTCGAGCGCGAGTTCGCCGGCATGCTGCGGGCGTTCCAGTACGGCGCCCCGCCGCACGGCGGCATCGCCCCGGGCGTGGACCGCATCGTCATGCTCCTCGCCGACGAGCCGAACATCCGCGAGACCATCGCCTTCCCGCTCAACGGCAACGCCCAGGACCTGATGATGGGCGCCCCGACGGAGCTGGAGGAGGCCCGCCTGCGCGAGCTGAACATCGCGCTGCGCAAGCCGGTCGCCAAGTCCGGCGACGACAAGTAACCCCGTCGGTTCCGCGGAGCGCCCCCGGCCACCGGCCGGGGGCGCTCCACGTTGTGCGCATGGCGTTGTGCGCATGGCGTCGTGCGCACATGCGAAAGGGGCCGGACTCCCGGTCCGGCCCTTCTCGCGTGAGCGGCGTTTCTTACGCCGGCTTCTCCTCCAGGCGCGGGAACAGCACCGCGCCCTTCGTCACCGTCGTGCCGGCCGGGAGCCTGCCCCACTCGCTCGCGTCCTGGACCCGCTGGTCGGCCAGCGCGCCGAGGACCGGCTCGGCGCCGAGCGACTCCCAGAGCTTCTGGGACGTCTCCGGCATCACCGCGTTCAGCAGGACCGCGACCGCGCGCAGGGACTCGGCGGCGGTGTAGAGGATCGTCGCCAGGCGGGCCCGGCCCTCGTCCGACTCGTCCTTGGCGACCTTCCAGGGCTCCTGCTCCGTGATGTAGCCGTTGACCTGCTTCACGAAGTCGAAGATCGCCAGGATGCCGCCCTGGAAGTCCAGCTCCTCGCCGATCTTCCGGTCCGCCTCGGCGACCGCCTTGGCCAGACCGTCCTGGACGGCCTTCTCGGCGTCCCCGGCGGCCGTGGCCTCCGGCAGCTCGCCGCCGAAGTACTTGCCCACCATCGCCGCGACGCGCGAGGCGAGGTTGCCGTAGTCGTTGGCGAGCTCGGAGGTGTAGCGGGCGGTGAAGTCCTCCCAGGAGAACGAGCCGTCGCTGCCGAAGGCGATCGCGCGCAGGAAGTACCAGCGGTAGGCGTCGACGCCGAAGTGCGAGGTCAGGTCCTGCGGCTTGATGCCGGTCAGGTTGGACTTCGACATCTTCTCGCCGCCGACCATCAGCCAGCCGTTGGCCGCGACCTTGCCGGGCACCGGCAGGCCCTGGGCCATCAGCATCGCGGGCCAGATCACCGCGTGGAAGCGCAGGATGTCCTTGCCGACCAGGTGCACGTTCGCCGGGAAGGTCTCCTCGAACTTCGCCGGGTTCTCGTTGTAACCGACCGCGGTCGCGTAGTTGAGCAGCGCGTCCACCCACACGTAGATGACGTGCTTGTCGTCCCACGGGACCGGGACGCCCCAGTCGAAGGTGGAGCGCGAGATCGACAGGTCCTGGAGGCCCTGCTTGACGAAGTTCACGACCTCGTTGCGGGCGGACTCGGGCTGGATGAAGTCCGGGTTCGCCGCGTAGAAGTCGAGCAGCTTCGGGCCGTACTCGCTGAGCTTGAAGAAGTAGTTCTCCTCCTTGAGGATCTCCACCGGCTTCTTGTGGATCGGGCACAGCTTGGTGCCGTCCTCCGCCTCGATGAGATCGCCGGGGAGCTTGTACTCCTCACAGCCCACGCAGTACGGGCCCTCGTACCCGCCCTTGTAGATCTCGCCCTTGTCGTACAGGTCCTGCACGAACTCCTGCACACGGTCCGTGTGCCGCTTCTCCGTGGTGCGGATGAAGTCGTCGTTCGCGATGTTCAGGTGCTCCCAGAGGGGCTTCCACGCCTCCTCGACGAGCTTGTCGCACCATGCCTGGGGCGTGACGTTGTTCGCCTCGGCCGTGCGCATGATCTTCTGACCGTGCTCGTCCGTGCCGGTGAGGTACCACACCTTCTCGCCACGCTGACGGTGCCAGCGGGTGAGCACGTCGCCTGCGACGGTCGTGTAGGCGTGGCCCAGGTGAGGAGCGTCGTTGACGTAGTAGATGGGGGTCGAGACGTAGTACGCCTTCGCCCCCTGCTTCTCGGATCCAGTGGCCGCCATGGTCGAAATCCTATCGGCCCCGTGAAGATCGACTCACACGCATAACGCGGGGCCGCCCCACGACGCCCGACGGCCGGGCCGCGCGGTGTGCGCGGCCCGGCCGTCGGGGTGTCGTTCACCGGCCCGGGTCAGGGGCGCCAGGTCCCGAGGAGGCCCTGGAACACCTCGGCGTCCGGCAGCTCGGCGGGCGCGGGGCCCGCGTGGAAGAATGCGGCGTTGTCGGCCTGGAGCTTGCGGAGGTAGTCGAACGCCTTCGCGTCGTGCTCGCCGAACGCCACGAACTGCCAGAAGACCGGCCGGTCGGCGGCGGCCGTGAGGGCGGCGGTGGCGGCGGTCTTGGACTCGGGCGCGCCGTCCGTCTGGAAGATCACGAACGCGGGGGCGTCCGTGGCCGCCTTTGCGTGCAGGGCGAGGACCTCCTCGACGGCGAGGTGGTAGTTCGTCCGGCCCATCCGGCCGAGCCCGGCGTGCAGCTCGTCGACGCGGCCCTCGTGGGCGTCGAGGGTGAGCTCTCCGGTGCCGTCGATCTCCGTCGAGAAGAAGACGACGTCGACGGTGGCGCGCTCGTCGAGGTGCGCGGCGAGGGCGAGCGCCTGCTCGCCGAGGCGCTGGGCGCTGCCGTCCTTGTAGAAGGGCCGCATGGATCCGGACCGGTCGAGCACGAGGTACACCCGTGCGCGTACGCCGGTGAGCCCGGCCTTCTTGAGGGCGGCGCCGGCGGCCTTGTACGCGTCGACGATCCGGGGCGCCCGCGAGGTGACCCGCGCGAGCGGGGTGGCGGCCTTGCCGCCTCCGGCGGCGGGAGCGATGTCCTCGGCCTCGACCGGGCCGCCCAGCCCGACCGCCTCGACGTCGCTGGTGACCTCCGGCTCGGGGGCGTCGGCCTCCGGCTGGGGGGTGGTCTCGGGCGCGGTGTTGACGGTCTCGGGGGTGGTCTCGGGCGCGGCGTTGACGGGCTCGGGGGTGGTGTCCTCGGCCGCGAGGGAGTCCGAGGCGATGTCTTCCGCGGGCGCGGCGGCTTCGGACTCGGCGGCGGGGGTTTCCTCGGCGGGGGGCACCTCCGCAGCTGTGGCGTTGTCGGTGGGGGCGTTGTCCTGCGGCTCGGGGGTGGTCTCGGGCGCGGTGTTGACGGGCTCGGGGGTGGTGTCCTCGGCCGCGATGGAGTCCGAGGCGACACCCTCCGCGGGCTCGACCGCGTCGGCCTCCGGCTCGGCCAGGGCGGTCTCGGGCGTGACGTCCTCCGCAGGTGCGGCGGCCTCCGGCTCGGCCGGGGCGGTCTCGGGCGCGACGTCCTGCGCAGGCGCGGCGGGCTCCGGCTTGACGGGCTCGGGCGCGGCGGCCTCCGAAGCCGTGACGTCCTCCGCAGGTGCGGCGGCCTCCGGCTCGGCCGGGGCGGTCTCGGGCGCGACGTCCTCCGCAGGCACGGCGGGCTCCGAAGCAGCGGCCGGCTCGGGCGCGGTTGTCGTCGGCCGCGGCTGGACGGGGAAGCGCGGGGTGGGGTTGTCGAACGCCGCCGAGACCAGGTCCGCCGCCCGGTCCCCCGCGGTCTGGGCCGGCACCGTCGGCGTCTCCGCCGCTTCCGTGCGCTCCGTCTGGGCCGGAACGGAGGTCGCCGCCGACTCCTCGCGCCCCGCGCCGCCGGCGCGATCGCGGCCGAACACCTTGCGCAGCAAGCTCCGAATACCCATGGGCGGGGCCTTTCGCATGAGTTGGGTGCGGTGACTGTCCGCTCTGCAGATGTTCCCCCCGGGCAACGCGGGCCAGGGCGGACACGTAAGGTTAGCCGCCGCCCGTCGCGGCCTCGGGGAGGGCACCCGCATGCCTCGCCCACACACGTCGACCGCGCCTCGTGCGCGCCCCATTCATCCCTCGTTCACCTCGTGTCCTCCGCCGGGCAGATGAGTGCCCTTAACGTCACCGCCGGAATCAATCCGACACCATGTCGGCGCGGGATGCGCCGAAGGAGGACGACGTGCGCAAACTGCTGCCGCTTCTCAACACCACCCCGCACGCGGGGGGACGTTCCGCGCTGACCTGCCGCTACCGCTGCGGCGACGCCTGCTTCCACGAGGTTCCCAACACCAGCGACAACGAGTACGCCGGTGACGTCATAGCGAGCGCGCTGTCGCGCCGTTCGATGATGCGTGCCGCCGCCGTCGTCACCGTCGCCGCTGCCGCCGGCGGCGCCGCCGTCGTGCAGGGCGCCGCTCCCGCCGAGGCGGGCGAAACCGGCCTGCCGCATACGCCGGGCAAGACCGACGGCGCCCGCGGTCTGCGCTTCGCCCCCGTCCCCCCCAACAAGGACGACAAGGTCACCGTCCCCGCCGGCTACGAGCAGAGCGTCGTCATCCGCTGGGGCGAGCCCATCCTGCGCGGCGCGCCGGCCTTCGACCCGGACAAGCAGACCGCCAAGGCGCAGGCGGGGCAGTTCGGTTACAACAACGACTTCCTCTCCCTGCTCCCCCTCAAGGGCGAGCGGGGCCGCCAGGTCCTCGTCGCGAACCACGAGTACACGGACGAAGTCCTGATGTTCAAGGGCTACGACCCCGAGAACCCGACCCGCGACCAGGTCGAGATCGCCTGGGCCGCCCACGGTCTGTCGGTCGTCGTGGTCCAGGAGGAGCACCGCAGCGGCAAGCTGACCCCGGTGACGAGGCACCCGCTCAACCGCCGCCTCACCGCGACGAGCGAGTTCGAGCTCACCGGTCCGGCCGCGGGCTCCGCCCTGCTGCGCACGTCCGCCGACCCGTCCGGCACCAAGGTGCTGGGCACGCTCAACAACTGCGCCGGCGGCACCACCCCGTGGGGCACCACGCTCCACGGCGAGGAGAACTTCAACCAGTACTTCGCCAACGGGTCGTCCGCGACCGACAAGCGGTACGGCATCGGCTCCGGCGCCACCGAGCGCAAGTGGGAGCGTTTCGACAAGCGCTTCGACGTCAAGCAGGCGCCCAATGAGTCGCACCGCCACGGCTGGGTCGTCGAACTCGACCCGTACGACCCCGACTCGACGCCCCGCAAGCGCACCGCGCTGGGCCGCTTCAAGCACGAGGCCGCGCAGCCGCGCCTCACCGACGACGGCCGTCCGGTCGTCTACATGGGCGACGACGAGCGGTTCGACTACTTTTACAAGTTCGTCTCCAGCAAGCGCATGATGAAGGGCAGCTCCCGGCGCGCCCGCGAGCACAACCTCACGCTCCTCGACGAGGGCACCCTCTACGTCGCCAAGCTGACCGGCGACAGCCCGGTTGCCGAGATCGACGGCACCGGCAAGCTCCCGAACGACGGCGAGTTCGACGGCAGCGGCGTGTGGATCCCGCTCGCCACGGGCGACGTCTCGCACGTGCCCGGCATGACCGCCGAGGAGGTGTACGTCTTCACGCGCCTCGCCGGTGACAAGGTCGGCGCCACCAAGATGGACCGCCCCGAGGACGTCGAGCCGAGCCCCCGCACGGGTCGCGTCTACGTCGCGCTCACCAACAACAAGGACCGCGGCGCCGCCGGGAAGGCGGGCGCGGACGAGGCCAACCCGCGCAACAACAACAAGCACGGACAGGTCCTGGAGCTCGCCGAGCACGGGGACGACCCGGCGAGCGACGGCTTCGCCTGGCGCCTCTTCCTGGTCGCGGGCGACCCGAACGACCCGGCCACCTACTACGCCGGCTTCCCCAAGGAGAAGGTCAGCCCCATCTCCTGCCCGGACAACGTCGCCTTCGACCCGTACGGCAACCTGTGGCTCTCCACGGACGGCAACGCGCTCGGCTCGCACGACGGCCTGTTCGGTGTCGCGACCCACGGCGAGCGGCGCGGTGAGCTCAAGCAGTTCCTGACCGTGCCGACCGGCGCGGAGACCTGCGGTCCGATCATCCAGGACCGCCGCGTGCTGGTCGCGGTCCAGCACCCGGGCGAGGTCGACGGCGCGTCCGTCGAGAAGCCCGCGAGTTCCTGGCCCGACGGTCCGGGCAAGCTCGTGCGGCCGTCGGTCGTCGCGGTCTACCGCAAGGACGGCGGCAACATCGGCGCCTGATCCCCGAGGCGGTTCACGAGGTGGCGCCGAGCTGTGCCCGCCACCTCGTGAACTGCTCGGCCGCATCTCCCGTGTACGTCCACGGGAGATGCGCGGCCCGCGTCCCCAGCAGCTGGAACAGGCCGCGGGCCTCGTCCTTCAGCCCGGCGTAACAGGCGGCATGGGCAAGGTAGTTGAGCTCCCCGATCTCCTGCGGGAGCACCGGTCCGTCCGCCCGCCACAGGATCCACCGGTCCCAGGTGCGCCGGATCTCCACGACGGCCAGCTCGTGCTTCCAGTGCTGGTCCAGGCCGCGCACCACCCGCCCCTGGGCCGACTCGACGACATGGCGGTACTCCTCCGCCCGCGCGATCTGCACCAGCACCGGCAGCGGCGAGCCGGGAGGCGACGCCCCCGCCGCGTCGCGCGCGAAGTCGTACATCCTGCCGTGCGTGCCGTGCCAGCGCGCCGAGTGGTAGCGCATCAGCTGCACATGCCCTTCCACGTTGTACGGGTCACGCGCGCGCATCTCGTCCCACCAGCGCCGCAGTTCCCTGCGGGGCACCCCGTCCTCGTACAGCCGCGCCACCGTCAGCAGCGACACCCACGGCATGGGGTCGGCGGGGTGCAGGTCGGCGGCGTCGAGGCAGGCCCGCACGGTGAGGTCGAGCCGGTCGCGGTCGACCCCGCCGCCGCGTCCGGCGTCCCCGCCGCCACGTCCGGCGGCGATGGCCCGGTGGAAGGCCCGGACGACCTCGGTCGCCGCCGAGAGCACCGCGGCGTCGGGGCTGCCCGGCTCGGCGGCCCGCCAGATCCCCGTGGCGGACGAGCCGGCCGCGGCGTGGGCGAGCAGCCGGATCCGGTGGGTGCGCGACCCCCAGTCGTCGCCGGTGTCGCGCAGCAGGTCCCGTACGCCCTGCCAGCGGCCGATAACGATGTCGTCGAGGGCGTCGGACAGCGCCCGGTCCCCGTACGCGGGATCGAAGTCGGGGACGAAGCGGCGGCGAGCGGCCATGGGCGGCACTTCCCTCGGCGGTTCAGGGGCGATCTGACGATCGATCCGGCGATCATTGGAGGGATCCACGGCGACTGCGGGATCTACGGGTTCTACGCGGGTCACCGGACGGTCCGGCGCGGCGGTCGGAGCGGGGCGGTCAGTAGTCGGTGGCCAGCGCCTTTCCGGTGTAGTCGGGGCGGCGGCCGGACGTCCGGTCGCCGTAGTCGTCGTAGTCGTCCGGTGCGACGGGACGCGCGGCGTCGAGGGGGGCGGGCCGGTAGTAGGAACTGCCCTTGCGCCAATAGTGGATCATCGGCACGAGACCGGCGGCGAGTCCGCCGAGACCGATCGCGACCGACGCCCCGCTCAGCTCGCCCAGCGACTCGACGAAGATCCACAGCATGAACAGCGCGCCGAAGAGCGGCCACGCGCCGGCGAGCACGAAGTCGCGCACCGAGCGCAGCAGCGTCCTGCGGTACGCGACGACGGCGGCGATGCCCGCGAGACCGTAGTAGAAGGCGATCTGCAGCCCTATCGCGGCCACCCCGGCGGCGAGCACGTCGCCGACCGAGCCGAGGGCGACCGACGCCGCGAACATCATGAGCGCGACGGCACCGACGGCGGCGACCGCGGCCCACGGGGCGTGCCAGCGGCGGTGCACCCGCCCCAGCACGGCCGGCATCGTGCGGTCCCGGCCCATCGCGAACAGCGAGCGGGTCACCTGGATGAGCGTGGTCTCCAGGGTGGCGACGGTGGACAGCAGCACGGCCAGCACGAGGAGCCTGCCGCCCACGCCGGGCCAGACCGCCTCGCCGAGCGCACCGAACACCTGGGAACCGGCCGCCCGGACCTCCTCGGTCGTCAGGAGCATGTTGACCGCAACAGTGCACGCCTCGAAGAGGAGGAAGACGACCCCGACGCCGATCAGCGCGGCACGCCCCGCGGTGCGCCGGCTGTCGCGGGTCTCCTCGCTCAGGTTGCTGGTCACGTCCCAGCCCCAGAAGTAGAACGTGGCGATCAGCGCGCCCGAGGCGAATCCGGCGGGTCCGTCGAAGTGCGCGAAGCCGAACCAGGACCAGTCGAAGGCGACACGGCTGTCGCCGTGGACGAGCGCGGCTGCCACGAACAGCGCCAGGACGGCCAGTTCGACGCCGGACAGCAGGAGTTGGGCCCGCACGGTCAGCCGCGCGCCGCCGAGCACGACCAGCAGCATCGCGACGAACCACGCGGCGCCCACGGCCGTCGCGAGGGCCCTGTCGTCGGCGAGGTCCGGGTCGACGAGCGCGAGCGTCATCGCGCCGGCGGGCAGGGAACCGGCCACCATGAACAGCGTCGCGGAGACGACGAGCGCCCAGCCCGACAGGAAGCCGAGGAAGGGGTGCAGGGTGCGGCCGACCCACGAGTACCCGGCGCCGGCGTTGACGTCGAGGCGGCCCAGCCGGCCGAAGGCCAGGACGATGCCGAGCATGGGGATCGCGCAGTACAGCAGGGCCGCCGGTCCCGCGAGACCGACGGTGGTGACGAGGACGGCGGTCGTCGCCGCGATGGAGTAGGCCGGGGCGCTGCCCGCGACCGCCATGACGACGGTGTCGAACGTCCCGAGGACCCCTGGCCGAAGCCCTCTGCCGGAGCTGCTGTGCATGGAAAACTCCGAATACCCTTGTGCCGCGCGGAAGATGCGGGCACGTCAGAAGCGAACACCCGCGTTCGGAGGAGACGCCTCCGTCAAGGGGAGATCTCGTGCGCATCGTAGTCGGATGTGTGCGCTGTGGTGAGGGGGCGGGGTGCCCTCCCGCCCCGCGAGTGCTCCCCTCCGTGTCCCCCGGAGCCGTACAGTCGGTGACATGGCTGCAGAGGTATCGGACGAGGGGACCGTACGGGTCGACGCCTGGGTCTGGTCGGTACGGCTCACCAAGACCCGCTCGCAGGCCGCGGCGGCGTGCCGGGCGGGCCACGTGCGCGTCAACGGCGAGCGGGTCAAGCCCGCCCAGTGCGTGCGCGTCGGCGACCAGGTGCGGGTCTTCCACGCGGGGCGGGAGCGGCTGGTGGTCGTCTCGAAGATCGTGAGGAAGCGGGTCGGACCGCCGGTCGCCGCGACGTGCTACGTGGACAACAGCCCGCCGCCCCCGCCGAAGGAGTTCACCGCCCCGGCGGCGGTACGGGACCGGGGCGCCGGCCGCCCGACCAAGCGGGACCGCCGCGAGCTGGAGCGCCTGCAGGGGCTCCGCCCCTGGTCATGACCGGGGCGCGGGCGAGGCGATCGCCCGCGCCGCCCTGACCTCCTGGCGCAGCGGTTCCAGGACGCCCTTCTCGTCGCCCGGCAGGTCGGCACGCACCTCCACCAGCTCCTCGCTGGAGCGCAGCCCCTCGGCGAGTTGGCGCAGCTGTTCCTCGATGCCGGTGATCTCCGCGTCGCGCGGCGGCTCGGCCCCGTGGTCGACGCGGACCCGGGCCGCCGTCGTGGCGTCCACGACCCTCCCCCTGACTTCTTCGGGGGGACCCCCAGACGGCGACGACGAGCGGCCACCAGGCGGCGGCCCGTGCGCCGGTCGGCGGCGGCTCGGTCAGCGCCCGCTGGAACTCGGACCGCACGGACGACAGGTCCCGGTACAGCCGCCTGCGCCGGCGCACCCGTTCGCCCTGTCGGTGCCGCCCGCCGCGCCCACCGGTCCGAAGGCGCACGCCACGTAGTCCGCCGCGTCCTCCACGGCCTTGGCCAGCCGGTCCCCGATCCGGGTGTGCCAGCTCTCCGGCCACAGCAGGTATCCCGCCACCAGCGCGATCGCGCAGCCGATGAGGCTGTCCACGAGCCGGGGCAGTACGAGGTCGAAGCCCTGGTGGTTGAGCACGTCCGACAGCATGAGGATCACCGGGGTGATCGCCGCGGTCTGGAAGGCGTACCCCTTCGCCGAGAACGCCGGGATCAGCGCGGCGAGCACCATCATCACCGGCACGTCCGCCCAGCCGCGCGGCACGGCCGCCAGCACCACGGCCGCGACGAGCAGGCCCGCGGCCGTGCCCAGCGCCCGCAGCACCGCGCGCGAGAACACCGAGCCGAAGTCCGGCTTGAGGACGAACGTGACGGTGAGCGCGACCCAGTACGACCGGGTCACCGGCACCAGGGAGACGAACGCCTGGGCGATGCCGATGCACAGCGCGAGCCGGAGCCCGTACCGCCAGGACTCCTCGGACACCAGGACATTGCGCGCCGCCCGCCGGACGCGGACGCCGAGCGCCGCGGGCCTGCCGAGCCGGTCGTCGGACAGCGCGGCGTCGGCGTCCGGCCGGTGGACGACGGCCGACGCGTGCGCAGGGCGCGGTCGACGGCGCGGTCCGCCGGGCCCTCCGGATCGGGCAGCACCAGCTCGGGGGCCGTGCGGCGCCCGCTCTCGACCGCGTCCGCCAACTCCCGGACGGCGGCGGCCGTCTCGGGACGGCGCGAGGCGCGGCCGTAGCGGTGCGCCGCCGCGGCGGCCTCGACGAGCAGGTGACCACGTTCAGCTGGGCGAGCAGCCGCACCAGCGGCCCGCGCCGTCCGTGGTCGCGGGCGCGCCTGGCGAGGATCAGGTCGTAGGAGGTGTTGAGGGACTGGGTGACGTCCTGGCGCCGGTCGTCGTAGTCGTCCGTGCCCGCCGCGGCGAGCAGGCCGGCGACGCTGCGGTAGGTCGCTGCGACCGCGGCCGTCTCCGGTGCCCGGCCGCGCAGCGGCCAGCCCAGCAGGGTCAGTACGAGCACGAAGAGGCCGCCGGCCAGCAGCAGCAGCGGTGCCGTCCACCACGGTCCGGGCATCGGCAGCCCGGCGCCGACGACGGCGTTCAGCAGGAGCAGCAGGCCGGACACCGAGGCGACCGCGCCGATCGTCGAAATCATGCCGGAGACGAGCGCGACGAGCGTGAGCGCGCCGACCGCGGCCCAGCCCTGCCCGTACACGAGCGCGCCGAGCGTGACGCCGACGGCGCCGAAGAACTGCGGGACGGCGATGTTCAGAAGGCGCATCCGGTAGGCGTCGGCGGTGTCGCCGATGACGCCGGACAGCGCGCCCATCGACGCCAGCGCCCCGTACGCGGGCTGTCCGGCCGCGAGTCCGGCGGCCAGCGGCGCGGAGAGGGCGACGGCGGCCCGCGGGACGGGCGCGTCCTGCGGACGCAGCCCCCGGACCAGCCATTCGGGCGGGGTGAGCCGCCCCGCGCGCCCGCCTGCCACCGCCCCGCCCTGGAGATCCGCCATGGTGTCAACAGACCTCGAAAGGCACGTCCCGCGCAAGTGCGGCGACCGAACGCGCCGCGTCAGCTCTCGTAGTTCTCGACCTCGTCGGCGGGCTGCACCTGCGCCGTGTCGGGGTTGCCGCCGAACTCCGACTGCGCCCGCCGCCTGCGCAGCAGGTCCCAGCACTGGTCGAGGCGGATCTCCACCTCCCGGAGCCTGGCCTGCCGGCCCGGGTCGAGCCCGCCCTGCCGGATCGAGTAGTCGCGCAGGGCGCGCTCCTCCTCGACGAGTGAGCCGATGTCGTCGATGATCTGCTCGTCTTTCATGACAGCTCCCTGGTCACAGGACGAAGACGGTCGTGCCGCGCGCTCCTCGGGCGCGGCTCCGGGCGAGCGCGTCGGGCGCCTTCTCCGGCGGGAGCTCGGCCTACGGCGGCGTCCGCGGCGAACCGCCGGCCGCCGCGCCGACGAGGGCGTCGATCCGTCTCGACGAGGGGTGGAGCCGGAAGCCGACGCCCTCCACGTCGCCGGGCGGCGCGGCCGCCTCCCGCTCCCAGCCGGGTCGACACGGCGCGGCCGCGGGGCGTGGCCTCGCACCACGTCCCCACTCTGACGCCGCCGCCGGGCCGGCGCACGTCGTGCGGTTGCGGCGCGCGGTTGCGGTGGCACGAGGAGCGCCCGTGGCCGGTGCCGTCCGCCTACGCGTACCGGTACGTGCCTGACTTGCCGCCGGGGGCGCGCGGGTGTGCCCTGAAAGGTGACGGGGGTCGGAGGGAAGGAGTTCTGCGCCATGGCCACACAAGCAGCGATGCCGCGGCACCGGCGTCGGCGCCGGACGTCCGCACGAGCGCACCACGGCCCGCTCGGTCTGGTACTGCCCGCCCTGGTCGCCGTGACCGCCGGCATCTGGGCCGCGTCCATTCTGCGCTTCCAGAACGACGGCGTCGCCACCGGCGGTCAGTGGATCCTCGGCGTGGTCTGCGCGGTGGTGATCGGCGCGCTCGCGTTCGGGCTCGGCCGCATCCAGCACGCCCTGAAACGCGAGATGCGCGCCCTTGCGTACGGGGCGCTCACCGCGGCGATCATCGGTTTTCTGACCAGCCTGGCGGGCGGCAGCGTGCTCAGGGCGGCGGGGATCGGCGTCGCGGTCGGCGTGGGGCTCGGGCTCGTGACGTTCTACTACTACTACACGCACGAGTGAGGGACGCCGGGCCCGCGAGCGGCGTGAGTGCGACGGTCCGGGGGGCGCCCGGCTGACACCCCACCGCCCCGCCGGCCCGACCCTTCCTCGCGCCTCCTGACCGAGGGCCGCGGACAGGTGGAGGGAGGCGCATCGTGCGGGACGAGGACATGGCGCCGCTGCGCGTCGCAGTGATCATCGGCAGCACACGCGAGGGGCGTGTCGGCGACGGGGTGGGGCACTGGTTCGCGCGGCAGGCCGCACAGCGGGACGACCTGGAGCCGGCGGTCGTCGACCTGGCCGGCTTCGACTTCCCGGTCCGCTACCCGGACCGTCCCACCGCGCCCATGCGCGACTTCGCCGCTCAGGTCGGCCGCGCCGACGCCTTCGTCGTCGTGACCCCGGAGTACAACCGCTCCTTCCCCGCCTCCCTCAAGCAGGCCATCGACTACGCCTACGACGAGTGGCACACCAAACCGGTCGCCTTCGTCAGCTACGGCCACGGCTCACGCGGCCTCTACGCCGTCGAGCAGCTGCGGTCGGTGTTCACCGAGCTCCACACCGTGACCCTGCGCAACGGCGTGAGCGTCGACCTGCTCGCCGAATCGCCCGAGGACCGCGTCGCAGGCGTGACGCCGATGCTCGACCAGCTGCGGTGGTGGGGTCTGGCTCTGCGCGAGGCCCGCGCGCTGCGTCCTTATGCCTCATGAGGGCGCACATGCCTCATGAGGGTGCCGCCCGGGGCCGCCGATGAGTTCGCGCGCCCGCCCGAGTCCTGTCTCCACGGATGAAAAGGAACCGAAGGACTGACGATGAGTACAGATCTGGCAATCGAGACCACCGGCCTGGTGAAGGTGTTCGGTGACAACCGCGCCGTCGACGGCGTCGATCTCCGGGTGCCGGCCGGCACGGTCTACGGAGTCCTCGGCCCCAACGGCGCGGGCAAGACGACCACCGTCCGCATGCTGGCCACCCTGCTCAGGCCGGACGGCGGCGAGGCCCGCGTCTTCGGCAAGGACGTGCAGCGGGACGCCGACGCGGTCCGCAGCCGGGTCAGCCTCACCGGTCAGTACGCCTCCGTCGACGAAGACCTCATCGGCACCGAGAACCTGGTGCTCCTCGCCCGTCTGCTCGGTCACTCCAAGCACGCCGCGCGCGAGCGCGCGGCGCAGCTGCTGGAGGCATTCGGCCTGCGGGAGGCGTCCGACAAGCAGGTGAAGAACTACTCGGGAGGCATGCGCCGCCGCATCGACATCGCCGCCTCCATCCTCAACACCCCGGACCTGCTGTTCCTCGACGAGCCCACCACCGGGCTCGACCCGCGCAGCCGCAACCAGGTCTGGGACATCGTGCGCGCCGTCGTCGCCCAGGGCACGACCGTGCTGCTGACGACGCAGTACCTGGACGAGGCCGACCAGCTCGCGTCCCGCATCGCCGTGATCGACCACGGCAGGGTGATCGCCGAGGGCACGAAGGGCGAGCTGAAGGCGTCCGTCGGCTCGGGGGCCGTCCATCTGCGGCTGCGCGAGGCCGAGCAGCGGCCGGAGGCCGAGCGGGTGCTGGCCGCCGCGCTCGGCGCCGAGGTCGTGCTCGACCCCGACCCGGTCGCCCTCACCGCCCGGGTCGACGGCAGCGGCAGCGACCGCGGCGCGGCGGAGCAGGCCGCGCACGCCCTCGCCGAACTGGCCAGGAACGGCATCACCGTGGACAACTTCGCGCTGGGGCAGCCCAGCCTGGACGAGGTCTTCCTCGCCCTGACCGACAAGAAGGGGGAGGCGGCATGAGCACCGCGACCACCACCAAGGACCTCGGCGACATCGAACTCCAGGCGCCGAGGGCGGAGGACCTGGCCGCCCTGCTGGTCGCCGGGGAGCGGCCGCCGCGTCCGAGTGCCTGGTCGGCGTCGCTGACGTTCGGCTGGCGCGCCATGCTGAAGATCAAGCACGTGCCGGAGCAGCTGTTCGACGTGACGGCGTTCCCCATCATGATGGTGCTGATGTACACGTACCTCTTCGGAGGCGCGATCGCCGGCTCGGTCTCGGCGTACATCCAGTTCCTGCTGCCCGGCATCCTCACCATGAGCGTCGTGATGATCACGATGTACACGGGCGTCGCGGTCAACAACGACATCTCCAAGGGCGTCTTCGACCGCTTCCGTACGCTGCCGATCTGGCGGCCCGCGCCGATGGTCGGCTACCTCCTCGGCGACGTCGTGCGCTATCTGATTGCCTCCGTGGTCATGCTCGCCGTCGGCCTGGTCATCGGCTACCGCCCGGACGGCGGACCGGTGGGCATCGCACTCGGCGTCGCGCTGCTGATGGTCTTCTCGTTCTCGTTCTCCTGGATCTGGACGATGTTCGGGCTGCTGCTGCGCACCGAGAAGTCGGTGATGGGCGTCAGCATGATGGTCATCTTCCCGATGACGTTCCTGAGCAACGTGTTCGTCGACCCGAGGACCATGCCTGGTTGGCTCCAGGCGTTCGTCAACAACAGCCCGGTGACCCATGTGGCCACTGCCGTACGCGAACTGATGGCGGGCAACTGGCCGGCGGCGGACATCATGTGGTCCCTGGGCTGGTCCGCGGTGCTCGTGGTCGTGTTCGGCTCGGTGACGATGCGCCTCTACAACCGCAAGTAGCGCCTCTCCGCCCTGCCTTGACCTTCCTCGCGGGGGAGACTCCAGCATCGGGTCTGCCGGGCGTCCCCGCCCGGCCCGAGGAGGAAGGCCGGGGCAGGGCATGGGGTTGCTGACGATCGGCGCGTTCGCCCGCGCATCGCGGCTGTCCGCGAAGGCGCTGCGGCGCTACGACGAACTGGGCCTGCTGCCACCCGCCCACGTCGACCCGTTCACCGGCTACCGGTACTACGACGACGCCCAGATGGACCGGGCCCGCCTCGTGGCGTGGCTGCGGCGGATCGGGATGCCGCTCGCGGGTGTCGGCCGGGTCTGCGACCTTGCGGAGACGGACACGGACGCCGCGGCCCGCGAGATACGGGCGTACTGGATGCGGGTCGAGTCGGAGACCTGCGCGCGCCGAAGCCTGGCGGACCTCCTCGTGGACCAGCTGTCAGGGAAGGACACCGACATGACGGACCGGATCACGATGCCCCTGGAGATGCGCTGCGCGGCCCGCACGGACCGCGGCCTCGTCAGGGAGACCGACCAGGACGCGGTGTACGCCGGGACCCGGCTGCTCGCCGTCGCGGACGGCTTCGGCGACGCGGGGGCCGCGGCGAGCGCGGCGGCGGTCGACGCGGTGAAGCCGCTGGAGACCGCGGCACAGGCGGCCCCGCGGCCGGGCGATCTGCTCAACTCACTGGAGGACGCGGTGCACCGCGCCGGCACGGCGGTGCGCGCGTTTCCCGAGTCCGGCACCACGCTGACCGCGCTGCTGTGGACCGGCTCGGAGCTGGCCCTGGCGCACATCGGCGACACCCGCGCGTACCTGTTCCGCGCCGGAGTGCTCCACCGGCTCACGCACGACCACACGGTGGTGCAGTCGATGATCGACGAGGGCGGCCTGAGCGAGGCGGAGGCGGCGGCACACCCCCAGCGGGCTCTGCTGCTGCGCGCGCTGGACGGCGGCGACGGTCCGGCCCGGCCGGACCTGCGGCTGCACGAGGCGAAGGCGGGCGACCGCTTGCTGCTCTGCTCCGACGGCCTGTCCACGACGGTGCCGGAGACGGCCGTACGGACGGTCTCGCGGCGGCCGCCGATCCGGAGGCGGCCGTCGACGCTCTGATCAGGCTGGCCCACGACGGGGGCGGCGCGGACAACATCGCGGTGGCGGTGGCGGACGTGGTCAGGAGCTGACCCGGGGGGCGTGCGGGGCGCGCCGCATCTCGCCGCGGGCCGGCCGCTCGGCCGGGTCGGGCGTCGTGGTGGCACGGTGGCGGCCGCTCGGCCGGGCGGGCCCCTGGGAGCAGGAGGTCTCGCGGCCGGGCGATCTGCTCAACTTCGTCGGGGCGGTGGCGAACGCCGGCGCGGCCTCCGGCCGTCAGAGGCGCCAGGTGACCGGGTGGGGCGGGCGGTAGGCGCAGGAGGTGCCGGTGGAGACCGATTCCCTCAGGTGCGCGGCCAGTTCGGGGTGGAGGTCGTCGAGGCGGCGCAGGGTGTCGCGGATGCGGGCCGTGACGGTCTTGCGGGCCCGTTCGGCCTCGTCGCCCAGGCGCCGGGTCCGGCCGCCGAGCCCGGCGGCCGCGCGCAACTCCTGGAGAAGCGCGGTGCGTTCACGCCCGTACTCCTCCGCGCGGCGCTCGTCGCCGCGTGCCGCCGCCCGGTCGATCTCCTCGTCCAGACGCGCGAGGCGCTGCCGGTAGCGGTTCTTCGCCTCGTCGTCGAGCACCGGGTCCCCGCCGAGGCCGCGTGCGGCGACCACGGCCGCGCCGCCCTCCGGGGCGAGCAGCACCACGGCGGACAGGTCGTCCCCGGGGCGCGAGAGCAGTGTGCGCAGGTCCCGCAGCCCCTTGGCGTCGGGCACGTGCACGGCACGCCCCGCGAACGCCAGCGCCCAGACGGCCCCCTCCCGGCGGAACTCCCCTGCTGACGCGGACGCCGGCCCGGCGGCCTGCCGGGGCGCGGGCACCTCGGCCGGGGACACCGCCCGTCCCTGCCCGGCTCCGCCGCGCACGAGATGCGTCAGCCCCAGCTCCCGCGCCTCCCGCTCCGCGTCCGCCCGCAACGACCATGCGGCCGCCTCCCCTTCCGACGCCTCTAGCACCCCGGCCAGTGCCGTACGGGCCCGCACCGACCAGGGCCGCGCCCGCAGCAGGTCCGCCGACGCGTACGCAGCCGTCAGCACGCGGATCGCGTCCGCGGTCCGGCCCTGGGCCGCGTCCAGCAGTCCTCGCCACAGGTCGACCGGGCCGCTGATGTCGCACCCGTACAGCGAGACCACCCACTGCCCGGCGTACGGCTCCAGGGCCGCGCGGGCCCGCTCGACGGCGTCCTCGTCGCCCGAGGCGGCCGCCGTCTGCGCCCGCAGCCGCATCAGCAGCGGCGCGAACGCCCTCGGCAGCGACTCGGCACGCTCCTCGATCCCGTCCAGCAGCCGCCGCGCGAGCCCGGCGTCGCCCCGCTCGACGGCCGTGATCCCCTCCAGCAGCTGCGGATACGGGTGCCCCACCGCCTCGAGACCGGACACGGCCTCGGCCGCCTCCTCCAGACGGCCCGTCAGCAGCTTGAGCCCCCAGTCCATGTGGGAGGTCATGAAGGCGAAGGCCGGGTGTTCGTGACGGGTGCCGATCACCTCGTCCAGGAGCTGCCTGGCCTCGTCGAAGCGGCCCACGAGGGCGGCGGTCAGCGAGCGGTCGACCGCGACGCCCAGCTCGAAGCGGCGCAGGCCCGACCGCTCGGCCAGGCCGACGAAGGTGTGCAGCTGCGCCAGATACCCCGGGTCGCCCAGCTCCAGCAGCGAGACCCAGCGCATCGCGGTGGCGTGCAGCTCCATCTCGGCGTTGTCCGTGCGGCGGGCCACCTCGGCCATCTCGTCCGTCAGCGCCAGCCGCTCGGCGGAGGTGCCGAGCCCCCAGATCGCGTCGTGCCGCGCCCACAGTGAGAACGACAGCGCGTCGTCGTCGCCCTCGCTGCGCGCCAGGGCGGTGCAGCGCACGGCCAGGTCCTGCGCGATCCGCTCGTACGACAGGCCCGCGAGCTCCTCGCCGCCCTTGTCGACCAGCGCGCGGTAGGCGTCGCGCAGCAGCCGGCCGGTCCGCGCCCGCTGTCTGCCGCCCTGCACGTCGCAGTGGTTGTGGAGGGTGATCGCGACGCGCGCCAGCAGCTCGGGAGCGCCGAGCTCCTCCGCCAGGTCGGCGGCCCGGTCGAAGTGGCGCCACGCCTCGATCTCGTCGCCGCCGTGGCGCAGCTCCGCGCCGAGGTCGAGGCAGACGAGCGCGGCCCGGCGTGCATCGGGCCCGGCGGCCTGGAGCGCGCGGCGGTAGTGACCGACGGCCTCCTCGCCGGCGAGCCGCCCGGCCGCGTCGCGGGCGGCCGTGACCAGCAGCTCGACACGGCGGTCGCGCTCCAGCTCGTCGCCCGCGAGATGGGCGTGGCGCGCCAGGTCGGCGGGGAGGACCTGCTCGCTCAGGCCGGGCGCGGCCGCGACGGCCCGTACGACGGCCGCGTGCCGGGCGCGCGCGTCGGCCTCGTCCAGCGCCTCGTACAGCGTCTCCCGCACGAGGTCGTGGGCGAAGGTGAACCGGCCGCCCGTCCGCGGGGCCACCAGCCGCGCGGCGACGGCCCGCTCCAGCAGCCGGTCCACCTGCGGCACGGGCGCCGCGGCCGCCGCCGCGAGCACCTGCCGGTGGAACTCCCGCCCCAGCACGGCCGCGGTGACGAGCAGCGCGCCGACCGGCCCGGGCAGCAGCGCGAGCCGCCGCCGGACCGCCTCGCGCACACCGGGGGCGACGGTGGTGACGGGCTGGCCGCTGTGCCAGATCCGGGCGGTCTGCTCGACGAAGAAGGGATTGCCGCCGGTGCGCCGGTGGATTTCGTCGACGAGGCCGGGCCCGGCCTCGACACCGGCTGTCAGCTCGATGAGCGCGCCCACCTCGTCGCGCTCCAGGCCGGTGAGCGTCACCGTGGCGGCGGCCCGGGCGGCCAGCGGCAGGATCAAATCCTGGAGCGGGTGGTCGGCCGCCTCGACCTCCACGTCCCGGTACGTGCCGATGAGCAGCAGCCGCTCGAACCAGGCGTGCTGGGCTGCGAACTCCAGCAGGCGCAGGGACGCCGGGTCGGCCCAGTGCAGGTCGTCCAGGACGACGACCACGGGGCGCTCCTGCGAGACGGTGACGAGGGCCGTCGTCACCGCGTCGTACATCGGGAAGCTCTCGCCGCCGGCCTCCGTGTCGCCCGGCGCCTCGCCGAGCAGGACCGCGAGCAGCCCGCCCGCCGCCTTCTCGGCCTCCGCCCAGGCGTCCGCACCGGCTCCCCGGCGCAGCCCGCGCACGACCTGGACCCAGGGCCAGTAGCCCGGGGCGCTGTCCGAGTCCCAGCAGGAGCCGCCGAGCACGAGGGCACCGCGCCGCCGCGCC
Source organism: Streptomyces sp. 5K101 (assembly GCF_046506645.1). Taxonomy (NCBI): domain Bacteria; kingdom Bacillati; phylum Actinomycetota; class Actinomycetes; order Kitasatosporales; family Streptomycetaceae; genus Streptomyces; species Streptomyces sp. 5K101. The sequence goes on along the minus strand of NZ_JBKFFO010000005.1, from coordinate 251,635 downwards.
TCGTCGGCCGCGGCGGTGACGAGGGTCGTCTTGCCGATGCCGGCCTCGCCCGTGACCAGCACCAAGCCCCCGTGGCTGTCCGTCGCCCGGCCGATCTCGGTCCGGAGGACGCCCGCGGGGTGGTCACGCCCGATCAGTGCAGGGCTCATGCCGAAACCATAGGCGGCACCACCGACATCGCCCGCCGAACGGGAAAACGCCCAGCAAAGGACGTGCCCCCGGGACCCGCCCGACCGGGCGGCCCGTCTCGAAGGGCCGCCAGCCGGTTGGCCCGTCAGGCCGTGTCCGCCCGAGGGGGTTCCCTTCAGCACGTCCGCCCCGCTCGGGAGGCCCGTGAGGCCGTGTCCGCCGAACCGGGCGGCCCGTCTGGCCGTACCCGCCCGACGGGCGGCCCCTCAGCCGGGCCGCCCGACCGGGTAGCCCGTCACGCCGTGGCCGCCTCGCCGCGGACCACCACCACCGGGCAGGGGGCGTGCTGGGTGAGGTGGAGACCCACGGAGCCCAGCAGCGCCGCCTTGAAACCGCTGTAGCCGCGGTCCCCGACGACCAGCAGCGTCGCCCCCTCGGCGCGCTCCATCAGGGCCTGCGCCGGATTGCCGATGAGGACCTGCCGCGTGATCGCGGCCGCCGCCTCGGCGCCGAGGGTCTGCTCCAGCGTGTCGTCGAGGATCCTGCCCGCCATCGACTCGGGGTCGAAGTCCGCGGGCAGGGCGGGCACCATGGCCGCCCAGCCCGCCGCCGGGTACTCCCAGCTGATGACGGCTTCCAGGGACTCACCCGTGAGCCCGGCCTGCCGCACTGCCCAGCGCAGTGCCCGGATGGACGGCTCGGAGCCGTCCACCCCCACGACGATCCTGCCCGCCTTCGCCATTCCGCCACCTCCGTGGTTCATGAGCCCGAACTCGGTTCAAGCCTACGGAGAACCACCCAAGGAACCCAGAACTAGGCAAAAAGGTCGGCGGTGACCGCGTCCTCCGGCGCGCCCTGGGCCGGGACGCCGGCCGCCGGGGCCAGCATGCGGGCCAGCTCGCGGCCCGCCCGCGCGATGCGGTCCGGCAGCGTGGCGGTGAGCGGGTCACCCGTGCCGCCCCAGTCCTCCGACGCCGCGTACACCGCCGTCGGCACGACCACTGCCCGCAGGTAGGCGAACAGCGGACGCAGTGCGTGCTCCAGCACGAGCGAGTGCCGGGCCGTCCCGCCGGTCGCCGCGATCAGGACGGGCTTGCCACTGAGGGCGTCGGGCTCGATCAGGTCGAAGAAGGACTTGAACAGCCCGCTGTACGAGGCCGTGAACACCGGCGTGACGGCGATCAGGGCGTCGGCCCCCGTCACCGCCTCGATCGCCTCGTCGAGCGCGGGGGCGGGGAAGCCCGTCACGAAGTTGTTCGCGATCGGCACGGCCAGGTCGCGCAGCTCCACCACGCGGACCTCCACCGGACGCCCCGCGCCCGCGAGTTCGCGGCGTACGGACTCGGTGAGCCGGTCGGCGAGCAGCCGCGTGGACGACGGCACGCTCAGCCCGGCGGAGACGACGACGAGGTGCAGCGGCGAGGTGGTGCGGGTCATGACGATTCCTTCGTGTCGCGGGCGTCCGTGCCGCGGCTGTCGTGGCTTTCGGGGATGTCCTGGGCGTCGCGGGCGGCGACGGCGGGGTGCAGCGGCGCGGTCTCGGGCACGCCGGCCGGCCGCAGCCGGGCGAACTCCTTGCGCAGCACCGGTACGACCTCCTCGCCGAGGATGTCGAGCTGCTCCAGCACCGTCTTCAGCGGAAGCCCGGCGTGGTCCATCAGGAACAGCTGGCGCTGGTAGTCGCCGACCGCGTCGCGGAACCCGAGCGTGCGCTCGATGACCTGCTGCGGGGAGCCGACGGTCAGCGGCGTCTGCTCGGTGAAGTCCTCGAGCGACGGGCCGTGGCCGTAGACCGGCGCGTTGTCGAAGTAGGGGCGGAACTCCTTGACGGCGTCCTGCGAGTTGCGGCGCATGAAGACCTGGCCGCCGAGCCCGACGATCGCCTGCTCGGGCGTGCCGTGCCCGTAGTGCGCGTAGCGCTCGCGGTAGAGCGCGACCATCTTCCTGGTGTGGGACATGGGCCAGAAGATGTTGTTGTGGAAGAAGCCGTCGCCGTAGTACGCGGCCTGCTCGGCTATCTCGGGGGAGCGGATCGAGCCGTGCCAGACGAACGGCGGTACGCCGTCCAGCGGGCGCGGGGTCGCGGTGAAGCCCTGCAGCGCGGTGCGGAACTTCCCCTCCCAGTCGACCACGTCCTCCCTCCACAGCCTGTGGAGAAGCGCGTAGTTCTCGATGGCGAGCGGGATGCCCTGGCGGATGTCCTGCCCGAACCACGGGTAGACCGGCCCGGTGTTGCCGCGGCCCATCATGAGGTCGACGCGCCCGTCGGCGATGTGCTGGAGGTAGGCGTAGTCCTCGGCGATCTTCACCGGGTCGTTGGTGGTGATCAGAGTGGTCGAGGTGGACAGGATCAGCCGGTCGGTCCGGGCCGCGAGGTGCCCGAGGAGGGTGGTGGGGGACGACGGCACGAAGGGCGGATTGTGGTGCTCGCCCGTCGCGAAGACGTCCAGGCCGACCTCCTCCGCCTTCTCCGCGATGGCGATCGTCGCCTTGATCCGCTCGTGCTCGCTCGGCGTGCGGCCGGTGGTCGGGTCGGTCGTGACGTCCCCGACCGTGAAGATGCCGAACTGCATGTGAGCTCACCCCTCGGGCTAGTCGTTGAATATTGAACTATGCCCGCTAACCGAGCTCCCCCCGTCCGTATTCCGGCCCGCCCAGGCCGCCGCCGTACCCTGAGCCGCGGCCCCGCCGGGGCCGGGTCCCGAGGGCTGAGGCCGGCATGGGCGGGCGCGAGAGCGAGGAGTGGAAGGAGCGCGGCGTGGCGCTGCGCGTCTTCGTGTATGTGTTCGCGACCCACCTCTTCGCGGGTTTCGTGTGGCTCCTCTTCTACGTGGGCGAGCACGCGCAGAAGTGACCCCGCCGCCGGCCCGCGGTCAGGTCAGCCGTGCCGCCGGCCCGCGGCCAGGCGCTCACTGGGTCGGCCCGCCGGCCCGCGGCCGGGCGCCCCCAGCGGTCAGCCGGTGCCGACCGCGCCCGGGAAGAGCTGGCGGAAGGCGTCCGCCGACTCGGTGCCGGACCGCCCGAACGGCGCGTCGAAGTCCCACACCAGGAACAGCAGGAACGCGATCAGCGCGCTGAACAGCCCGGCCAGCAGCAGCTCCCGGAACGAGCGGCCGATCTGCATCGTGAAGATCAGCCCGACGGTGACGACCGCCCCGCTGATCAGGCCGAACCAGACGATGCCCGGCAGCGTCTCCTCGGCGCCCGACGCCCGGGCGCTGCGCGCGTCCTCCGCGGCGGCCACCTGGTCGAGCATCGGCTGGTACGCCTGCGCCTCCAGCTCGTTCGCCGGCTCGCGCTCCGCGACCCCGGTGCGCACGGTGCCCAGCAGCTCCGCCCCGCGCGGCGACAGCTCCTCGTGGTCGATCATCCGGGGCCACTCCTCCTCGACCACCTCCGCGACGTAGGCGTCGACGTTCGTCCGCAGCCGCTCCTGGAAGTCGGCCGGATACACCTGGGCGCGCTGGGTGACCTCGTGCAGGGCCTGGGCCTCGGCGCGCACGGCGTCCTGGGCCGCCCCGCGGGCCTCCCAGACGCCGGCGATGGCGAGGCCGAGAACGATCGCGTACACGACGCCGACCATCATGACCATGTACTCGAGGACGTCGGGCGTCTCCTGCGTCGCGACCGCTTCCGCGCCCTCCGCGGAGCCCCGCGTCCTGCGCTGGCTGAGGAGCGTGACGGCGAGGACGACGGCGCAGGCGGCCGCCATCACGGTGGTGAGGACCAGCCATTCGGACATGGGGGCTCTCCGGGGGTGTGGTGAGGGCGTGGGGCGGAAGAGGGCTCAGGCGCGGCTGCGCCGTGCGGCGGACGTGGAACGGGGGCGCAGCATGGCCGCGGCGAGCACGGCAGGGACCGTGGTCACCAGCATCAGCACGGTGAGCGGGGTGCCGTCGGCCTCGGGACCCCGGGAGGCGGGCCGGTAGGGGCGGACGGCGACCGCCCGCGCCGTCGGCGGGGCGGCGGCGGGAGGTGGCTCGTCGGGCGGCGGGGGCGGTGCGGGCGGGGCCGGTGGCGCGGGCGACGACGGCGGCCCACCCGCGGGCGCGGGCACGGGCGGTTCGGGGCGCGGCGGCCGGGGCACGGAGGGCGGCTCGGGTGCCGGCGGTTCGGATACGGAGGGCGGCTCGGGCGGCTCCGGAGCGGGGGGCTGCGGAGCCGGTGGCACAGGAGGGATGGCCGGCGGCTTCGGCGGGGCGCAGTCGCTGAAGCGGATCGTCACGCCGAGACCGATCCCCACGGGATCCGGAAGGGACACGGACACCACGAGGGCCGGCCGCCGGTCCGCTTCCGCCCGCCGTACGGGCGCGGACGCCGGTGCCGCGGCCCGCTCCGGTCCGTCGGGCCCGTCGGACGCCGAGCCGCCGACGCCGGCCCCCTGCGTGCCGAGAACCGCGACGATTCCGAGTGCGCTCACCTGCTGCCAAAGGGCCACGGCGGACACGGTAGAGGGCGGAACGCGGCCGTATGCCCGAGATCACCCGTATGGATGATGAAAGCACTTTTCCGACCGCGGGGACGATCACGTTCGACCGAGCGTGATCGAGCTCATTTTGCACCTTGTTGCAAAAGGCTCCGGAGGGCGGCTAGAACTTGAACTTACGAGCCCGCGCGAGGAGGCGCCCCGATGAGTACGAGCACTGCCCGGCCGACCCCGTACCCGCACCTGCTGAGTCCGCTCGACCTCGGGTTCACGACGCTGCCCAACCGGGTGCTGATGGGATCCATGCACGTCGGCCTCGAAGAGGCGGAGAACGGCTTCGCGCGCATGGCCGCCTTCTACGCCGAGCGCGCCCGCGGCGGCGTCGGCCTGATCGTCACCGGCGGCATCGCGCCGAACGACCGCGGCCGTCCCTACGAGGGCGGTGCCAAGCTCACCACCGAGGACGAGGCCGCCCGGCACCGTGTCGTCACCGACGCCGTGCACGCCGAGGGCGGCCGGATCGCCATGCAGATCCTGCACTTCGGCCGGTACGCGTACCACCAGGACCTCGTCGCCCCGACCGCGATCCAGGCGCCGATCAGCCCGTTCGTCCCGCACGAGCTCACCGACGCGGAGATCGAGGAGACGATCGAGGACTTCGTCCGCGCTGCCGTCCTCGCCCAGTCCGCCGGGTACGACGGCGTCGAGATCATGGGCTCCGAGGGCTACTTCATCAACGAGTTCATCGCGAGCGCCACCAACCACCGCACCGACCGCTGGGGCGGCTCGTACGAGAACCGCGTGCGGCTGCCCCTGGAGATCATCCGCCGCACCCGCGAGGCCGTCGGCACCGATTTCATCCTGATCTACCGGCTCTCCATGCTCGACCTCGTGCCCGGCGGCTCCACGCTCGACGAGGTGATCACGCTCGCGAAGGCCGTGGAGGCCGCCGGCGTCACGATCATCAACACCGGCATCGGCTGGCACGAGGCGCGCATCCCCACCATCGCGACGTCCGTACCGCGCGGCGCGTACACCTGGGTCACCAAGAAGCTGATGGGTGCGGTGTCCGTCCCGCTGGTGACCAGCAACCGCATCAACACCCCCGAAGTGGCCGAGCAGTTGCTCGCCGACGGGCGCGCGGACATGGTCTCGATGGCACGGCCGTTCCTCGCCGACCCCGCGTTCGTGGCCAAGGCGCAGGCGGGCCGGGCCGAGACCATCAACACCTGCATCGGCTGTAACCAGGCCTGCCTCGACCACACGTTCAGCCTGAAGATCACCTCCTGCCTGGTCAATCCGCGCGCCTGCCACGAGACCGAACTCGTCCTCGCCCCCACCCGGCTGACCAAGCGCGTCGCCGTCGTCGGGGCCGGACCCGCCGGGCTTGCCTGCGCCGTCTCCGCCGCCGAACGCGGCCACGCCGTCACCCTGTTCGACGCGGCCGACGAGATCGGCGGCCAGCTGAACATCGCCAAGCGCGTCCCGGGCAAGGAGGAGTTCGACGAGACGCTGCGCTACTTCCGCACCCAGCTGGCCGAGCGCGGTGTGGAGGTGCGCCTCGGCACCCGGGTCACCGCCGCCGACCTGCCGGCCGACGACTTCGACGAGGTCGTGGTCGCCACCGGAGTGACCCCGCGCATCCCCGAGATCGCGGGCATCGACCACCCGAGCGTCGTCAGCTACCTCGACGTGCTGCGCGACGGCGCGCCCGTCGGCGAGAGCGTCGCGGTCGTCGGCGCGGGCGGCATCGGCTTCGACGTGGCCGAGTACCTCACCGACGGCGGCGAGGGCGCGAGCCAGGACGCGGAGACGTACTTCCGCCAGTGGGGTGTCGACACGTCGTACGCCGACCGCGGCGGTCTCACCGCGCCGGAGCGCCCCGCGCCGCCGCGCGCCGTGCACCTGCTCCAGCGCAAGACGAGCAAGGTCGGCGCCGGACTCGGCAAGACGACGGGCTGGATCCACCGCACCGAGCTCAAGCACCGCGGGGTGACCATGACGGCCGGCGTGACGTACGAGCGGATCGACGACGAGGGCCTGCACATCACGGTCGACGGCGCCCCCTCCGTACTGCCGGTCGACACGGTGGTGCTGTGCACCGGTCAGGAGCCGCAGCGGTCGCTGTACGAGGAGCTGACCGCCGCGGGCCGCACGGTCCACCTCATCGGCGGCGCGGACGTGGCGGCCGAACTGGACGCGAAGCGCGCCATCGACCAGGGCACCCGGCTCGCGGCCGCCCTGTGAGACCGCGGTCCCCGTCGGCGAAAGGCCGCCGGGGACCGCCGGCGAAGGGCCGCCGGGGGCCACCGCGAGGGGCCGCCGGGGAGTCATGACCGTGGTGCGATGGCCGGGAGACGAGGCGTTCGCGGGCGTCTCCCGGCCGCCGCACCCGTACCCACGGCCCCGTCACAGGGGTGGCATACGATGCGCACGACATTCATAAGGCTTCCGTAAGAGGATGTACGCGTCATGACAGTCCGCACCCCCTCCCGATCCCTGCGCGGCATATCCGCCGTCGTCGCCCTGCTCGCGGCCGGCGCCGTGGGGTGCTCGGACGTCGTCGAGAGCGCCAAGGAGGGCGCCGAGAAGGTAGCGCGCCAGCGGTCGGTGTTCCAGCTCAACCCCGGAGACTGCTACAACCCGAACAGCACGGCCGCCGAGGGCGAGGCGATGACCATCGAGATGGTGCCCTGCGGCGAGCCGCACCGGGGACAGGTCGTCGGCGAGTTCACCCTCGACGACGAGAAGAAGTTCCCCGGCAACGAGGCGATCTGGGCGATCGCCGACGAGCGGTGCCCGGCCGAGGCGGCCAAGTTCTCCCCGGACACCTGGGCGCTCCCCGAGGGCGTCGAGATCTTTTACTACACGCCCACCCAGGAGAGCTGGTCGACCGGCGACCGCGCGGTGAGCTGCTCCTACACCAAGGAGAAGGGCACCTTCACCGGCTCGCTGAAGACCGCGGGAACCGCCAAGCCCGAGCAGACCGCGTACCTCAAGGGCGCGAACGCCGTCTACGACGCGCTGTGGAACAACCAGCCCGAGGCGGAGAGCGTCGAGGACGACCTCGCCGGTTACAAGGCGCAGGCCAAGGCCGTCGCCGCCGCCCTCGACGGGCACCTCAAGGGCCTTGAGGGCATCGAGGGCACGGAGACCGGCAAGCTCCGCGCCCAGTTGGAGAAGACCGCCGGCGAGTGGAAGAAGGCCGCGAACGCCGCCGACATCGACGCGTTCTACCTCGCCTACGACCCGGCCTTCACCGGTCTCGACCCGAAGAAGACGGTCGCCGCCCGCAAGGAGCTGGGCCTGGCCACCACCGTCCCGGCCGACGAGGCCGAGGTCTGGGCGAGCTGACGCCCCGCGCAGCGCGCCCGGCCCGCGAGCCGGGCGCGCGGCACCGCCGGGGCGGGCGAGTCCTACGATGCGGCCATGTCCCTGCCCCACGCGATCCTCACGGCCCTGCTCGAGAAGCCCTCGTCGGGACTGGAGCTGACGCGCCGGTTCGACCGGTCGATCGGCTACTTCTGGTCGGCGACCCACCAGCAGATCTATCGCGAGCTGGGCAAACTGGAGCAGGCCGGCCACATCAGGGCACTGCCCTCGACGCAGCCGACCCGCGGCCAGAAGAAGGAGTACGAGGTCCTGCCCGCGGGCCGCGAGGAACTGGCGGCCTGGACGGCCCGCCCCGAGGACCCGAAGACCGTACGGGACCCCCTGCTGCTGCGCCTGCGCGCGGCGGCGGTGGTCGGCGGCCCGGGCATGGAGGCCGAACTCGTCCGCCATCTCGAGCTGCACCGCGCCCAGTTGGCCGCGTACGAGGAGATCGAGGAACGCGACTTCCCGCCACAGCGCCGGATCACCCGGGAGGACCGGCTGCGCCATGTCGTCCTGCGGGCGGGCATCGAGCTGGAGACGTTCTGGACGAAGTGGCTGACGGACACGCTGGCGGAACTCACGCCGGAGCACGGCGGGTCCGGCTCCTGAGGCAGCGCCGGGCCCGGGTTCAGTGCGTGGCGGAGGACCGCCCCTTGCGCGTTCGGCCTGCCGGACCATGCCTTATGTTCTGAGTGAGGCAAGGGGGACAAGACGTGTCGCGGGACTACGACAGCCAGTTGCTGGAGTCGGTAGCCGTACGCCGGCGCAGAATGCGGGACGCGTTGCTCTTCGGGGCACAGCGGACGCGGCGCACCGCCGATGAGAGACTGGGGAAGCTCTTCGCGGGTATCGCCATAGCGGCGGTCCTGTGCGCGGGGTGCGTCGGATGGTCCTTCCTGCAGCACACGCTGGAGAAGCAGAAGGCCGAACAGAAGCGTCAGGAGCAGCGGTACCAGCAGCCGGCGCAGTCCCCCGAACCGGAGAAGTCCGTGGAAAGCGGGGAAAGCGAGAAGAGCCCGTAATCAGCGGGAATATGCACGGCGAATCCATCGCTGCGCAGAATCGACGAGAATACGAACCGGGGGGAACGGTGGCAGAGCGAATCGGCCGGACAGGGCCGGGAGTTCAGCGCGGCACGGTGATAGGTTCGCGCAAGTGGTGAGCACAGCAACGACTTCCCGGGCGCAGCTCAGCAGGGTGACACTGGTCGGCGAGCGCCGCCGAGCCGACATCGTCCTGCCCTCCGACACTCCGATCGGCCAACTGCTTCCCGACATCCTACAGTTGCTCGACGACCGCACCGCATCACGTCCTCTGACACGGCAGTTGATCACCGCCGACGGTTCCGCGCTGCCGCATGACAGCACCCTCGCCTCGGCCGCGATATCCGACGGCGCCGTCCTGCGTCTCGTCAGGATCCACTCCGCACCCCCCGCCCCGGTGGTGCACGACGTCACCGACCAGGTGGCCGACGACCTCGACGTACAGGCCTGGCGCTGGCGTCCCGCCGCGCGCCGCGCGGCCGCCGGTGTTTCCACGATCTCCTTCGCGGTGACAGCCGCGCTGCTCGCCCGTCACGAGTTCTCGCTCGAGGCCCTGGCCGGTGTGCTGGTGGCCGTCACGCTTGTCCTCTCGGTGGCGGGCGCACTCGTCGCCCGGATCGGACAGGGCAACCGAGGACTGGCGACCGCGCTTCTGCTCGCTGCCGGCGGGCTCGGCGTTCTGACCGCCTGGACCGCCGCCGACGCGTACGACTGGCCGGGAACGGCGCGGCTGGCAGCCGTCGGCGGTGCGCTGGCTCTGACGCTCGTGCTGCTCGGCTATTTCTCGCCGCTGGGCCGCGGCGGGCTCATCGGCGCCATGGCGACCGCTGCGCTCACCGCCGTATGGGAGGCCATGGCCGCGATCCAGAGCGATCCGGCCAGGCTCGGCGCGGTCATGGCCCTGTTCTCCGCGGTGCTGCTCGGCCTCCTGCCGCGGTTCGCCCTGATGGCCTCCGGACTCACCGCACTCGACGACCGCCGTTCGGGAGGCGTCTCCGTCAGCCGTCACCAGGTGGGCAACGCGCTCGCGGCTACGCACCGTGGCCTCGCCCTCGCGACCGCGGCCACCGCGGTCTCGGCCGCCGCCGCGGGATGGCTGCTCACACTGGCCGGGAAGCCGACGGTGTGGACCGTGACCCTGGCGTCACTGGTCACTGTGGTGCTTCTGTCCAGGGCGCGTGCCTTCCCGCTGGTCGCGGAGGTGGTGATCCTCTTCACCGCCGCGTCGGCACTTGTCGTGCGCCTTGTGATGCTGTGGATGCAGCACGCAGGGGGTGTGGGGCCGCTCGCCGTGCTCTGCACCGCCGCCGTGCTGCCGCTGTTCGTCCTGGCTGTCCAGCCGCCCGAGCATGTGCAGGTCCGGCTGCGACGCATGGCCGATCTGGTCGAGTCGATCGGTGTGGTGGGGCTCTTCCCGCTCGCCGTGGGTGTGTTCGGCGTGTACGGACAGCTGCTCAACAAGTTCTGAGTCAACGGGCAGGTGCTCCGGCGGGGCAGCAGGACGGAAGAGAAGGGCAGGCATGCCGAACGGAGACAACTGGCAGGGCGATCTGCTGCGCGACCTCAGGGGTGGCGCACCGCAGAGTCCACAGCACGCCGGCGGGCAGGCGGGGGGCGCTTCCCCGTCGGGCCAGGGCCGGCCCGCGCAAGAGGGCGGCGCGCCCCATCAGCCGGGTGGCCCGCAGGCAGGTCCTCCGCATGGGCCGGCTCCGCGGACAGTCGACCGGACCGGCGCCCAGCCGCAGGGCGATCCCGCGCAGGGCCCGGCCCCGGGCGATCCCGCGCAGGGCGCCGAACACCGGGCGGGCGACCGGCCGCACGGGCATGCGCAGGCCCGCCGGGCGTACCCCCGGCAGGGCCCCGCCCCGGCCCCCGCCTCGTACGCCCCGGCCGGCCAAGGCCCCCGCACCCCCGACTCGCGCCCGGTCGTCGACAGCGACTTGGCCGGCGCTGTACGGGGGACCCGGCACGGCGAGTCCTTCGCCGCCCGCGCGGCCGGCGCCGTGCGCCGCACCATCGCATCCTCCGCCGCACGCGAGGTCGCCGAGTCCACGCGTACGGCGGAAATTCTCCAGCAGCCGGTGACGACCGGCCGGCAGATAGCCGTTACCTCCATACGTGGCGGCGCCGGCAAGTCGACCGTCGCTGCACTGCTCGGCACCACCTACGCCCACTACCGGCAGGACCCCGTCCTCCTCGTCGAGGCCGATCCCGCGCTCGGCTCGCTGCCGCTGCGGCTCGGGGCCGAGACGTTGCGCTGGACCACCGGTGACCTCGCCGGCATCGTCGAGCCGCAGATGTCCCTGCTCGACGTCACCGGATACCTCGTCCAGCTCCCCGACAACGCCTGGCTGCTGCCCGGCAGTCAGGGACAGATCGGTGCGATGCTCGACACGCAGGCGTACGAGCGGGTCATGGTGGCGCTACGCCGCTACTTCGGGGTGACGGTCGTCGACTGCGAGACGCTGCCCGCCGAGGTCGCCCGGGTCGCGCTCTCCGCGTCCCAGGCCCATGTCCTGACCGCACCCGCCACGCTGGAGGGCGTCACCAGCACCCACTCGGTGCTCCAGTGGATGAAGGGGCTGCCCCCGCACCTGATCGCCGGCACGGTCGTCGTCCTGACCGAGCAGGTGGCGCACCCGGGAATCGACATCGCCAAGGTGACGCGGAAGCTCGAGTCCTCCGGGGCGACCGTCCATGCCCTGCCGTACGACCGGCACCTGGCGGCCGGCGGTGCGATCCGTACCGAACGGCTCGCCCGAGCGACGCGGCAGGCCGCCACGCGTCTGGCCGCGGACGTTTTCCAGCTCTCCCAGAAGCGTCGCTGATCCCGATGCAGCGCCCGACCCATCTGACCGGTGCCCCGCTGCCGACGAACCCGGCCGGCGGCGCACCGGAGCCGACGAGCCCGAGCGTGAACGGCGGACGACGATGACCACCCGACTGATCCACCGCCCGGCCCGGACCACCCGGCCCCCGGCCGCCTCCGCGGCGCGCACCATCGAAGCCCCGCCCAACCTCCCTGAGGGGAAGGCCGGCAACATCGCGATGTCGCTGCTGCCCGTCGCCGGTGTGATGTCGTCCGTCGTGATGATGACGGTCGTACGCAACAGCCAGTTCGCCGCGCTCGGTGCGATCATCCTCGTCGGCTCCGTCGTGCTCGTGTTCTCGCAGCGCGGCAAGGCCCAGCGCACCCGCCGCACCCAGCGCGAGGCGTACCTGGCCTATCTGGAGGAGCTGCGCGAAGAGCTGTCGGCCGAGGAACGCGAGCGCCGTGAGCGGGCCGATGTCCTCAATCCACCGCCGCACGCCCTGTACGACATCGTGCGCGACCCGGCCCGCCTCTGGGAGCGCCGCCGTGCCGACAGCGACTTCTTGCGAGTGCGCGTCGGCACCGGAGAGATGCCCGTGCGCGATCTGAGGATCGCCGAACAGGGCTCGTCCGTCCTCACCCCGCCCGACCGCTTCATGCTCAACGAGGCGTCCGCGCTCACCACCCGCTTTCGTACGGGCACCGAACTCCCGCTCACCGTCCCGCTCGACCGGGTCGGCAACGTCACCGTCGTCGGCCCGCGTGAGGACTGCCTGCGCGTCGCACGTGCTCTGCTCGTCCAGACGGCCGCGATGCACGCCCCCGACGACGTGGCCGTCGCGATCGCCGCGCCCGGCGAGCGGCTCGACGACTGGGAGTGGGCCAAGTGGATGCCGCATCTGCTCGACACCGAGCAGTTCGACGGCCCCGTCGCCGCCCGCCGCATCGCCCCCTCCGTGCCCCAGCTCGCCCGGCAGATCGGGCATGAACTGCGCCGCCGCGCCTCCTACGCCGCCGAGGTCCGGCGCGGCCTGTCCGGCAAGGACGCCCTGACCATGAACTCCCGGCTGCTCGTCGTCGCCGACGGACACGGCGAGGACGCCGTCGAACTGCCGCGCCCCGATGACGCGGTCGACCTCCGTGAGATGGGCGTCACCGTCCTCCACCTGCTCGAACAGCGGGTCCAGGAGCCAGGACACGTCGGCGTCCGGATCACCGTCGAGGGCGAACAGGTCGTCATCGAGGACCTGCGCGAGCCTGAGCCGATCAGCGCCCAGGGCACCGTGGACGAGGTCGGCGCGCCGTTCGCCGAGGGTTTGGCGCGGATGCTGGCGCCGCTGCGGCTCTCCGCCGAATCGCTCGCCGACGCTCCCCTGTCCGGCCCCGTCGACTTCGCCGACCTGCTCGGCATCGAGGACGTGGCGCGACTGGACCTCTCGCGGCTGTGGGCGCCGCGCGGCGAGCGAGCCTTCCTGCGCGTGCCCATCGGCATCAGTGACTCCCGCGAGCCGGTGCTCCTGGACCTGAAGGAGTCGTCCGAGCTCGGCATGGGCCCGCACGGACTGTGCGTCGGCGCCACCGGATCCGGAAAATCGGAACTGCTGCGCACCCTCGTCCTCGCGCTGGTGGCCACCCACCCGCCGGAGGACCTCGCCCTCGTCCTCGTCGACTACAAGGGCGGCGCCACCTTCGCCCCCTTCGCCGACCTGCCGCACGTCGCCGGTGTCATCACCAACCTGGAGAACCAGGCCGGCCTCGTCGAACGCGTTCACGCCTCCCTCGCCGGCGAGGTCAAGCGCCACCAGCAGGTTCTCAAGGACGCGGGAAACATCGCCGACATCGGGGACTACGCGGCGCTGCGCGCAGAGAAGCGCCCCGACCTCGACCCGCTGCCGCACCTGTTCGTCGTCATCGACGAGTTCGGCGAACTCCTCACCGCGAAACCGGACTTCATCGATCTGTTCCTGTCCATCGGCCGCATCGGCCGTTCCATCGGTGTCCACCTGCTGCTGTCCAGCCAGCGCATCGAGGGCGGGAAGCTCAAGGGGCTGGACACCTACCTCTCGTACCGGCTCGGGCTGCGTACCTTATCCGCCGACGAGTCGCGTACCGTCCTCGACACCGCGGACGCCTTCCACCTCCCGCCGCTGCCGGGCTTCGGCTTCCTCAAGGTCGACACCAGCCACTACGAACGCTTCAAGGCGAGCTACGTCTCCGGCGCGTACCGCGGACCGGTGCGGCGCGTCGAGGCCGAGGACACCGGCCCCCTGGCCCTCGAGTACGAGGCGTACAACACGCTCGGCACACCGGACAGCTCGATGCCGCAGGAGCAGACGGTGCGCCGCCGTGAGACCGGCCCGACCGAGATGGGCGTCATGGTCGAGCAGCTGGAGAACGCCGCCGAACCGGTACGCCGCATCTGGCTGCTGCCGCTGCCTGCGTCGATCGCCCTGGACCAGGTCGCCGGCCCGCTCGACGTCGGCGCACGCGGCATGCAGCTCGCCAAGCGCAAGGGGCCGCTGGCCGTGCCGCTCGGACTGCTCGACGACCCGACCAAGCAGTGGCAGGGCGAGTGGTTCCTCGACCTCACCGTGGCGGGCGGACATGCCGCCGTCATCGGCGGCCCGCAGTCCGGCAAGACGACCCTCCTGCGCACACTCGTCCTCTCCCTGGCCCTGACGCACACCCCGCAGGAGGTCGGCGTCTACGGACTCGACCTGGTCGGCGGCGGTCTCCAGGCCCTCGCAGGGCTCCCGCACGTCGGCGGCGTCGCGGGCCGCGCCGACCGCGAACGCGCGGCACGGACCGTGGAAGAGGTGCGGAACATGCTCGCCCTGCGCGAGGACCTCTTCCGGGAGCACGGCATCGACTCCGTCGACCAGCTGCGCAGCCTGCACGCGGCGGGCCGGCTGCCTGAACTGGCCTCCGCCGAGATCATCCTCGTCATCGACGGATTCGGTGCGGTGCGCGACGATTTCGAGGAGCTCGACGACGCCGTCGTCGACATCCTCAAGCGCGGCGGCGGCTACGGCATCCACGTCGTCGCGGGCATGCTCCGCTGGAACGACGTCCGCATCGCCACCCAGTCCACCTTCGGCACCCGCGTCGAACTACGGCTCAATGACCCGAGCGAGTCCAGCATTGACCGCAAGCTGGCGGAGACGCTGTCGCCCGACGAGCCCGGCCGCGTCCTCACCGACGGCAAGCTCTTCGCGCAGGCCGCACTGCCCCGCACCGATGCACTGGCCGACGCCTCGGAGCTGGGCGCCGTCCTGGAACGCACTGCCCGGTCCGTCCGTGCCACCTGGAGCGGCGACGTCGCCCAGCCCGTACGGGTCCTCCCGCACGTCCTGGAGCCGCACCTGCTGCCCGGACCGGCGGCAGAGCCACAGAAGGTGCCGATCGGCCTCGACCAGACCGCGCTCGCGCCCGTGCTGCTCGACCTGTTCGGACATGACCAGCACCTGCTGGTCATGGGGGACAGCGAATGCGGCAAGACGAATCTGCTGCGCACGATCGCAGACGGCCTCATCGATCGGTACGGCGAGGACGAGTTGGTCTTCGCCATCATGGACCCGCGCCGCAGCCTGCGCGGCGTGATTCCGGAGGAGTTCAACGGCGGCTACGCGTACAACGCCAAACTGTGCGCCGGTCTTGCCGCCGGCATCGCCACCGAGCTGGACAAGCGGCTGCCGGACGACACGGCCCGCCTGCAGGACCTGGAACCCGGCAGCTGGGGCTCCGGCCCCAGGATCGTGGTCCTCGTCGACGACTACGACGTGCTCACCACGGCGGGCCAGTCGCCGCTCACCGCGTTCCTGCCGTACATCCCCTCCGCCGTGGACATCGGCCTCCACTTCGTGCTGACGCGGCGTGTCGCGGGCGCGTCCCGCGGCATGTACGAGCCGCTGGTGCAGGGCCTGCGCGAATCGGGGGGCGTCCGCGGTCCTGATGGCGGGCGACCGCAGCGAGGGCCAGCTGTTCCCCGGTGTGTACGCCTCTCAACAGCCAGCAGGCCGGGGCCTGTTCATTCGCAGAGGCCAGTCGAACCGCCTGATCCAGACCGTGTACACCGGCGGGTGACACCGCCCCCATGACGAGGAACCGGACGATCACCCCATGACCAAGGACGTCATAGCCCTCACCCAGCAGATGCCGGACCCCGCGAGCCTGCTCGTGGGACTGCTCGCGGGAGGCCCGGACAGACTGGTGGGAGCCCAGGGCGACGGCGCCGTCGTCCAGCTCTGCGACGCGGAGGGCCGGCCGTTCGTGTCCGTCGAGTCGCCGATGCTCGTGCAGGTCGGGGGCGAGGCGGAACGGCTGCTCGGGGTGACGGCACCAGCGGTGCCGTACTGGTGGACGGAGGCCCGGGCCACCACGGGTGTCGCCGAGGCCGAGCGGCTGGCGGGCACGTTCGCGGCCAGGCTCGTCACGCTGCTCGGCGGCTCCGCCTACCCGGCGGAGGCGGCGCGGTCGCTCGAAGTGGTGCAGGGCGACGGAGCCGGCCTGGTGCCCGCACCGGCCGCGGCTCAGCCGGCCGTTGATGTTCTGACCGACAAGGTCGCCGTCGTCATCCAGGACCGCCCGGTGGTGGCCATGACAGCCTGGCTGTCGGACGCGTTCCGGGCCGCCGCCGAGGGCGGTCTGGGCCTTCAGATCGTCACCCCGCCGAGCACCACCCTCTCCCCTGCCGTCCGCAACGCCCTGCCCGGTTGGCCGTGCCGTTGGGTCGTGCAGGACGAACGGGACGGCTACTACGACGGTCTGTCCGGGGCAGTACTGCGCTGGCAGGACGGCCTGTTCGCGCCGGTCGAGGCGGCCGGTTCGACGCCCGACGACCGGCGCGCCGCGGTGGCCACCACGTACCAGGAGGTCACGGCAACCGACGAGCGCCAGCTGGCCCTCACGGTCCGCACGGTTCACCCCGCCGACGAACGGCTGGTTCTCGGCGGTGCCCTGGAGACCGTATGGCGCGAACTCACCGGAGAACCGCCGGCCGGCTGGGGTACCGCGGAGCCCGCGAACCTCCCCTGGTCGCCGCGCCGGCTGACCGACGTCGCCTTTGCGCGAGCGCCCGAGCCGACGTGGGCCGTGGTGGTGGGTGGTCCGTCCCGGCCCGCCCTGGCCACGCTCCGCATCAGGCGGACGAAGGCGGGTGTGGAGGAGGACATCACGCTCAACTTCGGCTACGGCTCGGACGACGAACCTCCGCTGGATGCCCTGCCACGGACCGCCGAGGCGCTCGCCACGCGCCACCATCTCCAGTCGATGCTGATTCAGCTCCGCAAAGCCCGCCGTGACCTGGCGGTGCCGCCGCGTTTCGAAGGGCCGGGTGTCCCGTTGGCGTTCGTCCTCGGAGCGGAGGAGGTCCGGCAGATGCCGGACGACCGCGCCCGGAGGACGCCCTTGTCCGTACCGCCCGTCCAACTCGGTCCCAGGACCCGTCCGGCGCTGTACTACCCACTGCCGGGTGATCCGTCGGACCTTTCCGGATGGCAGGACTTCCAGCGCCTGATGCGGCATCTGAAGGGCGAGTAAGGCCCTGAGGGCCGGAGATGCCTGAGGCGAGTAGGTCTCTTTGCGCCTCCATGACTGGAACTGACGGGCATTGTCGTGGGTTGGTCACGGTGGTGCGATTGCTGATGCGTACGTGTCATAGGGGCTGCCTAGAATGGGATTCGTACGATCATCCGTCCGACGGGGGAGTCTGATGAAGTTCGACATGGGGGCGCAGGTCCTGTCGACGCTGCAGTCGCAGTCGCAGGGTTCGAGCACCGATCTCGGTCTGCTGATTCGGCAGCTCATCCAGGCCGCACAGCCGCTGGAGGGCAAGTTCCACGGCTCGGGCAAGGTGGCGTTCGACCTGTTCAAGTCGCGGGCGGACGAGATCACGGCCGCACTGAACGGTTCGCTGGCGGCGATTCTCGGCGGCCAGGCGGGCATGGACGCGGCGTTCGCCACCGGCACGCAGGAGCAGGGCGAGAACGCGAAGACCCAGATGGCGGCGGGGAACTTCGACGCGGCACGTTTCTCGGGCCGCTGACCGGCCGGGCTGTTCAGGTTTCTACGGGGAGTACGGGGAGTGATGTGTGATGGCCGGTGAGGACCGTCGTGCCTACGACACGGGAGCGTCGAGCGAGGCGCAGGGCAACATCCAGGCGGTGATCGCCCGTCTGGAGCAGGTCATCCAGGCGCGTGACACGCAGGTGAAGAACGCGATGAAGGACTTCCAGGCGGACGGCGTGGCGGACGACTACCACGCCAAGGAACTGCGCTGGTACAGCACGTCGCAGGAGGTCCGGAACATCATCCAGCTGCTGAAGTCGACGCTGGAGAAGAACGACGCGACGGCGCAGTAGACGATCCAGCGCGCAAAGGCGGCGGTCGACAACATCGGCTGATGCGCCGGTGCGCGCCCGCAGGGGACCGTTCCTGCGGGCGCGCGGGACTTCGTTGACGGCAGTAGCCGTCCTGGTGTGTTGCAAGGTGTGTCGCAGGGGGGCGTTCATGACGGCGTGGGACATCAAACCGCAGGGGGTGCAGGGCCAGTTGAGGCTCACCGGCACGCGTGCCGGTGAGTTCGAGAAGGCCCTGACGGACATGATCACGCATATGTCGGAGGCGGCGCAGGCCGCGGGCACGGCGGTGCCGGGCTCGGCGTCCGAGACGCCCCTGCACGGACCCACGGCATCAGGGAAGCCGCTGACCCAGAAGGCGATGGGACCGGTCGCCGCGGCACTGAGCGCGTACCTGGAGGGGCGCAACAAGGACCTCAACTCCATGGGCGAGCGCATCCAGGCCGCAGTCCTGGGTGCGGCCAAGGCCACCAGCGAGTACGTCGAGGGTGACCTGGAGTCCGCCAAGGAGGCACAGGACGCGGCCAGGTCGGTGCGCCTCGACCTGCTCAAGAAGGACATGCCCGGGGGGGACAAGTGAGCGATGCACCGGTGAATCCGGCGGAGATACCCGTTTTCACGGGCAGTCTCGAAGTGCTGGACACGAAGGTCAAGGAGCTGTCGGGGGACGGCGCCAAGATCGTGACCGCCGCCGGCGACGTGCACACCACCTTCGGCGGACTGCGCGCCTTCTACCAGGCGCCCGAGGCGGAGCAGCTCTTCGCCGTCACGCAGCCGGTCAAGGACAAGGCGCTCACCCTGAGTTCGGACCTCTGTACCGTAGCGGGCGCCCTGGGCACCTACGCCAACGACATCCGTCCGCTGGTGCAGCAGCTGAAGGACCTCAAGCGGGAGGCGGAGGCGTTCCGCACCAAGGTCGCCGATGACGACAAGTGGCGCGAGGACGGCGACCTGATCGACGAGAACCTCGAGCGCCGCAACAAGATCGCCGAGGTGTGGACCCAGTTCCAGGAGGCGGAACGCGCCTGCCACAACAAGATTGTCGCCCTGGTCTGCGGCACGCCCCTGAAGGTGAACGACGGCTCCAACGGGAAGGGCATGTACGGCTACGACGCCGAGGCCCTCGAACAGGCCAAAAGCCTGCCGTGGGGCGACGCGGTCGCGGAGTCTACGCCGTGGTGGCAGGTGTGGGAGCACGCCGGGGACTTCGTCGAGGGCTTCTTCGTCGACGGCGTGTGGGGCACGATCAAGGGTCTGGGCACGCTGGTCGGCTTCGACGGCTGGGACGCGGCGGGGCAGGCATGGGTCGGCCTGGGCAAGCTGGCGACCGGTCTCGCGCTGTCCCTCAGCCCTGGGACCGCGATCTGGCTCTGGACGGCCGACGAGAAGGACCTGCCGGCCTGGATCCGGGACTCGCGTACGGCGATGAAGGAGACCGGCAAGGCGCTGGTGGCCTGGGACCAATGGGGCGAGAACCCCGGCCGGGCGGCGGGTGCGGTCACGTTCAACGTGCTGACGACGGTCTTCACCGGCGGCACGGGCGGCGCGGTGGCGGGCGCCGGCAAGGCGGGTGCGGTGGCGAAGGTCCTGTCGGTGGCGGGCAAGGCGGGCCGGGCCCTGGACCCGACGACGTACATCTTCAAGGGCGCGGGTGCGGGCCTGTCGAAGATCGGCGACGTGATGGCCGGTCTGAAGGGGATGGGCAAGATCGAGTTCCCGCCGATTCCGGAGGGCGCGATCACGCTGCCGGAAGGCTCGTTCAAGCTCCCCGACGGCACGCTGCACCTGCCGGATGGAGCCGCAGTCCCGGAGGGCGCGTTCGAGGTCCCGGCCGGCACGGTCCGCCTCCCGGAGGGCACCCCGATCCCCGCGGGCGCCCTGGACCTGGGCGACGGCATGGTGAAGATGCCGGAGGGCACGCCTGCACTGGCGGGTTCGCTGCCGGTCCCGGAGGGCACGGTCAAGGTCCCGGAGGGCACGACGGCACTGCCGGAGGGCACGGCGAAGGTGACCGACCTGGACGGCAACACGGTCTACGTGGGCCGCGACGGCAGCCTGTACGAGGCGGACGGCAGCCTGAAGCAGCCCGCCGACCAGGCACCCATGGATGTGGTGGACCAGCCCACGAACCCGGCGACGACGGCGGACAACCCCTCGGTCCGCACCCCGGCCGAACAGCCCGCTCTGGCGGGCGTGGGCGGGCGGGGCACGGACGAGGGAATCAGGCTCGGCAGCGACCTGGGCGACGTCGGCCGGCTGGGCGACGACCCGCCGGCCACGGGCGCGCTCCCGGACCGCACGCCGGGCGGCGGTGCGAACCATCTGCCTGGCGGCGGCGTGGGCAACAACGTGCCGGGCGGGACGGGAGGCAGCAACATACCGGGCGGCGGGGCCGACAACATGCCCACCAACCAGATGGACAACGGCACGCCGGGCGGCGTTACGGACACAGCGCCCACCGGCGGCACGGCTGGCCCAGGCGAGGGCTTGGCCAACGGCGCTGACAGCGGATCGACCAGAGGGACGCACGAGCAGACGTCCGGCCACGCTGACACTGGTGCCGGGGGGCGTGGGGCCGAGGGCGAGCAGTCGTCGTTGGGCAATCCTCCGGAGCGAGTGAATGAACCGCTGCCGGAGCTTACACCTCAGGAGCGGGCCGATCATTGGGGTCACCTCGATGAGGTAGAGCGTCGCAGCCCTGAGGACTTCGACCACCTGCAGCGAGACCCGGACAAGAACGGCGGCATCTCAGAACCTTCGAAGGATGAAGCGAGGGTGGGCCTGGACCTTCGCGAGCAGGGACGAGTCCCCGACGACATCCAGCGCCCCACCGAAGCCGATCGCGGCGAGTTCTATTCCCCGAGTACAGGTGAGTACTACGACATCAAGGGTGTCCACTCCGACTGGCCACCATTCAACAACGTTCGGGATAAGTCGCAACCTTTCAGAGGAGCCTACGACCCCGCAAACAACGGTAGGTGGGTCAAGAAGCTCTCCGAACAGATAGTCGACAAACAGCGTATTGTTATCCTCGACCTCCGCAACGCGAATCAGGCGGCGATCGACGACATCAAGTCCATCGTCGAAAAGAATGGCTGGGAAGACAATGTCATCTGGTACCCGTAAGGGCTGGGCGCCACGCGCGTTCCCCACCGACCCCGCCGCTGCAGAGCGGCTCGGCGACTGGCTGCAAGAGCCAGAGGGACGTGGTCTCGATGCTGTAGGCCTCGACTTCAGCGGCGCGGATTTGTCGGGCGGAGACTTCACTGGATCGTGGTTCACTGATGCGACGTTGGTGGGGGCGAACCTTGCCGAAGCGGATTTCTACCGCGCCGACGCCCAGGGAGCCGACCTCTCCGGAGCGAATCTGACCAGAGCCTCGCTCGTACGAGTGAACTTCGATGACGCATTGCTGCGGGGTGCAACCCTCGACGAGGCGGACTTCGTCAAAGCATCGCTCTATGACGTTGACGCATCGGGCGCAAGTTTCCGCGGCGCGCGACTGATGGGGGCATCTTTTCTGGATGTGAACCTCTGTGGTGCGGATCTAACGAACGCTGTGGTGAAGGAGAATTCATTCAGAGTCAAACTCGATGACAGGGTACTCCTGAACGGATTTTCTGGTTCAATTTTTGGCCCGGTCGAACTCGTCACCGAAGAAGGGTCTCAAGAGATCGGCGGAGATGATCTCGAGTGTTGGATTCGGGAGAGAGGGGGGAAGGTCAAGGTAATTCCACGGAAAGCTGATGGCTGAGTTCATCGGCGAGGCGTGATCTCGATGCCAAGTCTGGTCCGTGTACCGGGAATGTGGCTCGTGGTTCCGGGAGTTCGACGATGTGGTGGAACCGGGGTCGGAGCCAACCTTCCAGACGGCAGGCCGCATGTCCGCCGTGTTGCATGAGCGCGGTTTGCCGGTGTCAGCCTCCCGACGTCTACTCCTGGGGCGGGACCCTGCAGCACCTTGTGGTTCGGCCGCTCGGAGATCTGGGACACGCTGGTCACGGCAGTGAACGGCACTGCGCCGGAGCGGGCCCGCATTGCCGGCAGCAAATTGATGTTGAAGATCCTTCACCCGCTACTGGAGCTGTTCCAGCTTTACCTGCGTCGCGAGACCGAGGCATTCAATAAGTCCCTCGTGACAGCCCTTACCTTGCACAAGGAGTACTGGACCGGCACGGAGGCACGCTCCCTGAGTGGGGACGAGCTCATTGCTCTTGCCCCGTTGGCCATCGCGTGCATGGCTTACGGCGCAGGCATGCCGATCGAGGTCGAGTCCGAGTATCTGCCCAAGGCTCTCCTGGAACGCCTCTGGGCGGGTGAATTCCCTACATGATTAGGAGGAAATGCGTCCCGACGGGCGGGCTGGGCTGGTGGACCAACTCTTCGGATGTCCGCCACGGAGCTTCCGCCTGAGGCTTGTCCGTAAGGCGGTTCCATGCCAAGACTGATCCGCGCGCCCAGGGAATGCGCTTCGTGGTTCTGGGATCTTGACGACGTAACGGCACCTGGGCTGGAAGCAGCTCTCGAGACTGCCGCCCGCATGTGTGCCGTACTACGTGATCACGGTTTGCTGGACCCGGTGTCTCTTGAGTGGAACTGGTTTGAGGTGGGTAAGGGCGGGCTGGGGATTCACAGCCGCCTTGATGTCGTGGGACGCCCCCTTGACGACGTGACACTCGCCGAAGAGATGAGGGCATGCCAGCCGGTCGGTCACCCGGCGGCAGAGATGTCAGCAATCCTCGTAGTGGGTTCGGGTACGTGGCTCGACGCGGAAGGGAGCCCCAGGCGCGAACCTCGGTTGGTGGAAGTCACCGTCTCGCCCGATCCGGTCGGCCCCTCGGCGGAACTTGCGGTCCACCATTACGTCTGGGGGCCCTGCGATTTCAGGGGAAGGCAACAACCTGCTGTTTATGCCCACAACGCGCCTCGCCTCGCGGCTGCACTGCGAAACCTGGACGAATTGCTCGGAACCGCGGCCGAGTCTGGCGAGCCGACGTACTTCGGTGCTGCTGAGGGGTACGGGATCAAGGCCCCCGAAATCATTGATGGATCCGGGCCCGAGCTCACCGATCTCCTGTGAGGCAAGGGGCGACCGGGGAGGTGGCCGAAGGCAGAGGTGAGCGGGTCGGGCGCTGGGAACGTCGGACCATGTGGGCCGAGGTCGAGCTCCTATCGTGCCTGGTCGGACCGGATCGTGGGGATGCGCGACCCGGGTTTCCGCGACCCGCTGCCGCACGACGCAAAAGGAGTTAAAGAACCGGGGAAAGAACCCTCCAACCCCACCTCACCCCCCGTCACCCGCAAGGGTGAGGTTGTCCAACTGGGCTGGATCTCGGGCGGGTTCGCTGGCATATGCTCGCCGCGACAACCGCAGACATGCGTCGGCCCCCGGCCGGGACTGCGAATCCCGATCGAGGGCCTGACCACCGAGGAAGTGGACCCTTCCCGATGGATACCCAGCAGATTACCGCGCCCTCGCGCGCCTCGTCCCGTGTTCCCGGACGCGTCACCGCTTTCGGTGTCATCCACGTCAACTCGATCCACACCAGCCGCTTCACGATCATCGGCAACCACCTGGCCCAGCACGGTGAGCTGTCGCTCGTCGCGATCGGGCTGGCCGTCCACATCCAGTCGTTGCCGGACGGGGCCAAGGTCGGCATCAAGGTGCTCGCCGACCGCTTCCCGGAGAGCGAGGCGCGTATCGCCGCCGCCTTGCGGGAGCTGGAGGAGCACCGTTACCTGGAGCGCACGCTGGAGCGGCTGCCCGAGGGCAAGATCGTCACGCGGACGATCTCGTACAACCGGCCCGACGCACGTCCGGAGGCGGCAGCGTCCCCGGCACCGAATTCGGAGCCGGTTAGGGGGCCGGAGCCGATGCCGGTTCCCGTCCGGGAGCCCGAGCCCGTGGAGACACCCCCCGCTCCCGTACCCCCGCCGCCTGCGCCCCCGCGTCCGCCGCTTCCCCAGCCCCAGGCACCCGACCTGACGCGTCACCGCATCGCCACCGACCTCCTCGCCGGCCTGCGCCGCGACGAACCCCGCCTGCTCCTTGCCGAACACGACATCCGCCGCCTCGCCCCCGCCGTCGCCGCCTGGCTCGAACGCGACGCCCACCCCGACGCCGTACGCCACACACTCACCACCGACCTGCCCCAGCCCCTCAAACACCCGGCGGGCCTCCTCGCCCACCGCCTCACCGCACTCCTGCCACCCCCGCTCCCCGCCGCCCCGGCACCGAACCCACGTGAACCGCTCCAGAACTGCGACAGATGCGACCGCGCCTTCCGTGCCCCGGTGCCGGGCCACTGCCGTGACTGCAGAGCCGATACACAGACAGCCGCTTGACGACGACCCCGTCCGCACAAATCAAGGGCCTCACATGGTCAGTTCGCCCCACGAGGGGATGCACCGCATCTTTCAGGAGTATCCGGGGCTGTTCTCCCGCGTCTCCGAAGTACTCGGTGTCCCCTTTTCCCCACCCGTCTCGACCACACTTCTGCCCACCGACCTCACCGAGGCGCGTCCCGTGGAACGGCGCGTCGACACCCTCTTACGTATCGACACCCAGGACGACGAGACCTTCCTCCTGGCCATCGAGGCCCAAGGGAAGAAGGACCCGGACAAGCCCGCGAGCTGAGCGTATTACCTGTCCTTCCTGTATACGAAGTACCGGACGCCACCGCTGCTGCTGGTCGTCTGTCAGGACCGCGCCACCGCCGAATGGGCCTCGCGCCCTGTTCCCATCGGCCCCCGGCAGTGGCCCGCTCTCACTCTGCGCCCGCTGGTAGCGGGTCCGCACAACATGCCGGTGATCACCAATGTGGCCGAGGCCCGCAAGGACCTGGCGCTCGCCACGCTGGCCGCCATCACGCACGCCGGTGATCCCGACGTCGGTGCCATACTGAAAACGCTGTCCGCCGCGCTGCGGGATGCACCGGAAGCCATCGCCGACCCCATCGTCGAACTCACCGCGCAGGGCCTGGGCAACCGCCCGGCCGCAGATCAGTGGAGGAACCTGGTGGCCGTGGACCTTTCTTTCTACACATCTCCGCTCTCGGAGGAGATCCGGGACGAGGGTCGCGCCGAGGGCCTCGCAGATGCCGTCCTGCTGGTCCTCCAGCAGCGCGGAGTGGAGGTCCCCGACGACGCCCGCGAGCGGATCACCGCTTGCGGCGACCCGCAGCTGGTGCGTACGTGGCTCGGCCGCGCCGTGACCGCCGCATCCACCGAGGCGATCTTCACCGATGAGTGAATGCGGACATCGCCGACGTGCTCCCCGCCCGTGCCACCGGCCGGTTGTCCCTGCCCCACGCACTGCCGGCCCGGCTGCGGCACGCGCAGGGACTCAGTGGCCGCCGCCCAGGAAGCCGATCTCCTACTGATTCGGGGGAATTCTGGAGGGGTCATGCTCTCCGGTGCGTGGTCGCACCTGGCGCAGAGCCCCGGGGCTCGGAACCCGGCGGCGGTCCGGGAGTCGGCCCCGCTCGACGTAGCCCCCACCCGGACGGACGCGCTCCGGGTGCGGGGTTCCGCGGGGCGTGAGAGCGTCGCCGCGTGGCTGACTCACTGATCGCCGCCTGCTGTGCGGCAGCGCTCGTCCTGCTCGGCAGGTCCGTCCTCGGTCTGCGCCGGGTCGGCGGCGGTACCGACCCCTCCGTCGAGGCCCGTTCGGTGACCCTCGCGCTCTACGGCGGCGCGGTGGCGCTCGTGACGCTGGGGCTGTTCATCGCGCTGGCCTGAACCGCGCCGCTCACAGCCAGCCGTTGCGGCGGACGGCGCGGCGCAGGCTGCGGATCATCGGCACGGCACAGCCCTTCGGGTGGCGGAGCGTCAGTGTGCCATTCGGGTGCCGCGGGCACGGCGACGCGTCCTGGCGCAGCCCGGCCGTCTCGGCCCCGGGCGGCCCGGTCGGTGCACGCGCCGGCGTCCCCGCGCGCCAGGACGAGGGATACGGTCCGGGCCGGACGGTGCCGTGGCTGCGACCACCGCCCGGCCCGGAGGTTCAGGGCGCGAGTACCGGCTCGTGCTCGTGCTCGCACGCGTCGTCGACGCCGTACGTGTCCCAGGCCGGGAACGGGTCGTCGTACGGCACGCCCTCGCCGTCCCCCATCAGGCACACCTCCAGCGCGGCCCGCAGGGCGTCGGGGCGCAGGTGCGTGCCGATGAAGACGAGTTCCTGGTCCTGCGTGCTGCCGGCGTCGCGCACGCCCGACGGCTCGAAACGGGCCACGGAACCGGCCTGCGACCACAGCCCCGTCACGGCGGGCCTGCTCGCCAGCCGGAAGAACCCCTTCGAGCGCAGGACTTGCCCATACGCCCCGCTGTCGAGGCCCTCGGTGACGAAGTCCCACAACCGGCCCGGGTGGAAGGGCCGTCCGGCGCGGAAGACGGTGGAGGAGATTCCGTACTCCTCGGTCTCGGGGACGTGGTCGCCGTTGAGCTCCATGACCCAGCCCGGCGCCTGCTGGGCGCGCTCCAGGTCGAACAGCCCGGTGCCCAGCACCTCGCCGACCGCGACCCGCCCGTGGCGGGCGGGGACGATGCGCGCGACGGGGTTGAGGCGGCTGAGCGCGGCCCGCAGCCGTGCGGCGTCCTCGGGCCCGACGAGGTCGAGCTTGTTGAGCACGAGGACGTCGGCGAATTCGATCTGGTCCATCAGCAGGTCGCTGACGGTGCGTTCGTCGTCCTCGTACTGGTCGAGGCCGCGCTCGGCGAGGCCGTCGCCGCCGGTCAGCTCGGGCAGGAAGTTCGCGGCGTCGACGACCGTGACCATGGTGTCGAGGCGGGCGATGTCCCCGAGGGTGGCGCCGTCGTCGCGGGGGAAGGCGAACGTCGCGGCCACGGGCATCGGCTCGGAGATGCCGCTGGACTCGATGAGCAGGTGGTCGAAGCGGCCCTCACGGGCCAGCCGGTCGACCTCCTCCAGCAGGTCGTCCCGCAGGGTGCAGCAGATGCATCCGTTGGTCATCTCGACCAGGCGCTCCTCGGTCCGCGACAGCGCGGCGTCGCCGCCGCGCACGAGGGCCGCGTCGATGTTGATCTCGCTCATGTCGTTGACGATGACGGCGACGCGCAGGCCCTCGCGATTGCCGAGGACGTGGTTGAGCAGCGTGGTCTTGCCCGCTCCGAGGAAGCCCGACAGGACGGTCACGGGCAGTCGGCCGGTCATGCCTGTCAGCCCTCGGGGTGCAGGAGACCGCGCTCGTAGGCCTTCACCAGCCGCTGGGGGACCAGGTAGGTGGAGCCGTCGACGGTCACCGGCACGAGCTGGGACGTCGTCGCCTTCCACTGGGCCCGGCGGTGGCGGGTGTTGCTGCGGGACATCTTCCGCTTGGGAACGGCCATGGGGAACCTCCTGGTGAGCGACCGCCCCCAGCCTATATGAAAATGGTTCCCATTACTAACGCGGGTCACCTCAAAGATTTCGATGAGTGTCTATGTTGACGCTTGTCGATGCAGGTGTGATGCTGGCAGCACAAGACATCGACAAACATCGAATCACCGAGGAGTGGACCGATGAACGCGCCCGCCACCACCGAGCTGCCCGTCGCCGTCGTCGGAGCCGGCCCCGTCGGCCTCGCCGCCGCCGCCCACCTGATCGAGCGGGGCATCGAACCGCTGGTCCTGGAGGCGGGCCCGGTCGCGGGGACCACCGTGCGGGAGTGGGCGCACGTGCGGCTGTTCTCCCCCTGGGCCGAGGTCGTCGACCCGGCCGCCGAGAAGCTCCTGGCCCCCACCGGCTGGGTCAGGCCCGACGACGCCGCGTACCCGAGCGGCGGCGACTGGGCCGAGCGGTATCTCCAGCCGCTCGCCGACGTCCTCGGCGACAGGGTCAGGTACGGCACGACCGTCACCGGCGTGGCCCGCGCGGGCCACGACCGCGTCGTCGACTCCGGCCGCGAGGGACAGCCCTTCACCGTGCACCTCCGCACCGCCGACGGCGCCGAGGAGCGGATCACCGTACGTGCCGTCGTCGACGCCTCCGGCACCTGGGCCACCCCCGGCCCCCTCGGTGGCGACGGCCTGCCCGCGCTCGGCGAGAAGGCGGCCGCCGACCGGATCGCCTACCGCATGCCCGACCTCAAGGACCCGGCTGTGCGTGCCCGTTACGCCGGCCGGCGCACGGCCGTCGTCGGCTCCGGCGCCTCCGCGTTCACGGCGCTCGCCGGGCTTGCCGACCTGGCGAAGGAGGACGCGGGCACGCACGCGGTGTGGGTGCTGCGGCGGGGCATCAGCGGGTCCACCTTCGGCGGCGGCGAGGCCGACCAGCTGCCCGCCCGCGGGGCGCTGGGCCTGGCCGCCAAGGCAGCGGTCGACGGCGGGTACGCCTCCGCCGTCACCGGCTTCCGCACCGCCGCCGTGGAGCGGGAGGGCGACGGGCGCCTCGTCCTGGTCGCCGAGGACGGCCGCCGCACGGAGCCGGTCGACGAGGTCGTGGTGCTCACGGGCTTCCGCCCGGACCTCTCCTTCCTCTCCGAGCTCCGCCTCGGCCTCGACGAGCGCCTCCAGGCCCCCGCCGACCTCGCGCCCCTGATCGACCCCAACGTCCACTCCTGCGGCACCGTCGAGCCCCACGGCGTCGGCAAGCTGTCCCACCCCGAGCAGGACGTCTACCTGGTCGGCATGAAGTCCTACGGCCGCGCTCCGACGTTCCTGGCGATGACCGGGTACGAGCAGACCCGCTCGATCGCCGCCGTCCTCGCCGGTGACCGGGCCGCGGCCGAGCGCGTCGAACTGACCCTCCCGGAGACCGGTGTGTGCGGCGGTGCCGGGCTGTTCGACGAGCCCGAGGCAGTCGCGGCGGTCGGGCCGACCGGGAACTCCAGGGCCGCAGGCTGTTGCGGCGCTCCCGCCACGCTCCGGATCGCTGCGTCGGCCTCGGAGGCCGCCACCGCCTCGGGCGGCTGCTGACCGCCGTACGCCGGATCCGCCCGCGCGCGGCCCCGGCCGGGACAGCGGAACGGACGAGGCCGCGCGCCGCCCTCCCGGCCCTGTGCGCCACACAGATCACTGGGGGCCGTCCTCTGCCGGACCGCCGCCGGGGGCGCGTCAGTCGTCCTCGCCGCGCCTCTTGTCGTCCTTCCCGCCGTCCCTCTTCGCGTCGTCGTCGGCGTCGTCCGGCTTCTGGGCGTCGCCCGTCGGCTCGGCCGGCTGCTCGGCGGAAGGACTCTCCGCGACGCCGCTCGCGGGGATGTCGGCGGGGGTGCCGTCCGCGCCTCCGTCCGCGCCGCCGGTGAGGGACCCGGTGACCGTGGGCCCCGGCTCGCCGGTCATCGGGGTGCCCGCCGGGCGGTCGTCGGGCGCGAACACCGCCAGCCCGATCAGCAGGGCGGTGGCGAAGGCCAGGGCTCCCGCCACCAGCGCGGTCACCCTCGGCCGGCGTCGGGCAATGGCCCGCAGGGCGGGCCGGGTGCCGGCCGCCGGGGCGGCTCCGGGCAGCATGTACGTGGTCGCCGGGCCGGGTTCCGAACCGATCGGACCGGGGGCGGCCGTGGCCGCGGCGGCGGGCCGGGCGGGCCGCGGCGGAACCGGCTGGGCCTGGACGGGCTGCGGCGTGGGCATGGGCTCGGAGCGTCCCTGCCAGGCGCCGGAGGCGAACCACGCGGCGACTTCGTCCGCTGTCGGCCGGTCCTCCGGCTGCTTCGCCAGCATGACGAGCAGGTAGTTCTGGAACGCGGGCGAAAGGCCGATGCCGAGTTCCAGCGGCGGCACGGGTGCCGCGTCGATGTGCAGGTAGAGCGTCGCGGTGGCGGTGTCCGCCTTGAACGGCGGTCGCCCGGTGAGCAGTTGGTACAGGACACAGCCGAGCGAGTAGACGTCCGACGCGGGCTCGGCGGTACGACCCAGGGCCCGCTCGGGGGCGAGGTACAGGCTGGTGCCGACGATCTGGCCCGTCGTGGTCAGCGCGGCCGACGGGTCGTCGACGAACCGGGCGATGCCGAAGTCTGCTATCTTCACGACGCCTTCGGTGTCGGACATCAGGTTGCCCGGCTTGATGTCCCGGTGGACGATGCCCTGCCGGTGCGCGGACGCGAGTCCCGCCGCGGCCTGCGCCGCGACCGCCGCGACGCGCTCCGGGGCCAGCGAGCCGCCGTCGGTCAGCTCCTCGGCCAGGCTACGGCCCTCGACCAGCTCCATCACCAGGTAGAAGCGGCCGTCCCAGGTCCCGAAGTCGAACACCGAGACGACACCCGGGTGGTTGAGCCGCGCGGCGGTCTGCGCCTCCATGCGGAACCGGGCGGCCGCCTGGGGGTCGGCGTGCTCCCCGAGGAGCAGCTTGACGGCCACGGACCGGCCGAGCACTTCGTCGGAACCCCGCCAGACCTCCCCCATGCCGCCCTGCCCAATGCGGGCATCCAGCCGGTATCGATCAGCCACCAGCACCTGCTGCACCAAAAACCTCACTCCGGACCTGTCGCGAGCCGCCCTCGGCCTCCGCAAGGAGAAGCGGTGAAGGAGTCGGGGCACGACAAGCCTAGCCAGCCGGGACGGGTGCCCCGGACGCGCCCGTCCCTTCACGAACGGCGCAAGTGGGCCAAGGTCTCCGCCAGTTCCTCACAGACTGCCGGGCGGCGGCCGGGACGGTACGCCGCCGCAGCGACGAATCGCCGTGTGCGGGACGCTGTTTGGCGACTCACGTGCTGACGCGGACGAGCGCGAGCGTGATGTTGTCGGGGCCGCCGGCTTCTATGGCGGCCTTCCAGAGCTCGAAGGCGGCCCGGCCGTCGTCGTGCACCCGCAGCACGTCGCCGATCGTCTCGTCCGGGACCGGGTCGGTCAGCCCGTCGCTGCACACCAGGTAGCGGTCGCCGCCGGTCAGCGCGGAGGCCGTGACGTGGGGCGTGACGGCGCGGAACGCAGGGGTGCCGCCGAGCGTCTGGGTCACCATCGACGTGGTGCGCCGGCCCGGTGGAGGCGGCGGGCTGTCGTCGACGCTCATCTGGCGCAGCCCGTCGCCCGTCGCGTCGTACACCTTGCTGTCGCCGACGTTGAACGTCAGCAGCGATTCGCCCAGCAGCACGGCGCCGGCGACCGTGGTCCCCATGGTGAACAGCTCCGGCTCGGAGTCGGCCGCCGAGAACACCTCGTGGTTGCACAGCTCCACGGCATCACGAACGGCCTCCTCGCCGTCCAGGGAGGGGCCGAGCGAGGCGAGGCGACGGACGACCAGCGCGCTGGCCACCTCGCCGCCGGGCTGCCCGCCGAGCCCGTCGGCGACCGCGACGACGAGCGGCGTGCCGAGGGGGAACAGCAGAGTCTGCGGGTTCTCGGTGACCGTCCCGCACAGTGTCCACGGGCCGACGACCAGACTGTCCTCGTTGTGGTCGCGGATCAGGCCCGCATGACTCAGGGCGGTCACGGCTGTGTACGGCATGTCGGCTCCGGCCTCTCCGTGACGGAAGGCGTGTCCCTCACCCCATTGTCACGCCGCACGACCGGGCGGCATGCCGCGCACCGGGAGCCCCGGGCCTCGCCGCCGATCCGCCCACCGGACGGCGCACGCCACGGGGCGTGGCTCGGCCACTTTCACGTAGGTTGTCGTGCATATTTGTCACGAATTCCATTGTTTTCTGGCGAACATACGCTCGATATCGTTGGCGTATCCCTTCGTGAAAGAGGCGCCGTGACCTTCGAGCCCCTGCCCCGGACGACGCGCCGCGCCGCTGTCGCGCGCGGCACAGCGCGTCGTCCGCTCAGGTCACCGCCGGTACGACCCCAGGTGGTGCACCGTCGCCGTGTCCAGCCGGACCGAGCCGCCCTCCGCGAAGAGTTCCACGCCGTCGCCCGCGGCGTCCGGGAAGATCTGGTCCGTGATGACCGCCTCGCCCCGGCCGCCGAACACCTCCACCGAGGACCAGTCGACGAGGATGCGCAGCCTGACCTTGCCGTCCCTGGCCTTCAGCGGTGCGCGCTGGACGCCGGGGAAGTCGTCGCTGAAGTCGACCGCGCCGGACCTGGTGCGGTCGACGTACAGTTCCTGCGTCCCGGCGTCGTAGCCGATCACGGTCTCCTGGCCGCCGGGACCGGTGCGGACCTTGAGGCCGAACCGGTCGGCGTCCCGCAGGGAGAACGTGGCGTCGATGTCCAGCGCCTTGCCGTCGGCACGCCCCCCGGCCAGCGGTGCCGAGCCGTCGGCGACCTGCACGCCCTGCGCGGTCACCGCGGGCCCTTCGCGCAGGGAGGCGACCGTCCGCACCGGCCGCTGGGTCAGCCGGATCCTTCCGTCGACCGTGCGCAGCGCCATCTCGCGGGGGATGCTCTGCGCACTGCGCCACGGCGAGGTGGGGATGTGGTTGCCGTACTGCCAGTTGTTCATCCAGCCGATCATGTGGCGCCTGCCGTCCGGCGCGCCCTCCCACGACACGGCCGCGTAGTAGTCCTTCCCGTGGTCGACCCACTGCGCCCGCCGCACCGAGGACACGGCGGGCTCGTCGGCGGCGACGAACCGGTCGGCGATGAGGTGCCCCCACCCGGCGGTGTTCATGTCGACGAGCTGGATCCGCGCCGGCTTCCCGATGTGGGCCCGCAGGTCGAACGACGCCCAGTCCAGCGCGCCGCTGTCGGAGCCGGTGACGCTCTGCACGACCTTCCCGTCCACGAGCAGATTGACGGAGGTCTCGGTCGAGCGGGGCCGGGCCCTGGTGTCCGAGAGCATGATGTGGTCGACATTGATGTGGCCCCAGCCGCCGGTGTTGGCGTCCACGATCTCGATGCGCGCCGTCCGGCCGGCCAGCTCCCGCACGTCCCACGACGCCCAGTTGAGCGCCTCGGAGTCCTTTCCGGTCGCACTGCGCACGACCTTGCCGTCGACGATCAGGCGCACCGCGGTCGGTGCGTCGGTGGCGGAGGGGTGCCGGCCGCCGCCGATCAGGAAGTTGACGTAGTCCTTGTCGATCGTGAAGTCGGGGGAGGTGAGCGTGCCGGTGGTCGCGTCGCCCCGCAGGAACGTGTTCACCAGCCCGCCGCCGAGATGGCCGGACACCGGGTGCTGGCCGGGCAGCGTGCCGGCGGCCGGGCCGTCGCCGAACGCCTCACCCGTCGCGGTCCAGTCCCCGTAGCCCTCGCCCTCGAAGTCGGCGAGGACGGTCCCGGCGGGCGGCGGGACCGGCCCGTCGGTCAGAACGGCGGCCGGGTCGTGCGGATGACGGCCGCCGCCCACCTTGAAGTTGACGTACGGGCTGGTCACGGTGAACGCCGGGGAGGTGAGCGTGCCGGTGGCGGCGTCGTCGCCGTGGAAACTGTCGACGTAACCCCTGCCCTCGACGCCCGTGACGCCCGGCGGCCCGTCCGCCGGCAGCTTCGCGGGCCCGTCTCCGAACGCCGTACCCGTCGTCTCCCACCTGCCCTGATTCGAGCCGTAGTCGGACCGCTCGAAGTCCTGCATCACCAGGCCGGCCGGCGGCGTGTAGGAGCCGTCGTCGTCGGGGACGAAGCGCTTGCCGTCGAAGTCGCCCACGAAGTACTGCGCGGCCGAACCGCCGGCGATGCCACCGGGGTTGATGTTGACGACGAGGACCCACTTGATCCGGTCCGGGTCGCCGTCGACGGGCAGCGGGAACAAATCCGGGCACTCCCACACGCCGCCCACCGCGCCCTGCGGGCCGAAGTCGCTGAGGTGCGTCCAGTGCTTGAGATCCTTGGAGGAGTAGAACCGCACCTTGTGCTCGGTGGACAGGGACACGGTCATCAGCCAGCTCCTGGTGGGCGCGTGCCACTGGACCTTGGGGTCGCGGAACTCCTTCGACCCGATGTCCAGCACCGGGTTCCCCGCGTACTTCGTCCAGGTGCGGCCGCGGTCGGTGCTGTACGCCAGCGACTGGGCCTGCTTGCCGCCCTCCTTGTAGGCGCTGGTGTACACGGCGACCATGGCCGGGTTCTCCCGGGTGCCGAAGCCCGAGGTGTTGTCCCGGTCGACGACGGCGCTGCCGGAGAAGACCATCTCCTCGTCGTCGTGCGGGATGGCGAGCGGAAGCTCCTCCCAGTGCACCAGGTCCTTGCTGACGGCATGGCCCCAGGACATGTTGCCCCAGGTGTTGCCGCTCGGGTTGTACTGGTACAAGAGGTGGTACTCGCCCTTGAAGTACACCAGCCCGTTGGGGTCGTTCATCCAGTTCTTCGCGGGGCTGAAGTGGAACTGGGGCCGGTGGGCCTCGGTGAACGGCGGGCGGTCGGCGGCGAAGGACTGCGGCGCGACGGCGGTCGAGGTCAGGGTACAAACGGTGGCCACGGCGGCGAGCAGCCGCACGGGGGCACGCCGGACAACACGTCCAGAGCTCATGGTGTCTCCTGTGGTGCGGACCGTCCGGAGCACGGAGCGCCGCGATGCGAGGCGGTGGGGTACGCCGCGGTGCGGGACGGCCCGCCGAGTCGGGGATCCCGTTGCCGGACCGGGATGGCAACGGTCCGTCAACAAGGGTGTCATCGCTGACATATGTCAGCGATGACATCGGCTGGGCCAGATGATGGGCACGCCGTCAGGCGTGAGTCAACGGTCCGGACGGAATTGAGCCGGCGCGTACCGGCCGGGACAGGGCCGGCCAACCGTCCCGGACCGTATACGCGTTCACTCGGACGCGGCCGCGGCGACGGGCGTCAGCTGGTGGCCCCACGGCGGATTGGGACCCGCGACCGCGCAGGTCAGAGCGGCGACCCGGACGCCGAACGCGCACGCGTCCGCGACGTCGTCGACGCCCAGGCCGTCGAGCCGTCCCCCGAGCAGCCCCCGGGAGCCGAGGCGGTGGAGGAACCCCGCCGTGAACGAGTCGCCCGCGCCCACGGTGTCGACCACCCGCGTGGCGGGAGCCGGCACCGCGACCCGCTCCCCGTCAAGCGACGCCAGGGCGCCCCGCGAGCCGCGGGTCACGACGACCAGCCGTACGCCGGCCGCGTGCCAGGTGTCGCAGGCGCGTTCGGGAGCCGTGCCCGGCAGCAGCAGCTCCAGGTCCTCCTCGCTGAGCCGCAGGATGTCCGCGACCGCGCACCAGCGGGGCAGCCGCTGCCGGTACACGTCCGGACCGACCAGCAGCGGCCGTACGTTGGGGTCGATCGAGACGGTCGCGGTCGCGGCCGCCCGGGCCAGGAACTCCTCGACCGCGGGCGCGCCCGGATCGCGCACCAGCGCCAGGGAGCCGGAGTGCAGGCAGGCGTCGTCGTCCGGGCCGGCCGCCGCCAGCTCGGCGCGCGTCCACTGCCAGTCGGCGGTGCCCTCGGCGTGGAAGGAGTACGCCGCCTGGCCCGAGTCGTCCAGTTCGGCGACCGCCAGGGTGCTGGGCTCGGCCGCCCGCACCGCGCCGGACAGGTCGACGCCGGATGCCTCCAGGTGGGCGCGGAAGAGGCGGCCGAAGACGTCCTCGGAGAGCCGGGTGAGGAAACGCGCCGGTGTGCCGAGGCGGGCGAGGGCGACGGCCGTGTTCGCGGGGCCGCCGCCCGGGAGGACGCGCAGGGAGAGCTCGGCCGGGGCGGGCGGGGGCGAGGTGAAGGCGTCGGCGACGCATTCACCCAGGACAGTGACCTGCTGCGGGCGCATGGCTGCTTCTCTCTTCGGGGGTCTGCGGTGTGGGACGGGCCGCGCGGCTCGGGCGGGCGGGGCGTGCGCACCGCTGGGGTGCGTTGCCGATTCGTGACGGTCCCAAGGCATTGACGTTGCCGGGAAGCGGAGTCCATCATCCTCGGCAGGCGGTGTCAACGATGACATAAGTCAGCGATGACACCGCCCGGCAACCGCGTTCGTACCTCCTCTCCGGAGCCCACCGGGCTCTGCAGCACCGCAGCTCGCCGCGCCCTCGTCACCGGGTTTGCGGCCGCGCTCGCCCGAACCCGCAGGGAGTCGTCCCATGTCCCGCAGCACTCGCACCGTTCCCGGTCTCGCCCGAGTGACCGCCTGCGCCGCCGTCGCGGCCCTGTCCCTGACGGCCTGTGGCTCCGGTTCCGGCGCCCAGGGCGGAGGCGGCGGTCAGGTGAAGGTGGGTCTGATCACCAAGACGGACACCAACCCGTTCTTCGTGAAGATGAAGGAGGGCGCGGAGCAGGCGGCGAAGAAGAACGGCGTCGAACTGGTGAGCGCGGCGGGCAAGTTCGACGGGGACAACGCGGGCCAGGTCACCGCCGTCGAGAATATGGTGGCCTCCGGCGTGAAGGGCATCCTCATCACGCCGAACGACTCGAAGGCGATCGTCCCCGCGCTGGAGAAGGCCCGCGCGAAGGGCATCCTGGTGATCGCGCTGGACAGCCCGACGGAGCCGCAGGACGCCACGGACGCCCTGTTCGCCACCGACAACGTCAAGGCCGGCGAGCTGATCGGCGCGTACGCCAAGGCGGCGATGGCCGGCAAGCCGGCGAAGATCGCGATGCTGGACCTGGCGCCGGGCGTGGCCGTGGGCGTGCAGCGCCACAACGGCTTCCTCAAGGGCTTCGGCGTCGCCGAGGGCGACCCGGCCGTCGTGTGCGCCCAGGACACCGGCGGTGACCAGGCCAAGGGCCAGACGGCCATGGAGAACTGCCTGCAGAAGGCGCCCGACATCAACGTCGTCTACACGATCAACGAGCCGGCCGCACTCGGCGCGTACACGGCGCTGAAGGCCAAGGGACTGGAGAAGAAGGTGCTGGTCCTCTCCGTCGACGGTGGCTGCACGGGAACGCGGGCGGTCACGGAGGGGAAGATCGCGGCGACGTCGCAGCAGTACCCGCTGAAGATGGCGGCCCAGGGCGTCGAGGCGGTGGCGGCCTTCGCCGAGGACGGGAAGAAGGCGTCGGGTTACACCGACACCGGGGTCACGCTCGTGACGGACCGGCCGCAGGCGGGCGTCGACGCGAAGGACACGGCGTTCGGCCTGGAGAACTGCTGGGGCTAGCCCCAGGGCCCCCGGCCACGGGCCCGGGCCACCGGCCGCGGACGGGGCGTCCGCCGGCCCGGGCCGGGCTGTCGGCCCGGAACTTGGCCCCGGCCGGACCGCCGGGTCCGGACCACAGCCGGACCCGCGCCTGGCCGCCGGACCGGGCGGCTGGCCGATCCCGGCCGGAGTGCCTCCGGATCGATACCGGCCCGGGCGGCCGGAGCCGGCCGGACCCGCGGACCTCGGCCGGACCTCGACCCCACCCGGGTCGTCGAGGCGGCCGGGACCTTGGCCCCGGCCGGACCGCCGACCTACTCGGTCCGGTGGCCCGGACCTCGCCCGACCTCGGCCCCACCGGGCCGTCGAGGCGGCCGGGGGGCTGCGGTCCGGCAGCCCCTGGCGGGCGGGACGGCCCGGATCCGGCCGACCCCCCGGCGGGGCCGACCCGCTCGGACGAGCCCACGCACCCGCCCGGCGCGAAGAGCCCGGGAGCGCCCGCCCCCGGCCCGCCCCGCCCCCGTACCCACCCACCGGCAAGGATCACGATGGCTGCCACATCCACCGCCACCCCGCCCACGCCCACACCCGCCCCCTACGCCCAGCTCAAGGGGCCGACCGCCGTCCGCAGGGTGCTCACGGCGCCCACCGCCGGGCCTCTCGCGGCGCTCGTGCTGGCCTGCCTCTTCTTCTCCCTCTCCACCGAGCAGTTCCTCACCGGCGGCAACTTCTCCCTGATCGTTCAGCAGGTCATGGTCGTGGGCACGCTCGCCATCGGCCAGACCCTGATCATCCTGACGGCCGGCATCGACCTCTCGTGCGGCGCCGTGATGGCGTTCGGCAGCATCGTCATCGCCAAGACGGCCGCGGAGGGCTCGCTCTCCCCGCTCGCCGCCATCGCCCTCGGCCTCGTCGTCTGCGGAGGCTTCGGCCTGGTCAACGGCCTGCTGGTGCAACTGATCCCGCTGCCGCCCTTCATCGTCACCCTCGGCATGCTCAACGTGGCGTTCGCCCTGACCCACATCTACTCGGCCGAGCAGACGGTCACCGACCTGCCTGCCCCGCTCACCGCGCTCGGCGAGACGTTCCCGCTGGGGAACACCGACATCACGTACGGCTCGCTCGTGACCATCGCCCTGTTCCTGCTGTTCGCCTACGCGCTGAGCAGCACGTCCTGGGGCCGGCACGTGTACGCGCTCGGCAACAGCCCCGAGGCCGCCCGGCTCAACGGCATCCGCACCTCCCGGCTGACCATCGGCATCTACACCCTGGCCGGGCTCGTCTACGGGATCGCCGCCCTGCTGCTGATCTCCCGCACCGGCGTCGGCGACCCGCAGGCCGGCCAGACCGACAACCTGGACAGCATCACCGCCGTCGTCCTCGGCGGCACCAGCCTCTTCGGCGGGCGCGGCGCGGTCCTCGGCACCTTCATCGGCGTCCTCATCGTCGGTGTGTTCCGCAACGGCCTCCAGCTGATGGGCGTCGCCTCGATCTACCAGACCCTGATCACCGGCGCGCTGGTGATCCTGGCCGTGACCGTCGACCAGATCTCCCGGAAGAAGGCCCGATGACCACGACCACCCCCGTGCTCCAGGCCCGTGGCCTGGTCAAGCGGTACGGCCATGTCACCGCCATCGACGGCGCCGACTTCGACCTGATGCCCGGCGAGGTCCTCGCCGTCATCGGCGACAACGGCGCCGGCAAGACGAGCCTGATCAAGGCGCTCACCGGCGCGCTCGTCCCGGACGAGGGGGAGATACGGCTGAACGGTGAGCCCATCCGGTTCACCGGCCCGCAGAGCGCCCGGCAGCACGGCATCGAGACCGTCTACCAGGACCTCGCGGTCGCCGCGTCGATGGACATCGCCTCCAACATGTTCCTCGGGCGCGAGCTGCGCCGGCCCGGACTCCTCGGCAGCGCGCTGCGCATGCTCGACAAGAAGCGGATGCGGCAGGAGGCCGCGGCGCACATGGCCGACCTCAAGATCGGTCTGCGGTCGCTGACCCAGCCGGTGGAGACGCTCTCCGGCGGCCAGCGCCAGGCCGTGGCGGTCGCCCGGGCGGTGGCCTGGGCCAGGAGCGTCGTCGTGATGGACGAGCCGACGGCCGCGCTGGGCGTCAAGGAGTCCGGACAGGTCCTCGACCTGATCCGCAGGGTCCGCGACAAGGGTCTGCCCGTGGTCCTGATCAGCCACAACATGCCGCACGTCTTCGAGATCGCCGACCGCATCC
Organism: Streptomyces sp. 5K101; assembly: GCF_046506645.1. Taxonomy (NCBI): domain Bacteria; kingdom Bacillati; phylum Actinomycetota; class Actinomycetes; order Kitasatosporales; family Streptomycetaceae; genus Streptomyces; species Streptomyces sp. 5K101. The sequence goes on along the minus strand of NZ_JBKFFO010000005.1, from coordinate 212,433 downwards.
ACGTCCACCGGCTGGGCCGGCGCGAGGCGCTCATCAAGCCGTCCGACTACTCGATGGCCGAGGTCGTCGCCATCATGACGGGGGCACTGAGTGTGCGGGCGGGCGGCGGTACTGTCGTGGCGGACACGGACGCCGCCAAGGCGGCCGGAGTCTCCGCCGACTGACCACAGCACCCGCCGGCGGGTCCCGGCCGGCGGCCCTGCCGGGACCACCGGGCCGCACACCCGGGAACGCCGCACACGGGACGCCGCAGGAACGCCGCACACAGGAACGCCGCACACACAGGAACGGTGACACATGGCCGCCACACGACGCCCGACCCTCGCCGATGTGGCCCGCGAGGTGGGCGTCAGCGCCAAGACGGTCTCGCGGGTGCTCAACGAGGACGGGCCGAGCTCGCCGCAGACCAGGGAGCGCGTGCTCGCCGCTGTGGCGAAGCTCGGCTTCCAGCCGAACCTGATGGCCCGCAACATCCGCGTCGGCGGCCCCGACACCACCATCGGCCTGATCGTCCCCGACCTCGGCAACCCGTTCTTCGGCACGGTCGCCGGCGGGATCGAGGACACGGTGCGGGACCGCGGACTGACGCTCCTGATGGGATCGTCCGCCGACGACCCCGAGCGCGAACGGACCCTGATCCAGACGTTCCTCGCGCGGCGCGTCAGCGTGCTGATGGTGGTGCCGGCGTTCGGGGCCGACCACGCCTACCTCAAGGCCCAGCGCACGGCCGGCCTGCCCGTCGTCTTCCTCGACCGTCCGGGCGTCGGGCTGTCCGCCGACTGCGTGGTCAGCTCGAACCGTTCCGGCGCGCAGGAGGGCGTCGCGCACCTCGTCGAGCGCGGCCACCGGCGCATCGGGTTCGTCGGTGACCTGCCCACGCGGCTCTACACGCGGCGCGAGCGCCTCGCCGGCTACCGCGCCGCCCTGGACGACGCGGGCATCGCCTACGACCGCACGCTGGTGACCGGCGCCCACGACCAGAGCGCGGCGGCCGCGGCCACCACGCGCCTGCTGTCGCTGCCGGAGCCGCCCACCGCCCTGTTCGCCGGGAACAACATCGTGGCGCTCGGGGTCGTGGCGGAACTGGCCCGAAGCGGCCGCCGGGACGTCGCCCTCGTCACCTTCGACGACCTCCCCCTCGCCGAGGTGCTGGAACCGGCCCTGACCGTGGTGGCCCAGAACCCGTCCGCCCTGGGCACCGCGGCGGCCACGACGGCCCTGTCCCGCCTGGACGGCGACCGCACCCGCGCCCGTACGGTCACGATCCCGACCCGCCTGGTGGCGCGGGGCTCGGGCGAACTCCCGGTACCGGCGCCTGTCGCCGCGCCGTAGCGACGCACCGGCCCGCCGCGCCCGCGTCCGCCGGGACATCCGGGTGAACGCGTGGCCGGACCGATCAGGATTCGAGAAGCGCCGGTCACCGAGCCGCAGTTAGCGTGATGGCCATGGACATCAGCATTCACACGAGCTTCCTCCCGCACGACGACCCGGACGCCTCCCTGGCCTTCTACCGCGACGCCCTCGGCTTCGAGGTCCGCAGCGACGTCGGACAGGGCAAGATGCGCTGGATCACGGTCGGCCCCGTCGGCCGGCCCGATACGTCGATCCTCCTGGCGCCGCCGGCCGCCGACCCCGGCATCACCGAGGACGAGCGCCGCACCATCGTCGAGATGATGGCCAAGGGCACCTACGGCTGGATCCTGCTGGCCACCCGGGACCTCGACGGCACCTTCCAGACGCTGCAGTCCGCCGACGCCGAGGTCGTCCAGGAGCCGACCGAGCAGCCGTACGGCATCCGCGACTGCGCCTTCCGCGATCCCGCGGGCAACCTGATCCGCATCCAGGAACTGCGCTGACCCGTTCGGGCGGGCACCGTCCATGTCCCCGACGAGCCGACCACGGCCGGCAGCTCTCACCGACGCCGAGCATCTGCTCGGACCGCACAGCCCGGACCGCGCACCTCGGACCGTCCGTGGCGCGTACGGCGATCGAAGGAGTCCGCTCATGTGTCATCCCGCCTGGGCGCGCGCACGTGCCACGGCGCAGCACCTGACCGACCTCGCGCGCCTGCGGCGCGTGCGCGACCGGATCGACCGGGAGTACACCCGGCCGCTGAACGTCGAGGCGCTCGCGCGCGGCGCGCACATGTCGGCCGGGCACCTCGGCCGCCAGTTCCGGCTCGCGTACGGCGAGTCCCCGTACGCGTATCTGATGACGCGTCGCATCGAGCGCGCGATGGCGCTGCTGCGCCGTGGCGACCTCAGCGTCACCGAGGTCTGCTTCGCGGTCGGCTGCTCGTCGCTGGGCACCTTCAGCAGTCGTTTCACCGAGCTGGTCGGCATGCCGCCCAGCACCTACCGGCGGCGGGCGGCGGGGTCCGCGGCGGGGATGCCGGCGTGCGTGGCCCAGCGGGTGACCAGACCGGTCAGCATCCCACGAACGCCGATAGCCGATCCGCCCCCGACGCCGACCGCCGAGCGAAACTCTGCGCCGACGGCCCAGCGAAACCCTGCGCCGACGGCCCAGCCGAATCCAGCGCTCGCGGCCGAGCCCCAACCAGCGTGACGGCCCCAGGGCCGACCGGCCGATGACCGGCACAGCCGCGCCCCCCGTCCCAAGGGCAGGCCGAGTTCAGTCGAGTTCGCCGACGATGCCGAGCACCAGCGCCAGGCGCCGCTTGGGTATCGACCCGAATTTCCGGCGCACGTTCATGACGTAATTGCGTGCGGTGCCGGCGGTGATGCCCAGCCGGTCGGCGATCTCCACCGCGGTGAACCCCTGGGCCGCGAGCAGTGCGACGTCCCGCTCGCGCGGGGTGAGCCCGGCGTTCACATGGTGGCGCTGGCTTTCCGGTACGTGCAGCAGGCCGTGGTGCAGGGAGCGGTCGCGGGCGAGTGCGGCGAGGGAGCGTTCGGCGCCCGCCGAGGTGAGGAGTTCGGCGGCGCGGTCACGGGCACGGGTCCGCTCGGCCGGAGAGGGCGCCACCTTCGCGGCCGCGTGGTAGGCGCGGCCCGCGGTGATCGGCTCGCCCATGTCGGCGAGCGCGTCCGCACCCTCGATCAGAGCGGCCCAGCCGCGTCTGCCGGCGAGGTGTCCCTCGACGACCGACCGGATGGCGGCGGCGCGCGGATAGGGCGACCAGAACCGGGACATGGCGGCGGCCTCGTCCCGTGCCGCGTCCGGTGCGATCTCGGTCAGCGCGAGCAGCGCGTCCTCCCAGCCGAAGTGGTGCTCGGCCTCGCGTGCCTTCCGCAGGATGCGGGGCAGCCCGCGCGCCGGGCGCGGCTCGCGGCGGGCATGCCGTATGTGGGCGAGGGTCGCCGCCGCGCTCGCGCCGCACGGAGGCGACGTCGCATACGCCACCTCGACGACCGACTCGAAGTCGTCGTGCCGGAGGCGGCGGGCCGTCTCGAACGTCACCGCGGCGGCGACGGCACTGCCGAGTTCGCGGATGCCGGGTGCGGCGCCCGTCATCGCGAGCGCGGCCTGCTCCCGCGCGGCGTCCAGGTGCCCCGTACGGTGCCTCACGAGCGCCTCGACCGCGGCGAACTTGTTGACCCAGGGCCCGCGCCCCACCACCCGGCCGCGGGCGACGGCCTCCAGGGCGGTCTGGTAGTCCCCGACGTACACGCAGGTCAGCGCCCAGTTCAGGTAGTTGAGCGAGGCGATCTCTCCGGTGACCGCGTCGAGGTCGGCCGGCAGCAGCGAGGCGGCCTGGCGCCAGCGCTCGGGCGCGCGCTCGTGTCCCTCGTAGGTCTCGCCGGCGGCGAGCATGCCGGCGACGAGCGCGATGATCCAGGGCTCGCCGGACTGCTGAGCGAGGGTCAGGCCCCGGCGGGCGAGCCTTCGCCGGTAGGCGGGGCTGAGGTCGGCGTCGGCGGGGAAGGACATGCGGCTCAGCGCGAGAGCCTGTCCCCCGATGTCTCCCGCCGCGGTGAACTCGAAGAGGGCCCGGGTGCCGTACTCTGCCATCGCCTTTCCCCGGGCGGCCCGTGCCTGGGCAAGGAACACCGCGCCGCGTGCGCGGGGCGTGTGGCATGCGGCGGCCAACTGGTCGAGGACGGCCCACGGGGCGGGGCCGGGCGCTCCCCACCGGGTGAGCAGGGAGACCATCTCGGCCAGTGCGACGCGGTCGTCGTCGGTGAGCCGAGGCAGCTCCGACAGCGCGCTGCGCAGCGTTTCGAAACCGAGGTCGGCCCGGCCGCGGAGCCCGGCCAACTCGGCGCTGCGGACCTGCTCCTGGACGGCGGGCGACACGTTCTCGGCGAAGTACGCATGGGACTGGCCCGGGAGGAACGGGCGCGCCTCGGACACGTTTTCGGTCATGGTTGCAGCAAGAATAGGTGCAGTTTTTGGATTGTCCAGGGGGCTGCGCAAGGGCTTTCATGACCGGTTACGGGGGCATCCCTTCCCACCGAGGAGTGCCCATGTACGGATCGCGAAGACTGGTCGTGTCAGCGCTCGCCGCAGCGCTGATCGCGACCCCGGCGGTCGCCCACTCGGCGGCCGATGACCAGTCACCCGGCCCGGCGCTCGCCGTCGCCGGTGACGCCCCGCAGGAATCCACCGACGTGCGGCGTGACCTGCCGCCCCTGTCGCCCACGGATGCGCAGCGTGCTGCCGTGGCGGCACTGCTGGAATCCACTGCGGGGGATACAACACCGAAAATAGCCTGGAACACCGCATACGGCACACCTCGGACCGTACGTGCGCCCGGCGGCTATCTCACCGGACCTCAGTCCGGCGAGCCACTCGCGATCGCGCGAGGCTGGCTGCAGGCGCACCGCGCGTTGTTCGGCCTGTCGGCTGCGGACGTCGAGGCGCTGACGGTACGGCGCAACCACGAACTTCCCGGCATCGGCGCACGGGTTGTGAGTTTCACGCAGACCTTCGACGGCGTCGAGGCCGTGCACGGCGGCGTGCTGACGGTGACCGTGGCCGAGGACGGCCGGGTGCTGTCCTACGCCGGTGACCCGGTGCGGAGCGGCGGCCTGCTCGCCGCGTTCGAGAAGTCCTCGGCCGACGCGCTCGCCGCCGTCGTGTCGTCGCTGTCGCCTTCGACCGACTTCGTCCCTGTGCCGACCGGCAAGACCCAGGCCGGCTACCAGGTGTTCGCGGCCGGACCGTTCGCACAGGTGCAGCGCGTCCGCAAGGTCGCGTTCCCGACGCCCGGCGGTGCCCGCCCGGCCTACAGCGTGCTGTTCGTCAAGAGCCTCGACGAGGCGTGGGACGTGGTCGTCGACGCGGCGACCGGGGAGACACTGGCCCGGCATTCCCTCGTGCACCACGAAGGCCCCCTGGAGCCCGAGGGCACGGTCTACGAGAACTTCCCGGGCGCTGCGCAGGGCGGCGCGCCGGTCATCAAGAGCTTCGGCCCGAACGCGTCGTCCCCGGCCGGCTGGGTCGACCCGACCGGCGCTCTGGGACTGCCCGGCCCCACCACGCTCGGCAACAACGCCAACACCTTCGCGCAGTACACGGCACCCCTGGCGCCGACCGACGAGCACAACCGGCCGGTGAGCCCGACGGCACAGTTCAACTACGCGTTCGGCGCCAACTGGGCCCGCACCAAGGGCCAGACGCTGCCGCCCTCGTACGTGCTGGACCGCGACCCCGCGGTGACCAACCTCTTCTACCACCACAACCGGATCCACGACGAGTACTACCAGTTCGGCTTCACCGAGACTGCGGGCAACTTCCAGGTCAACAACTTCGGCAAGGGCGGCCAGGGCGGCGACCCGATCAGCGGCCTCGCGCACTCCGGTGCCGCGACCGGCGGCGCGCCGACGTACCTCGGCCGGGACAACGCCAACATGCTGACCCTGCCCGACGGCATCCCGTCCTTCTCCAGCATGTACCTGTGGGAGCCGATCAACGACGCCTTCGAGGGGCCGTACGCCGACGGCAACTTCGACCAGACCGTCATCCAGCACGAGTACAGCCACGGCCTGTCCAACCGGTACGTCGGCGGCGGCGGGCTCGGCTCGCTCGGCGGCGAACAGTCCGGCGCGATGGGCGAAGGCTGGGGCGACTGGTACGCCATCAACCACCTCGGCCGCGAGGGCCTCTACGACAAGGCCGTGGTCGGCGAGTACGCCGTGGGGAACGCCGAGCGCGGCATCCGCAACTGGGCGTACGACAAGAGCCCGCTGACGTACGGCGACTACGGCTACGACATCACGGGTCCCGAGGTCCACGCGGACGGCGAGATCTGGACCGCCATGCTCTGGGACCTGCGCCGTGCCCTCGTCGACCGGTACGGCACCAAGGCGGGCAGCGACATCGCCGAGCACCTCGTGACCGACGCCATGCCGCTGTCCCCGCCGTCGCCGTCGTTCCTCGACATGCGCGACGCCATCCTCGACGCGGACACGCTGCGGTTCCACGGCGACAACACCGACGCGATCTGGACCGTGTTCGCCCGCCGCGGCGCGGGCCTGTCGGCCGCGACAGAAGGACCCGACGACACCGACCCGAAGCCGGGCTTCGACCACGCGGCCCCATCGCGCAACGGCATGCTCGCCGTCAAGCTGGTGAACTCCGCCACCGGCGAGCCCATCGGCGACGCCCGGGTCATCATTGGTGAGTTCGAGGCCCGGGTGACGCCGCTCGGCACGACGGGCACGGGTGGTGTCGTGTCGGCGCCGATGGTCGACGGCACCTACACGATGACCGTGCAGGCGCGCGGCTTCGGCATCCAGAAGTTCCGGGGCCTTAGTGTGCGGGCGGGCAAGACGCTCGCGCGCACCGTCCAGCTGGCGCCGAACCTCGCCTCGAAGCACAACGGCGCGACCGTCGTGAAGACGTCCAGCCAGGACGACGGCCTTCCCGCGAGCTTCCTGATCGACGACACCGAGGCGACCGCGTGGAAGACCGAGGACCTCGGCAAGCCGTACAACGCGGGCGCGCACCAGGTCGCCGAGGTGAAGCTGGCCAAGGCGGCGGAGGTTTCCCGCATCGCGGTCAGCACGCTCAAGCCGACGACGGCCGGACGGTTCAACGTCACCAAGGACTTCACGGTCCAGACGTCGACCGACGGAGTCCTGTGGAAGACGGTCAAGGCTGGCACGTTCGGCGCCCAGGCCCCGCGGCCCGCGGCCCCGGACATGCTGATCCAGACCCTGAAGCTGGACACCCCCGTCACCGCGAGCCACGTCCGGGTCTTCATCGACTCCGTCCAGGGCGAGACGAAGACGTACGGCGTGCTGTCCGAACTCCAGGTGTTCGGCGACGCCTCCGGCGTCGAGCCGCTGCCGTTCACCCCGGACGAGCCGGTCAGCGAGTCCGGAACGATCCAGGCCGGTGCCCCGCAGGGACTGTGGTACCTGCCCGGTATCGAGCCCTACCGTCCCGGCGTGACCGTGGCCTCCTGGCAGGCCGCCTGCGGTGAACCGCCGGCCGCCCAGGGCGCCGACGCGTGGATCACCAAGCTGCCGGACGGCTGGGGCGACGGACTGCACGTGGCGTCGTACACCGCGCCGGAGGACCAACTCGGCGAGCTGCAGATGTTCTTCTACGACTCGGCGTGCAAGCCGATCACGGGCGACTTCGCGACTCCGGGCCAGCAGATGGTGATCGCCCCGGGCGCGGCCTACGTCGGGCTGCTCTACCTGTACGGCACCGACTACACGTTCACCCTCACCGCCCGCCAGGCCGGCTGAGCACCGCTGCTGCAGAACATCGTCCAGGGAATCCAGGGGAGGAACACATGCACCGCACCACTAAACTTGCCATGTCCGCGTCGCTCGTCACCGCCGCCGCGCTGCTGAGCACATCGGCCGGCCTCGCGCACGCCACCACCAACGACCCGCTGAGGGGCGACCAGTGGGGCCTGACCCAGGTCCACGCCGAGCAGGCGTGGGGCACCAGCACCGGCCGGGGAGCCGTCGTCGCGGTCGTCGACACCGGGGTGGACCTGACCCACCCCGACCTCAAGGCCAACCTGGTGCCCGGAGCCACGTTCACCGGCTGCGCCACGTCGGGACAGCCGTGCGGGAACGGCGACTTCCGCGGTCCGGACGGCGAGAACAACGGCGACGAGCACGGCACCCATGTCGCCGGCATCGTGGCCGCCGTCGCGAACAACGGCACCGGCGTCGCCGGGGTCGCGCCGAACGCCAGGATCATGCCGGTCAAGGTGCTCGAGGAGGGCAGCGGCACCTTCGAGGACATAGCCGCCGGCATACGGTGGTCGGCGGACCACGGCGCCGACGTGATCAACATGAGCCTCGGCGGCCTCGCGGGTACCCAGGTCATCACCCTCACCGGCCTGGAGTCGTCGGTGACCGAAGCGATCGCGTACGCCAACGCGAAGGGCACCTCGGTCATCGCCGCCGCCGGGAACTCCGCCACCCCCGCCTGCAACACCCCGGCATGGGAGCCCGGCGCCATCTGCGTCGCCTCGACCGACCGCAACGAGCTGAAGAGCTGGTTCTCCGAACTGCCGAACAAGGCCGACCTCAAGGCCGTCGCCGCTCCCGGCGGCGCGGGGCTGATCTCCTGCAAGGACGACATCGTCTCCACCGTGCCGGTCGGCACCGGAGCCGTGTCCTGCGGCCAGAAGGACTACGACTACTACGCCGGCACGTCCATGGCCACACCCCACGTGGCGGGCGTCGCCGCCCTGCTCTTCGCCCAGGGCCGGACGCTGGCCAACGTCGAGGACGCACTGCTCGACACGGCCCGCCAGCCGGTCACCGGCCTGACGGGCCTCTACTCACCGGTCTACGGCTGGGGCATCGTGGACGCCGCCGCCGCTGTGAAGTTCCCCGGCGCGGCGACCACGGGCAAGGGCCGTAAGGGCGACAGGGGGGAGCGGGACTGACCGGTCCCTCCCCATCGCACGACATGAGGCGGCCATTCCGGGAGCACCCGGGTGGCCGCCTCACCCATGCGCGAGGAGCGGCGGAGGACGGCGGGTCCGGAAGGGGGATCCGAGTCGTCCATACGGCCTGCGGTCGGGGTGGTGAGTGCTGTGGGCTGATGACGGCACTTAGCGTCGGCTGCGGCGATCATCAGCACCGCGGTGATTTCGGACGCCCTGATGGGGCGTCGGTCGCCGCCTTCATCCGGAGCACGGGGCGCATGTCGGTTTCGTGCACTGCAGAAGGTCTTCATGTCGGGTATCGCGGTTCGGGGGCTTCGGAGCCGAGGAGCGGGGGGCGAAGTCGCGGGGGCTTGGGGTCGTGGTGGGTGCTGGTGCGGGCCTGGGTGGCGGGTCTGGCGGTGCTGGCGGGTCTGGCCGTGCCGCTCGCTGTGGCGACGCACGCGGCCGCGCAGGACGGAACGTTCGCTTACGTCGCCAACGAAGCCGCGGACAGCGTGTCGGTGATCGACACCGTCACCAACACCGTGATCGACACCATCACCGTCGGCACCGGCCCCGTCGGGGTGGCGGTGACCCCGGACGGCTCCCGCGTCTACGTCGCCAACTTCTTCGACGACACCGTGTCGGTGATCGACACCGCCACCAACACCGTCATCGACACCGTGACCGTGGGCGTCGCCCGCTCGGGGTGGCGATCCGGACCGTCACCTCCTCGGACCGGACCCCGACCAAGCTGACCCTGAAACTGGAGAAGAAGAAGGGCAAGGGGAAGGACGTGGTGGACGCCCTGGGCGACGGGGGCAGGAAGGGCCTGGTTCTGAAGGCCAAGCTGTCCGCGGAGAGGGAGCCGCTGGAAGGGCAGCCGATCGAGTTCACCACCGACTCCGTCGAGCTGTGCACCGACACGACCGACAGCAAGGGCAAGGCCACCTGCAAGGTCCCCCGCGAGCAGGCCGACGAGACCTGCTACACCGCCACCTTCGCCGGCGACGACACCTATGAGCCGTCCACGGCCACCTTCTGCAGGTTCAACGACACGTCCGGCGAGCTGTCAGAACTGGCAGGTCCCGAGGGCCTGAGCGCCATCCCCAGTCAGGTCCGTACGCCGGCCGCAGGACATGACCCCACACCGCCGCCCGCGGCCGGGCGACTGATCACCCGACACATCGCCTGCACGACTCGTGGCCCTGACTCAACCAGAGGCAGGGCCACGACGGCGCGTACCGTCTGCGTACGGCTGCGGATGGGGCCGTGCGCGTGGCCGAGTCGAGAATGCTCTTCCGGCGGTGTGCCGCTGCTGGTTCAGTCGACGGCGGTTCCGCACGCTGACGGCACCTCGGCTGCGGGAGGGAGCGCAGGCACGTACGGCGTTGGAGCGAGTTCCGCAGGCTTGCGGGCCTCTGCGGCAGGGGGGCGTGGCCGTTCCTTACGACTCCTGCCCGTGAGCGCCCGCCATAGGCCCCGAGACTCCTGGCGTTTCACGACCCGGCTCCGGCCATCGCCGAGCTCGCTGAAGCGGGCGGCGGCCTGCTGGTGGGCGTCGGTGGCCTCGGCGAACCGTCGCATCTGCTGCAGAGCGGCACCCAGGTTGTTCAGCGCCTGACCCTCGCCGTGGGTGTCGCCAAGTTCGGTGAAGCGGTCGGCGGCCTGCTGGTGGGCGGTGATGGCTTCGTCGAACCGTCGCATCTGCTGCAGAGCGGCGCCGAGGTTGTTGAGCGCCTGACCTTCTCGGTGGGTGTCACCGAGTTCGCTGAAGCGGTCGGCGGCGAATTGGTGGGCTTCGATGGCTTCCTCGAACCGTCGCATCTGCTGCAGAGCGGCACCGAGGTTGTTCAGCGCCTGACCCTCGCCGTCGTGGTCACTGAGTTTGGTGAAGTGGTTCGCGGCCTGCTGGTGGGCCACTATTGCCCCGTCGAACCGTCGCACCTGTTGCAGGGCGACACCGAGGTTGTTCAGCGCCTGACCTTCTCGGTAGATGTCGCCGAGCTCGGTGAAGCGGTCGGCGGCCTGCTGGTGGGCGGTGATGGCTTCGTCGAACCGTCGCATCTGCTGCAGAGCGGCACCGAGGTTGTTCAGCGCCCGGCCCTCGCCGTGGATGTCACCGAGCTCGGTGAAAAGGTCGGCGGCCTGCTGATGGGCTTCGATGGCTTCCTCGAACCGCCCCACCCGCTGCAGAGCGGCACCCAGGTTGTCCAGCGCCAGAGCTTCGCCGTGGCGTTCGCCGATCTCACGGCAGATGGCGAGGTCCTGCTGGTGGGCCGCTATCGCCCCGTCGAACCGCTGCACCTGCTGCAGAGCGGTGCCGAGACTGTTCAGCGGCCGGCCCTCGCCGTGGCGTTCACCGAGCTCGCGGCAGATCGTAAGGTCCTGCATGTTCTCTCCAGGAGTGTCGCGCGCTCCCGCCCTCACTGCCAATTCCTCACGCCGCGCAACGGCGTGACTGGACGGGCAACCCGTTCATGCTGACACTCTCAGTAATCATTCGGGCGGTTGGCGCTGCAACCGGCCGCGTGTCGACCGCCCCCAACCGGATGGCAGATTCGCTGGTCCGGCGCACAGGAAACGACTGCTGCGGTGTTCTGATGTATAAGGCCGGCGGAGTCCTGACAACCGAGTCAGGCTGCTGCGGCCGGGATCGTTGATGCAGGACTTGGACGTGCTTGCAGCCTTCGCCTCGCTTCTTCACGTGGCAGGCACCGGGGACGACGGCCGCTGTCGAGTCGCGCAACATCCGCGCATGCTGCAGCCGTCTGCAACCGGCCGGGTGGCGGGTCGGTGAGGAGCGGCGGGGGCGGGTCCGGAAGGGGGATCTGCGTCGTCCATACGGCCCGCAGGCGGGGTGGTGAGGGGCTGGCGGGCCGTTGGCGGCGGTTAGCGTCGGCTGCGGCGATCAACACGCTGCGGCGATTCTGGACGCCCTGACGGGGCGTCGGTCACCGCCTTCATCCGGAGCACGGACGCACGTCGATTTCGTGCACTGCAGAAGGTCTTCATGTCGGGTATCGCAGTGTGGGGGGCGCCGGGCCGGAGAGGTACGGCGCGAAGCCGCGGGGGCGGGGTTCGTGGTGGGTGATGGTGCGGGCCTGGGTGGCGGGACTGGCCGTCCTGGCCGGTCTGGCCGTCCCGCTCGCGGTGGCCACGCCGGCGGCCGCGCAGAACGGAACGTTCGCCTACGTCGCCAACCTCAACGATGACACGGTGTCGGTGATCGATGCCGCCACCAATACCGTCGTCGACACGATCACCGTCGGTGACACGCCCCTCAATGTGGCGGTGTCCCCGGATGGCTCTCGTGTCTATGTCACGAACTTCGCCGATGACACGGTGTCGGTGATCGACACGGCCACCAACACCGTCATTGACACGATCCCCGTCGGCGACGGCCCCGTCGGGGTGGCGATCGGCACCGTCACGGAGCGGATCCCGACCAAGCTGAAGCTGAGGCTGGAGAAGAAGAAAGGGAAGGGGAAGGGGAAGGACGTCGTGGACGCCCTGGGCGACGGCGGCAGGAAGGGCCTGGTTCTGAAGGCCAAGCTGACCGCCGAGGGCGAGCCGCTGGAAGGGCAGCCGATCGAGTTCACCACCGACTCCGTCGAGCTGTGCACCGGGACGACCGACAGCAAGGGCAAGGCCACTTGCAAGGTCCCGTGCAAGCAGGACAGCGAGACCTGCTACACCGCGACCTTCGCCGGCGACGACACCTACGAGCCCTCCACCGCCACCTTCTGCCGGTTCAACGACACGTCCGACCAGCTGTCAGAACCGGCGGACCCGGAGGGCCTGAGCGCCATCCCCAACCAGGCACTCACGTCGGCCGCCAGGACATGACCCCACACCGACACCCGCAGCCTTAGACAACTGATCACCCGAAACACATCTTCTGCACGACTCGTGGCCCTGACCTCAACCAGAGGCAGGGCCACGACGGTGTCACGCGTGTCAGCGTCAACAACCGGGCGCGTGACGCGCCACCCGCCGCGCCGACCCCGGGCGGGCGAGCTCGGCCGGTCCAGACAGCAGCTGACCGGCCATGCGGCGGTCCGTAGGCTGCAGGCAGGGCCATTGACAGGGGATGTGCTGCGTCCACGTCCCGGTTCGACCGGCTGCCGGACGCGTGGCCTCGCACACGACAGCGCCGGTCCTCAGGACCACGATCAGGGCCTGAGGACCGGCGCTTCGTACGGTGGCTAGCTGCCGACGCGCTCCTCGGAGAGGATCTGCTGCCGCAGCTCCACCAGTGCCCGCAGAGCATTGCTGTACATCTGGATGCTCTTCTCGCTGTGCGTGTTCACGGCGGTCTTGACCTCGTTGAAGGTCTTGGCGATGACCTCGTCCAGATCGTTCCTGTCGATGTTCATCATGCTGTTTCTCCTTTCGGTGGGCGTGGTCAGTCCCGGTTGACGGGCCACGAGGTGATGTTCTGCCAGGGACCGCAGTCCCTGACGTTTTCGGTGCCCTTGCACACCGCGAGCCGGCCGGTGGTGGTGAGCCGGTAGGCCTGCCGCACCTTCACGTCGACAGTGCCGGAGCCGCACACCTCGGCCTGCTTCCTGAGCGGGCCAGGGGCGAGGTCGTTGACGAACCGGGTCCACACCGAGTAGCAGCCCTCACCGGTGTGGGACAGCTTTCCGCTGATCACCAGGTTGCCGGGCGGCTCGATCCACCGTTCACCGGCAGCGGTGGCGCTCTCGTGTCCGGCCGACCACGCGACGGTCCGCGCCGGCTTGCCGCCGTCCGCTGCGGTGGCCGGGGCGGCGAGGGCCAGCAGGGCGCCGACGGCGGCCGCCGCGGCGACCGGGATGCGGGCATGCATCAGATCAACTCCTTCTTCTGCGGGGACAAGTCGGGCGCGGTCCGTATGCCGTGGTGGCGGCGGAGCGCGGACAGGGCGGCGAGATGGCCGCACATGCCGTGCACGGAAGGCCCGGGAGGGGTGGACGCCGAGCACAGGTACACCCCGGGCAGTGGGGTGGTGTACGGGTCCCAGCGTGCCGTCGGGCGTGCCAGTGACTGGCGCAGGGTCATGGCTCCCGCGGCGATGTCGCCACCCACGTAGTTGGGGTTGTACGTCGCGTACTGGGCGGCCGAGATGCCCCGGGAAGCGATGACCGTGTCGGTGAAGCCCGGTGCGTACTCCTCGATGCGGCGGCGGATCAGCTCGACCGGGTCACGGGTGTCGCCGTGGGGAACGTGGGCGTAGGCCCATACAGGGCGCCTGCCCCCCGCGACCCGGGACGGATCGGTGACTGCCGGGTCGACGACCAGGACGAACGGGTCGAAGACCGCGTTGCCTGCGGCGGTGGCGGTTTCCTGGCGGAAGATGTCGGCCCGGGTGCCGCCCAAGTGGACCGTGCCGGCCTGACGCACGAGCGGATTGGCCCACGGGATGGGGCCGGAGACGAGGAAGTCGGCCTTCGCCGCGCCGGGGCCGTAGCGGAAGCGGCGCAGGGCGCGCCGGTAGCCGGAGGGCAGCCGGTCACCGGCGATGGCCAGGAGTTCCTTGGGGCTGACGTCCAGCAGGACGAGCGGGAAGTCGGCGAGTTCGGACAGGTCCCTGACGCGGTGTCCGGTGTGGAAGACGCCACCGTGCGCGGTGATGTCGGCCGCCATGGCGTCGGCGATGCGGGCGCTGCCCCCCTGGGGCAGGGGCCAGCCGCTGCTGTGGGCGGTGTGCGCCAGGAGCATCGCGACCGCCGCCGACGCGACCGAAGGCAGCTTGCCGACGGCGTGCGCGGCCACGCCCGCCAGCAGTGCCCTCGCGGGCTCGGTGGTGAAGGGCGTGCGCTCGGTGGCGTGGGCGAGCACGCGGGGGGCGAGGAGCAGGGGTGTCAGAAGGTCCGGTGGCAGGGCGCGCTGGCTGGACAGCAGCAGGTCGACCACGGCCTCGGACCGGGTGGCCAGGGGGCCCATGAGCCGTGCCCAGCGCGGGCCGTCGGCGCCCAAGTGGCCCGCGGTGCGGGTGATGCTGCGCCATGCGGCCGCCGCCTGCCCGTCGGGCAGGGGGTGGGCGTACGGGATGTCGGGCTGCAGCAGTCGCACGCCGCGCGCGGGCAGGTCGAACTGCCGGAAGAACGCGGAGGCGGCGGCCATCGGGTGGACGGCCGAGCAGATGTCGTGCACCACGTCCTGGTCGAAGAGCGGCTCGGTGCGCAGGCCGCCGCCGATGGTGTCGGCCGCCTCGAACAGGGACACGCTCAGGCCGGCCCGGGCGAGTGTCACGGCGGCGGCGAGCCCGTTGGGCCCGGTGCCGACGATCGCGGCGTCCGTCGGGAGGCTCATGAGGCGGCCCCCGAGGGGGCGAGCTGCCGGCCGGCGAGCCGCCGGTAGGTGCTGTCGCCGTCCATCAGCTCGGCGTGCGTGCCGATGGCGCGCAGGCGGCCGTCCTCCATGACGAGGATGCGGTCGGCGCCGATGGTGGTGGACAGGCGGTGCGCGATCGTGAGGACCTGACAGCGGGCTCCGATGGTGGTGAGGGCGTCGCGCAGGGCCGTCTCGGAGTCGGAGTCGAGGTGCGCGGTGGCCTCGTCGAGGAGCAGCACATCGGGCCTGGCCAGCAGGGCTCGGGCGATGGCGAGGCGCTGCCGCTGCCCGCCGGACAGGCCGGTGCCGCCTTCACCGAGCTCGGTGTCCAGGCCGTCCGGCAGGGTGTCGATGACCTCGGTCAGGTGGGCGGCCTCCACCGCCTCCGCAATGTCCTCGGGGGTGGCGTCCGGGCGGGCGTACGTGAGGTTCTCCCGCACAGTGCCGCGCATCAAGGGGGAGTCCTGCTCGACGAGACCGATCCGCGCGCGCAGTTCGCCGAGCGGCATCGTCGAGGTGTCGGCTCCGGCCAGGCGGATCGTGCCCCGGTCGGCGGTGAGGAAGCGCTCGACGAGCTGGAACAGGGTGGTCTTGCCGGCGCCGGACGGGCCGACGATCGCGGTCACTCCCGTGGTGGGAAGCGAGAACGAGACGTCGTTCACGGCGGGGGCCGCGGTGTCGCCGTAGCCGAAGGTGACGGACTCGAACTCGACCGCCGGTGCCCCCTCGACGGTGCCGGAGCCGGTCGCGTCGCCGGTCTCCTCCTGCTCGATGGCGGCCAGACTCTGCACCCTGTCGATGGCGGCCCGGCCCTGCTGGAACTCCCCGAGCGACATGAACAGCATCACCAGCGGAGCCACCAGATAGAACAGGTACATGATGAACGCCGTCAGGTCCTCGACGGGGAGGGCTCCGGTGGCGGTGCGCGCCATGCCCCATGCGATCACCACGGCCAGGGACACCTGCGTACCGACGTTCATGGCGGGCATCAGCATCGCCGACAGCCGGGTGACGCGGAGCCCGCTGCCGCGTGCGGCGTCGGCGAGCGTGTGGAGGCGATCCGCCTCGCGCTGCTCGGCCCGGGACGCCTTCACGGTGGTCAACGCTCCCAGCACCCGCAGGAGTCCGGAGCCGTAGTCGCTGGTGTCCTCCCGGTTCGCCACGGCCGCTGTGCGGACCGCGCGGGCCAGCCCGAGGGCGATCGCCGAGGCGGTGCCGAGGCAGCCGGCCGTGGCCAGCAGCATCTGCCAGTCGATCCACGCCATGACGGCGATGCAGCCGACGGCCGTGAACCCGGAAGTGATCATCTGGGCCACGGACGAGGACAGGGCGATCCTGGCGATCGAGGTGTCGGCGACGGTTCGCGTGAACACATCGCCGTGCTCCAGCTTGTTGAACGCCCGTATCTGCGCGTGCAGAAGACGGCCGGTGAGCGTGGTGCGCATGTCGAGGACGATGTTCTCCCCGGCACGTCCGATCAGATAGAAATGGGTCGCGGCCAGAGTTGCGTCCGCGGCGAACAGGGCGGCGATGCACACGATCGGCCACAGCACCGGCCGGTCCGTCGCGACGGCCTCGATCAGGTCGCCGATGAGAAGTGGCTGTACGAGGGTGGCGACGGTGCCCGCCAGGCCGAGGAGGGTGCCGGCGCAGAGCAGCAGCCGGTGGCGGCGGACGATCGAGGAAATGTTCACTGGCTGCCCTTACCGAAGACGACCGCGATGACCGCGGCGACGGCCGCGGCGAAGACGAAGCTCTTGATCCACGCGTCCCGAGTGACCACGCCGTTGTCGCGGAACATCACCAGCATGCTCGGCACGGCGAAGGCGAAAGCGATGACGGACCACGTCAGACGGCTTGCTGTCAGCACTGCCGGCCCCTCCTTTCCCTGCCTACTCGGTGGCGCGCGCGTCGTACCAGTCGTACGGCTGCGGGCTCTCGGCCGCGTACACGTGCTCGACGGTGAAGCCGGCCCGGTTCAGGCAGGCTTCGACCTCCTCCCGCTCGATGAGGAGGACGCGTTCGCTGAATTCGACCGGCGGTCTGCCGTCCTCGTCGATGCGGGTGCCCATGGTGAGAACATTCGCGTCGTCGAGGGTGATGGTGAAGGTGGTGGTGCCGCCGTGGTGCGGGGTGGGCACCGTCACCGTGTGCTGTGCCACGAGCGGCCGGTAGGTGCCGGTGGCGTAGTACTCCAGCGACAGGGTCGCGCCCGGCGCCAGCACGTCGCGTATGTGCGAGAGGGCGGCCGTCAGCTCTTCGCGGTCGGCCACGCACGCCAGCGAGCCCATGGTGGAGTACGCCGCGTCGAACGGGCCGGTGACCGGCAGCGGGTCCCGGAAGTCGGCCTGCACCAGCGATACGTTCCCGGGGACGGTCTTGGCGCGGAACGCGTCCAGCATGGGCCGGGAGTTGTCCAGGCCGACCACCTGGGCGGCGATGGTGGCGACGGGGAGGGCGACACGGCCGGTCCCGACGCCGACCTCCAGGACGCGGGCACCGGTCACGTACGGGCGGAGCCGATCGACAGCGGCCTCGGCGGGCAGGGCGGGTGCGATCAGCGAGTCGTACACGGACGCGACGGCGGTCCCGTACTGCACGTCCTGCGTGTCCGGCGCGTCCTGAGTCACGGGTTCACCTCTTCGTAGTCGAAGACCATGTCGTACTTGGGGTCTTCGCTGTGGTCGTAGCCGGAGTAGCGCACGAGCAGCACCTGGAACAGCGGGAAGCCCGGCTCCGGAGTGAGGCGCTGCCGGACGAATTCGTTGACGAGCCGGTACGCGGACTCCTTGGCCTCCTTGTGCAGCGGAGTCATCGCACCCGGGTTGTTCAGCAGGGTGGAGGCCACGTCGAACATGGCCTTCTCGGCGCGGCGGCCGGGGAACCAGAAGGCGTGGATCAGCTTGCGGGGCGCGATGGCGTACACCTCCCGCCACTCGGTGTGCTCCGTCTTGTCCGCGTTGGCGAGCCGGTAGAGGAAGTGCTGGTCCTCCACGGCCGGGTTGGGCGCGAAGAACCGCCAGTTGGGGATGAGGATCCCCGTTCCCGTCTTGTCGCCGCTGCGGACCTTGTCGTAGCTGCGGTCGGGGTGCTGGCCCAGTACGGAGGCCACGAACCAGCCGGCCAGGATCGCCGGAACTGCCCGCTCCATGACTGTGGACGTTCTGCTCACGCCGCATCCCCCTGTTCCTGCCGGTCTTCTCCGGCGTACTTCGCCGCGGCCGCCGCCACCGCGTCCTCGATGGCCCTGGTGGTGAGCGGGGCGTGCTCGACCCCGCC
Organism: Streptomyces sp. 5K101; assembly: GCF_046506645.1. NCBI lineage: Bacteria > Bacillati > Actinomycetota > Actinomycetes > Kitasatosporales > Streptomycetaceae > Streptomyces > Streptomyces sp. 5K101. The sequence goes on along the minus strand of NZ_JBKFFO010000005.1, from coordinate 194,027 downwards.
CGTGAGGGACAGATGGGTGGAGCCGGAGATGGTCACGATCCGGCCGCCGCTGCCCGACGCGATGTACTCGTCGTACAGGTCCTGGTGCTCGGGGGTGTCCCGCATGGTCGAATCGGCCGCCACCACCGAGACGGGGATCCGCAGCCGGTCGAGGGGCCGCCCGCCGTCGAGCATGAAGGCGTACGAGTAGTCCCACTCGCGCCGCCCGGCGCGCCATGTGGAGGGGGCGGAGCCTTCCAGCCGCAGCGCCCGCAGGTGGGGGCTGTTCTCCGCGAAGGAGAACAGGCCCTTCTTGTCGATGAGCAGCCCGGCGCCGAACACCGACGACCACGGGCCGAGCTTCATCGTCAGGTTCACGCCGCGGGAGCCTTCGCGCTGCCTGCGGGAGTGCAGCAGCTCACGCGGGTGGGTGGGGTCGACCAGGACCAGTCCGTGGACCCGGTCGGGGGTGGCGGCGGCCGCGCGGTGGGCGAGGTAGCCGCCGAGGGAGTGGCCCGTCAGCACGCAGGGGCCGTCGGGCGCGACGGCGTCGGCGATGACTTCGGTCAGGTCGTTCACGGACTCGCCGAGTGCGTAGTCCTCCGGGCAGCGCCGCAGCGAACTGCGGTATCCCGCCCGGTCGTACAGCACCAGGGAGATCGCCGGGTCGAGGTGGTCGGCGACGAGCAGCCACGACGCGGACGAGTTCATCAGCCCGGCGTCGCACACCAGTGTCGGACCGCCCGCCGTGCCACGCCGTACGTGGTAGGTGATGAGGTTGCCGCTGTCGCAGCGCAGGCGGCGCCGCTCGAAGCCCGCGTGGCCGGACTGGGTGGCGAGGGTGGCGTAGCCCTGGTGGGCGAGGCCGGCGGCCAGGCATGCGGCCAGGCCCGCTGTGGTGAGTTTCGGGAACGTGAGCCTGCTCATGCCGCCTCACCGGTGCCCTTGGCGAGTGCCCTGACCGACGGATAGGTGGATGCGAACGCCCACGCGAAGCGGGACAGACCCATGAACCGGGCGTTGGCGACGTGAAAGGCACCCATGACGAGCAGTCCGGCGTCGATGTACTTGCCCTTTTTCAGGAGCAGCAGTGGGAAGCCGCACTCCAGCGCCAGCACGGTGTGGCAGACCGCGCGGGACACGGCCGGGTACTTCTCCAGCTGGTTGTAGAGCCACTCGTCGCCGTACGTCTGGGTACGCATGATCTTGGCGAGGGCGTCGCCGGACCGCCAGGCGTCGCCGGGGAGTTTGGCCCACCCGGAGGCGCCGTAGGAGAGGACGGTCTGGGCGCCGATGAACTGCACGGCGGCGGTGCGGGTGGCGTCGGTGCCGCCGGCCCGGCCGAGTGCGGCGGCCGTCTGCACAAGGAACGACACCTGGTCGGATCCGTCGGTGCCGAACAAGTGCCTTGGGTAGATGAGGAGCTGACTGGCAGCCAGATAGGCGTTGGCGGCCATCCGCACCTTGTTGTTCTTCACCGGTGAGATGAGCACCGCCGCCGCCAGAGCACGGGAGCCGTGGAGGGCCTGCGTGACCGGTTCGCGGGCGATGAAGTCCTTGACCGCCTGCATCGTCTTCGTCTTGGCGGGGACCTGGGCCCTGGTGTGGGCCCAGTCGTTCAGGCCGCCCGGTTCCCGGTCCTTCCTGCGCACGATGTACTCGAGGCTGGACAGCAGGTGTGTGGCGGCGGACAGCCGCTCGGCGGTGGTGAGCGGCTTCGCGCACGCCGACTCAGCGGCTCTGCGGAGGCGTGACAGCATGATCTGTTCCTGGTCGCATGTCGGTTGAGGTGGCGTGGGGCGTGAGGTGCCGTGGTGTGTGAGGTGGCGCGGGGCGGCGAGGTCGCGCGGGCGGTGAGGTCGCGCGGACGGTGATAGGGAGAGGCGGGAAACCCCGACGTGCCGGAGGCTTCCCGCCAACGCCCGTTACTTCTGGGCGGCCTTGACCGCGGCGCCGACGCCGGCGGCGGCGGTGATGACGGCGGAAACCTTGCCGCCGGCCACAACGCCTGCCACGAACGCGGCGGGGGTCGCCATCACGGGAGCGACCGAGCCGTCGGCCGCCTGGCCGGCGCCTGCGTTGACCTTCTCAACGAGCACGGACATGGTGCATCCTCCAATAATCTGATACATGGGAAGTGCTCCGGTTCTGGCAGACACTTGCACTGTCTGCCAGAACCGGAGTCCCCGGAACCGGGGGCTCACCGGGCTCAGCCGGTGGCCACCTTGTACGCCGCGTAGGCAGCGCCGGTGACCGCACCGGCACCGACCACGGCACCAGCGGCCTTGGCGATCACGGGGGTCGCGAAGATGGCCGGAGTGGCCATGACGGGAGCCGTGCCGCGAGCGGGCGCGCCCGCCTCGAGCGCCCCCTTGAGGGACACGTTGGCGTTCACCTTCTGCGTCAGCATGTGTTTTCCTCCTCTCGGTTGTTCGTTGGGGCAGGGAACATCCCGCCACCGCACGCGATGGCCGGCGGCGGGAAGTCTGAGGGAAAGAGAAATATCACTTCGATCGTCGAGGAAACCGATATTCTCGACCGGATAGCGGCAGGCCCGGATGTGGGAATGCCGGACGGCGATCTCCGTGAAACAGAAACTCTGGACGTGCATCGGCCGGAGCTTCCGATAAAGGGCTGATTTGCTTCGGCTTTACCGTGGGCGTACGCCGGTGGCGGAGAATCGGCGTACATACGCCGGAGGGACGGCGGCGGCCGTCACGGCCGCCGCGAGATCCTACTTGACCTTGGCGGTCACGTATCCGACGGCCGCGGCAGCCTTGCCGGTGGCCGGCGTGAAGATGGCCGGAGTGGCCATGATGGGCGCGATGCGCGCCTCGGGACCGCGCTCGGCAGCGGAATCCTCGAGCGAGGCGTCCTGATTCACCTTGTCCAGAAGCATGAACTTCCCCCTTGACGTGAGATCACGTGGACTGCGCGGACGGCCCGGCACGGCCCCGCCTGGAGGGCGGGCGACGAAGCATCGGGGTGATCCGCGGCACCGGGCGGAGGATGGTCAGTCCCAGCCGCCGGGTGAACGTGTCGTCAGCAATATTAACGGCCTGATCCACTTGATCAAGTAATTACCGAGTGATCGGCGTCACACCGCGATTATTTTCGCGGAATTTGAGGTTCCGTTTCGATCGGGCCACTTTCACGGAATCTCCAATTCCCTGCCTCGCCTCTCGCTGGATGTGCGTGTAAGGATCGATCCATCCCTGCCCATTCATTCAAGGAAGGACGCATGGCCCAAGAGGAAAGCAGTTTCATTTACGCCGAGGATGTATGGCGCCGGTACGGGCGGGGAAGGGACGCGTTCGACGCCGTACGCGGAGTCAGCCTCACCGTCCGGCCCGGGCAGCTGTTCGCCCTCCTCGGCACCAACGGCGCCGGCAAGACCTCCACGGTCGAACTCCTCGAGGGCCTCGCCGCCCCGCACCGCGGCCGCATCCGGCTGTTCGGCGGACTCGATCCGGTGGCCGACCGGGCCCGCATCCGGCCCCGTACCGGGGCGATGCTGCAGGAGGGCGGCTTCATCTCCCATCTGACCGTGGCGGAAAGCGTGGAGATGTGGACCCAACTCACCTCCCGCTCGCGCCCGGTCGCCGAGGCCATCGAGCTCGCCGGGCTGCCCCATCGTGCCGACGTGATGGTGCAGAACCTCTCCGGCGGTGAGAAGCGCCGACTCGATCTGGCCGTCGCCACGCTGTCGCGTCCCGACGTGCTGTTCCTCGACGAACCGACCGCCGGGATGGACGCCGAGGGCCGCCACGCCACCTGGCGGCTCGTCCGGAGCCTGCAGGAGCAGGGCACGACGATCCTGCTGACCACGCATTACCTGGAAGAGGCCGAGTCCCTCGCCGACGAGCTGGCGATCATGCACCGGGGACGGATCGCCGCCTCCGGCACCGTCTCGGAGATCGTCGCCGGCCACTCGTCGACGCTGTCGTTCGCTCTGCCGGACACATGGGCCGTTCACGATCTGCCCGTCGGTGGCAGGGCGGAGCGGCGGGGCGGACGGGTGACCATCACGACCGGGCAGTTGCAGCAGGACGCCACCCGGCTCCTCGCCTGGGCCGAGGACCACGATGTGACGCTGGACCGGTTCACCGCGCGACCGGCCTCCCTCGAAGAGGCCTTCATCAGCATCGCGAGCCAGGAAGGGGATGGGGAGTGAACGGTCTGGCCATGCGGCACATGAAGGCCCTGTTCCGTATCGAGTGGAAGCTGTTCAACCGGATCAAGGCGAACTACGTCTTCGTGTTGTTCGTACCGTTGATGCTCCTGGTGTCGATGCGGTTCGTGCAGGACCAGCTGGAGCTCGACAAGCACGGTCTGAACCCGGGCCCGGTGATGGTGTCGACCGCCGCCGGGATTCTGATGATCTTCTCCCTTTACTCGTCCGTCACCGGACTGTACGTGGCGCGCAGAGAGGAGCTGGTGCTCAAGCGGCTGCGTACGGGAGAGGTCTCCGACCCGGTGATCCTCGCAGGCGGCGCGTCCATGTACATCACGATCGCCGTGGTGCAGATCGTGGCGGTCGCGGCCGTGCTGTCGGTGATGTTCGGTGCGGCACCCCGGCAACCGCTGGCGGCAATCGCCGGGTTGCTGACCGGAGTTGCGCTGATGACGGCCATGGCGGCCGCGACGGCTGCGCTGTGCCGGACCGTCGAGTCCGTGCTGGTCGCCACGCTCCCAGCCATCTTCGTCCTGCCGATGATCTCCGGGATCTACATCCCCCGCGAGGTGCTGCCCGAGACGCTCGGCGACGCACTGCTGTTCGCACCGCTGTCCCCGACGGTGGACCTGGTGCGCTCGGGGTGGACCGGTGAGCTGACAGCGGGGGATGCGTTGATCCGATGCGTGCTGGCGATCGCGTGGACAGCTCTGTTCGCATGGATCGCGGCCCGCAGATTCCGCTGGGAGCCCCGCACCTGACTCCCGAACGGAACGCAGCGGCCCTGCAACCGGACCGAGCACGGACCTCGACGGCGCTGCCCGCCCCGCCCTGGCGGCCGCGACCTGACCCGCTCACCGCCGTTCGGATCACCAAGGCGGTCGCCGCCGCAGGGCGACCTCGGCGATGACGGTCCGGTGCCGCACCGGGCATCCGGGCCGGTCGGCACCGTCGAGACCGGCGGCTACGACCTTGCAGCCGGGCGCAGCGGCAAGCGCGGGGACAGTGTCTGGACCAGGGCCAGGGTGCTGAGGGCGAACATCACCACGCCCAGGGGGACATGGACCGAGGACACATGCGCGACGCCCAGCGCGACCTGGGCCGAGGCGAGGAGGAGGAAGCCGGTGGCGTACAGGACGGGGCGGGGGGATCCGCCGCCCGGGCGCCACGCCAGGACGGCGGCGAGGACGTACAGCATGGCGGCTGCGTACATCGCCTTCGATCCGACGTCGTGCATCAGATAGCCGTCGGACGAGGTCAGCAGCATGCCCGCCGTGACCGCCTGGAAGAGGAGGGTCAGGGTCTGCAGGGCTGTCGCGGTCCTGAGGAAGGCGCGGCCGCGCGGCGCGGCGGCCGTTGTCTGTCCGGTCATGGTGTGGTTCCCCTCTTGTCGTGTGCGGCGATCGACAGGTGCTTCCGAGCCGGTGGCGTCAGCGCAGGGTGAGCGGGATCCCGGAGGTGACGCGGGTCAGCTTCTCGGGGTTGCGGACGAAGTAGAGACCGGTGATGCGGGCGTCCTCGACACGGACGGCCATGACGCCGTCGAGCTCGCCGCCCACGCGTACGGCGAGTGCGGGGCTGCCGTTGACCATGGTGGGCTCCCAGGTGATCGTGGCCTCTACCTTGGCGGAGCCGCCGAGGTAGAAGCGGACGATCTTCTCGGCGCCGATCACCGGATGGAGCGCGGCTCTCTTGAGGCCGCCGCCGTCGCTGAGCAGAACGACGTGGGGGGCGAGTACGTCGAGGAGGTCCTGCGGGTTCCCGGTCTCAAGGGCGCGCTGGAAGGACTCCAGGGCCGCCCGGGTCTCGCTCGCGGAGGCCGTTCTGCGGGGCCGGCGCGCGTCGACGTGCCCACGGGCGCGGTGCGCGATCTGCCGTACGGCCGCCGGGGTCTTGCCGACGGCCTCGGCGATGTCGTCGTAGTCCACCTCGAAGACCTCGCGCAGCACGAACACCGCCCGCTCGGTCGGGGAAAGGCTCTCCAGTACGAGCATCAGCGCCATCGACATGCTCTCGGCGAGCGCGACGTCCTCGGCCACGTCCGGTGCGGTGAGCAGCGGCTCGGGCAGCCACTGACCGACGTACGCCTCCCTGCGGCGCTTCATGGTGCGCAGCCGGTTGAGCGCCTGCCGGGTCGTGATCCGCACCAGGTACGCCCGCTGGTCGCTCACCCGCCCCAGGTCGACCCTGACCCAGCGCAGCCAGGTCTCCTGGAGGACGTCCTCGGCGTCGGCGGCCGAGCCGAGCATCTCGTACGCGACGGTGAAGAGCAGGTTGCGGTGAGCGACGAACGCTTCGGTCGCCAGGTCGGTGGTGTGGTCGGTCATCTCTCGGTCTCTCTCCCTCGAATGCCTGGCTCAGGCTGCCCCCCCGCGATGGCCGACGCCTCGCCGTGGTCGGCCTGCGACAGTCACCGTGGTGGTCGCCCTTGGGCCGGGTGTGCACGACGACATCGGTGTTCTCAGCCATGCGCGGCTCCTCCGTTTTCCAGGGGGCGGACCGTCTTCTCGAAGGACGGGTGCGGCGTGGCGGCCAGGCGGTACTTGCGCTTGGGCATGCCGAAGGTCGGATGCGAGGTGCCCCACAGCGACATCCTCACGATCCCCGACTTGATCCTCGCGGCCTTCCGGCCGCCCATATACTTCGGCTTCGCCTGCGCTTCGCCGTCGACCATCTGCAGGATCCCGTCCCGCCGCCCGAGGCTGATGTGGTTGCCCAGGTACTCCAGCTTGCTGTGCGCGATCTTGCCGCCTGTCAGGCGTCCCACGATCGCGTCCGTGGCCTGGCGGCCGGTGTAGCCGGCCGAAGCGCAGGACATGGGCAGCGGCCGGCCGTTGTCGCCGATGGCGTAGGCGCTGTCGCCGGCGGCGTAGACGTTCGGGTGCGAGACCGACCGCATGGTGCGGTCGACGACGATCCGCCCGTGCTCGGTGACCTCCAGCCCGCCGGCGGCGGCGATGGGGCCGGCCGCGAAACCGGCCGTCCACACGGTGGCGTCGGACGCCAGGGCGGTGCCGTCGGCGCACAGCACCCGCGTCGCTTCGACGGCCTCGACGCATGTGTGCTCCACGACGGTGATGCCCAGCCGGTCGCAGGCCCGGCGCAGGTGTCCGCGGGCTCCGGAGGAGAGCGGAGCACCCAGCTCACCGCGGGCGATCAGCGTCACCGACAGGCGGGGCCGGGATTCGGCGATCTCGGTGACGGTCTCGATGCCGGTCAGCCCGTCGCCGACGACCAGCACGCGCCCGCCCTCGTCGCGCCTGCCCAGGCTGTCCAGGCGCGCACGCAGGCGCAGAGCGGAGGGTCGGCCCGTGACGTCGAAGGCGTGCTCGGCCACGCCGGGGACGCCGTGATCGTCGGCGTGGCTGCCGAGCGCGTAGACGAGCGTGTCGTAGCCGAGCTCGCCGTCGCCGTCGCCGTCGCCGTCGCCGTCGGCCAGGGCGAGGGCGACGGCCTGGCGCTCGGGGTCGACGGCGGTGACCCGGGCCAGGCGCAGCCGCACCGCGGTGCCCGCGAAGACGTCGGCGAGCTGTGGCGCCTCGATCTCCTGGCCGGCTGCGAGCTGGTGCAGCCGCAGCCGCTGGACGAAGTCCGGCTCGGTGTTGACCACGGTGATCTCGGCGTCCGACGGGGACAACCGGCGGGCCAGGGTCCCGGCCACGTAGGCCCCGGCATAGCCGGCGCCGAGAACGACGATGCGGTGCTTCATGAGCTGCTCCTGTCGATTCGTTCGCTCGCGGAGACCTGAGCGAGGGCTTCGGCCTCAAGACACCACGCGACTGGCCGCTGTGACAGCCTGTGAGGCGGATCACTCCAGGGAAGCCCATCGCGGATCGGAGTCGCCGTGCCCGCGGCTGATCAACAGGTGCCTAGGCGAAGGCGAGTTCTCCTGTGCCGCTCGCAGGCAGTCGTGGACGCAGTGTCGGCCTGGTGGCGTGGGGGTGGGAAGCTGCGTCGTACGCACACGAAGTGATCCTGAACGAACTCGCACAAGGGCTCAGAACCACGGCTGAAGGTGTCGAGTGGTTCGAGGGCCTGTCGGAGGATGACCAGCGCAAGGCCTTGCGCGCGCCGCCCCTCCCACACCCCTGCTGTGATGCTCACGAAGTGGCGCTTCGGGATGGAAGACCTGCCGGAATCTGCTGGAGCGGGTGACGGGAATCGAACCCGCGCTCTGAGCTTGGGAATCACCGTCGCTCAAACTGATCATTGCTGCCTGACCTTGCGGAAACGTCCTTTGATGTGGCGGCGTCGGCGGGTGCGGGGACCCCGTGTTGACCGCTGTTCGCTGCTCCGAAGGGCACGGATGGGGCACGGCCTCGCGGACGGTGCCAGAGTGACCGTGCCCTCTGACGGTGCCGCTCATGTCGACGGGGTTGCTGTCCGAGCGCGTTCGGCGCGGCCTTCTTCACACCGCTCTTGCCGCCGCTGCGGGCGCTGCCGCGCAGATTGCTGTTGAGGTGCTCGCAGTACCAGTAGCCCGCGCCGGCCGTGCCGAGTATCAGCAGCGACAGCGTCGCCGCCACCCACTTGAGTGTCCGGCGTTTGCCGGACTTGTTGGCACGGCGGCGCGGGCCGCCGCGCCGGTGGCCCCTACCGCCGCCGGCGTCGTCGTCCGATCAGTCCCTGGCACCACCGCCCCGTACGCGGAGGCCCATGGTGCCGCCGTCCTCGTACAGGCTGTCGTCCCAGCCGTATTCGCGGGCGTGCGGAACGCATTGCTGTCCCCACGCTCCCTGCTTGCGCAACGCTGCTCTGTCCCACCCGAGGTTCCCTCGGCGATCAGGCGTGCCCGCGGCCCGGGAGTTCCCGGATCACGAGGCGCACACCTTCTTGTCTGCTTCCACCTTGCCGATGTCCGGCACCTTCGCCGGTCCGGTGATGGGCACCCCCGCGCCCTTGAAGTCCGCGCCCAGGATCAGCGTCATCGGCTCCATCGGCCCCGCGTCCGCCGTGCCCGGCTTGAGGGCCGTGGCGGGCAGGCCCATCAGGTCCGCGAGCTTGCGGGCCTGGTCGGCCTGGTTCGGGGCATACGTGAGCGTCGTGAGCGCCGCCTTCTCCGGGGCGTTGCTCTTGTTCGTGGAACGCGACACACCCTGCTCGTTCTGCAGCCAGTTGATGGTGTACTGCGCCGCGTACTGGATGCGGCTGCCGTTGTAGACGTCCACCCGCACCTTGGCGGCTTCGGCGCGCGGCCCCTGAAGGAGCGCGGCCTGGGCGTTCGCCTCGGTGTTCTTGGCGTCCTGTTCCTTCTTCTTCACCTCGGTGAGCGAGGTGTCCGACTTCATCAGCGCGAACAGCTGCTTCGCCTTCTCGGGGTGCGGAACGACCGTCGCCTTGATCTCCTCGGCCGGGTTGTCGATGACCGGCAGCGTCGCGAAGGTGATGTTCTTCGGGTCGACGGTGACGAGTTCCTTGGCGAGGTCCGAGAGCTTCGAGATGCTCCCTATGCCCGTGTCGACGGTCAGCGCGTTCGTGGCCGCCTCGGCGAGCCCGTACAGCTTGGTCGGGCTGGTCAGCGTCTCGTCCGACTTCATCTGCCGGATCATCGAACTCAGGAACTGCTGCTGGACCTTGATGCGGTCCAGGTCGCTCTGGTTGCCGAAGCTGTGCCGGGTGCGGACGAAGGCCAGCGCCTGCTCGCCCGCGACGGTGGACTCACCGGCCGGCAGGTTCAGGTGCGAGTCCTTGTCCTTGACCGGCTTCTTCAGGCAGACCTTCACGCCGCCGACGGCCGTCGTCATCTCCTTGACGGCGTTGAAGTCGGCCATCATGAAGTGGTCCACGGTCAGCCCGGTGAGCTCGGTGACCGTGCGCATGGTGCAGCCGGGGTCGCGCCCCGACTGGCCAAGGCTGGTGTTGAAACGGACGTCCTGATCGCCGGGGATGACCTTCGTGCCCTCCGGCGTACGGGTCTCGCAGTCCGGGATGTCCGTCTTCAGGTCACGTGGGATCGACATCGCCGTGGCGTTGGTCCGGTCCGCGGAGACGTGGAAGAGGATCGTGGTGTCGGCGTGACCGGGGCTGTTCTTGTCGCCGTAGCCCGCGTTGCCCGCACCGGTGCGCTTGTCCGTGCCGATCAGCAGGATGTTGAAGGCCTTGCCCTTCTCGAACCCGCCCGACGCGGTGGGCACGTCGATCGTCTTGATGTTGCCGTTGAAGTGCTCGTAGAGGGCGTACGCGCCCACCGCGCCCGCGACGACGACGAAGGCCGTCACGCCGCCGGTCCACATCAGGGCCTTCTTCTTGCGGGACTTCGCCGGCTTGCGCTTGCGGCGGCCGACCGGGCCCTGCGGGCCGCCACCGTCGCCCTCGGCGACCCTGCGCCGGCGCTGGCCGGGGACCGGCGGGGCGTCGGCGGCGCCGGGGCGCCGCTCACCGCCACGCGTCCGGTCGGGATTTCTGGGGCCCGGGGCGGCCGTGCCGCGCGGGGGGGACACGGGTGCCGACTGCCCAGCGGAACGGTCAAGTCGCAGTTCGTAGTTGCCTGTTCGCGGGTTGAGGACCCACTGGTCGGCAGGGTCGATCTCGTCCGCCCGTCCACGGCTGTGCGCGTCCACGGTTGCTTGAGTCCTCCGTCGGTGCCACGCGAGGCGCCTCTCCCGGGCAGGCGCTCGATTCGTTCGATCATCAGAGTGCGCGACCACGCGGTCGTAGCACCGGATTGCGTCACACTATCCGCCCACTTCAGCGTGGGGCGACGTCCGTGACAATTCCCCGCGCCTTACAATCGGGCAATCCGCCCAAACGCCCTTTCCCGCAAGGTGCACCTTGAGCGGCGCTTTGCCTGCGCGCCTGCGCGTGACCGAGCGAACACGTCACGAACACGCCCCATCGGCGGCGTTGCGCCCAGAGAACGTCGGCACCGGCTCGGGGCTCGGGCGGCCCGTGTCGTTCGGCTTCCCGTCGGCCGCAGCCCGCTCCGCGTCGTCGCCGCCCCGGGCGACCACCACCGGCGCGTCCTCGCGGAGCTTCTTGAACAGCTCGTTCGCGGCGGTTGGACGAGTTCGTCTCCGGCTACGACTCCGGGTACAGCAGCGGCCAGGTTTACGGTGCCCCGCAGGGCGGCGGCCGTGGTTCCGTCCCGCCGCCGCGCGACCCCTACTACGACGACGGCTACAGCCCCGCCGCGCCCGACTGGCGCCGCCGGGTCAAGGCCGGCTCCATCGTGCTGGTCGTCGCGGTGCTCGCCTGGCGCGTCGGCACGTACGCCTGGGCGTCACGGGCAGGATCCGGCGCTTGCGCAGTTCACGGCGGTTGGCGTCGGAGTCGTAGCCCTTGTCGCCGAGCAGGGCCTCGGGGCGGCGGCGGGGTCGGCCCGGGCGTCCGGCGACGGACGGGATGCCGTCGACCAGGGCGAGGGTCTGGGTGACGTCGTTGACGTCGGCCACGGTGGTGATGACCTTGAGTGGGGTGCCGTGTCCGTCGCAGATCAGATGGTGCTTGCTGCCCGTCTTCCGCCGGTCGACCGGCGACGGGCCAGTGTCGGCTCCCCCTTCTTCGCGCGGACGTGGGAGCCGTCGACGCATGCTCTGGACCAGTCCGGCTCGCCGGCTGCGTTCAGCTCGGCGAGCAGGATCCGGTGCAGCCGGTCGAAGACACCGGCCTTCTGCCACCGCTCCAGACGCCGTCAGCAGGTCTGCCCGGAGCCGAACCCGAGTCCAGGGGCAGCAGTTGCCGGGCGATGTCGTTGCGGAGCACGTACAGGATGCCCTGCAAGCACTGCCGGTCCGGCACCGGTCGCGGGCCGGGAGCCTTCTCGGGCCAGGGCGGCAGCAACGGCTCGATCAACGCCCACAGGTCATCGTCCACGATCCACGGCCGGGTACTCACACCATTTGGAACGGCCGAATCGTCACACCGGTCACGGCCAAACAGGGACGTTCAGTAAGATCGTGGCACGAGCTCGAAGGTCACCGCGCCGTCATCCACGCTCGTCGACAATCGTGTCCGCTTCCGCCATGATCTGGGCCCTCTGCGCGTTCGCCTTCTCCAGGACCGACAGATGCTTCGCTATTTCCTTTTCCTGAATCTTGATCTCAACATTCTGCCACGTGGAGATCAAATCGGTGGATTCCTTGCAGGCATAATCGGCAGCCGCGATGCGCAGTTCTGTCGCGCTCGGCTTCGGCGGCTTCAGATCAGCCTTCGAAAGCGCCTGCAGGGGGTCCGTGTAGGAATGGCCCTTCTTTGCCATGCAAGCCGACCAGTCCGCGGTGACCGCCTTCACCTTGGGGTCCTTCAGAGACTCCACGAAGCTTTTGCTGCTGATTTGCCGTGCGACCGGGGAGTCCAGAGATCGGTCACCCATGAGCTCTCTCCGGGCAACGGCAGCGCAACCCGACGGGCCGCTCAGGGCAGCCTCCTGCTGAGCTGAAATTCTTTTCCGATGTGCCGCTGTACCGCCGAACCATGAAGGAGGGAGATGATAGCCGTAAGTCAACATATCGGCCTTGACGATCGGCCCGTAGCGACGCCCGACCTCATAGGGGTCCGGGTGGCTTTGCTGGCTCGCCGCACTCGTCTGATCTATCGGTGGAACGTTTCGCTGCCGCAAGCACGCATTTACCAGAATGGTGGTCGCGGACCTGATTCCCGACATTTTGCTCGGTGTCAGCAGATACTTCTGCACGGGCAATGGGAGCGGATTGGCCTCAACGGCGACGGATGACTGCGCGTTCCCGCCGTGCGGCGGCCGCTGCGCTTTCCCCGTAGGGGCTGATCCTTGGGGAGCACGGTCAGGGATGTCCCCGGAAGCGGCACATGAAGAAAGCGCCAGCAGGGTGACTGCGGCGCATGCCGTGGTGAAGATATTCTTGACGTAGCGCATGATCCATCGATTCTTCGATCGCTCGACAGTCCGTTAGCGAACCGCGGGCCGTACCAAACAGCATGCCAGCCCTGACTGAGGCAATCAGTCAGGGCTGGCACAGGAATTACGGGCAGCCCGCCTTCATGGAGGCGTTCTCGTTGTACGTGTACCAGAGCTGCCCGTAGGAAGTATCGCCGAAGTAGTCGATGTTTCCGCCGTAGTTGGTGTTGTAATAGACCCACATGGAACAGTTGGTGCCGTTGATCTCTCCCGAGGCGGCATTGTTCTTCACCGTCTGCCCCGCACCGGCGCCGGAAGAGTCGAAGTAGTAGCCGGCGAGATCCGGAATTGCGAGCGTCACTTGGACGTTATTGGCGTCGAAGTAGCGCATGAACTTGGCCCCGGACTGGCCCGAGTTGTAGTAGAGGCATACGCGACTGTAGGAGCACCGACCGGTAGACCCCATCGTGTCCGAGGAGTTGTGGGTCTCGGCGGACGCGGCACCCGCCCCCAGGATCGTCGTCAGAAATGTAGCGCCAGCGACGATTGCGCTCTTTATCTTCACTGAATATCTCCGTTGTCGTGTACGCGCCCATCAATGGGGTGGATCACAAAATACCGGCGACGGCGATCTTCGTCAATGACTCGAAAGTGTGCCCCAAATGGGTTGTTTAACCCTGAAGCACGCCATGGTGATGTTTACGTGAAAATCAAGTCCAAAGCGGAATGTCAGCTTCGAACCTGGTGTGAGGTACCCCGAGATGCGGGGAGAGGCGACCGAGGGTCAGATGGTGCTCAGGGGCTCCCTATCGAAGCGTCTCCCGGACCCTCCGCAGGAGCGCGGGGCCGTCGGGCCACTCGCTGTCGACGCCCCCACACGGACGGGCAGCTCCCGCACCGCCTCCGGCAGCAGCGGCTGCTCAGCCTCGGCCCACTCCCGGGCGCGGGCGTCGTAGTCCAGTCGGCGCAGCCCGATCTCTCGCAGGCGGCGAGGCGGTTGCGGCCGTCGAGGAGGACGCCGTCGGCGTCGAGGACGATGTCCTCGCGCTGGCCCTCGGTCCTGATCGAGGCCGAGCAGCTCGCCCTGGCTGAGCATCGAGAACAGGAGGTCTGATCACCGGAAAGGTGCTCGGACCGTTGAATCTCTCGTTCGGTGTCAAGGTGCTCGTGGTCCTGCTTTGCATCTCGATCTCCGCCATCGTGGGCATCGTGGCTGGCCTCATCAAGCACACCCCCGCAACCGCCAAGGGACCAGCCATCCTCTACGGAGGTGGCACGTTCGGCGGCGCGCTGACGTTGTGCATGCTCGTGCTGACATCGCTTGGGGTGCTCTGAACGCGTGAAGGCCCCGGAGGAACCTACCTCCGGGGCGCCGCTGCGTGGCCCCCGAACGAGGCCGCCTCGCTCGCAGAGCCGGCGCGTTTCGAACCTGCGACACCCGCTTTAGGGGTTCGATCGGACTCGCCCCGTGGGCCCTCCGACCGCGGGTCTGCGTTCCTCTCAGGACTGCTGAAGGCTACGGCTGTCCGCGGTCGTTGATGTCAGCTGTGGATGTCAGCCATCTTCTGGCAGGGGTTCGATCACGTCGGCCCACACGCGGGTGGTCCAGGGGTTGCCTTCCTCGCCAAACTTGGCTGCCACGACATCATCGAGGAACAACGCGTTGGCGATGTCCGTCCCGGTCTGCGGCCACCAGAGCGAGTCGCACTCGGTGCACAGGGAGAACACCGCTCCATCGCTCTTGAAGCGGTAGGGGTGAATCCGGTCCTGGGCACAGCGTGGTCAAATCGGGGGCGTGCTCATGGCTGTCACCCTAGGTCCGCCCCTTGATGCGAACTACCGGCACGACGGTCGCGGAGGTCTGTCGGCCCAGTCAGCCGGCCGCCTGGGGGCAGCGGCGGTCGGCTGCGGTCGCGGGGGTTGCTGTACTTTCCTGCTATACACAGGTTGGGCGAGCTCATCGGGAGGGCAGGTGAGCCGCATTCGCTCGATCTCTCAACACGGCATCGCAGCGCTTCTCGGGGCCGCTACGGTGTTCGTTCTGGCCAGTCAGTTGCTGCCCGCTTGGCCTGTAGCGGCTGCATTCGCTGTGTCCTTCATCCTGCTGCTACCGAAGAAGCCATGGCTCGTCGCGGCGTTCTGCGGTGGTGCCGCTCTGGTGGTGGTCACGTGGTCGGTGATGTGGTCGTTCGCTGATCGGACCTGTGCGAGCGACGTCAACGGGGCAATCGTCGAGCACGACTGCGGTGAGCCACCGCCTTCGAACGTGAGCCGCTGAGTCAAACGGCGAACCGTCGTGGCGCGAGTCACCACTATGGTCCAGGCCGGAGCAGTCCTCCGAGAAGGCCGCGTAGATGCATCAGCACTCGGACCCCGACCGGCAGCAGGAAGTCGCGAGCGGGCTGGATCAGCTGGTGCGTCGCACAGAGCCCCGGGCACGACGATGTCCGCCGACTCCACCGGCCGTCCCGTCGGATGTGCGTAACCAGGGCGTCCTTCTGGATGCCGAGGAGCGACGCCTGCTCGGCGCTCGCCTGCCGCGGCTCGGGCTGTTCCACTGCAGCGTCAACTGTCTGGTAGGAAGCAGCCATGGATGCTGCACTGATCGGACTGGCAGGCACAACGGTGGGCGCCGCGGCAGGATTTGGAGGCGCATGGCTTGCACAGCGTGGACAGCTGCGTATCCAGCATGAACAGCGAGTCCATGCAGAACAGGTCCGCTGGCTGGATGACAAGAAGGGCCTGTACCGGGACCTCTTGATCACTCTGTACGGCTGGCACGACTCCCTCGTCTCCATCTTGAAGGACGAGGATGACGGCAAGCTGCTCGACAACCGGTCGGCAGCTTACAAGTGGATCGTCGAAGCGTCTCTCATAGCCGACGAGGCGGTCCGTTCCGCTGTGAGTGACGTGCATCGTGCCCTGCTCAGTGCACAATCTGCGATCTTCGAGGGCACCTCGACCACGGACCAATCGTCCCTCCAATCCGTGGAGGATGGTCTCTCAGCCCTGGAAGACGCGCTGCGGGCCGAACTGGCTCTCCCCGGGCGTGTGGGTTCGCGGCCCTTGCCGGCTCGCCGCCGCGGTATGGCCGGACCGATCACTGGGAGACCCTGACGCCCCCGTTGGCCATCGGCAGTGGGAGGCAACCTTCATGCGTGTGTCCGAGAAGGCGGCACTGATCTAGCAGACTCGGACCATGAGCGTCAGAGTGAGGTCGCCAGCGGGTTGGACGCCATGGTGAGAGTCGCGCGCCAGAGGTGCCCTGACCGGCCCGGAGAGGGCTCAGTGCTGCGGAAGTGGTGCGCGGAGCCTAGAAGGGTCTGGACAACACAAAGGCCCGGGTCGGGGATCATGTCCCTGGCCTGGTCCTTCTTCTCTGGAGCGGGTGACGGGAATCGAACCCGCGCTCTGAGCTTGGGAAGCTCATGTTCTACCATTAAACTACACCCGCGTAGCGCACCGATGATCGGTGCCGCATCGTCGCACACTCTACCCCATTGCCCGCCCCTCGGTGTATGACGCCGCGGGGCGTTCGTGTTGGGCGGAGGGCGGATGCGGATGCGGGTGCCGGGTGCGGGAGTTGGGGCGTAACCTCGGGCGCGGAGTGCCGCCTGGGGTGGCGTCCGGATCATCCCCTAATGTGGGGCTTCGTCCGCATTTGTTGGGGAAGGGGCCCGATGGACTTGATGGAGCGCACCGTCGTCCGCTGTGCCGAGGGGCACGTGTTCACCACCGCTTCGTTTCCGATGCAGCAGCTCGGTCCCGACCGGCTCGGGCCGGGGCGGTTGATCCGGTGTCCGCGGTGTGCGCGGCTGCGGCATGCCGTGCCCGTCGTGAAGCAGGGCAAGCGGTAGCCGGGGCGGCGGCGGGGTGCGCGGGCCGGCGTCCGATTGGGGGCGGCCCGCGCGCTCTGCGTATCCTCGGGGCGTGCTTCTCTCAGACAAGGACATCCGGGCCGAGATCGACGCCGGGCGCGTGCGCATCGATCCGTACGACGAATCCATGGTGCAGCCCTCGAGCATCGACGTGCGGCTGGACCGCTACTTCCGGGTGTTCGAGAATCACCGTTACCCCCACATCGACCCCGCCGTCGAGCAGGCCGATCTGACGCGGCTCGTCGAGCCGGAGGGCGACGAGGCGTTCATCCTGCACCCGGGCGAGTTCGTGCTCGCCTCGACCTACGAGGTCATCTCGCTGCCGGACGACATCGCGTCGAGGCTGGAGGGCAAGAGCTCCCTCGGGCGGCTCGGTCTGGTGACGCACTCGACGGCCGGCTTCATCGACCCCGGGTTCTCCGGCCACGTGACCCTGGAGCTGTCGAACCTCGCCACGCTGCCGATCAAGCTGTGGCCGGGGATGAAGATCGGGCAGCTCTGCATGTTCCGGCTCAGTTCGCCCGCGGAGGAGCCGTACGGGAGCGAGCGGTACGGATCCCGGTACCAGGGCCAGCGGGGGCCGACGGCTTCCCGGTCCTTCATGAACTTTCATCGGACGCAGGTGTGAGGGCCGCAGCGAACATGAGTGAAGCACGGGAGAACCTGACGTACGAGCGGTTCGGCGACGCGGTCCGCGAGCTCGCGCAGGCCATCGCCGACGACGGCTACGAGCCCGACATCGTGCTCTCCATCGCGCGCGGCGGCGTCTTCGTCGCCGGCGGTCTCGCCTATGCGCTGGACTGCAAGAACATCCACCTGGTCAACGTGGAGTTCTACACCGGCGTGGGGACGACGCTGGAGATGCCGGTCATGCTGGCGCCGGTGCCCAACGCGATCGACTTCTCCGACAAGAAGGTCCTGATCGCCGACGACGTCGCCGACACGGGCAAGACGCTCAAGCTCGTCCACGACTTCTGCGTCGACCACGTCGCCGAGGTCCGCAGCGCCGTGATCTACGAGAAGCCGCACTCGCTCGTGAAGTGCGAGTACGTCTGGAAGCGCACCGACGACTGGATCAACTTCCCCTGGAGCGTCCTGCCTCCGGTACGTAAGCCGGGCGAGCCCATCACGCCCTCCAAAGAGGCGCTGTAGCCCGCTGGACATGCTGTAGCCCCCTGGACAAGCGGCAGGTGCCCTGCGGCGCGGTCGAGGGGGCCCGGTGATCGCCGTCGTGGCCGTCGACACGCACGGATCACGCGCCGCCGGAACGTTCGCCGCCCTCTCCGCAGTGGCTGGTTCGATGTCTTCCTTACCCGCCCTACCAGCGGTTCGCCCGCTCACCAGCCTGCTCGGGCTCACTGCGTGCCGTCGGGGGCGGCCACGACCACGGGCGCTTCCTGCCCCGCTGCCCTCGCCGCAGGCCCGCCTGATGGCCGTGACGCTCGCGGGGCCAGGCCGGCGCCGCCCTGGGCACGGCGGGACCGGACCGCGCGCACGCGCGCGGTGAAGCGGCGCCACAGGTCGCGCAAGGGCTCCGCCAAGACGCCCCGGACCCGCGTAAGAGGCCGATCAAGGTTGTCGTCCCGGCCGACGCGTCGCGCGGCGTCATCGAGTGCGTGCGCGGCGGACGTCCGGCCGGCGTTGATTGCCACGTACCTGATCAGAGGTTCACAATTGACACGAGGTTGGGCGATGGGGGCGCATTTCGTTGAAGGAGCGCCTCATGCATCCCGCTGCTCTGGTCGGTGCTGCCGCAGGTCGCGCAGCGCACTTCGCCGTGTCCGGCGTGATCGGTGGACTCATCTTCCGCGGTGCGGCCAAAGCCGCGCCCACGGTGAAGCCAATTGCCCGCAAGGCGCTGGTGAGTGGCATCGCCGGTGGGATCGTGGCCGGCCGGTGGCTCGGCTCCGCCGCCGAGGAGGCCCGGCTCAAAGCCGGGGACATGCTGGCCGAGGCCAGGTCCAGCCTCGGGGAAGAGGCACCGCCGCCCTCCGCGGTCGACGTGGAAGGCCACGCCCACGACCACGAGCACTGATCATGGCCGGCATCGTCGTACGCTCCGTCGCCGCGGGCCGAGTGCGGCTCACCGTGCCGTGGCTTCAGGCCCGGCCCGGCTGCGCAGGTCTGGTCGACGAGAGGCTTGCGGACGTCCGGGGGTTCCGTGCGCTGCGGATCTTTCCGCGGACCGGGAGTGTGGTGGTCTGGGTGGCGCCCGACCACCTGGACGTGGACGGGCTCGTGGCGGCCCTCCAGGAGGCACCGCCCCGCTCGGCCGTGCCCAGAGCGAGCCGCGCCACCCCCGACTCCTCCACGGGCGAGGTCGCCCGGCTGGTCGTCGGCGGCGCCGTGCTCGCCGTGGTGGCCGTACACCGGCTGTTGCTGCGTCGCCCGCCGTGGTCGTCCGGCGCCCGCCTCGGCCTGCTGCGCGTCGCCACGGTCTTCAGCGGCCTGCCCTTCTTCCGCGGGGCGCTGCACACCGTCCTGGGCCGCCGGTTTCCCGGGACGGACACGCTGGTCACCGCCGCGACGCTGATCTCGCTGGTGCTGCGCGAGAACGTGGTGGCCCTGACCGTGCTGTGGCTGCTGAACATCGGCGAGTTCCTGCAGACCCTCACCCTGCGTCGTACCCGCCGCGCCATCGAGGAGCTCCTGAGCGTCGGTGAGGAGCGAGTGTGGCTCGTACGGGACGGTGTCGAGATCGAGGTGGCTCTGGAGACCGTCGAACCGGGCGACCTCGTCGCCGTCTACGAGCACCACAGGATCCCGGTCGACGGCACCGCCGCCGCAGGCGCGGCGCTGGTGGACCAGGCGGCGATCACCGGTGAAGCCCTTCCGGTGTACGTGCAGGAAGGCGCCGAGGTCTACGCCGGCACCATCGTCACCAACGGCTCCCTCACCGTCCGCGCGACCGCCGTCGGGCGCGACACCACGGTCGGCCGCATCATCGGCCGGGTCGAGGAGGCGCAGGCCGACCGGGCGCCGATCCAGACCGTGGCCACGCGCTTCACCCGCCGCTTCGTCCCGGTCTCCTTCGCACTGGCGGCAGTTGCGTACGCGCTGACCCGCGACCCCCGGCGGGCCATGACCATGCTGCTGATCGCCTGCCCGTGCGCTGCCGGCCTGGCCACGCCGACGGCGATCAGCGCGGCCATCGGCAACGGCGCCCGCCATGGGACCCTGATCAAGGGCGGCACCCATCTGGAGGGCGTCGGACGCGTGACCGCCGTGGTCTTCGACAAGACCGGCACCCTCACCCTCGGCCGACCGCTGGTCACCAGCGTGGTCACCTTCCACGAGCACTTCACGGCGGACGAGGTGCTGAGCCTCGCCGCGTCGGGCGAACTCCACGCCCGCCACCCGCTCGCCGAGGCCATCGTGCGCCGCACGGAGCAGCAGCACCTGCACATCCCCATCCACCAGGCGTGCGAGGTCGTCCTCGGTATGGGGATGCGCGCCGAACTGGACGGCAGCCGCCTCCTCGTCGGCAGCCCCGCCCTGCTCCGCCGGCACGGCATGGAGCTGCCGGACCGGGCACAGCACTGGACGGAACACCTGCGCGCCCAGGGCGAGACGGTCATCTGCCTGGCCCACGACGACGACCTGATCGGCATGCTCGGCCTCTCCGACGCCGTACGCGGCGGAGCCGAGACCGTCGTCCGGCAGCTCCAGGACCTGGGCGTCGAGCGCATCATCCTGATGACCGGTGACTCGCCGGAGACGGCGCAGGCGGTCGCCGACGCCCTCGGCATCACCGAGGTGCACGCCCACGCCCTCCCCGAGGGCAAGCTCCAGCTGATCCGCGACCTGCAGGACGAGGGCCACCTCGTGGCCATGGTCGGGGACGGGACCAACGACGCCCCCGCCCTCGCCCTGGCGGACGTCGGCATCGCGATGGGCGCCCACTCCTCGCACGTGGCGCTGGAGACCGCGGACATCGCGCTGGCGGGCAACGACCTCCAGCAGGTCGCCGCGGTCGTCGAACTCAGCCGCCACACGCTCCGCGTCGTGCGGCAGAACTACGGCCTGGCCATCGGCGTGAACCTCGTCGGCCTGGGCGCCGGAGCGGGAGGCTCGATCAACCCGGTGGTGGCCGCCCTGCTGCACAACACGAGCAGCATCGCGGTGGTCGGCAACTCGGCCCGGCTGGTCAACCACACCCCGCGCCTGCCGGGCGAACGGGGCCCGGCGCGCTACGCCGCGCCGCTCGAGGACCGCAGGGTGATCTGACCGGGCGGTCCGGGCCGCGGTCGGTGGCCGCCGGAGGCGCGTGGCCGGCTCGTCATGACGTGGGGTGCGCCGTCGCGGCAAGCCGCTGAGCGACGACGATGGCCGCGTCGTCCCCGAGGCTGCCGCCGGCATGCGCCAGCAGGTCGTCGCTCAGTCTCCGCAGCAGCTCCTCGGGGCCTTCGTCCACCCACGCCGCCAGTTGCTCCTCCATCGGGTAGAAGACGCCTGCCTGGTCGCGTGCCTCGACGACGCCGTCCGTGTAGAGCAGGAGGACGTCGCCGGCCTTGAAGGCGAAGGTCTCCGCGGCGAACCCGGCCGGTCCGAGGTCGCTCACGCCGAGGGGCGGGGCAGGCCGGCCGACCTCGAGAGGCGTGATGCTTCCCGCCCGCAGCCGCAGGGGCGCGGGGTGGCCACAGCTGATCAGGCGCAGGATCGGCTGGCGTCGGGGATGTCGAGGACGGCGGCGGTGACGAAGGACTCGGACGGGTGGTCGCGCGCGCTGTCCGAGTCGTGCGTCGAGTCGTACGTCTCGTCATCGATGTCGTAGGAGACGGTGCCTTCGAGGTGGGTGACGAGGGTGGTCAGGGACTCGTGCAGGTGGTCCGCGGCGCGGAAGGCACCGAGGACCACCGCGGCGTCCCCGACGGCTTGCAGGCCCTTGCCCCGGACGTCGCCGATGATGAGCCGCGTGCCGTCGGCGGTGCGGGCGGCCGCGTACAGGTCGCCGCCGATCTGCGCCTCGGCCTGCGCGGCGAGATAGACGGAGGCGATGCGCAGTGGCCCGATCCGGTGGGGCAGCGGCCGCAGCACCACGCGCTGGGTGGCTTCCGCGACGGAGCGGAGGTCGCTCAGCTGCGTCTCGTGCCGCTCCCGCAGATGGGCGAAGAAGGTCACGATCGCCGAGATCAGGATCAGGGCGATGATCTGGAACGTGTGGTTGAGGTCCAGGACGCTGGTACGGACCGCGGCGACGAGGACCTGGGCGGCGACGGCGACGGCGCCGATGAATCCGGTCATCCTGGGGCCGGCGAAGCTCGCCGTGACGGCCGGGGCCGCCACCAGGAACGGGCCGAGATGGACCTGCGGAGGCGCCAGGATGTCGACGACGGTGACGACGACGATCAACAGCAGAGGTGCGGCCACCAGCGCATGACTCGGCGGCCCGGTCCACCGGTCGGGCGGGCGAAGTCGCCACAGTCGCATACTCAACGGATAGCAGCCACGGCGCGGCGCACACATCGGGACGCCCCTGCGCTCACCGAGGCCCACGACGTGGGCAGGGCCCTGGGCCCGAGCCTCGCGTCCCGCTTCTGCCGGCTCCGCTGGTGAGCGGCCGGCACGGGGGCCTGGAGCCGCGACAGCTCCGGCTCTCGGCCGCGGCCTCGGGCCGGCGCAGGGCGGGAGACCGGACCACTCGGCACGGGAAAGGCCCCCGCCGGCGAGCGGCGGGGGCCTTTCCTCTGCTCGTCCTCTGCCCGGATCAGACCGTGTCAGATCGTGCCGAGCTTGATGATCGACAGCAGCGCGATCAGCTGGATCGCCGACGCGCCCAGCGCCTTCGGCCACGGCAGGTCGTGGGACTTGCTGACCATCGACGTGAACAGCGCGCCGGCGGCTAGCCACGTCAGCCAGCCCAGCACCTGCACCAGGGAGTTCTCGCCGCCCAGGAAGAGGGCGAAGACCAGCCGCGGCGCGTCCGTGATGGACATGATCAGCATCGAGAGGCCGACGGTCGGCTGCCACGCGCCGTCGCCGCCGAACTGGCGGGCCAGCGTGTGGGTCACGGCACCGAGGATCAGGCCACTGATCACGAACGTGACGCCCGTGCTCAGCACGTACGGGATCGCGGTGGAGAGCGTCGCGTTGATCGCCTCCTCGCGCGGCTCGTCGAAGCCGAAGAGCGCGAGCAGGCCGTACAGGAACGTGACGACGAGCGCCGGGCCCCACACCGGGTAGTCGCGCATCCGCAGGAACGTCGGGCCGGGGCGCATCACGATGCCGCTCAGCAGCTGCTTCCAGTGCAGGCGCGGGCCGGCGGGCGCGGACGGGGCCGCGCCGGCGCGGTAGGTGGCGCCGTCGCCGTACACGTCGTCGTCGTGGACGCTGAACGCCTGCGTGTGACCCGGGTTGTTCGCCGCGTACGGGTCGGGCGCGGGCGGCGCCTGGTGGTACGGGTCGCCGAAGTACTCCGGCTCGTCGTGCCCGCCCTGGCGGCGGTGCTGCTGATACTGCTGGGCCCCGCCGCTCGTCCGGGGCCACTGCGGGGCCTGCTGCCCGTACGGAGGCGCGGCACGGCCGCCGCCCGGGTAGGGCGGCGGCGCCTGGGGCGCCTGCTGTTGTTGCGGGGTGCGGTTGTCCCGGCCGCGTCCGATCCTGAATCCAGCCACGTCAACGAACGTACCTGTTCGGCGTGTTCCGGGTGACGCCGGACCGGGAACCGGGGGGCCTTTGCTGCCGAGCTGTGACATCCCCCAGGGGACCCTCAAGGGGTGATCCCCGTGCGTCTTCGCCGAGGTCAGGGACGGTGGGCGGGTGCGACGGGAGAGATGACAGAAGCGGCCGGTCCTGCCCCCGAGGCAGATCCGGCCGCTCACTGTTCCCAAGACGGCTACTTCACCGGCTCCGGTTCCGGCGTGGCCTCGGACTCGGCCTCGCCCGCCGGGTCGACCGGCGTCTTGACGGAGTCGAGCAGCAGCTGGGCCACGTCGACGACCTGGAGGGACTCCTTGGCCTTCCCGTCGTTCTTCTTGCCGTTCACGGAGTCCGTGAGCATGACGAGGCAGAACGGGCAGGCGGTGGAGACGATGTCCGGGTTGAGGGACAGGGCCTCGTCGACGCGCTCGGTGTTGATGCGCTTGCCGATCCGCTCCTCCATCCACATCCGCGCGCCGCCGGCGCCGCAGCAGAAGCCGCGCTCCTTGTGGCGGTGCATCTCCTGCTGGCGCAGGCCCGGGACCTTGTCCATGATCTCGCGCGGCGGCGTGTAGACCTTGTTGTGGCGGCCCAGGTAGCAGGGGTCGTGATAGGTGATCAGACCCTCGACCGGGGTGACCGGGATCAGCTTGCCCTCGTCGATGAGGTGCTGGAGCAGCTGCGTGTGGTGGATGACCTCGAACTCGCCGCCCAGCTGCGGGTACTCGTTCGCGATCGTGTTGAAGCAGTGCGGGCAGGTCGCGACGATCTTCTTCGCCGACTTCGGCTTCTTGGTCTCCGGGTCGTCGTCGTCCTCGCCGAAGGCCATGTTCAGCATGGCCACGTTCTCCTGGCCGAGCTGCTGGAACAGCGGCTCGTTGCCGAGGCGGCGGGGCGAGTCGCCGGTGCACTTCTCCTCGCCACCCATGATCGCGAACTTGACGCCCGCCATGTGCAGCAGCTCCGCGAAGGCCTTGGTGGTCTTCTTGGCGCGGTCCTCCAGGGCGCCGGCGCAGCCGACCCAGTACAGGTAGTCGACCTCGGTGAGGTCCTCGACGTCCTTGCCGACGATCGGGACCTCGAAGTCGACCTCCTTGGTCCACTCGACGCGTTGCTTCTTGGCGAGACCCCAGGGGTTGCCCTTCTTCTCCAGGTTCTTGAGCATCGTGCCCGCCTCGGACGGGAACGCGGACTCGATCATGACCTGGTAGCGGCGCATGTCGACGATGTGGTCGATGTGCTCGATGTCGACCGGGCACTGCTCGACACAGGCGCCGCAGGTGGTGCAGGACCACAGGACGTCCGGGTCGATGACGCCGTTCTCCTCGACGGTGCCGATCAGCGGGCGCTCGGCCTCGGCCAGCGCGGCGGCGGGGACGTCCTTCAGCTGCTCCGCGGACGCCTTCTCCTCGCCCTCCATCGTCTTGCCGCCGCCGGCCAGCAGGTAAGGGGCCTTGGCGTGCGCGTGGTCGCGCAGCGACATGATCAGGAGCTTCGGGGAGAGCGGCTTGCCGGTGTTCCAGGCGGGGCACTGCGACTGGCAGCGGCCGCACTCGGTGCAGGTGGAGAAGTCGAGGATGCCCTTCCAGGAGAACTGCTCGACCTGGGAGACGCCGTAGACGTCGTCCTCGCCCGGGTCCTCGAAGTCGATCGGCTTGCCGCCGGACGTCATGGGCTGGAGCGCGCCCAGCGCGCTGGAGCCGTCGGCGTTGCGCTTGAACCAGATGTTCGGGAAGCCGAGGAAGCGGTGCCAGGCCACACCCATGTTGGTGTTGAGCGCCACCGTGATGGCCCAGATGAAGGAGGTGCTGATCTTCACCATCGCGGTGAAGTAGATCAGCGTCTGCAGGGTCGGCACGCTCAGGCCCTTGAAGGCCAGGACCAGCGGGTACGAGGCGAAGTACGCCGCCTCGTAGTGCTCGACGTGGTGGATCGCGCCCTCGAGGCCGCGCAGTACGTAGATCGCCAGGCCGATGGTGAGGATGACGTACTCGACGAAGTACGCCTGCCACGCCTTGGAGCCGGCGAAGCGGGACTTGCGGCCCGCGCGGGAGGGCAGGCTCAGCAGCCGGATCGCCATCAGCACGACGATGCCGAGGATCGTCATGACCCCGATGAACTCGATGTAGAGCTCGAAGGGCAGGAAGCCGCCGACGACCGGGAGCACCCAGTCCGCCTGGAACAGCTGCCCGAACGCCTGCACCAGGGTCGGCGGCAGCGTCAGGAAGCCGACGGCGACGAACCAGTGCGCGAAGCCGACGATCCCCCACCGGTTCATCCGGGTGTGGCCGAGGAACTCCCTGATCAGGGTGACCGTGCGCGCCTTGGGATGGTCGGTGCGGCTGCCCGCGGGCACGGGCTGACCGAGCTTGACGAACCGGTAGATCTGCGCGACCGCTCGGGAGATGAGCGCAACGCCGACCACGGTCAGGGTCAGCGACACAATGATCGCGGCGAGTTGCATTGGGGGCTCCTCGGGCCTGCGAGGGTGGGATGATCCAGCACTACTACTAAGCGGTAACTTATTCAGTCCGTGCTGAGCGTACCCACTTATTCAGCCGCACTGTAGTTGGGCGGGCGGTGATCTGTGTCGCTCAGGCAACCCTGACCGGAGGGCGCCCGGCGACCGCTGCGGGGACCGTTCTGGCCAGGATCTTCAGGTCGAGTCCCAGCCAGTGCTGTTCCACATAATGCAGGTCGAGCACCGTCATTTCCTCCCAGGGCAGGTCGGACCGCCCGCTGATCTGCCACAGGCCCGTGATTCCGGGCCGTACGGCGAGGCGGGCCCGCTCCGGACCGGTAGGGGCCGGGTCGAGGGGGAGCGGGGGCGGTCCGACGAGGGACATCTCGCCGCGCACGACGTTGATCAGCTGGGGCAGGCCGTCCAGGAAGCGGCGGCGCAGCAGCCTGCCCACGGGTGTGAGGTGACCGGCGTGCGTCGTGCGGAAGGTGAGCCTCTCGAAAGGTCGGCCGCCCAGGCCGGTACGCGGTGCGCGGTTCAGGACCGGGCCGGGTGAGGTCACGGCGACTGCGGCGGCGGCGGTCAGCAGGACCGGGGCCAGCACGAGCAGCAGGAAGAGGCTGCCCGCGAGATCGACGGCTCGCTTCGCCGGCATGAGCGCCCACCCTTCGTCGCGAATGATGGTTCTTGACCGCTTTTGCGACTATGACTGTCTCAGACCGGCCGCGATCCGAACGGGTGCGCCACGCGCACGTGAACCAGGATGCGGATAAGCGCCGGATAAAAGTTGAGTGGCCTCGACTCAGGTCTGTTGACTCGTTCGGAGACCTGGGGCATCCTTGAGCCAGTTCCACTCAAGTCAGCTGGAGGAATCGAAATGGCACGTGCGGTCGGCATCGACCTGGGCACGACTAACTCCGTCGTCAGCGTTCTGGAGGGCGGCGAGCCCACCGTCATCACCAACGCCGAGGGTGCCCGGACCACGCCGTCCGTCGTCGCCTTCGCGAAGAACGGTGAGGTGCTGGTCGGCGAGGTCGCCAAGCGTCAGGCGGTCACCAACGTCGACAGGACCATCCGGTCCGTCAAGCGCCACATGGGCACGGACTGGAAGATCGAGCTCGACGGGAAGAACTTCAACCCGCAGCAGATGAGCGCGTTCATCCTGCAGAAGCTGAAGCGCGACGCCGAGTCGTACCTGGGCGAGAAGGTCACCGACGCGGTGATCACCGTCCCGGCGTACTTCAACGACTCCGAGCGCCAGGCCACCAAGGAGGCCGGCGAGATCGCGGGTCTGAACGTCCTGCGCATCGTCAACGAGCCCACCGCGGCCGCCCTGGCCTACGGCCTGGACAAGGACGACCAGACCATCCTCGTCTTCGACCTCGGTGGCGGCACCTTCGACGTGTCGCTGCTGGAGATCGGCGACGGCGTCGTCGAGGTGAAGGCGACCAACGGTGACAACCACCTCGGTGGTGACGACTGGGACCAGCGCGTCGTCGACTACCTGGTCAAGCAGTTCGCGGGCGGCCACGGCGTCGACCTGTCCAAGGACAAGATGGCTCTCCAGCGTCTGCGCGAGGCCGCGGAGAAGGCGAAGATCGAGCTGTCGTCCTCGACCGAGACGACGATCAACCTGCCGTACATCACGGCCTCCGCCGAGGGCCCGCTGCACCTGGACGAGAAGCTCACACGCGCCCAGTTCCAGCAGCTGACGGCCGACCTGCTCGAGCGCTGCAAGACCCCGTTCCACAACGTCATCAAGGACGCCGGTATCCAGCTGTCCGAGATCGACCACGTGGTCCTGGTCGGCGGCTCGACCCGTATGCCCGCCGTCGCCGAGCTCGTCAAGGAGCTCACCGGCGGCAAGGACGCCAACAAGGGTGTGAACCCGGACGAGGTCGTCGCGATCGGCGCCTCGCTCCAGGCCGGTGTCCTCAAGGGTGAGGTCAAGGACGTCCTGCTCCTCGACGTGACCCCGCTGTCCCTCGGCATCGAGACCAAGGGCGGCATCATGACCAAGCTCATCGAGCGCAACACCACGATCCC
Organism: Streptomyces sp. 5K101; assembly: GCF_046506645.1. Taxonomy (NCBI): domain Bacteria; kingdom Bacillati; phylum Actinomycetota; class Actinomycetes; order Kitasatosporales; family Streptomycetaceae; genus Streptomyces; species Streptomyces sp. 5K101. The sequence continues at coordinate 166,038 of NZ_JBKFFO010000005.1, read as the reverse complement.
GACCAAGCGGTCCGAGATCTTCACGACGGCCGAGGACAACCAGCCGTCCGTGCAGATCCAGGTCTACCAGGGCGAGCGCGAGATCGCGGCGTACAACAAGAAGCTCGGCATGTTCGAGCTGACCGGTCTGCCGCCGGCCCCGCGCGGCGTCCCGCAGATCGAGGTCTCCTTCGACATCGACGCCAACGGCATCATGCACGTGACCGCGAAGGACCTGGGCACGGGCAAGGAGCAGAAGATGACCGTCACCGGCGGCTCCTCGCTGCCGAAGGACGAGGTCGACCGCATGCGCCAGGAGGCCGAGCAGTACGCGGACGAGGACCACCGCCGCCGCGAGGCCGCCGAGACCCGCAACCAGGGCGAGCAGCTCGTCTACCAGACGGAGAAGTTCCTCAAGGACAACGAGGACAAGGTTCCCGCCGAGGTGAAGACCGAGGTCGAGACCGCCGTCGGCGAGCTGAAGGAGAAGCTCAAGGGCGAGGACACGGCCGAGATCCGCACCGCGACCGAGAAGGTCGCCGCGGTCAGCCAGAAGCTCGGCCAGGCGCTGTACGCGAACGCCGCCCCCGAGGGTGCCGCCGCCGGTGCCGCGGGTGAGGCCAAGGCCGACGACGACGTCGTCGACGCCGAGATCGTGGACGACGAGAGGGACGCCAAGGGTGGTGCCGCGTGACGGAGGAGACCCCGGGGTTCGACAAGAACGACGAGAACCCTGCCGTCCCCTCCGGCGCCGCCCCTGAGGACGCCGCCGAGTCCGCCGAGTCCTCCGAGAAGGAGGGCCCGGCGGCCCCGGCAGGGGACGCAGCGAAGATCGCCGGCCTGACGGCGCAGCTGGACCAGGCCCGCTCCGCGCTCGGCGAGCGCACGGGCGACCTGCAGCGCCTCCAGGCCGAGTACCAGAACTACCGCCGCCGCGTGGAACGCGACAGGGTCACGGTCAAGGAGATCGCCACGGCGACGCTCCTGACCGAGCTGCTGCCCGTGCTCGACGACATCGGCCGCGCGAGGGAGCACGGGGAGCTGGTCGGCGGGTTCAAGTCCGTCGCCGAGTCCCTGGAGACCGCCGCGGCCAAGATGGGTCTGCAGCAGTTCGGCAAGGAGGGCGAGCCCTTCGACCCGACCGTGCACGAGGCCCTGATGCACTCGTATGCGCCGGACGTCACGGAGACGACGTGCGTCGCGGTGCTCCAGCCGGGGTACCGCATCGGCGAGCGCACGATCCGCCCCGCGCGGGTCGCGGTGGCCGAGCCCCAGCCGGGCGCGGTGCCGGCGGCCAAGGACGAGAAGCAGGCCGACGAGGAGAGCGGTGGCCCGGAGGGCTGACGCACGACACGTCCGGGAGGAGGGACGTCGATGAGCACGAAGGACTTCGTCGAGAAGGACTACTACAAGGTTCTCGGCGTCCCCAAGGACGCGACCGAGGCCGAGATCAAGAAGGCGTACCGGAAGCTCGCCCGCGAGAACCACCCGGACGCCAACAAGGGCGACGCCAAGGCGGAGGAGCGCTTCAAGGAGATCTCCGAGGCGAACGACATCCTCGGCGACCCCAAGCGGCGCAAGGAGTACGACGAGGCCCGCGCCCTCTTCGGCAACGGCGGCTTCCGGCCCGGTCCCGGCGCCGGCGGCACGTTCAACTTCGACCTGGGCGACCTCTTCGGGGGCGCGCAGGGCGGCGGCCAGGGCGCCGGCGGCTTCGGCGGCGGCCTGGGCGACGTGTTCGGCGGCCTGTTCAACCGGGGCGCCGGCGCTGGCGCGCGCACACAGCCGCGCCGCGGGCAGGACATCGAGTCCGAGGTGACGCTCAGCTTCACCGAGGCCGTCGACGGGGCCACCGTCCCGTTGCGGATGTCCAGCCAGGCGCCCTGCAAGGCCTGCTCCGGCACCGGCGACAAGAACGGCACGCCCCGGGTGTGCCCGACGTGTGTCGGCACCGGCCAGGTATCGCGCGGCGGCAGCGGATCCTTCTCGCTGACCGACCCGTGCGTGGAGTGCAAGGGCCGCGGCCTGATCGCCGAGACGCCCTGCGACGTCTGCAAGGGCAGCGGCCGTGCCCGCTCCTCGCGCACCATGCAGGTGCGCATCCCGGCGGGTGTGTCCGACGGGCAGCGCATCCGGCTGCGCGGCAAGGGCGCGCCGGGCGAGCGCGGCGGGCCGGCCGGCGACCTGTACGTGGTGGTCCACGTCGACGCCCACCCGGTCTTCGGCCGCAAGGACGACAACCTGACCGTCACCGTGCCCGTCACCTACGCGGAGGCGGCGCTCGGGGGCGAGGTGAAGGTGCCCACCCTCGGCGGTCCCGCGGTCACGCTGAAGCTTCCTGCGGGCACGCCCAACGGCCGGACGATGCGTGCCCGCGGCAAGGGCGCCGTCCGCAAGGACGGCACGCGCGGGGACCTGCTGGTCACCATCGAGGTGGCCGTGCCGACCGAGCTCAGCGACAAGGCGAAGGAAGCGCTGGAGGCCTACCGCGAAGCCACCGCGGAGGAGGACCCGCGGGCCGAGCTGTTCCAGGCCGCGAAGGGAGCATGACATGGAGGGCCGTCCGGGACGCAGTCGCAACCCCTACGAACTGACCGACGAGTCGCCGGTGTACGTCATCTCGGTGGCCGCGCAGCTGTCGGGCCTGCATCCGCAGACCCTTCGGCAGTACGACCGCCTGGGTCTCGTCTCTCCCGACCGTACGGCCGGAAGGGGCCGGCGCTACTCGGCCCGCGACATCGAACTGCTGCGCACCGTCCAGCAGTTGTCGCAGGACGAGGGCATCAACCTCGCCGGGATCAAGCGCATCATCGAACTGGAGAACCAGGTCGCTGCGCTCCAGGCCCGTGTTGCCGAGCTGTCGGCGGCCGTGGAGGGCGCGGCGGCGGCGATGCAGCAGCGCGAGGCGCAGGTCCACGCCTCCTACCGGCGCGACCTCGTTCCGTATCAGGACGTCCAGCAGACCAGCGCGCTGGTGGTGTGGCGTCCCAAGCGGCCCGACCAGGGCGGCAGACCGTCCTGAGCAGTGTGTGCCGAAAAGGGCCGCAGAGCTGATGCTCTGCGGCCCTTTTCGGGTTCTTGAGCCGGGTACGCAGCGCGAGGCCCGCGCCAGGTCCGAGGGAAGATCCGAGCGCGCGACCCGTCAGCGGCGCCGGCGGGCGTTGAGCCGGGCGGCCTGGCGCGTCAGGTGGTCGCGTTCGGCGAGGGTGGGCGCCTTTCGGGCCGCCTCCGCGTACAGCCGTGCCGCCTTCGCCAGGTCACCGTCGCGCTCGTGGAGGTACGCCGCCACCGCGGCGTGGCGGGGCAGGGAGTCGTCCAGCGCCGCGAGCGCCGCCAGGCCGGCGCGCGGTCCGTCGGCCTCGCCGACGGCCACCGCGCGGTTGAGCCGGACGACCGGGCTGTCGGTCAGGCGCACGAGCTCGTCGTACCACTCGACGATCTGCACCCAGTCGGTCTCCTCGGCGGTGGGTGCGTCGGCGTGGAGTGCCGCGATGGCGGCCTGGGCCTGGAACTCGCCCAGCCGGTCGCGGGCGAGGGCCGCCTGGAGGATCCCGACGCCCTCGGCGATCGACTCGCTGTCCCACCGGCCGCGGTCCTGCTCGGCGAGCGGCACCAGGCTGCCGTCGGGCGCGGTCCGGGCGGCGCGCCGGGCGTGGTGGAGCAGCATGAGGGCGAGCAGCCCCGCCACCTCGGGGTGGTCGACCCGGGCCGCGAGCTGGCGGGTGAGCCGGATGGCCTCGGCGGCGAGGTCGATGTCGCCGGAGTAGCCCTCGTTGAAGATCAGGTAGAGGACACGCAGCACGGTGGCGACGTCGCCGGGCCGGTCGAACCGCACGCCGGAGACGGTGCGCTTGGCCCGGCTGATCCGCTGCGCCATGGTCGCCTCGGGCACCAGGTAGGCCGCCGCGATCTGGCGGGTGGTCAGTCCGCCGACGGCGCGGAGCGTGAGCGCGACCGCGGACGACGGCGTCAGAGACGGGTGGGCGCACAGGAAGTAGGGCTGGAGCGTGTCGTCCACCGCCGGGGCGGGCCCGGGCGCCGGCTCCTCGTCGACGAGGTCCTCACGCCGGCGGCGGGCGGCGTCCGCCCGCGCCTGGTCGAGGAACTTGCGCCAGGCCACGGTGACCAGCCACGCCTTCGGGTCCCGTGGCGGTTCGGCGGGCCAGACGCGGACCGCCTCGATCAGCGCGTCCTGCACGGCGTCCTCGGCCGCCGCGAAGTCGGCTCCGCGGCGGACGAGGACGGCGAGCACGCTCGGCGTGAGGCTCCTGAGCAGGGCCTCGTCCATCGATGAGGTCATCGATGAGGGCACTCCGTGGTGCTGGGCTTCGCGGCCAGGAACGGTCGCACCTCGAGCCACTCGTGGATCGGCTTCCCGCCCGCCCCGGGGGCGGCCGACAGCTCCCCGGCCAGCTCGACGGCGCGCTCGTAGCTGTCGACGTCGATCACCATCCAGCCGGCGATGAGGTCCTTGGTCTCGGCGAACGGGCCGTCGGTGACCGGCGGACGCCCCTCTCCGTCGTACCGGACCCACGCCCCTTCGGGGGCGAGCGCCTGACCGTCGACGAACTCGCCGGTCTTCTCGAGCCGGGCCGCGAAGTCGTGCATGTACTGCATGTGCGCCGAGATCTCCTCGGGCGTCCACTGGTCCATGGGCACGTCGTTGACCGCAGCCGGGGCACCGCGGTAGTGCTTGAGCAGCAGGTACTTGGCCATCGTGTCTCTCCTCGGAGCTGGTGCGACCCATTGTGGTCGCGTTCACCTCGGGGACGGAGCCGGTCACGCGTTCTCGACATCGCCGTCGGATTTTTTTCGGCTCTCGTGGAGGAGCCCCTTTCCGCATGCCCGGGCGCCGGGCGGCGCGGCAGGAAGGTGCCGGGCGCGGTGCAGGAAGCTGACATGAGCAACCGGTCGGACACTGCTGTTCCGATGGCATTGTCTTCCTCGTCGGAACGGGCCGGATGGCCGGAACAGTCCGCCGTCACGGCGGCGCGGACGGCCTCCGCCGAGAATGCAGGCCGACCGTCCGGGCGCAGGCGGCCGGGCCGCCCGCCCGGACGGGACGTACAACACGAACGGGAGTCAACTGTGGCGATGGTCGGACTGTTCTGGATCACCGCGGACGCGGTGTACGTGGGTGCCCCGCCGGGCACCGAGGGCCGCGGTGTCCGGCTGACCGAGAAGGGCGTGGAGGCCGCCGCGGCCGGCGGCCACCGGGCCTGGACGTGGGAGGAGCTGCGCTCGGCAACCGTCGAGGGCGCCCCGGTGCGCAGCGCTTCCCGCCGGCGGCTGGCGCTGGCCGTGGAGACGGTGCTCACGGCGGCGCTGGGCGGCACCGGCCAGCCGCCGGAGATGATCCTGCGGCTCGAAACTGCCGATGGCGCCGAGGAGTCGGCCGTCCACTCGGCGGCCGCCGGCGCGTACGGCGAGGAGGAGTTCGCCCTCTCCCAGGACCTGCTCGCCCGCTTCGTCGACGGCGCCGCGTCCCCCAGGACGCTCACGGCCTGGGCCAGGATCGCCGGCGGTACGACCCCGAAGCCGCCCGAGCGGCTGGCGCTGCTGCGGAAGTGGACGGGCGGATGAGGCGGTTGCTGCGCCCCGCGCCGGTGCGTCCGGACGCGGTGCGCGCGGCTGTGGCCGAAGCACTGCGGGACCGCGCGCTGCGCGGCTGGTCCCTGACCGACGCCCACGGGTGAGGGGTCAGATCCAGCCACGCTCGCGGGCCAGGAGGGCGGCCTGTGGCCGGCCCGCCGCGCCGAGCACCTGCATCAGGTCGGCCACATGGCGCCGGTAGGTGCGGACGGAGATGCCCAGTTCGCGGGCGCCGATCTCGTCCTTGCTGACCCGGCACATCGACTCCAGGACGCGCTGCTCCAGCTCGGTCGGGCGGTCCGGGCCGTCGCCGTCCTCGTCGTCCTGCGGGAGGGGCTCCGCCTGGCTCCAGATCCTCTCGAACAGGGCGAGCACGTTGGCGACGAGACCGTCCTCCCGGGCGAGCAGTGCGCCGCACATGGTGTCGTCGGGGTCCGCCGGCACCAGCGCGGTGCTGCGGTCGTAGACGAGGATGCGCTCGGTGACGATCCGCGCGACCCGGATCTGCGCGCCCTGCGAGGCGAGTTCGCGCAGGTAGCCCGCGGTGGGGGGATGGCCGAGCGCCGTGCGCGGCACGACACTGCGGATCCGCACACCGCGCCGCAGGCAGCGCTGGTCGAGGGGACGGGCGTGGGCGATGTTCTCGGGCGTCAGCTCGGCGTACGGCTCGACCGAGAGGATCTCCTCGCGGGCGAAGAAGGCGAGATCGTCGATCCGGGCGCGGATCCGCTCGACGTCCGCCAGCCGCTCGACGCGCAGTGCGCCGACGCCGTCCCTGGGCTGCTCCCGGCGCAGCTCGGCGACCAGGTGCCGGGCCTGCGTGACCCGGGCCAGCTCCCTGTGGAGCTCGCGCAGCCGCAGGTCGGTGAGGCGCTCCACGGTGGTCTCCGGGTCGGCGGACGCCAGCGCGCCCGGCCCGGTGCGGCTCAGCACACCCAGCACGCACAGGCGGCGCACGCTCGCGCCCACCGCGCGCCGGTCCAGGCCCAGCAGGGCGTGAATCTCGTCGTCGGAGGTGTCCGGATTCCTCAGGAAGTGCCGGTACACGGCCTCTTCAGGGGAGGAGAGCCCCAGTCCGGACATGTCTGATCCCATTGCGTCGCCCCCGGTCGTCCGCCGCCCCGACCGACCCCGCGCGCGCCGGGCAGGATGGTCGGTCCCGCCCTGCCAGGAGGCCGCTCCGGCTGGTGACCCGGAGTCTAACCTGCGGGTGTGACGGGCGAGTTCGCGTGCGGGGTGATCAGTCGTTGGTGCGCCCGGACAGGCACTCCTCTTCCAGGATGCCGGACTTCGCGATCAGGAAGCCGAGCTGGGCACGGCTGCCGCTGCCCAGCGCGGCGGCGAGTTTGGCGATGTGGGCGCGGCAGGTGCGGACGTTCATCCCCAGACGACGGGCGATGGCCTCGTCGACGTGGCCCTCGATCAGGAGTCTGGCAATGGACCGCTGGACGCCCGAGATGCCGTCCGGTGTGGGGTCGTACGGGACCTCTTCCACCAACGGCACGGCGCGCCGCCAGAGTTGCTCGAAGACCTTGATGAGGTACTCGACCAGTCCCGGGTGCCTCAACTCCAGGGCCACCCGGCGGTCGTCCCGTGCGGGAATGAACGCCACCGTACGGTCGAACACGATGAGGCGCTCGATGAGTTCCTCAAGGGTGCGGATCTCCACCTTGCCGGCGGAGATGCGCTCGACGTAGGCGAGTGTGCCCTGGCTGTACCTGACCGTGTGCTGGTACAGCGTGCGGATGCTGACGCCGCGGTCGATCAGCGGGCGGTCCCGCTCCAGGGCCTGGGTCAGGACGTGCGCGCTGCGGCCCCCGCCGGGCTGGATCGTCAGCATCTCCGTGTGGCACTCGGCTGTGGCGAGATTGAGCGCGGCGTTGATCCGGTCGAAGCCCTCCAGCACCGTGATGGCGTGGGTGCTCGCGGGGCTCTGGGCGCTGATGGCCATGAACGGTTCGAACGCGTCGGTCAGTTCGATGGTCAGCCGTCGGCGGTCCACGATCTCCCGCTCGATGGGATGCAGTCTTTGCGCCAGCGCGACGGAGGGAGGCACGGGGCGCAGCCAGTTCGCATCGTCCGGATCCGGGTGCAACAGGGCGAATTCGAGGAGGCAGGGTGCGGCTTCCGCGTCGGATCGGCTGATCCGTCCGGTGTTGAGGGCGCTGACGTAGAGCCGTGCCCCTTCGTCGCAGAGATCGGTGACCGCATGGGGATGTGTCGGTTTTACGGTGTTCTGCGGCAAATCTCCACCCCCCAGGGTCTTGAACGTACAGGAACATGATGCATCGACCCTGTGGCATTGACATGCCTGAATGAGCCATCGTCTTGTGATGCGGGGGAGAAGAAACCATCAAGTGAGGACGAAGCCGACTATGCGCGAAAGAATGCTTCGCTCGGTGCTTGCCGCTGTCTTCTCTGCGACCGTGGCGTTCGGTGTCTTGGGTGCCACGGGGTTCCAACTGGCCGACTTCCCGGCGGACAGCGGCTGGGACAGCGTGCACGCCCTCGCCGGGCCGCCGGACAGTGGCTGGGACGCCCCGCCCGCGAAGGCGGACGCATGACCATACCCCCGGACGACAGGGTCTTCCGACGGGAGATGGCGACGGCATATCGCTCCGGGTGGCACTTCATCGACCTCGTCACGGCAATCCCCCACCGTGGCGACTCGTTGATGGTCACCCTGTTCGGAGAGCCCATCGTCGTCGCCCGCGAAGAGGACGAGGACGTCCGCGCCTACCGGTGCCTGCGCCGGCCGCGGGGAGCCCCGCAGCCCGTCCGCTGTGCCATCCGGTACGGCATGATCTTCGTCAACCTCGACGCGCGTGACCACCAGCTCGTCGAACCAGACACCACCGCCACCCCCCGCAGTGCCTGAGCGGTTCCCCCGTCGTTTCAAATCGCTCAGGTGCTTCCCCCACACAGCGGCGCCATCGTGGACCTGAAACACGATGGCGCCGTTGTGCTGCCCGGACACCCCTGCGCGGGGCTCTCCGGTGCGCGGCCGGCTCAGGCCCGGCCCATCGCGCGGGTCAGCGCGATCTCGATGACGACCCGGTCCGGGTTGGGCGTCGGCGTCCGCCCGTACCGCTCCGCGTAGCGGTTCACCGCGTCCGCGACGATCTCCGGCTCCGTGCGAATCGTCGCGACGCCCTCCAGCGTCGCCCAGCGGCCCTTGTCCACCTGGCACACCGCGACCCGTGCGCCCTCCGGCCCGGCGGCCAGCACGTTGGCGACCTTGCGGCTGTGCTTGTTGGTGATCACCCGCGCCAGCCCGCGCGTTCCGCCCTGGGGGTCGTACGTCACCCCCACCGCCACGACGTGCGGCGTCCCGTCCGGCCGGGGCGTGGTCAGGGTGCACATGTGGTACTCGCGCCAGAAGCCGAGGTAGGACGTGCTGGGGTTGCGGGGATCGATGGCCATGGGGCGGAACCTACCCGCGCAGGACTGTCCGTCGGCGCCATGAGTGGAATAGACTCAACTTTGTGCACGTTGACGGAGTCATAGCTGGGGAGAGCCCATCAGCAAGGAGGAGAGAGGGCACGTGGACGCCGAGCTGACCAACAAGAGCCGTGACGCGATCAACGCGGCGAGCAATCGGGCCGTACAGGACGGGCACGCCGACCTGACCGCGGCCCACCTGCTGCTCGCCCTCCTGGCGGGCCAGGACAACGAGAACATCACCGACCTGCTCGCCGCCGTCGACGCCGACCAGGCCGCCGTCCGGTCCGGGGCCGAGCGCCTCCTCGCGTCGCTGCCCAGCGTCACCGGCTCCACCGTCGCGCCGCCGCAGCCCAACCGCGAGCTGCTCGCCGTCATCGCCGACGCCGGGCAGCGCGCCAAGGAGCTGGGCGACGACTATGTCTCCACCGAGCACCTTCTCATCGGCACCGCCGCCAAGGGCGGACGGGCCGGAGAAGTGCTGGCCGGGCAGGGCGCCACGGCCGCGAAGCTGCTGGACGCGTTCGAGAAGGCAAGAGGAGGGCGCCGGGTGACCACACCCGACCCCGAGGGGCAGTACAAGGCGCTGGAGAAGTTCGGCACGGACTTCACCGCGGCCGCCCGCGAGGGCAAGCTCGACCCGGTCATCGGCCGGGACCAGGAGATCCGCCGCGTCGTGCAGGTGCTGTCGCGGCGTACGAAGAACAACCCCGTGCTCATCGGCGAGCCCGGCGTCGGCAAGACCGCCGTCGTCGAGGGCCTGGCCCAGCGCATCGTCAAGGGCGACGTGCCCGAGTCGCTGCGCGACAAGCGGCTCGTCGCGCTCGACCTCGGCGCGATGGTCGCGGGCGCGAAGTACCGCGGCGAGTTCGAGGAGCGGCTGAAGACCGTGCTGTCCGAGATCAAGGACAGCGACGGGCAGATCATCACGTTCATCGACGAGCTGCACACCGTCGTCGGCGCGGGCGCCGGCGGCGACTCCGCGATGGACGCCGGCAACATGCTCAAGCCCATGCTCGCCCGCGGCGAGCTGCGCATGGTCGGCGCCACCACCCTCGATGAGTACCGCGAGCGGATCGAGAAGGACCCGGCGCTGGAGCGGCGCTTCCAGCAGGTGCTGGTCGCCGAGCCGACGGTCGAGGACACCGTCGCGATCCTGCGCGGCCTCAAGGGCCGCTACGAGGCCCACCACAAGGTGCAGATCAACGACTCCGCGCTGGTGGCCGCCGCGACCCTCTCCGACCGGTACATCACCTCCCGCTTCCTGCCCGACAAGGCCATCGACCTCGTCGACGAGGCCGCCTCCCGGCTGCGCATGGAGATCGACTCCTCGCCCGTGGAGATCGACGAACTGCAGCGCGCCGTCGACCGGCTGCGCATGGAGGAGCTGGCGCTCCGGAACGAGTCGGACCCCGCCTCCAAGCAGCGTCTGGAGAAGCTGCGCCGCGACCTCGCCGACCGGGAGGAGGAGCTGCGCGGGCTGACCGCACGCTGGGAGAAGGAGAAGCAGGGGCTCAACCGCGTCGGTGAGCTCAAGGAGCGGCTGGACGACCTGCGCGGCCAGGCGGAGCGTGCCCAGCGCGACGGCGACTTCGACACCGCGTCCAAGCTGCTCTACGGGGAGATCCCGGCCCTGGAGCGCGACCTGGAGGCCGCGTCCGAGGCCGAAGAGGAAGTCTCCAAGGACACCATGGTCAAGGAGGAGGTCGGCCCGGACGACATCGCGGACGTGGTCGGCTCCTGGACCGGCATCCCGGCGGGCCGTCTGCTGGAGGGCGAGACGCAGAAGCTGCTGCGCATGGAGCAGGAGCTGGGGCGCCGCCTGATCGGCCAGACCGAGGCGGTGCGGGCGGTCTCCGACGCCGTACGCCGCTCCCGGGCGGGCATCGCCGACCCGGACCGGCCGACGGGCTCGTTCCTCTTCCTCGGCCCCACCGGTGTCGGCAAGACCGAGCTGGCGAAGGCGCTCGCGGACTTCCTCTTCGACGACGAGCGGGCGATGGTCCGCATCGACATGTCGGAGTACGGCGAGAAGCACAGCGTCGCCCGCCTCGTCGGCGCGCCCCCCGGGTACGTCGGCTACGAGGAGGGCGGCCAGCTCACCGAGGCCGTACGGCGCCGCCCGTACAGTGTGGTGCTGCTGGACGAGGTGGAGAAGGCCCACCCCGAGGTCTTCGACGTGCTGCTCCAGGTCCTCGACGACGGACGGTTGACGGACGGACAGGGCCGGACGGTGGACTTCCGCAACACCATCCTGATCCTGACCTCCAACCTCGGCAGCCAGTTCCTTGTCGATCCGTTGACCGGTGCCGAGCAGAAGAAGCAGCAGGTACTGGAGGTGGTGCGGGCCACCTTCAAGCCGGAGTTCCTCAACCGCCTCGACGACCTGGTGGTCTTCTCGGCCCTGTCGAGGGACGAGCTGGCACGCATCGCGCGGCTCCAGATCGACCGGCTGGCCCGCCGCCTCGCCGAGCGCCGGCTGGTCCTCGACGTCACCCCGGCGGCGCTGGAATGGCTCGCCGACGAGGGCAACGACCCGGCGTACGGCGCCCGCCCGCTGCGCCGACTGGTCCAGACGTCGATCGGCGACCGCCTCGCGAAGGAGATCCTCGCGGGGGAGGTCAAGGACGGCGACACGGTACGGGTGGACCGCGAGGGGGAGGGGCTGATCGTGGGGGCGGCCATCTCCAGCCCGTCCGGCGACTGAGACACGGCCGCAGGCCGTGCTGTGCCACCGGGTGGCCCGGGTGCCCGGGCCCCCGGTGGCCGGATGTCGCGCAGCGGAATTCAGCCACGCTGGGGGCACCCCCCTGGCCCCGCCGGGGGGACCCCCACCCGCAACCGCTTTAGGCGCGGGGGCGGAGCCCCCGGCAGCGCTCAGCTCGCAGCGGATCGGGCGCGGCGGGGCTTGCCACGCACGGGCGGGGATGGGAGAGGATGGCGGCATCCGTACGAAGGGAAATACACGGTGACCATCGATCCGTCCTCGATTCCGAATTTCGGGGGCCAGCCCCAGCCCCAGGCCGCAGGACCGGCGGGCCCCGTCGTTCCCGACCAGGACCTGGTCAAGCAGCTGCTCGAGCAGATGGAGCTGAAGTACGTCGTCGACGACGAGGGCGACCTCGCGGCGCCGTGGGAGGACTTCCGCACGTACTTCATGTTCCGCGGCGAGAACGAGCAGCAGGTCTTCTCGGTGCGGACCTTCTACGACCGCCCGCACGCGGTCGAGGACCGGGCGAGGCTCCTCGACACCATCGACGACTGGAACCGCCGCACCCTGTGGCCGAAGGTCTACACGCACCAGCACGAGGACGAGGAGACGAAGGAGCAGTCCCTCCGCCTCATCGGTGAGGCGCAGATGCTCATCGGCACGGGCGTCAGCCTGGAGCACTTCGTGTCGTCCACGGTCAGCTGGGTGCGCGCGTCGATCGAGTTCGACCGTTTCATCGTCGACCAGTTGGGCCTGGAGAAGGCCGAGGACACCGGCGAGGAAGCCCCGGCCGACGACGCCTGACCCACCACGCGTTCACGAGGGCCCGGCGGGAGACATCCCGCCGGGCCCTCGCGCTCTCCCGTTGGGACGCGGTGTGAGTTCAGGACGCCAGGCGTCGAAGGCGGTGGGTGGCCTCGGTGAGGACGTCGTCCCTCTTGCAGAAGGTGAAGCGGACCTGGCTGCGGCCGGCGTCGGGGTCGTCGTAGAAGACGGAGTTGGGGATGGCGACGACGCCACAGAGTTCGGGGAGGGCGCGGCAGAAGGCGTAGGCGTCCTTCTCGCCGAAGGGGGTGATGTCGGTGGTGATGAAGTACGTGCCCTGGGGCTGGTAGACCTCGAACCCGGCCGCGCGCAGGCCGTCACCGAGCAGGTCGCGCTTGCGTTGCAGGTCGGCGCGGAAGCTGTCGAAGTACGTGTCGGGCAGGCGGAGCGCCTCGGCGATCGCGTACTGGAACGGGCCCGCCGACACGTACGTCAGGAACTGCTTCGCCGAGCGGACCGCGCTCACCAGCTCCGGCGTCGCCGTCACCCAGCCGACCTTCCAGCCGGTGAACGAGAACGTCTTGCCCGCGCTCGAGATCGTGACCGTGCGCCCGCGCATCCCGGGGAACGACGCGAGCGGCATGTGCTCGCCCTCGAAGACGAGGTGCTCGTACACCTCGTCGGTCACCACCAGCAGGTCCCGTTCCACGGCGAGGTCCGCGATCGCCGCGAGTTCGTCGCGGGTCAGGACCGTGCCGGTGGGGTTGTGCGGCGTGTTGAGCAGGATCAGCCGGGTGCGCGGGGTCACCGCGGCACGCAGTGCGTCGAGGTCGAGCCGGTGGGTCCCGTCGTGGGGGCGCAGGGTCACCGGCACCCGCGTACCGCCCGCCATGGCGATGCACGCGGCGTACGAGTCGTAGTACGGCTCCAGGGCGATCACCTCGTCGCCCGGCTCCACCAGGGCGAGCAGCGAGGCCGCGATCGCCTCGGTGGCGCCCGCCGTGACCAGGACCTCGGTCTCGGGGTCGTGGACGAGCCCGTAGCGGCGGTGCTGGTGGTCGGCGATCGCCGTACGCAGTTCGGGGACGCCGGGCCCGGGCGGGTACTGGTTGCCGCGTCCCTCGCGCAGCGCCCGGACCGCCGCCTCCCTGACCTCGTCCGGCCCGTCGGTGTCGGGGAAGCCCTGTCCGAGGTTGATCGACCCGGTCCGGGCCGCCAGCGCGGACATCTCGGCGAAGATCGTGGTGCCGAACTCCGCCAGCCTGCGGTTCAGCAGCGGTCGTGATCCGGGTTCGCGTCCTGTCATGGCGCCATCCTGGGCCGAACCTCTGGAGTTGCTCAAGTCTGCTTTGGCTCCGGGAGGGGGAGGGCATCTCCCTGTCACGCGGATGAGCGTAACAGGGGGCGCACCGGGGGAAAGCGGTCGCGCCGTGTCGTGGGGGACTCTCCCCTGGGGGCGGTGGCTGGGGGACTTCGGCCTGGGAGGTACCCCCGTCGGGGGAACGGGAGGGACGGTGGGTGTGATGGTGGTTTTCGGTGCTGTGCTCGTCGGGCTGGTGGTGGTCGTGGCTCTCGTGCTGGCCGTGTCCGCAGGCCGGAGGGCGGCGAAGGCCGGCGGCGGCCGGCGGCGCGGGAGCGGCAGTGGGAGCGGCAGTGGGAGCGGCGGCGGTTCGAGCAGTTGGTGGGCCGGTGACGGCGGCGGCGCCTCGTGCGGCGGCGCCTCGTGCGGCGGCTCCTCGTCCTCGTGCGGCGGCGGGGGTGGTTGTGGCGGAGGCAGCTGACACGGGGCAGCTGGTCCGCGACCGGTGAAGGTGCCCGGTGGGACGAACTCCCGCCGGGTGCCTTCCTGTTGGGATTTCTCGCACAAGTGCGGGCGGCAGACGGCACATCACGTGCCCCACCCGCCCCACCATTCGTTGAACACGTGAACCGCCCGGCCCCCTAGGGGATGGAAACCGTGTCAAGTTGGGTAAAAACACTGCGGCTGTCACGTAGTTCGTGATTCCCTCACTGTGGAACCTGTTGGAACCATCCAGCCCTCGGACCTCCTGTGGACCCCGAGCAGGCCACCCCCCATGTCGAGCGCCCCGTCTTCGGGGCGTCAGGTCCACGTGTCCACCCGCCTATGCGCGTATGCGGAGCCGACCCATGCTCACGACCATCGATACCGCCTACACCGACACCCGTGCCGACGACCTCGCCTGGGCGCTCGGCCGGGAGCCGCTGCCTGCCCTGGCCGTCCTCGACCTCGAACTATCGGGTTGCCAGGTGCAGTTGAGACTCCTCGGCGCGTCCCACCAGGTGCTGCTCGACCAGGAGGGCGGCTCGTGCTCGGAGACCGTCGCCTGCATCCCGGGCAGCAGCACGCCCCTGCCCCTCGGCGTGGCCAAGCGGCTCGGGGACTGGGAGTACGAGTTCGCCGCCCGGGTCGAGACGCTGCCGGGACAGGCGTTCGCGGGCCGGGCCCAGGAACTGCTCGCACTGGTGGCCGACCATCCCCACGGCCTCGCGGGCACCTTCCCCGGCTCGCCGCACGCCTTCACCGCCCTGCTGGCCCAGCGCGGCGAGGGCCAGGTGTCCTGGCGCACCTGGCACGCGTACCCGCAGGAGAGCCGTCTGGTGGTCACCCGCACGCGCGTCGGTGTGCCGCACCGGCAGGGGCCGCACGGCCGGCGTGCGGAGCGCCGCCCCGACCGTGCTGCCCTGTAGTCCACACCTGTGGGTGACAGGGTGGAGACATGTTGTGACGTAGCGTTGCCGGGATGACCGACCGGCAGCTCACGTCCCCGCCCCGCAACGCGACGGCGGCGCCCGTGCGCCCCGCCGCCGGGCGTGGTCTCGTGCTGGCGGCGGCCTTCGTCTGCGCCGCCTGCGGGCTGGTCTACGAGCTCGAACTCGTCGCGCTCGCCTCGTACGTGATCGGCGACTCGGTCACCCAGGCGTCCGTTGTGCTGTCCGTCATGGTCTTCGCCATGGGCGTGGGTTCGCTGCTCGCCAAGCGGCTGCGCTGCCGGGCCGCGGTCGGTTTCGGGGTGCTGGAGGCGGTGCTCGCGCTCGTCGGCGGCACGTCCGCGATGGTGCTCTACGCGGCCTTCGCCTGGGCGGGCGGCTCCCGCGTCGCGCTCGTGGGGTTCTCCCTGGCCATCGGGGTGCTGATCGGTGCCGAGATACCGCTGCTGATGACGCTGATCCAGCGGGTCTCGCGACGCGACGCGGAGGGCACCGTCGCCGATCTGTTCGCCGCCGACTACGTCGGCGCGCTGGTGGGCGGACTCGCCTTCCCGTTCCTGCTGCTGCCGTGGCTCGGCGAGCTGACGGGCGCGTTGGTGACCGGCGCGGTCAACGCCGTGGCGGGTGCCGTGCTCGTGCTGTGGCTGTTCCGGGCGGAGATGTCGGCGCGCTGGCGGCTGCGGCTGCTCGTGCTGAACGGGGTGGTGCTCGCGCTGCTCGCCCTGGCCACCGCTCTCGTCGGCGACTTCGAGCGCGCCGCGCGCCGCGCGGTCTACGGCGACCACCTGCGGGTCGCCGTGCGCACCGGCGTCCAGGAGGTCGTCCTCACCGGCCGGCCCTCCCAGCCGCCCGACCTGTTCCTCGACGGGTGGCTGAAGGTGCGTGGCCGCGACGAGCACCGCTACCACGAAGCGCTCGTCCACCCGGCCATGAACGGGCCGCACGAGCGGGTGCTGATCCTCGGCGGCGGCGACGGCCTGGCCGCGCGCGAGGCGCTCGGATACGGGGGCGTCGGCTCGGTGACGATCGTCGAACTGGACGCCGGGCTCGTACACCTCGCGCGCACCGATCCCGCCCTCGCCGCGCTCAACGGCCATGTCTACGACGACCCGAGGCTGCGCGTCGCCACGGCGGACGCCTTCTCGTGGCTGCGCGGCGCGGAGCGGGGGCGGTACGACGTGATCGTCTCGGACCTCCCCGATCCGGGTGTCACCGCCGGCAGCAAGCTGTACTCGCTGGAGTTCTACGGCCTCGCACGCAGGGCCCTCGCACCGGGCGGGCGCCTGGCCGTCCACGCGGGGCCTGCCGCCCGGCCGCACACGTACTGGACGGTCGACGCGACGCTGCGGGCCGCCGGATTCGCCACCACCGGGTACCTCAACGGCGATCCGGGGCGGGGCAGCGCCCGCGGGGACAGGGGCTCCGACCGGTTCCGGAACGGCACGGCCACCGTGCCCGAGGAGGGCTTCCTGCTCGCCTCGGCGAGTGGCGCCGGCCCGCGGCTCGCGCTGGACCCCGGCGTGCCGCCACTGCGGTCGCCGCTCGCCGCCGAACTCGCCGCCTACGGGCGGGCGGCCGAGCGCACCCGCGTCACGGGACTCGACCCCTCGACACTGGTGCGCCCCCGCTACACCCGCTGAGGGCACCGGGCACCTGCTGAGGGCACGCACACCCCCTGAGGGCACCGGCTCCCTCCGGTCGTCACCTCTGGCCCCGTGCGCCGTGCTGCGCCGACGAACCGGCGCGCGAAGGCAGACGCGGCGCGCCGGGCTGAGTAGGCTCGGCTTCCATGGAGCATGAGGTGTTCGTACCGGTTCCGGCTGAGACCCTGCGACAGGTGCTGCGGGACCCCGCCCGGGTCGCCCGCTGCGTTCCGGGGCTCCAATTGGACGCCGACCGGGAGGCGGGGCCCCTGGCCGGCAGACTCAAGGTCCGGGTCGGCAGCCACACCATCACCTACCGCGGCGCCCTGCACCTCGTGGAGCAGGAGGGCGCCTTCACGGTCGAGGGCAACGGCGCGGAGGCGCGCGGCAGCGGCTCGGTGAAGATCGCGCTGACGGTACGCCCGGAGCCGACCGACGGAGGCACGACGCTGACGTTCAGCGGTTCGTCGACGGCCGACGGCCGGCTGGCGGACCTCGGGTCGTCCGCGCGGACGACCGCCGCCCACCGCCTTCTGGACCGGTTCGCCGAGGCGCTCGCGGCCGCGGCCTCCGACGGCGCGAGCGCGCCGCCCGAGGGTACGTCCGACGACGGCTCAGAAGCGGACGCGTCCGTCGATGACCACTCCCGGCCGGACGCCGGTGTGTCCACCGACGTGGGCTCCGCGCCCTCGGTCTTCGACGCACCGGTGCCCCCGCCGTCGCTCGGAGCCGACGCCGAGGACGAGTTCGCCGACCTCGACGCCCCGGCCGACGACGACCTCGACGCCTCCGATGCCGCCGACGCCGCTCTGGCCGCCGGTGCCGCAGTGCCCGCCGACGACGTGGACGACCTCGACGAGCTGGACGACCTGGAGGACCTCGACGAGCTGGGCCTGCCCGCGGAGCCCGCCGCCGAGGCCGCCCACGCACGGCGCACCATGATCGGCCGGAGCGCCGAGGAGGTCGACCACGCGCCCCCGCGCGGCCGTTACGCGCCGACTCCCGGTCCCGACGCGTCGGGCTCCCGAGCCGCCCTGCGCTGGGTCGTGCCCGCCGCGGCGCTCGCGCTCGCTTCCGCGGTCGTCGTCGGCCGGGCGCTCCGCCGCCGCAAGTAGTGCGGGCTAGTGTCGTCGTGTGAGTAGCGAAGAGAGCGTCCGGCTGGGCGCCGGCGACGTCGAGTTGACCGTGCATCCGGGGAACGGCTGCCGCATCGGAAGCCTGCGCATCGGCGGCACCGAGATGCTGCGCCAGGGGGAGCGGTACGGCTCGTTCCCCATGGTCCCGTGGTGCGGCCGCACCAGGGACGGGCAGTTCCGCAATGGGGACGTCGTCCATCAACTTCCGCTTAACGCGGCTCCGCACGCGATCCACGGCACCGGCCGCGACACCGCCTGGCGCACCGCGCGGGCGGGCAAGAGCGAGGCCGCGTTCACCTACGACCTCGCGGAGCCCTGGCCGTACACCGGCAGGGTCACGCAGACCTTCGAGCTGACGGCCGAGTCGCTGACCATGGCGATGGGCGTGGAGACGTACGGGACGTCGTTCCCCGCCCAGGCCGGCTGGCACCCCTGGTTCCTGCGCAACCTCGGCGGCGGCGAGGACGTGCGGATCGACTTCACACCGGCGTGGCAGGAGGAGCGCGGCGAGGACCACCTGCCCACGGGACGCCGTATCGACCCGCTGCCCGGCCCCTGGGACGACTGCTTCGGCATGCCCGACGGCCTGTCGGTCGTGCTGACGTGGCCGCAGCAGCTGGAGCTGACGGTCGCGAGCCGCGCCGAGTGGGTGGTGGTCTACGACGAGCAGGCGGAGGCCGTCTGCGTGGAGCCGCAGTCCGGCCCGCCGAACGGTCTGAACACCCACCCCGACCTCGTGACCCCGATCGAGCCGCTGGAGGTCACGACGACCTGGACGTGGCGGCGGCTTTAAGCTCATGGGCATGACTGACGTACGTGCTGAGCTGCTGCAGCAGATCAAGGACAAGGCCGTGGTGCACGGCAAGGTGACCCTTTCCTCGGGCATCGAGGCCGACTGGTACATCGATCTGCGCCGGATCACGCTCGACGGCGAGGCCGCGCCGATGGTCGGCCAGGTCATGCTCGACGCCACGGCCCACCTCGACTACGACTGCGTCGGCGGTCTGACCCTGGGCGCCGACCCGGTGGCGACGTCGATGCTCCACGCCTCCGCCGCCCGCGGCGGGCGGCTCGACGCCTACGTGGTCCGCAAGGCGGGCAAGGCGCACGGCATGCAGCGCCGGATCGAGGGCACGGACGTGAAGGGCCGTCGCTGCCTCGTCGTCGAGGATGTCTCGACCACCGGCGGATCCCCGCTGACCGCTGTCGAGGCGGTGCGCGAGGCGGGCGGCGAGGTCGTTGCCGTCGCCGTGATCGTCGAGCGCGGCGCCGCCCCGAAGATCGCCGAGGCGGGCCTGCCGTACGTCAACGCGTACTCGCTCGACGAGCTCGGTCTCGCCTGAGTGGAGCCTGACCTGCGCTGATATCGAGGGGCGTCCTGTTTCACGTGAAACAGGACGCCCCTCGCGCATCAGGGCGCGAAGGGCTCTGTGGAGCCGGGCCGAGAGTCTGGAAAGATAGGCCGCGACGATGACGTCGCCCCCAGGTCAGGGCCAGCACCACACACCCGCACATCACAAGGAGCGGACACATGCCCATCGCGACTCCCGAGGTCTACAACGAGATGCTCGACCGGGCGAAGGCAGGCAAGTTCGCCTACCCGGCCATCAACGTGACTTCGTCGCAGACCCTGCACGCCGCCCTGCGTGGCTTCGCCGAGGCCGAGAGCGACGGCATCATCCAGATTTCCACCGGCGGCGCCGAGTTCCTGGGCGGCCAGCACAACAAGGACATGGTCACCGGCGCCGTCGCCCTGGCCGAGTTCGCGCACATCGTCGCCGCCAAGTACGACATCACCGTCGCGCTGCACACGGACCACTGCCCGAAGGACAAGCTGGACGGCTACGTACGTCCGCTGCTCGACATCTCCGCCGAGCGCGTCAAGTCTGGTCGCAACCCGCTCTTCCAGTCCCACATGTGGGACGGTTCCGCCGAGACCCTCGCCGACAACCTGGCCATCGGCCAGGAGCTGCTGGCGCAGGCCGCCGCCGCCAAGATCATCCTTGAGGTCGAGATCACCCCGACCGGTGGCGAGGAGGACGGCGTCTCCCACGAGATCAACGACGAGCTGTACACGACCGTCGAGGACGCGCTGCGCACCGCCGAGGCCCTCGGCCTGGGCGAGAAGGGCCGCTACCTGCTGGCCGCCTCCTTCGGCAACGTGCACGGCGTCTACAAGCCGGGCAACGTCGTCCTCCGTCCCGAGCTGCTCAAGGACCTCCAGCAGGGCGTCGGCGAGAAGTACGGCAAGTCCGCGCCGTTCGACTTCGTCTTCCACGGCGGCTCCGGCTCCACGGCCGAGGAGATCACCACCGCGCTGGAGAACGGTGTCGTGAAGATGAACCTCGACACCGACACCCAGTACGCCTTCACGCGTCCGGTCGCGGCCCACATGTTCCAGAACTACGACGGCGTCCTGAAGGTCGACGGCGAGGTCGGCAACAAGAAGGCCTACGACCCGCGCAGCTGGGGCAAACTGGCCGAGGCGGGCATGGCCGCCCGTGTGGTGGAGGCCTGTGCGGCCCTGCGCTCCACCGGCACCAAGATCAAGTAACGCCGTACGGAGGGCCCGGCACCGTGACGCGGTGCCGGGCCCTTCCATCTGCCGGGAAAGCCGGCCACCCCGACTAGCCCCCGGCCGTGGGGGCCGGGAGGATGCCCGTATGGACATCAGGCTGTCCTCAGCCCAGGGGTGCTGGGTGGTCCTCACCACCGTCCTCGGCTCCGGCATGGCGCTGCTCGACTCGACCGTCGTCAACGTCGCCCTGCCCCGGATCGGCCGGGACCTCGACGTCGACCTGGCCGTCCTGCAGTGGACCGTCAACGCGTACATGCTCACGCTGGCCGCACTCATCCTTCTCGGGGGAGCGCTCGGCGACCGCTACGGCCGGCGGCGGATCTTCGTCCTCGGCGTGGTCTGGTTCGCCGTGGGCTCGCTGCTGTGCGGACTCGCTCCGAACGGCAGCATCCTGATCGCCGCCCGGGCCCTGCAGGGCATCGGCGGTGCGCTGCTCACCCCGGGGTCGCTGGCCCTGATCCAGGCGAGCTTCCATCCCGACGACCGGGCCCGCGCGGTCGGGCTGTGGTCGGGGCTCGGCGGCGTCGGCGCGGCGATCGGACCATTTGTCGGCGGCTGGCTCGTGGACGGGCCCGGCTGGCGCTGGATCTTCCTGCTCAATGTGCCGCTGGCTGCGGTGTGCGTGCCCGTGGCGCTGCGGCACGTCCCCGAGTCGCGCGACCTGCGGGCCACGGGCCGCTTCGACGTGCTGGGCGCGGTGCTCGGCGCGGCGGCGCTGGGCCTGGTGACGTACGCGCTCATCGACGCGACGCCGTGGCCCGGGCTCGTGGGGGTGCTGGTGGGGGCGGTCTTCGTCCTGGTCGAGCGGCGGCGGCCCGAGCCGATGCTGCCGCTGTCGGTCTTCGCGATCCGGCAGTTCACGGCGGTCAACCTGGTGACGCTGTGCGTGTACGCGGCGTTCGGCGGGTTCTTCTTCCTCGTCGCGCTGCAGCTCCAGGTCGTCGCGGGCTACTCGGCGCTGGGCACCGGTGCGGCGCTGCTGCCGACCACCGTGCTGATGCTCCTGCTGTCGGCACGGGCCGGGGAGCTGGGGGAACGGATCGGGCCGCGCATCCCGCTGGCCGTCGGCCCGCTGCTGTGCGCCGCCGGGACGATGCTGATGCTCCGGGTCGGCGAGAACGCCTCGTACGTGGCGGACGTGCTGCCCGCGCTGTTGGTGATGGGCATGGGCATGGTGACCCTGGTGGCTCCGCTGACCGCGACCGTCCTGGCGTCCGTGGACACCGCGCGGGCCGGGATCGCCAGCGGCATCAACAACGCGGCGGCCCGCGCGGCGGGCCTGATCGCTGTCGCGGCGCTGCCGCTGCTGGCGGGGATGGGGCCGGAGGCGTACCGCTCGGCGGCGGAGTTCGGGGAGACGTTCCGGCGGGCGATCCCGATGTGCGCGGGGGTGCTGGTGGCGGGTGCGGTGATCGCCTGGGCGACGGTCCGGGCACCGGCGGCGGCTCCGGCGGAGGAGCACGCGCATCCGCAGTGCCGGATGAACTGCGGGGTGGCGGCGCCGCCGCTGGAGCCGCCGGGGCGGGGGGAGCGGCCGGACGCGTGACGCGTCGCCGCGGGCGGTTGCCCCCGGCGGGGCTCCGCCCCGAGCCCCGCGCCTCAAGCGCCGGCGGGGCTGGGTTTGCCGGGGCGGGTGCCCCCGCGTCCCGCGCGTCGAGCACTGTCGGGCTGGGTCGCCCACGCCCTCGTCGGGGCTCCGCCCCGGACCCCGCGCCTCAAGCGCCGGCGGGGCTGGGGTTTGCCGGGGCGGGACGGTGGGCGGGCTAGCGCTTCAGTTCTGCGTAGGCCTCGTCGCTGCTGTCCTTGAGGAACTGCCAGCAGCGGTCCGCCTCCTCCGTCTCCTCGATCGCGGCCGCGGCGCGCGCCAGGGCCGCCAGGCAGCGCAGGAAGCCGCGGTTGGCGCGGTGGCTGAAGGGGATCGGGCCGTGGCCCTTCCAGCCCGCGCGGCGCAGGGCGTCGAGCCCGCGGTGGTACCCGGTACGGGCGTAGGCGTAGGACTCCACCACACGCCCGGCCTCGAAGGCGTCGTCGGCCAGCATCGCCCACGCCAGGGAGAAGGTCGGGTGCGCGGCGGCGACCTCGGCAGGCGCAGCGGACTGCTCGGCGAGCATCCGGTAGGCCTCTGCGTTCTCCGGCAGGTGCGTCGGGGGCGGGCCGCCGAGCAGGTTCTCGTGAAGGTTCATGCCTGAAGTCTGCCATTGGCACACGGCACCGGCCCGGGCCGTGGAACCGCTGTCCGGTGGGTGACGTCCTCCCGGGTACGATCGCACGCGCTGTCGATTTACTCGTCCGCAACCGATGTACACCGCCGGAGCGGAGGCCCCTACCCTCTCTCGCCGACAAGCCGGCCGAATCAGGGGAGAGATCCGTCTTGGGCAAGCGCGCCGCCGCCGGACGCGGGCGTGGACGCGGCCGCCGGACTTCGTCCCGCCGGGCCTCGTCCCAACGCGTTTCGTCCCGCCGGAATCGGGCGCGTGGCCGTGCGCTCGGTCCGATGCTCGTACTCGGCCTGCTCGTCGGTGTCCTGTCCATCGGCGGTGGCGCCGCCCTCGCCCACTGGCGCAGCGGTGCCACCGCAGCCGGTGACCGCGCCGCGTCCGCGGCCCCGTCCGCGGCCCCGTCCGAGAGGTCCAGCGCCGCACCACTGACGTCCCCCGAGGCCGACCCGAAGCCGTCCGCCTCCGCCTCGCCGCGCCCCAGTGCGACCGCGTCGCCCAAGGCGTCCGCGAAGCCGAGCGGGCCGCCGAAGGTGCCCGGGTCCGGAAAGGGGACGTTCACCGTCGCGCAGGCCACCGGCGCGGCGGTCGGCACCGGCACACTGCGCCGCTACCGGGTCGAGGTCGAGGACGGCATCGACCTGCCCGCACGGCAGGCGGCGGCCGAGATCGAGGAGATCCTCGCCCATCCGCAGGGCTGGGCCGCCCACGGCCGCGGCCGGTTCCAGCTCGTCTCGTCGAACGCCGACTTCGTCATCAGGATCGCCACCCCGGCCACCGCCGACCGGCTCTGCCTCGCCCAGGGCCTCAACACCCGCGGCGAGCTGAACTGCGAGACCGTCGAGGGCGTCGTCGTCAATCTGAAGCGGTGGCTGCTGGGCTCGCCGACGTTCGCCGGGACGCCCGCCGAGTACCGGCACCTGATCATCAACCACGAGGTGGGACACGAGATCGGCGTCCGGCAGCACATGGGCTGTCCCGGCCCGGGCCGCCCGGCACCGGTGATGATGCAGCAGATCAAGGGCCTGAACGGCTGCATGTCCAACGCCTGGCCCTACGACGAGAACGGGACGTATCTCACCGGACCACCGGTGTGAACCTCGTCCTATGATGCGGGTGGGGACCGGGGCCCACACCGATCAGGAAGGGGCGGACCGCTACCCGGATTCGTCGAGGAGACAGAAATGTCACATGACGCCGCCCCGAATCTGGACTTCGCGGGCACCACTCCGTACGAGGACTACGTCCAGGCGGACGTCCTCACCCACCTCCAGCACCCCCGTTCCGACGACCCGGGCGAGATGGTCTTCCTGGTCACGACCCAGGTCATGGAGCTGTGGTTCACGGTGATCGTCCACGAGTGGGAGACCGCGGCCCGCGCGCTGCGGGAGGACCGCGTCCCTGTCGCGATGGACGCGCTCAGGCGCTCCGTGCGGGAGCTGGAGGCGTTGAACGCCTCCTGGCGGCCGATCGCCAATCTCACCCCTGCTCAGTTCAACGCCTACCGCGACGCCCTCGGCGAGGGCTCCGGCTTCCAGTCGGCCATGTACCGGCGCATGGAGTTCCTGCTCGGCGAGAAGTCGGCGTCGATGCTGGTGCCGCACCGCGGCGCGCCGCGCGTGCACGCGGAGCTGGAGAAGGCCCTGCACGAGCCGAGTCTGTACGACGAGGTGCTCAGGCTGCTGGCGCGCCGGGGCCACGCGATACCGGCCGAGGTGCTCAAGCGGGACCTGTCGCAGAAGTACGAGCCGTCCGAGCAGATCGAGCGGGTGTGGGCCGAGCTGTACGACGTCGAGGACCAGGACTCCGAGCTGGTACGCCTGGGCGAGGCGCTCACCGACGTGGGCGAGCTGGTGTGGCGATGGCGCAACGACCATCTCGTGGCGACGCGGCGGGCGATGGGCTCGAAGGTCGGCACGGGTGGTTCGGCGGGCGTCTCCTGGCTGGAGAAGCGGGCCGCCAAGAACGTCTTCCCCGAGCTGTGGACGGCGCGCAGCCATGTCTGAGGCACTGGCCGGGAAGGCCGCGGCGCTGGACGCCGCAGACGAATTGGCCGCCGCGCGCAAGCTGTTCGCGCTCGACGAGGCTGTGTATCTGGACGGAAACTCGCTGGGCGCGCTGCCCGCGCACGTGCCGGCCCGCGTCGCCGATGTGGTGACGCGTCAGTGGGGTGAGCTGCGCATCCGTTCGTGGGACGAGAGCGGATGGTGGACGGCGCCGGAGCGGATCGGCGACCGGATCGCGCCGCTGGTGGGCGCGGCGCCGGGGCAGGTCGTGGTCGGCGACTCCACGAGCGTCAACGTCTTCAAGGCGGTCGTGGGCGCGGTACGGCTGGTGGACGACCCGGCGCGTACGGATGTTTTGGTGGACGCCACGACGTTTCCGACGGACGGGTACATCGCCGAGTCCGCCGCCCGGATGACCGGAAAGCAGCTGGTCCCTGTCGACCCCGCGGACCTGCCCGCGGCCCTCGGGCCGACGACGGCGCTCGCGCTCGTCAACCACGTCGACTACCGCTCGGGCCGGCTCCACGACCTGCCCGGCCTGACGGCGGCGGTCCACGCGGCGGGCGCGCTCGCGGTCTGGGACCTGTGCCACAGCGCCGGCGCGCTGCCCGTGGGGCTGGACGAGCACGGGGTCGACCTCGCGGTCGGCTGCACGTACAAGTACCTGAACGGTGGCCCCGGTTCACCGGCGTACCTGTACGTCGCCGAGCGCCACCAGGCCGGCTTCGACTCGCCGCTGCCGGGGTGGAACTCGCACACGGACCCGTTCTCGATGACTCCCGGCTACGAGGCCGCGGCCGGCGCGCTGCGGGGGAGGGTCGGCACGCCCGACATCCTCTCCATGCTGGCGCTGGAGGCGTCGCTCGACGTCTGGGAGGGGGTCTCGATCGACGCGGTACGGGCCAAGAGCCTGGCGCTGACGGACTTCTTCCTGGAGTGCGTCGAGGCGTACGTCCCGGCCGGGTCGGTGAGGTCGCTGACCCCTGCCGCGCACCGGGAACGGGGCAGTCAGGTGGCGCTGCGCTGCGAGGACGCGCCGCGGGTGATGCGGGAGCTGATCGACCGCGGCGTGATCGGCGACCTCCGCCGCCCGGACGTCCTGCGGTTCGGCTTCACGCCGCTGTACGTGGGCTTCGGTGACGTGGAGCGGGCGGCGCGGGTGCTGTCGGAGGTGCTGCGCGGCTGATACTCCGGGGGCGCTGCCCCCGGGCCCCGCTCGGGGCTGCGCCCCGAACCCGGGCCGCGCAGCGGCCCCCGCACGCAGCGCCTCCCGCCCCCGCAACTGATAGCGTCCGCGCTGGTCAGGTTGAATACGACACACCGCGGGACTGTTGGAGCAGCACATGCCGGACCCCGTCGCCCGTGACGCCGCCGAGGAAGCGTCGGCCCTCTCGCATCCTGCCGTCGTGCCGGACGCCTCCGCCGCCTACGGGGAGCATCCCGATCAGGTCGTCGACTTCTACGCGCCGCGCGACGGCCGGGCCGGTGCCCCGCTCGTCGTGCTGCTGCACGGCGGGGCCTGGCGGGCGCCGTACGACCGGCAGCACGTCACCCCGTTCGCGGACTTCCTCGCCCGCCGCGGGCTCGCCGTCGCCAACGTCGAGTACCGGCGCGGGCGCGAGATCCCGCAGCAGCGGGGGACCGGGCCCGTCGCGGGACGGTGGCCGGAGACGTTCGACGACGTCGCCGCCGCCCTGGACGCGCTGCCGGACCTGGCCCGGCGGG
Source organism: Streptomyces sp. 5K101 (assembly GCF_046506645.1). Taxonomy (NCBI): domain Bacteria; kingdom Bacillati; phylum Actinomycetota; class Actinomycetes; order Kitasatosporales; family Streptomycetaceae; genus Streptomyces; species Streptomyces sp. 5K101. The sequence goes on along the minus strand of NZ_JBKFFO010000005.1, from coordinate 139,517 downwards.
CGCTGCCGCAGGCGGACCCGCGGCGCACCGTCGTCACCGGTCACTCCGCGGGCGGGCAGCTCGCGCTGTGGGCCGCCGCCCGGCACGTCCTGCCGGCCGGTTCGCCGTGGCGGCTGCCCGCGCCGCCCGACCTGCGCGGCGTCGTCGCACTCGCCCCGATCGCCGACTTCGCGCACGCCGTCGGGCTCGACGTGTGCGGCGGCGCGGTGGGCCAACTGCTGGGTGCGGAGGGCGAGTACGAGCAGCGGGCCGCGCACACCGACCCGGCCGTCCTGCTGCCCACGGGCATCGCGACCGTCGTCGTCCACGGCCGCACGGACATCGTCGTGCCGCCCACGGTGAGCGAGGCGTTCGTCGACGCCGCGGCGAAGGCGGGCGAGACCGTCGGCCTGACCCTGCTGGAGGAGGTCGGACACTTCCCGCTCATCGACCCGGCCGCGGACGCCTGCGCCGTCGTGGCCGAGGAGATCGCCCAACTGGCCTGGTGAGAAAGGCCGGTGTTGCGGACAGAACCTGACCGCAAGGCTTCCTACGGTCTTCCCATGACGAATCTCGTGACCGGAGCAACCGGAACCGTCGGCCGCCAGGTGGTCGCCGAGCTGCTGCGCCGTGGACACTCCGTCCGCGCCCTGACCCGCGATCCCGCCCGGGCCGACTTCCCCGCCGGGGTGGACGTCGTCCGGGGCGACCTCACCGACCCCGGCACGCTCGCCGCCGCTCTCCAGGGCGTGACCGGCCTGCACCTGATCACCTTCGGCGGGCCGTACTTCGCCCCGCTGGAGACCGGCCCGCGCATCCTGGAACTCGCTGTCGAGGCCGGCGTACGGCGGATCACCGTGCTGCACGGCGGCGGGCCCAGCCTGCTGGAGGACGCCGTGCGGGCGGGGCGGGTCCCGTGGACCGTGCTGATGCCGGTGGAGTTCATGGCCAACGCCCTGGAGTGGGCGGACGGCGTGCGTACCGCCGGCGAGGTGCACGAGCCGTTCGTCGACCGGCTCAGCGCCATGGTCCACGAGGCCGACATCGGCGCGGTCGCGGCCGTCGCCCTCACCGAGGACGGCCACGGCGGAAAGGAGTACGTGATCACCGGGCCCGAGGTGCTGACCCTGACGGACAAGACGGAGACGCTGGCCGCCGCGCGCGGGCGCGCCATCCGGATCGTCGAGCTGACGGAGGAGGAGGCCGTCGGCCGGTGGCGCGCCTCCGGTCTCGCCGACGACGTGATCGGCTTCCTGCTGGAGGCGTACGGGAACACCCCGCCGGTGGGCCGCACGGTCGTCTCCACCGTCGAGGAGGTGACGGGCCGGCCGGCCAGGACGTTCGCCGAGTGGGCCGCCGAGCACGCGGACGCCTTCCGGGCCTGACCGCCGCCCCTACTCGTCATACCTGAGAGCTACGCGGCAAGTGCGCTCTCGCGCGGGACGCCCGGCCACCGCCCGGATTCCTAACGTCCTGTCCGGACCAGCGATCCGGACCGGAAGGAATCCTCATGGCGTCCCGCCTGCGCCGCACCCTGCTCGCCGCGTTCCTCGCCGCGGCCGTGGCCGTCCCGGTGTCGGCCGCAGCGAGGCCGTCCGCCGTCCCCGCTCCCGAACCGGCCGCCCTCGCACCGCTCAGCGCCGCCGAACTGCCCGCCCTGGACGCCCGGTACGCCACCACCCGGTCCGGCATCCGCGCCGCCGCCCGCGTCGCGGACGGCCACGGCGACCACCGGCGGGCCCGCGCGCTGCGGGCGATGGCGGCGGACGGGCGGCAGTTCCTCACGTTCGACGGCCGCGACGGAGGACGCGCCGCCGAGGTGTTCGGGGCCTTGGCGCGCGCCGACCGCGTCACCGTCCTCGTGCCCGGCTCGGACACCCATCTCGACACCTACGCACGCTTCCGCGCCGGGGCGGCCGCGCTCCACCAAGCCCTGCGCGGCACCGGCGCAGACCGCACCGCCGTCGTCGCCTGGCTCGGGTACGCCACCCCGCGGACCGTCGGCACCGACGTCCTGACCAGCGGCCGCGCCGACGACGCGGCGGACGAACTGGCCGCGTTCGTCGGCGAACTGAGCGCCGCCAAGGGCGCGGCCCCGGTGTCGCTCCTGTGCCACTCCTACGGCTCCGTCGTCTGCGCCCGCGCCGCCCACCGGCCCGAGACCGCGGCGGTCACCGACATCGCCCTCTTCGGCAGCCCCGGCACCGGAGCCGACTCCGCCGCCGCCCTGCGCACCCGTGCCACCGTCTGGGCTGGGCGCGGCGGCGACGACTGGATCGCCGGCGTCCCGCACGTACGGTTCGAACTCCTCGGCACCGAGGCCGGTTTCGGCACGGACCCCGTGACGGAGGCGTTCGGGGCCCGGGTCTTCGACGCGGGCGGCGGCGGCCACAGCGACTACCTGCGGCCCGGCTCCACCGCACTGCGCAACCTCGCGCTGATCGCCGCCGGCCGCACGGCGGAGGTCTCCCGTGGCTGACCTCCGTGGCCTCGTCCGCCGCGTCGACGCCGCGACGCCGCCGGGCAGGGACCGGGCCGTGGACGCCCTGCGCGCGTTCGCCATCGGCGGCGTCGTCCTCGGGCACTGGCTGGTCACCGCGCTCGTCGCGGACGGCGGGGCGCTGCACGGCGACTCCCCGCTCCGCCACCTGCCCGAACTCGCCCCCGTCTCCTGGCTGTTCCAGACCCTCGCCGTCTTCTTCCTGGTCGGCGGATACGTGGCCGCCCGCAGCCGTGCCGCGTACTGCGGGGGCCACCTCACCTGGCTGCGTGCCCGGTTCGCCCGTCTGTTCCGTCCCGTGGCCGCCGTGCTCGTGCTGTGGGCCGTCGTGTCCGCGGCCGCGTCGGCCATGGGCACCGGGACGGGGACCGTGCGTACCCTGCTCGGGCCGGCCCTGTCCCCGCTGTGGTTCCTGCTCGTGTTCGCCGCACTGACCGCGGCGACTCCGCTCGTCGCCCGCCTGCATCCGCTGTGGTCCCTCGCCGTCGTGCTGCACGTGGACCTGTTCCGCTTCGGCTTCGGCGGGCCCGCCTGGCTGGGCTGGGTCAACGTCGCGGCCGGCTGGCTCGCCCCGTACTGCCTCGGCACCGCCTGGGCCCGCCGGGAGCCGGGCACGGGCGTGCGCTGGGCACTGCTGCTGGGCGGCGCGGCGGCCACGGCCGCGCTCGTGGCGTGGGCCGGATACCCGGCGTCCATGGTCGGCGTCCCGGGAGCGCCCGTCTCCAACCTCAATCCGCCCACACTCGCCGCCGTCACCTTCGGGCTCGCCCAGTGCGGTGCCGCCCTGCTGCTGCTCGGCCCGCTGCGCCGCGTGCTGACAAGGCCCGCCGCCTGGGCCGCCGTCGCCCTGCTCAATCTCTGCGCCATGACCGTCTTCCTGTGGCACCAGACCGCGCTGATGGCGGTCACGGCCACCGGGCTGTCCTTCGGCCGGCTGCCGGGTCTGCACACCGTGCCCGACGGCGGCGAGTGGGTGCTCGCCCGGATCGCCTGGCTGCCGGTGTTCACCCTGGTCCTGCTGGTGTGCCGGGTGGCCTTCCACCCGTACGAACCCGGGCGCCCGAAGCGCGCGACCCGGGTGGTGCGGGCGCATGGCCCGGACCGGGACGTGGCGGCGGAGGTGCACGCCAGTGTCTAGGGTGGGGCGTGTGACGACCACGGGGCCCCAACACGCGTTTCGGCGAGGGGTTCTGGACTGGCTGCGGGTGCTGTGGGACGGACTGTGGTCCTTCCGGCCGGATCCGCTGCCGCCCTTCGTCTGGCTGCGCTGGCTCCCGCACGGTCTGCTCTGCATCGCCGCGTTCGGGATCACGTTCGGCGGCGTGGCACAGCTGGTGGACAACGGCGGTCTCGGCCCCCAGCTCGGGTTCCTGATCGGGTTCGCCCAGGGCGGTGCGGTGGTGCTCGCGCTGCGGCGGCCGACCGCGGCGTGGTGGGTGTCGACGGCGGCCATGGTGGTGGGCGCCGTGCTGGTGCGCCACCAGCTGTTGCGAGGCAACGCACACGACTTCACCTGGCCGTGGACAGCGGCCGGGATCCTCGGGCAGATGGCCGTGCTGCTGCTGCTCGCCCTGCGGGTGCGCACCCGGGTGTCCGCGGCGGCACTGGGCCTGACGGCGTTCCTCACCTATGCCGTCCAGGGCCTGCTGGGCGCGCCCGACTACCAGTCCACCGGGGTGGTCGCGGTCGTCCTGTGCACGGTCGTCGTGCTGCTCGGCACGGCCCTGCGCGGCCGCAGCCAGGCGCGTGCCGAACTCGGCCGGCAGGCCACGCTGACCGCGGAGGAGCGCACCCGGCGCACCGTGCTGGAGGAACGCAACCGCATCGCCCGCGAGCTGCACGACGTCGTCGCCCACCACATGTCGGTGATCTCCATCCAGGCCCAGGTCGCGCCCCACCTGGTGAAGGAGCCCAGCGACGAGCTGAAGGAGAACCTGGCGGGCATCCGGCAGAACGCGCTCGACGCGCTCACCGAGCTCCGCCGCGTGCTCGGCGTCCTGCGCTCGGAGAGCCCGGAGGCGGCCGAGTCCGCCCCGCACGGCCCGCTGCCCACGCTCGCCCGCCTCGACGCCCTCGTCGAGAACGCGCGGGCCGCCGGGCTGACCGTCGACTGCGTCCCCACGGGGGAGCGGCGCCCGCTCGCGCCGGGCGTGGAGCTGTCCGCGTTCCGGATCGTGCAGGAGGCGCTGAGCAACGCCATCCGCCACGCGCCCGGCACGACGGTGCGGATCGAGCTCGCCTTCTCGACGCCCGGCTTGCGCGTCCGCGTCACCAACACCGCGCCCCGCGTCCCCGCCCTGCGCTCGCCGGGCGCCGGGCACGGGCTGCTGGGCATGCGCGAGCGGGCCGCCATGCTCGGCGGCGACCTCGCGACCGGGCCCACACCGGACGGGGGTTACGAGGTGACGGCCTTCCTGCCGGGAGACACACCTGCCAAGGGGGAGAGGGAGAAGTGACGATCCGGGTGCTGATCGCCGACGACCAGATGATGGTCCGGCAGGGCTTCACGGTGCTGCTGAACGCCGAGCCCGACATCGAGGTCGTCGGCCAGGCCGTCGACGGTCTCGACGCCGTGGCCCGGGCCGGGGAGTTGCGGCCCGACGTGGTGCTGATGGACATCCGCATGCCCGAGCTCGGCGGCATCGAGGCCACCCGCCGCGTCACCGCGCACGACCCGTCGACCAAGGTGCTCGTCCTGACCACCTTCGACCTCGACGAATACGTCTACGAGGCGCTGCGCGCGGGCGCGTCCGGATTCCTGCTCAAGGACGCGTCGGCCGACGAACTCGCGCACGCCGTACGGGTCGTGGCCGCCGGGGACGCGCTGCTCTCCCCGAACATCACCAAGCGGCTGATCACCGAGTTCTCCCGGACGACCGGGACGCCGCGCGCCCCGCTCAAGGAGCGCGTCGGCGATCTGACGGAACGTGAGACGGAGGTCCTGTCCCTGATCGCCCAGGGCCTGTCCAACGCGGAGATAGCCCAGGCCCTCGTCGTCGCCGAGCAGACCGTGAAAACCCACGTGAGCCGGGTTCTCGTGAAACTCGGCCTGCGCGACCGCACCCAGGCGGCGGTCTTCGCGTACGAGACGGGCCTGGTGCGCCCGGTCGGCTACTGAAACCGGGGCCCACCAGTAGTACTCAAGGCGGACGCCCCAGGATCCGCAGCGATGCTGACGACCGCGGGTGCCCGGCCGCTTACCTTCGTCACGTGACCCAGAAGACCCGCAGCCCCGAATACGACCTGGCCCAAGGAGCGCTCAGCGGCCTGCGCCAGGACCTCTTCCACGACGCGTTCGCCTACCGCCCGCTGCCGCCGCTGAGCACCGGCGGACCGCTGGTCCGCCGGCTGCCGGGTGAGCGGATACGCCGGGCCGCGGTGTGGCTGCCGCACGCCGTGGTGCTGTTCCTCGCGCTGTGGACACTGATGCTGGGGTACTTCGACGATCACGGCGGCCTGGGCTTCGTCGTGGGAGGTTTCGTCCCCGCGGCGGCCGTCGCGATGACCCTGGTCAGGCCCGTGGGCGCCTGGTGGGTGTCGATCGTGAGCACACCGTTCGTGGCGGTGGTGACCTTCTGGGGCGACTGGCCCTGGGCATCGGCCGGTTTCCTCTCCCACCTGAGCGTGATGACCGTGGTGGCCCTGCGCACCCGGCCGCGGACGGCCGCCTGGATGTGGCTCGTCACCGCGGTGTACGGGATGTTCGCCGACACGGTGTTCAGCCGCGGCTACGGTCCCGGCGCGGGGCCGATGCTGGTCACATCCGCCGTCGTCCTGCTGGCCGTGAGCATGCTCCTCGTCCGCCGCGAGGCGAAGCAGGAGGTCGCCGCGCAGCAGACCGTGACCGCCGTCGAGCGCGACCGGCGCACGCTCCTGGAGGAGCGCACGACGATTGCCCGCGAGCTGCACGACGTCGTCGCGCACCACATGTCGGTCGTCGCCATCCAGGCCGAGGCCGCGCCGTACCGGGTGGAGAACCCGCCGGAGGAGCTGGAGCGGGCGTTCGCCACCATCCGCGAGAACGCGGTGGCCGCGCTGACCGAGCTGCGCCGCATCCTCGGCGTCGTACGGGCGGAGGACTACGAGGCGCCGGACGCGCCGCAGCCAATGCTCAGCGACCTCGACAACCTGATCGCCAACGTCCGCGACGCGGGACTCCAGACGCAGAAGACGGTCACGGGAGCGGTGCGCGAGCTGCCCCAGGGCGTCGAGCTGTCGGCGTACCGGATCATCCAGGAGGCGCTCAGCAACGCCCTGCGGCACGCCCCCGGTTCCACCGCCAGGATCGAGCTCTCCTACGTCCTGGGCGGCTTGGGCCTGCGCGTGGTGAACACCGCGCCCCAGGCCCTGGTGAATCCCGCCCGTCGCCCGACCACCACCCCTCAACGAGGGTTTCGCCCGCCCCTTTCGAAGGGCGCCGGCCACGGCATCACGGGCATGCGGGAACGTGTGACGATGCTGAACGGCGAGATGACCGCCGGGCCGACCGACGAGGGCGGCTACGAGGTGACCGCCTTCATCCCCGTCGCCGCGAACCCCGCCGAGGAGCTGTCATGACGATCCGCGTACTCATCGTCGACGACCAGGCCATGGTCCGGGAGGGCTTCTCGGTCCTGCTCAACGCCATGCCCGACATCGAGGTCGTCGGCGAGGCGGTCAACGGACGGGAGGCCGTGCGCCGGGTCGCCGAGCTGGCGCCCGACGTCGTCCTGATGGACATCCGCATGCCGGAGCTGAACGGCATCGACGCCACCCGCGAGATCGTCGCCGCCGACAGCGGGGCGAAGGTGCTGGTGCTCACCACGTTCGACCTGGACGAGTACGTGTACCAGGCGCTGCGTGCCGGGGCCTCCGGCTTCCTGCTGAAGGACGCCTCCGCCCGGCAGCTCGCCGACGGCGTCCGCGTGGTCGCGGCGGGCGAGGCGCTGCTCGCGCCGACGGTGACGCGGCGGCTGATCACCGAGTTCTCCCGGCTCGCCGAGACCCCGCGCCCGGCGGCGCTGACCCAGGTCGGGGACCTGACCGAACGCGAGACGGAGGTGCTGGTGCTGATCGCGCAGGGCCTGTCGAACGCGGAGATCGCCTCACACCTGGTCGTCGCCGAGTCCACGATCAAGACGCACGTGAGCCGGGTCCTGGTGAAGCTCGGCCTGCGCGACCGCACCCAGGCGGCGGTGTTCGCGTACGAGGCGAGGCTGGTCACGCCGTCGTAGGCGGGGTTAGCGTCCCGTCATGGACGTACCGTTCGAGCCCTGGTCCCCCGCTTTCGCCGCCGACCCGTACCCGGCTCTCGCCGAGCTGCGGGCACGGGGGCGGGTGCACTGGTTCGAGCCGACGCGGCAGTTCCTGATCCCGCACCACGCCGACGTGTCGGCGCTGTTGCGGGACCGGCGGCTGGGGCGCACGTATCTGCACCGCTTCACGCACGAGGAGTTCGGGCGTACACCGCCGCCCGTCGCGCACGAGCCGTTCCACACGCTGAACGACCACGGGCTGCTGGACCTGGAGGCCCCGGACCACACCCGGATCAGGCGCCTGGTGACGAAGGCGTTCACGCCCCGGACCGTGCAGGCGCTTCAGCCGGTGGTGCGCCGGCTGGCGGCGGACCTGGTCGCCGACCTCAGGCGCGCGGGCGGCGGAGACCTGGTGGCCGAGGTCGCGGAGCCGCTGCCGGTCGCGGTGATCGCGGAGATGCTCGGCGTCCCCGCGTCGGACCGGGGCCTGCTGCGGCCGTGGTCCGCGGACATCTGCGGGATGTACGAGCTGAACCCGTCCGAGGAGACGGCGGCGCGGGCGGTGCGGGCGTCGCTCGAATTCAGCGCGTACCTGCGGGAGCTGATCGCGGTGCGGCGGGCGGAGCCGGGCGACGACCTGATCTCCGCGCTGATCGCGGCGCACGAGGAGGGCGACCGGCTCAGCGAGCCGGAGATGATCTCCACGTGCGTGCTGCTGCTCAACGCGGGCCACGAGGCGACGGTGAACACGACGGCCAACGGATGGTGGACGCTCTTCCGCCACCCCGAGCAGCTGGCGGCGCTGCGGGCGGACCACTCGATGTTGTCCACAGCTGTGGAGGAGCTGATGCGGTACGACACACCGCTCCAGCTCTTCGAGCGCTGGGTGCTGGACGACATCGAGATCGACGGGACGGTGATCCCGCGCGGCTCGGAACTGGCGCTGCTGTTCGGCTCCGCGAACCGCGACGAAGCGTGCTTCCCGCGCGCGGACGTCCTGGACCTGGCCCGCGCCGACAACCGCCACGTGAGCTTCGGCGCGGGCATCCACTACTGCCTGGGCGCACCGCTGGCCCGCCTCGAACTTTCGGCGTCGTTCGGCGAACTGCTGCGCCAGGCACCGGGGATGAGGCCGGTGTCGGAACCGGAGTGGCGGGAGGGTTTCGTGATCAGGGGCCTGCGGGAACTCCGCGTGGAACTGTGACCTTTCCCCACCCCGAGCTCTCCCGCAAGCGGGGCTTCGCCCCGCACCCCGTGCCGCGCTTCGCGCGGATTCCTCGGGCGGAGCCCGAAGCACGCGCACGCCAGGGCGCAGGGCCACGGGGTCCGGGGCGAAGCCCAGTTGGCCGCTCCAGCCGAGCAGGAGCGCGAACCCCGCCACGCCCCGCGGCCACCGCCGCCTTGCGGGCTCTGGGCGTGGCGTTGCTCCGGGCGTGGCAGGTGCCACGCCCGGTCAGGCTCCTGGTTCAGCTCATGTGGTTGTACGTGCCGCCCCTGTGGGCGTCCGAGATCGGCGGGACGTGAAGGGGCGGTGGCGGTCGCCGGTACCGGAGTAGAGGCAGACGGTGTTGGTGCTGCGCTGGTGGGCGAAGAGGTCTTGCCGTCGTGGTCGACGTCGCCGGCGCCGATGAGCTGGGTGTAGGTCTGCCAGCCGCCGCCGATCCTCGTGCGCTGGGTGCAGGTGCCGTCGCCTTGCACAGATAAAGCCACAGGACGCCGTCCTTGTCGCGGGCGACGAGGTCTCCGGCGGATCCACCGGCGAGGTTTCCGACGGCGTTTCCTCCTGCGCGAACGGGCTGGGACGTCACCGGTGCGTCCCAGCCGGTCCGACCACCGGAGGGACGACTTGGTTGTACGAGAACCCGCGGCCGGCACGCCGACCCGGCCGCCGGCCACCCCCAGGCGCCGTTGGGGCCGCCCGGTCGGCGACCGGACCTACGTCTCCGCCGCCTGCGCCACTGGCAGCGTCAGCCCCCACGCCCCCGGCCGGACCGTCCAGGTGCGGGTGCGGACGGGGCCCGTCACCTGGGTGTCCGCGCGGTAGCGGAAGTCCGGGCCCGACACCGTGACCGTCAGGGCGCTCGTGCGGACCGCCTCCGTGGCCGCGGGGTGCCGGATCAGGACCTCCGCGCGGCCGTCGCGGTCCGCCCGGACCGACACGGCCTCGACCGGGCGGTCCAGGTCCGCCAGCAGGACCCCGTCGGCCTCCACGCGCAGCCGGTGCGCGCGGGCCGCCGGGGCGGCCGGGGCCGGGCGCACCAGGGTGCGGACCAGCGAACGGCAGGCGTTCCACACGGACGCCTCCCCCCGCGCCATCGCCCGCACCGCCGGGATCGACAGGCCGCCCAGCACCACACCGTCGGACTCGTCGACCAGCAGGTCCAGCCGGCGCACCACGCCGTCCAGCACCGCCCGCGCCGCCGCGACCGGCCCGGCCGGCACGCCGAGCGAGTGCGCGAGCTGCACCGCGCTTCCCACCGGGACCAGCGCCAGCGCGCCGTCACCGAGCCAGCGGTCGCGGTGCAGCAGGGCGACGGCACGCAGCAGGGCCCGGTCGTCACCGACCACGACGGGCCTGCGGTGCCCCCTCCGGGTGAGCGCACGCGCAAATTCCTCAGGCCCGTCGGGGAGACAGATTTTCGCCTCCGAACCCCCGCACAGCACATCTTTCGCGATGCGTACGGACTCGCCGTCGATTCGGCGGGCGACCGGGTCGATGACCACCAGCAGCTGGTCGTGATCCGACACCTCGGTCCTTCCTCGGGTAGCATCTTTGTGCAAGAGCCCCTTGCGCTATTGCGCCAGGGGCTTCGTCTATTCCGGGGCAACCGGTCCGAATACTCAGGCACGGCTTCGGCCCCCTGACCTTGGTCTTGCCCCGCCCGGAAGGGGTGTACGCCTGTGCCCGCACTTGTGCTGCTCGGTGCTCAGTGGGGTGACGAGGGCAAGGGAAAGGCCACTGACCTGCTCGGTGGTTCGGTTGACTATGTGGTGCGTTACCAGGGTGGCAACAACGCCGGCCACACCGTCGTGGTGGGTGACCAGAAGTATGCGCTGCATCTCCTCCCTTCCGGAATCCTCTCGCCCGGATGTACTCCGGTCATCGGCAACGGCGTCGTCGTGGACCCGGCGGTTCTGCTCTCCGAGCTGAGCGGGCTGAACGACCGCGGCGTCGACACGTCCAAGCTCCTGATCAGCGGTAACGCGCATCTGATCACGCCGTACAACGTCACCCTCGACAAGGTGACGGAGCGGTTCCTCGGCAAGCGCAAGATCGGCACCACCGGCCGCGGCATCGGCCCGACGTACGCCGACAAGATCAACCGCGTCGGCATCCGCGTCCAGGACCTCTACGACGAGTCGATCCTGACCCAGAAGGTCGAGGCGGCGCTGGAGAACAAGAACCAGCTTCTCGCCAAGGTCTTCAACCGGCGCGCGATCGAGGCGGACCGGATCGTCGAGGAGATGCTGGGCTACGCGGATCAGATCAGGCCGTACGTCGCCGACACGACGCTGATCCTGAACAACGCCATCGACGAGGGCAAGGTCGTCCTCTTCGAGGGCGGCCAGGGCACGCTGCTCGACGTCGACCACGGCACGTACCCCTTCGTCACCTCCTCCAACCCGACCGCGGGCGGTGCGTGCACCGGCGCGGGCGTCGGACCGACGAAGATCAGCCGCGTCATCGGCATCCTCAAGGCGTACACGACCCGCGTCGGCGCGGGCCCGTTCCCGACGGAGCTGTTCGACGAGGACGGCGAGGCGCTGCGCCGCATCGGCGGCGAGCGGGGCGTCACCACCGGCCGCGATCGCCGCTGCGGCTGGTTCGACGCGGTCATCGCACGCTACGCGACCCGGGTCAACGGCCTCACGGACTTCTTCCTCACCAAGCTGGACGTGCTGACCGGCTGGGAGCAGATCCCGGTCTGCGTCGCCTACGAGATCGACGGCAAGCGCGTCGAGGAGCTCCCGTACAGCCAGACCGACTTCCACCACGCGAAGCCGGTGTACGAGTACCTTCCGGGCTGGTCCGAGGACATCACCAAGGCGAAGACCTTCTCCGACCTGCCGAAGAACGCGCAGGGCTACGTGAAGGCGCTGGAGGAGATGTCGGGCGCGCCGATCTCCGCGATCGGCGTCGGCCCGGGCCGCACGGAGACGATCGAGATCAACTCGTTCCTGTAGGAACGGACCCGCGCGGGCCCCGGACACGGTCGTGTCCGGGGCCCACGCATGGGCGGGACGTGACGCCTTTTCCCGTCCCACGACTAGTCTGTGCGCCGGGAAGGGGGTGGCCGATGGCTGCGAGGAAGCCGCCGACGGAGCGACAGCGCCGGCTGGGCGCGGAGCTGCGGCGCATGCGGGAGCATGTGGGGTTGTCCATCAACGAGGCCGCTGCCCTGCATCGCACCGACCGGACCACGGTCAGCAATACGGAGTCGGCCCGTTCCGGCGTCAGCAGTGACCGGGTGCGGGTGTGGGCCGCCAACTACGCGTGCCCGGACGCGGAGTACATCGACGCCCTCGCCGCGATGGCGCGTGAGCGAGGAACGAACTGGTGGGACGACTACCGGGACGTCTTGTCCGCCGGCATGCTCGACCTGGCCGAGCTGGAGCACCACGCGAGCGGGCTCCGCCACTCGTTGGCCCTGCACCTGCCCGGCCTGTTGCAGCACCCCGACTACATGCGGGCGGTGTTCGCCGAAGCGGTGCCTGCGATGACCTCCGATTTCCTGGCGCACCAGGTGGAGTTCCGGCGGGCCAGGAGTGTGGTGCTCGACGCACCGAACCGGGTCGACTGTTCCTTCCTGATCCACGAGTCCGCGCTGCGCGTGTCGTTCGGCGGCCGCCAGGTGATGGCGACCCAACTGGAGCATCTGCTGGCCCAGTCGGACCGGAAGAACGTGAACGTCCGCATCATCCCCTTCGCCGCAGGCGGCATCCCCAATGCGGGCGGTTCGACCGTATACGCCCAGGGGCCGGTGCCCGCCCTGGACACCGTGCAGATCGACGTTCCGACCGGCGTGACCTTCCTTCATGCGGAGACCCACCTGGTGAACTACCGTGCGGTCCTGGATCGTATGGAGCAGCGCGCGCTCGGTCCTGGCGAATCCCAGGACTTCATCCGTTCCGTGCTGCGAGAACTGTGAGGGCGTGAACCAGGTGGACACCTCGGATGCCAAGTGGCGGAAGTCGTCGTTCTCCGACCAGGGTGGCAACTGCCTTGAGCTGGCCGAGTTGCACGGCGAGATCCTGGTGCGCGAGAGCGATGATCCCGCAGTGGTGGTGCGCACGAGCCGTCAGAAGCTGCGAGCCTTTCTGGATGCCGCGAAGGCCGGGGAGTTCGACGACCTGGTCTAGTGTTCTGAGTCGGGAATTCTGTTCAGATATGAGGCGAGGCGTTCGAGGATGTCGTCGGCGGTCTTGGTCCAGACGTAGGGCTTGGGGTCGGTGTTCCAGGCTGCGATCCATTTGCGGATGTCCTTCTCCAGGGCCTGGACGGACCTGTGGACGCCTCGTCGTATCTGCTTGTTGGTGAGTTCGGCGAACCATCGCTCGACGAGGTTCAGCCAGGACGAGCCGGTCGGTGTGAAGTGCAGATGGAACCGAGGATGAGCCAGCAGCCACTTCTTGACGGCGGGAGTCTTGTGAGTGGCGTAGTTGTCGCAGATCAGGTGGACATCCAGGCCGGCAGGCACTTCCTTGTCCAGCTTGATCAGGAACTTCTTGAACTCCTCGGCGCGGTGCCGGCGGTGCAGGGAGCCGATGACTTTGCCGGTGGCCACCTCCAGTGCCGCGAACAGTGTGGTGGTGCCCGCGCGGACGTAGTCGTGGGTCGCCCGCTCGGGAACCCCGGGCATCATCGGCAGCACGGGCTGAGACCGGTCCAGGGCCTGGGTCTGCGATTTCTCATCCACGCAGAACGCCAACGCGCGCTCGGGCGGGTCCAGATACAACCCAACGACGTCGTGCACCTTGTCGACGAAGTACGGATCGGTTGACAGTTTGAAGGTCTCCGACCGGTGCGGCTGCAGTCCGAACGCCCGCCAGATCCGTGACACCGACGACTGCGAGAGGCCCATCTCCTTCGCCATCGACCGAGTCGACCAGTGTGCTGCGTTCTTCGGTGTGGACTCCAACGTCCTGGTGACCACCGCGGCGACCTGTTCGTCCGTCACGGTCCTGGGCCCGCCGGGACGCGGCATGTCACCCAGGCCGGCAATCCGGTACTGCACGAACCGGGCTCGCCAGCGGCCCACCGCATGAGGTGTGGAACCGAGTCGAGCAGCCACATCCTTGTTCGAGGCGCCCTCGGCGCAGGCCAGGATGATCCGGCACCGCAAAGCCCACGCCTGCGGCGTAGAACGACGCCGCACCCACCCCTCGAGTGCAGCCCGTTCCTCGTCCGACAGTGTCAACTCGGCCTTCGGCCGCCCCGTCCGTGCCATGAGACAAGCTTATATATCTGAACAGAATTCTTGACTCAGAAGACTAGGTCCGGCATATGCCAAGATGAAGCAACATGTTGTTCCATGCTGCATGTAGTGGATACGCTCAGTGTGTGCGCAGCAACGTGCTGTTGCTGCAGCGGAGTTGTGCGCACATGAAAGCGCCCCGGCGGTGTCAGCAGCACCCCGGGGCGTGGCCAACGCCATCCCTCAACAGGAGCGCCAGCATGACCCACGTTATCCGGCATGCCCTCCATCGCGCACTCGCCTGCGCCTTCTTCGCGCTGCTGCGCAAGCCCGCGCCCCGCCGGTGCGCACCGCGCCTCCCCAACTCCCTTGGTGCTCCGCGCGCCGACGGGCCGCGATTGCGCACGAAGCGCCCGTCTTCAACCCGTCCGGCCCGTTCGTACGCCCTTACCTCGTCGCCCATGAGCAGCAGGAGCGGCGCAACGCGCTCGAACTCGCCCTCGACGGAGTCGACGTGGGGCCGTGGGTCATCCACGGGCACGAGGTCGGCATGCCGGTCATGGGGGTGGCGGCGTGACGCGCGACAGAGGACTGATGGTCAGCCGGGTGCCGAGCAAGCCCGTGCGTCGGGAGCCGGACGGACGGCTCGCCATCGACCTGTGGCTCCAGCGGGACGGTTCGTTCGCCGGCGATCTCGCGCTGCGTCTGACGCCCGCGGAGGCGGAGATGCTGCACGCACAACTGTGCTTCGCGCTGGACGACTGGCCTGTCGCCGGTGCGGCCGAGCACAAGCTGCCCGACTGCCGGACGCAGGGGCAACGCGGCCGCGGGGTGCGCCGGCCGTAGTCACGGGGTTCGGCGGCCTCTCCGGTCGGCTTCTCCGAGGCCGGCCGGGACCGTCGCCCGGGTCGCCCAGGCGCTCTGATGGGCCTAGCTCCGCAGGTAAGTGCCCGGTTCGCCGTCCGCGCTCATGCCGTACACCAGGAGGCGTTCCTTGCCCTCGAAGCGGTCGATCCGCAGGTTCTGCGACGACGTGTCCGTCGTGCACTGCGGGTCGGACGCCTGCGCGTCGCGGACCGGCGGGCCGACGACCACCAGGCCGCCGACGCCGCCGAGAACGGCGGTGGAGGCGCAGGTGACGGTGCCGCCGACGGGCTCGCCCGTCGTCTCGTCCGTTCGCGGGGACGCGGACTCGTAGCGGACGACGGCCGACCCGACGGGGCCCTGCGTGACGGTGACCCGGCGTTCGAACAACTCCGCCTGCCCGGGGCCCCATTCGACGCCGGACTCGTCCTCGGTCCAGGTGCCGAGGAACGTCGCGGGCACCGCCTCCGGGCCGGCGCCCGCCTTCCGGAACGTCGCCGTCGCCGCGCCCGAGGTCCACTCCAGGACGTCGGGCGAGCGGACGGTGAGCGTCTGGTGCGCGGCCGGGGTGCACTGCTTCTCCGGCACGCTCAGCGTCACGTCGCTCTCGCCGAACACGATCCGGTCGGCGTCCGCCGACACCAGTACGGACCGCCCCATGCACAGCCGTTCGCCGGTGACGGTCACGTACACGGCCGTCTTCTGGCCCGTACGCCCCTGGGCGATCTCGATGCGTCCCGTGGAGTAGGGGGCGTCCGCCGTGCCGTCGAGGACGCCCTCCCAGGCGCCCACGAAGGACTGCGGCACGTCCCCGGCGGTGCGATCGTCCGTGCCCGGTCCCGTGGAGGTGTCCGCCGGTTCCTTCTCCGGCCAGAACACCGCCGCGCTCACGCCCCCGGCCGCGACGAGTGCCGCCGCGAGGACGGCGGCGAGCATCCGACCCCTGCGCGGGCTGCGCGGCGGCGCGGGGTCGGCGGCGGGGGTCGGGTCACCTGCGCCCGGCACGGGGGTGTCGGCGTCCAGCAGCCGGGCCGCGCTCCTGCCGAGGCGGGCCAGCACGTCGGCCGGCAGCCATGCTCCGGGGGCGCCGTCGTCGGCTGCGGCGAGCACGGAGGCGGGCGGGCGGCGCTGCGGTTCCTTGTCCAGGCAGGCCCGGACGAGCGGTTCGAGCTCGGGCGGCAGTCCGGTGAGGTCCGGCTCGTCGTGCGCGATGCGGAACATGGTCGCGTGCGCGCCGCTGTCCGCCGAGCCGAAGGGCGGCAGCCCGGTCGCCGCGTACGCGAGGACCGCGCCGAGGCAGAAGATGTCCGACGCGGGCGTCAGCTTCTCGCCGCGCACCTGCTCGGGCGACATGAAGCCCGGCGAGCCGACGACCGCGCCGGTGCTGGTCAGCCCGCCGTCCGTGACGGTGTCCACGGCCCGCGCGATACCGAAGTCGATGATGCGGGGACCGTCGACGGTGAGCAGGATGTTGGACGGCTTGAGGTCCCGGTGCACCAGTCCGGCCCGGTGGATGTGCGTGAGCGCGTCGGCGAGCCTGCCCGCGAGCGCCAGGACGGTGGCGGCCGGCAGCGGGCCGTACTCCTCGCCGACCACGTTCCGCAGGGAGGGGCCGGGTACGTAGGTGAGGGCCACCCAGGGCGCGTCGGCCGCCGTGTCGGAGTCGATCACGGGCGCGGTCCCGGCTCCGCCGACCTGCTCCAGCGCGGCGACCTCGCGCGCGAACCGCCGCCGGAACTCGTCCTGTTCGGCCAGCTGTGCGTGCACCACCTTCACGGCGACGGTACGGCCGCCCTCGGACCGGGCGAGGTACACGCGGCCCATGCCACCGGTGCCGAGCCGGCCGATGAGACGGAAGGGGCCGATCCGGGTGGGGTCGTCGGGGGTCAGGGCGTCCACGCGGCGATCCTTCCACAGGGCAACGGGTGGCATGTTCACGGCCCGTCCGGCGCGGCCGCCGGTGAACGGTGTGGCGCGCGGCCGCGTATAGAGCGGGTGACACCGGGACGGTACGACCTTGGGGCCGCGTATGAGGCACGCACGACGGAAGCTGCGGCGGCTGGTCCGGCTGGCCGCCGCAGGCGGGCTGGTCTGCGGCGGGCTGATGGTCACGGACGCCATGGCGGGCGAACCGGCGGACGGGCAGAGCGTGGCGAACACCGTCGCGGCGCTCGGCACGGCCCGTACGGCGGGGAGTTGGACGACAGGCGACGGGCGGAGGGTCGTCGCGGTGACCGACGCCGAAGCCGCCGCGGAGGTACGCGCGGCCGGCGCGGACGCCCGGATCGTGACCCACAGCATGGACCGGCTCCGCTCGGCCACCGAGGCACTGCGCGCCGCGCCCCGCGTGGCCGGGACGGCCTGGGCGGTGGACTACGCGTCCAACGAGGTCACCGTACGGGCCGACAGCACGGTCTCCGCCGCCGACTGGTCGCGGCTGTCCGGCCTCGCCGAACGGATCGGCGGCCACGTCCGCATGGAGCGCACGCAGGGGGCCTTCACCCCCAGGGTCGGCGGCGCGTCCCCGATCTTCGGCGACCAGCGCCGCTGCTCTGCGGGCTTCAACGTCACGGACGGCACGGACACCTACATCCTGACGGCGGGCCACTGCGGGCCCGAGGGCACCTCCTGGTTCCAGGACCGGCAGGGCGCCGAACTGGTCGGCACCACCACCGACGCCAACTTTCCGGGCAAGGACTACTCCCTGGTCCGGTACGAGAGCGCCGACACGCTCGACCGCACGAACGTCGCCTCGATCGGCGACGGCCGGGGCGTACGGATCGTGGGCGCGGCCGACCCGGTCGTCGGGCAGCGGGTGTTCCGCAGCGGCAGCACGACCGGCTTCCGTTCCGGCGAGGTCACGGCGGTGAACGCGACGGTGAACTACCCCGAGGGCACGGTCACCGGCCTGATCGAGACCACGGTGTGCGCGGAGCCCGGGGACAGCGGGGGTCCGCTGTTCTCGGAGGGACTGGCGCTCGGCGTGACGTCGGGCGGCGACGGGGACTGCACCAGCGGCGGTACGACGTACTTCCAGCCGGTGACCGCGGCCATGGAGGCGCTCGGCGTGGACCTGACGGGCGGGCCGCCGCGCCCGCCGGGCGCGAACGGATCCGGCGACGCCTCCGGTACGGGGGACGGGGCTGCCGGGTCTTCCGGGCCGCCCGGGCCTTCGGGGTCCGCTGCGGCGGGTGCTTCCGGTGCGTCGGGCGGCGGCTCACGGGAGGTCACGAGCATCGTGGACTTCGACAATCCCCGTCTGGGCCTTGGCGTGATCGCACTGAGCCTGGGCGTCCTGGTCTCCGCCCGCTGGATCGTCTCGGTGCAGGAGCGCCGCGAGTTCCGGAGTTTCCACTCGGCGAGCTGGGGCTGAGCCTCTCGACCGGTCCCGCTCAGCCGGTCTTCGTGTACGTGACCGGCGCGCCGCCAGAGCCGACCAGCTCGCGCACGACCGTGTGGTCGTCCGGCATCTCGAGGCGCCTCCACCGGCCGGGCGAGCAGGAGACCGGATCGCCGAACGTGACCGATGTCGGGCCCAGTTCGAGCGGCGGTCCCGGCGCGCGCAGCGTGGCCGACCAGCGGCAGTCGTAGCTCGGGCCGGTGCCGGACAGCGTCATGACCTGCTCCCCCCGCTCGCCCTGGGTGATGGTCATCTCCCGGACGTTGGTGCCGTCCGCGGTGTCGAACGTGCCGCGCCAGGTGCCGGCGTACTCCTGTGGGACCCCGCCCGTCGCGGTGGACGGCGAGGAGGAGGGGGACGGGGAGGGCCCTTGGCGTCGTCGGCCGGCTTCGTGGAGCCGGACGTCGAGGGCTCGGAGGATCCGGACGACTCGGAGGAGGAGACGGGACCCACCGGCCGCCGGCCCGCAGCGCGGCGCCCCCCCCGTGTCCGATGGTCGACGGACCGAGGATAGTGCCGTACGCCGGGGGCGGCGGGGGCCGCGAAGTCCGCCCCGTTCAGGCACCCGTGCTGGCCGAGTCCGCCGGGATCGACGACCGGTCCGTGGCGGCCGGGTTCGCCGAATCCGTCGGTTCGGCGACCCGGCAGCGTCGGCCGAGTGCCGTGCCGGCCGGGTCCCCCGGTCCGGGGCGCTGCCGGGTACGGTGCCTCCGCCGGGTCCGGCATCGTTGACGGCCTCCGCCGGGGTCCGTCGCCTCCGGCGTGGCCGCCAGGGTCTACGTGACCGACGCGCCCGCCGCGTCCTCCGCGGCCGCCGTCTCCTGGTCGACCGCGTCCATCGCCCTCGTCAGCCGTTCCAGCACCCGCACCGTCTCCGCGAACCCCTCCGCCCCGAGCTCGCCGAGCAGCCGGCGGGCGAGTCGCGCGTGGCCGGGGTCGATCTTCCGTATCGCCTCGCGTCCCGCCTCCGTCGCGTGCAGCAGCTTCGCGCGGCGGTGGGCCGGGTTGGGGCCGTACTCCGCGAGCCCCTGATCGGCCAGCAGGTCCGCGATGCGCTGCACGCTCTGCCGCGTGATGCCCATCGTGCGGGCTATCCCGGCCACGGTCTGCGGCTCGCGCAGCACCGCGCCGAGGACCTGCCAGCGGGCCGCCGTCAGTCCGGCCGCCTGGGCCAACCCGTCCGAGACGGTGATGAACTGGCCGTTCAGCCGGAAGACGCCGAGCGCCGTACGGGTCAGCAATTCCTGCGGGTGGTTGTCGGGTCTGCGGGTGCTCATGCCGAAAGGATCTCGTACGCCGCCGGGTCCGAGTCGTGGAAGAGCCGGTACCAGGCGTCCAGCTTCGGGCCTTCGTACACCCCGAGCCGGGCGAAGACCTCGCGGGCGAAGGCGACCGGCTCGGTCGGGCCCGCGGTGATCAACTCGCCGTCGGTCACGGCGTCCGTCTCCACGTACGTCCCGCCGCCCCGGTAGCCCGTGGCCTCCAGGTAGAAGGAGGCGGCGCTGGTGTGCGCGCGGTCGTCGAGGAGGCCCTCGCGGGCGAGTCCGGCGGTCGCGCCGCAGATGGCGGCGACCGGGACGCCCGCGTCGAGGAACGTGCGCGCCGCCGCGGCGAACGGGGCGAGCTTGTCGCCGGTGTCCCACAGCGAGGCGCCGGTGAGGATCAGCAGCGCGCTGTCGGCCGGGTCCAGCACGTCCAGCGCCAGGTCGGGCTGGATGCGGACGCCGCCCATGGTGGTGACGGGCTCGGTCGTGGGGCCGACCGTGCGCACGGTGAAGCCGTTCTGCACCAGGTGGGCGGTGGCGTGGCCCGTCTCCCAGTCGGCGTAGGTGTCGTACACGGCCAGGTGAACGGTCTTGCTGGTCATGGTGCCCTCCTCGACGTTCAATGACAGTAGCCTGTCATGTCGACAGCATGCTGTCAATAATGCGGGGACGTGGCCCGACACCCTGCCCAGGCAAGGAGGCCGAGGTCATACAAGGTGGCCATGTCGGCTCTCAGCTGCCGTTCCCTACGCTGGCCCGCATGACCCCTCATGCCGATCCCCAGGCCGGTGCCGCCGTCAAGGCTGCGGACCGCGCGCACGTGTTCCACTCCTGGTCCGCCCAGGGACTGATCGACCCGCTCGCCGTCGCCGGCGCCGAGGGTTCGTACTTCTGGGACTACGACGGGAACCGCTACCTCGACTTCACCAGCGGCCTCGTCTACACCAACATCGGGTACCAGCACCCGAAGGTCGTCGCCGCGATACAGGAGCAGGCGGGCAGGCTCGCCACCTTCGCGCCCGCGTTCGCGGTCGAGCCCCGCTCCGAGGCGGCCCGGCTGATCGCCGAGCGGACCCCGGGCGACCTGGACAAAATCTTCTTCACCAACGGCGGCGCCGAGGCCGTCGAGAACGCCGTCCGCATGGCCCGTCTCCACACGGGCCGCCCGAAGGTGCTCTCGGCCTACCGCTCGTACCACGGCGGCACGGCGACCGCGATCAACATCACCGGCGACCCGCGCCGCTGGGCCAACGACAACGGCACCGCGGGCGTCGTCCACTTCTGGGGACCGTTCCTCTACCGCTCGCCCTTCTACTCCTCGACGGAGGCGGAGGAGTGCGAGCGCGCCCTGACGCACCTCGAGGACACCATCGCCTTCGAGGGCCCGCAGACCGTCGCGGCGATCATCCTGGAGACCATTCCCGGCACCGCCGGCATCATGACCCCGCCGCCCGGCTACCTCGCGGGCGTCCGCGAGATCTGCGACCGCTACGGCATCGTCTTCGTGCTCGACGAGGTCATGGCGGGCTTCGGCCGTACGGGCAAGTGGTTCGCGGCCGAGCACTTCGACGTGGTGCCGGACCTGATGACGTTCGCGAAGGGCGTCAACTCCGGGTACGTGCCGCTGGGCGGCGTCGCGATCTCGGCCGAGATCGCGGCGACGTTCGACAAGCGCCCGTACCCGGGCGGCCTGACGTACTCCGGCCACCCGCTGGCCTGTGCGGCCGCCGTCGCCACGATCCGGGTCATGGAGGAGGAGAAGGTCGTCGAGCACGCCGCCCGCATCGGCGAGACGGTCCTCGGCCCGGGCCTGCGCGAACTGGCCGAGCGTCACCCGTCGGTGGGCGAGGTGCGCGGCACGGGCGCGTTCTGGGCGCTGGACCTGGTCCGCGACCGCGAGACGCGCGAGCCGCTGGTGCCGTACAACGCGACGGGAGAGGCGAACGCGGCGATGGCGGCGTTCGGCGCGGCCTGCAAGAAGAACGGCCTGTGGCCCTTCGTCAACATGAACCGCATGCACGCGGTGCCGCCGTGCAGCGTGACGGAGTCCGAGGCCAAGGAGGGCCTGGCGGCCCTGGACGCGGCGCTGTCGGTGGCCGACGAGTGGGTGGCCTGACCGGGGACTCGGCCCCCGGGCCCGTGGCCGGGGCTGCGCCCCGGCCCCCGCGCCTCCGGCGTCGGCGGGGCCGGTGATGCCGCAGGGCGTCACCAGCCCGTCTGGGGGTCCCTCCCGCGGCCGCCAGGCCGTAGGGGACTTTGCGGACACCGCCGAAGGCGGTACGCATCTGCCGCTCTCCCTGCCGTGCGCCGCCGCGAAAAAGTTGCCTCACCTGTACATCCCTTGCCCCACCTCGCACGTCTATACCGGTGCTCGCTTCCTTGCACCGCCGTCTCCACATCCCCCATGGGCGCGCGCCCACGCGCCGCGCCGCGGAGCGGCCGTGCAGGTGACACCCTTCGAGGGGGGACCTTGACTTCCATGGAATCCGGCCGCGCCGCGGCCGGTCCGCGCAGAAACACCCGCGCGCACGTGCGCCTCGCCGCCTGCACCGCGCTCGCCCTGGCCGCCGGCATGCTGCTGGCGGCCCCGGCGGCCCAGGCGGACGAGACCCCGGCGCCGAACCGTACGGTCGAGCGGCTCAAGGCCCGCGACGCCGCCCAGCCGCCCAGCCTCGACCTGCCGCGCCCGGACGTGAACCGCGGCGCGTTCAGCGCCCAGGAGACGGGCGCGCCGCTCGCCAAGCCGCGCAGCGACGTGGACGGCGACGGCTGGTCCGACCTGATCCTCCAGGACCTCGGCGGGACCGTGTACGTCGACACCGGTGCCGAGAGTCACGAGCTCTCCTACCACGTCTCGGGCGAGACCGGCACCCAGGTCTACAAGGACGTCTTCACCGCGTCCGGCCTCAACCCGAGCGGCCCGGTCCACTTCACGCTGACGGCCGCCGGACGGCTCTCGGCGTACACGAACGACCTGTACTACCCGAGCAACTTCTGGTCGGGGCACGGCTGGCAGATCTACAACAAGGTCTTCTCGCCCGGTGACCTGACCGGCGACGAGATCGGTGACGTGCTCGCGCGTACCCCCGTCGGCGACCTCTACCTGTACCCGGGCACCACCAGCGCCTCCAGCCCGCTCGGGTCCCGGGTCAAGGTCGGCACGGGCTGGGGCCAGTTCGACCAGCTCGTCGGCCTGAACGACGTCAACAACGACGCCATCGCCGACCTGTTCGCCCGCAACACCGCCGGTGAGCTCTACTTCTACAGCGGCACCGGCGAGGCCACGCGTCCCTTCAAGGACAAGGTCAAGGTCGGCAGCGGCTGGAACATCTTCAACACGCTGTTCAGCATCGACGACCTCGACGAGGACGGCAACGCCGACC
This sequence comes from Streptomyces sp. 5K101, assembly GCF_046506645.1. NCBI lineage: Bacteria > Bacillati > Actinomycetota > Actinomycetes > Kitasatosporales > Streptomycetaceae > Streptomyces > Streptomyces sp. 5K101. The sequence continues at coordinate 116,476 of NZ_JBKFFO010000005.1, read as the reverse complement.
TCATCGCCCGCGCGTACAACGGCGACCTCTACCAGTACGCCTCCACCGGCACGGGCGCCTTCCAGCCCCGCGTGAAGCTCGGCAGCGGCTGGCACATGCTGAGCCGGTTCGCCAACGGCAGCAGCCTCCCCTCGTGGGGCAAGGACGAGATGTTCGGCCTCGACACCCACGGGACCCTCTACTACTACTACGACCGGAACAACGGCCAGTTCGCCCCGCGTATCAAGGCCAGCGCGGACGGCGGGTTCAAGGGCTCGAAGCTGTCGTACTTCTCCTCGCTCGACGACGACAGCTACGCCGACCTGTTCGAGGTCTACAACGGCCACCTCTACAACTTCGACCACTCGTCGGGCGGCATCTACGACATCGGCGGCGGCTGGGGCGTCTACAACACCCTTGTCGGCCCCGGTGACCTCTCGGGCGACGGCAAGGGCGACATCGTGGCCCGCGACGGCTCCGGCGTGCTGTACCTCTACCGGGGTCACGGCACCGGCAGCGGCTTCGCCGCCAAGCAGCGGATCGGCTCCGGCTGGGGCCAGTTCAACGTGCTCGTCGGCGCCGGTGACATCTCCGGCGACGGCCGTGCGGACCTGATCGCGCGCGCCAAGGACGGCAGCCTGTACCTGTACGAGGGCACGGGCGTGGCCTCCGCCCCGTTCAAGGCGAAGAAGCTGATCGGCTCCGGCTGGGGCCAGTACACCAAGCTGGCGGCGCCGGGCGACATGAACGGCGACGGCCGCGCGGACCTCGTCGCGCGGACCAGCGGCGGCACGCTCTACCGCTACGACTCCGACGGCAAGGGCGGCTTCAAGCCCAGGGTGAGCATCGGCACCGGCTGGAACACGTACACCGGCCTGTACTAGGCACCGGCCACCACGGCTTCGAGGGCCGTCGCCCGCGCGGCGGCGGCCCTCGGGCCTCTTTGGGTCCGCTCACGCCACCGTGAGCACGGTCTTCCCCTGCGTCCGGCCCGTCTCGCCGATCTCGTGCGCCTTGCCGGCCTGTTCCAGCGGCAGCACCGTGTCCACGTGCACCCGCAGCCTGCCCGACTCGACCAGCGCGGCGATCTCCCGCAGCCCGCCGTTGTCGGGCTCCACGATCGTGAAACCGGCGCGCAGCCCCCGCTGTTCGGCCTCCCCCGCGAGGTGTGCCTCAGCGGGCGAGGCGAGGGAGACCAGCATGCCGCCCGGCCGGAGCACGTCCAGTGAGCGCGGCCCGTACGCGCCGCCCACGGTGTCCAGGACCACGTCCATGTCCGCGACGGCCTCGGTGAAGTCCGTGGTCCGGTAGTCGACGACCTCGTCGGCGCCGAGCCCTCGCACGAAGGCGTGCTTGGCCGCGCTCGCCGTGCCGATCACGTACGCGCCCCGCGCCTTGGCGATCTGGACGGCCAGGTGTCCCACGCCGCCCGCCGCCGCGTGCACCAGTACGCGATGGCCGGGGCGTACGCCGGCGGTGTCGACCAGCGACTGCCAGGCGGTGAGCGCGGCGACCGGCAGTGCGGCGGCCTCCACGTGCGTGATCCCGGCCGGCTTGCGGGCCAGGTGGCGGGCCGGGGACGTCATGAACTCGGCGTACGCGCCCGCCGGTTCGGGCAGCCGGGGCATGCCGAACACCTCGTCGCCGGGCCGGTACATCGTCACGCCCAGGCCGACGGCCTCCACGACGCCGGACACGTCCCAGCCGAGCGGCACCGGGCGCCCCTCGCCGAGCAGCCCGCCCGTCGAACGGTGCCACCAGTCCGTGGGGTTGACCCCGGCGGCGTGGACCCGCACCAGGACCTCCGAGGGGCCGGGCTCGGGACGGCCGGTCTCGACGACCTTGAGCACGTCCGGTCCGCCCAGTGTGTCCTGCCTGATGGCCCTCATCATGTCCGCTCCTCGTCAAGGGAATCGACCCCGTCCGGGGCCCGGGATCCACCCTGCGGCAGCGGAAAGCCGTATACGAGTGGCCGGATGGCCATGATGTGCAAGGATCTGGCCATGGCCTCTTCCGCCCCGCACCGGGTCGTCGTCCTCGCGCTCGACGGCGTCTACCCCTTCGAGATGAGCATCCCGGTCCGGATCTTCGGCACCGCCCAAGGGCCGGGCGGCGAACCGCTGTACGAGGTGATCACCTGCGGCATCGACGGCGGCACGGTGCGCACCAGCGCCGACTTCTCCGTCACCGTCGAGCACGGGCTCGACGCGCTCGCGACGGCGGACACGCTCGTCGTCCCGCCGTTCACCTGCGGCCCCGACCGGCCCCAGGAGTGGCTGCCCGCGCCGCTCGCCACGGCCCTCACGACGCTGCGCCCCGGCGCCCGCGTCGTGTCCCTCTGCACCGCCTCGTACGTCCTCGCCACCGCGGGCCTGCTCGACGGCCGCCGTGCCACCACGCACTGGAACGACGCGGAGGAGTTCCAGCGCGCCTTCCCCGGGGTCGAGGTGGACCCGGGCGTGCTGTTCGTCGACGACGGCGACGTGCTGACGGCCGCGGGCGTCGCCGCCGGGGTGGACCTGTGCCTGCACCTGCTGCGCCGCGACCACGGCAGCGAGGTCGCCAACCGGGTGGCGCGGCTGTGCGTCGTGCCGCCGTGGCGGGACGGGGGCCAGGCCCAGTTCATCGAACGGCCCGTACCGCCGCCGTCCGCCGCGTCGACCTCCGCGACGCGCGCCTGGGCCCTCGGCCGCCTGGACCACCCGCTCACCCTCGCCGAACTGGCGGCGCACGCCCGGATGAGCGTGCGCACCTTCTCCCGCCGCTTCCGCGAGGAGGTCGGCATGACACCGGTCCAGTGGCTGACCGGCCGGCGCGTCGAGCACGCCCGCCGCCTGCTGGAGACGACGGACCTGCCGGTGGACCGGGTCGCGGCCGAGTCGGGCTTCGGGACGGCGGCGTCGCTGCGCCAGCACATGGCCGCGCTGACCGGGGTGTCGCCGATGGCGTACCGCCAGACGTTCCGCGCGGGGGCCGGCGAGCCGGCCGCAGGGCGCGTCGAGTCGGCCGCGGGGCGCGGGGCGTCGGTCGCCTCGTAGCCTCTCCGGGTGAGAGTCGGCCGCTTCCCGGAGTCCGGGCGACCGGCAGCGCACGCGCCCGCGCGCCTGCGCTGCCGTGAAGCCGGCTGATGCCCGCCGCGTCGGCTCGGCCGCAGCTCTTGGGTCTCCGGGCCCGGCCGCCGGGGCCTGCTTGGGCCTCCGGGCCCTGGCGCCGGAGCCTGCTCGGGCCCCCGGCGCGCCCCCCGGCGGACGCTCACACCCCCCGTTCCACCTCCAGGAAGCGCCGGCGCCGCGGGCCCCGGTAGAGCAGCGCCTCCCAGCCGAGGCGTCCCAGGGCCGCCGCGCACGCCGTCAGCTCGGCCTCCTCGGCCTGTGCCGCGCCGCCGCCCGGCGGGCCCAGCCACTCCACGCACACCGTGGCCGGGCGCTCGCCGGGACGCACGCGGTAGCCGGTCGCCGTCCTCGCGCCCTCGGCGTCGACCGCCGAAGGCGGGAAGCCCGCCGCCTCCAGGGCCAGGGACACCGCGCGCACCATGCGGTGCAGCTCCCAGGGCGCGGGGACCGCCGCCGGGTCCGCGGCCGTCGCGTTGGTCACACGGCGGATCTGCAGCAGCCCCTCGAACGCCGTGCGGACCTCGGCGGCCCGGCCGGCCCCGGACACCGGGGCTCCGTCGCCGTCGGCCGGTTTGAACACATCCGTCACATCCGCCTCGCTTCCGTCACGGTGCGGGCTCCATGCCCCACGACCCCGCCACGCCCCTGGCCTATCGTGTCCGGAACCGAAGCAGAAGGAGAAGGCCACCACGATGCCCGGCAACGCCAGCGGCGGCGGCACCGCCGTCACCCGCAGCACCCTGCGGCAGCAGATCGCGGACGCGCTGCGTGACGAGGTGCTCGCCGGGCGGCTCCAGCCCGGGCAGGAGTTCACGGTCCGGCAGATAGCCGACCAGTACGGCGTCTCCGCGACGCCCGTGCGCGAGGCGCTCGTGGACCTGTCCGCACAGGGGCTGCTCGATTCGGACCAGCACCGAGGCTTCAAGGTGCACCGGTTCTCCGTCGACGACTACCGCACGATGGTCGAGGCGCGCTCGATGGTGGTCGACGGCGTCTTCCGGCAGCGCACGGAGCGCTGCTCCGCGGCCCCGAGTGCCCAGGCCCTGCTGTCCGTGCGCCGCCGGGCCGAGGAGGCCGCGCGGGCGGCCCGCGCCGGTGACCTCGACATCCTGATCGGCTACGACCTGCGGTTCTGGCGCGAGCTCGGCGCGCTCGTGACCAACCACTACATCTCCGAGTTCCTGCACCGGTTGCGGGTGCAGGCGTGGGTGTTCGCCGTCCCGTACCTGCGGTCCGACCCGGCGCCGGCGGAGTGGCTGTGGAGCGGCCACGAGAAGGTGGTGGACGCGGTGACCCACGGTGACGCGGAGGCCGTGCGCGCGGAGATCCACGCCTGCAACGCGCACGCGCTGGCCTGGGCGGACCGGCTCGAACGCGGACCGGCCCCCGCCGACGGGTCCGGTGCCGCCGGTGGCCGCCCGGCCCCGGCCCCGGCCCGCGTACCCCACGGCCGGCGCGAGCGGTGAGCGTGGACCTGAGCGTCGTCGTACCCGCGTACAACGAGGAGGTACGCCTCGGCCCGACGCTGGCCGCCATCTGCGCCTTCCTGCGCGCCGACCCCGCGCGCTGGGGCGAGTGGGAGCTGATCGTCGTCGACGACGGCTCCACCGACGCCACCGCGAAGATCGCCCAGGAGGCGGCGGCCGAGGAGCCCCGCATCCAGCTCGTGTCGAGCCGGACCAACCGGGGCAAGGGCCACGCCCTGCGCATGGGCGTCCTCGCCTCCTATGGGCGGCGGGTGCTGTTCACCGACGCCGATCTCGCCGCCCCCATCGACGAGCTGGCCCGCCTCGACGACGAGCTCGCCGCCACCGGCGCCGCGGCCGCCATCGGCTCCCGCGCCCACCCCGACGCCCGGATCGAGGTGCACCAGCGGCGCGTGCGCGAGTGCCTCGGCCGCATGGGCAACCGGCTCATACGCCTCGTGGCGGTGCCCGGCATCCGCGACACCCAGTGCGGCTTCAAGCTCTTCGACGGCGACAAGGCCCGTGCCGCCTTCGCCGACTCGCAGCTCACCGGGTGGGGCATCGACGTCGAGATCCTGCGCTTCTTCCACCGCGCGGGCTGGCCCGTGACCGAGGTCCCGGTGCGCTGGTCGCACGTCGCCGGATCGAAGGTCGGCCCCGCCGACTACGGCAAGGTGCTGCTGGAGCTGCTGCGGCTGCGCACCCGTGCCGTGCGCCGCGCGGACCTCGCCGTCGCCGGGCTCTTCCTCCTCGCGTCCGTCCTGCTCTACAAGGGGCTGTGGGCGGACCTCGACCGGGGCTACCTGCGCGACGCCGGCCAGGACCAGAACCAGTGGGAGTGGTTCTTCGCGGTCACCGCCGACAACGTCACGCACCTGCGCAATCCGCTGTTCACCACCCTCCAGGGATATCCCGACGGCGTGAACCTGATGGCCAACACGGTCATGCTGGGGCTGTCCGTCCCCCTGACACCCGTCACGCTGGCCTTCGGGCCGACCGTCACCTGGGCGCTCGTCCTCACCCTCGGGCTCACCGCGACCGCCGTCTCCTGGTACTGGCTGATCGCCCGGCGGCTGGTGCGCAACAGAGCCGCCGCCGCGCTCGGCGGCGCCTTCGCCGCCTTCGCGCCGCCGATGATCTCGCACGGCCACGCCCACCCGAACTTCCTCGTCCTGTTCATGCTGCCGCTGATCGTCGACCGGGCGCTGCGGCTGTGCGAGGGCCGGAACGTGGTCCGCGACGGCGTGCTCCTCGGCCTGTTCGCGACGTACCAGATCTTCCTCGGCGAGGAGCCGCTGCTGCTCGCCGCCGTGGGGATGCTGCTGTTCGCCCTGTCGTACGCGCTCGCGCGGCGCGACGTGGCCCGGGCGGCGTGGCGGCCGCTGCTGCGCGGGCTCGGGATCGCGCTGCTGGTGTGCCTGCCACTGGTGGCGTTCCCGCTGGGCTGGCAGTTCTTCGGGCCGCAGAGCTACAAGAGCGTGCTGCACGGCGACAACGCGGGCAACAGCCCGCTCGCGTTCCTGCAGTTCTCGGGCCGTGCCCTGCTCGGCTCGGACGCGGGCGCCGATCCGCTCGCGATGAACCGCACCGAGCAGAACGCCTTCTTCGGCTGGCCGCTGATCGCGCTGAGCGCCGCGCTGGTGTTCCAGTGGTGGCGGCTGGCGGTCGTGAAGGCGCTGGCGTTCACGGCGGTGGCCGCCGCGTTCCTGTCGCTCGGACCGAAGTTCCGCATCCCGTACACGGACATCGTGCTCACCGGGCCCTGGCGGGCGCTCGCGCACCAGCCGCTGTTCGAGTCGGTCATCGAGTCGCGGGTGGCGATGGTGTGCGCGCCCGTGCTCGGCATGCTGCTCGCCCTCGCCGCCGACCGCCTCGCGACGGCGGAGCACCGCTCCTGGGGCCTGCGGGCAGCGGGCTTCGCCGCGCTGGCGGCGGCGCTGGTGCCGGTGCTCCCGACCCCGTACCCGGTCCGGGAGCGGGCGGAGGTGCCCGGCTTCATCACCCACGGCGCGTACCGCTCCTACCTCGGCGAGGGCGAGTCGCTGGTCACCGTGCCGCTGCCGACGCCGGGCAGCGCGGACGCCCTGTACTGGCAGTCGGCGTCCGGCCTCGGATTCCCGGTCGCCGGCGGCTACTTCAACGGCCCGTGGGGCCCCGACCGCATCGGGATCTACGGGGCGACGCCCCGGCACACCTCCAACCTGCTCTCCGAGGTCCGCAACACCGGCCGGGTCCCCGTGATCGGCCCCAAGTGGCAGGCGCAGGCCCGCGCGGACCTCGCCGCCTGGAAGGCCGGCGTGGTGGTGCTGCCGCCGCAGTACCACGAGCGGGCCCTCTACGAGACGGTCACGAAACTGCTGGGCAGGCCGGGCGAGCGCGTGGCCGGGGTATGGGTATGGGACGTGGGGGCGGAAGGCGGCATGCGGTGAGGGCCCTCTTCGCCGGTCCTGCGCACGGCATTACGCTGTCCCGTCCACCGTCCGCGTCCCACTGCCCCCTGGCGAGGCCAGGGGGAGAACCCTCGTCCGTACCGCTGAGAGCGAGCCTTCCCTTGGCCTGTGACCTGTGGCTGGTCCCCCTTGTCGACGTGCTGTGCCACAGCCCCGACAACCCCTTCGCCGAAGAGATCGCCTCCTACGACAAGGCACTGACCGGCGCCGGTCTGCCCACCGTGCCCGTCTTCGCCTACATGCCGGGCCTGTCGGGCGACGTCGCACCGGTCGCCGGCTTCGACTACGACGCGCTGCACTTCCTGCGGCGCGCCTACCTCCTGCAGCTGTGCGGTCTCGCGGTGACGCCCGTCGACGAACTCGGCGGCGACTACGAGCAGTTGCTGGAGATGTTCGAGTCGACGGCGCAGCAGTCGCACCTGGTGTGGCACTACGACCACGCGGGCGCCTACGTCCCGGTGGACTTCCCCGCGCCGCTGTTCAACGACGAACTCCTGGAGGGCGGCGGTCCGTTGGGCTCCACCCAGGGCCTGCTGCGCGAACTGGAGTACGTGGCACCCGCGATCGGCATCGACCCGGCGAACCCGCCGGCCGCGCCGGAGCCGCCGGAGCGTCCCACCGCCCTGGAGGAGCCCGCCGGTCCGATCCCGTACGACGAGAGTCCGTTCGCGCGGGAGCGGTATGTGTGGCTGGGGCTGCACGCGGCGGCGACACGGAGCCTCGGGCAGGGCTCGATGATCATCTTCAGCTGACGGCGTCGCCGCCGGACCCGCGTCCCGGTGGACGGGAGGTGCCCGGTCACACGCCCGACGACCGCAGGACACACGGCGGACGGATGCCGGACACCTTCCTCCGGTAGGACCGGGGCATGTCGCAGACAAGTACCCCCTCCGAGGGGACGGCCGCGGAGGAACTTCCCAGGCCGGAGCGGTTCGCGGACGTCAAAGGCTGGTTCTGGCCGGTCGATCAGCTGATCTTCGACTGGTTCCTGACCCGTCAGAGAGACACAGATCTGAAGGGTGACCTTCTGGAGCTCGGCGCCTACATGGGCAAGAGCGCGATCTTCCTCGGCGGCTATCTGCGGGAAGGAGAGACCTTCACCGTCTGCGACCTGTTCGACTCCGAGGCGCCGGACGACCCCAACAGCGCGGAGATGGACCGCTCGTACGCGACGCTGACCCGCCGCGCCTTCGAGGCCAACTACCTCTCCTTCCACGACGAGCTGCCCACGGTGGTGCAGGCCCCCACGTCCGTCATCACCTCCCGCGTCGCACCGGCCACCTGCCGCTTCCTCCACGTCGACGCCTCCCATCTGTACGAGCACGTGCACGGCGACGTGGCGGCGGCGCGTGAACTCCTGCTCCCCGACGGCATCGTGGCCTTCGACGACTTCCGGGCCGAGCACTGCCCGGGCGTCTCGGCGGCGGTGTGGGGCGCGGTGCCGACGACCGGCCTCAAGCCCGTCGTGATCACCGGCAGCAAGCTGTACGGGACGTGGGGCGACCCGGCCCCGTTCACCGAGGCGCTGCTGGGCTTCCTGGCGACGCGCACGGACGTGTGGCACGGCGTGGAGGAGGTCGCGGGCCTGCCCCTGATCCGTATCAAGGGCCCCAAGGCCAAGCCGCCGGCCCCGCCGGTCTCCCGCCACGGGCCGCTCCCGCAGCCGGACCGCGAGCCGGAGCCGGCACCTGTCGCCCCGCCGCCGGCTCCCGTACCCTCACCGGCGGCGCCTCCCGCGCGCCGCTCCCCGGCCCGCCGCCTGGCCCGGGACCTGCTCCCGCCGATCCTGACACGGGCCCTGACGTCCGGCCGCAGGCGCTGAGCCGACGGGCAGCCGGCACAAGCGCACGCCGCTCGCTGCCGCGCGCCCCTAAGGACGCCGTCGGGTCCGGTCCGACGGACACCGGAGCCCGGGTGTCATCCCCCCTGCTATGCTCCGCGCGTTTCGGACGAGGGTGCTGACCTGGGTGGGGCCCTTGAGGCGGCCCCTCGTCCGCGGAGACTGCGCCCGTGCGCGGTCGCGCCATGGGAGGGGCACTGTGATCCGTTCACGCAAGACGCGGCTGCGGTCGGCGATTGTTGCCGCGGGTGTGGGCACCAGCCTCGTCGCCGTCACCTTGGTCGGCAGCCCGGCCGCGACGGCGGCGGCTCCGGTGTCCGAAACGGCCGGGGCCGCCGCGGCCCCGGCACCGCGCTACGACGTCGACGGTGACGGCGTCACGGACCGCCTCGAGCGCACGACCGACGGCACGACCCGCATTGTGCTGAGCGGCACCAGGACGGCCTCGCCCTTCACCGTCGGCCAGAACACCGACGCCGAGAACCGGCCCAAGGACATCGTTCCGGTGGGCAATCTCTACGGCACCTCGGCCCCCGACCTGCTGGCGCTGTGGTCCAACGGTGAGCTGACGGCGCACGAGGCGTCCGGAACCGGCGGCACTACGTACCGGTACCCCATCGGCACCGGCTGGCAGATGTTCAACAAGATCCTCTCGCCGGGCGATGTGACCGGCGACGGCCGGCCGGACGTCCTCGGACGCACCCCCGAGGGCGTGCTGTACATCTACCGGAGCAACGGCACATCGGGCTTCTTCGCCACCCGCGCCCAGGTGGGCTCGGGCTGGCAGACGTACGACCAGCTCGTGGGCACCGGAGACGTCGACGGCGACCGGATCGGCGACATTCTCGGCCGGACCGTGGCCGGCGACCTGTACTTCTACAAGGGCACGGGTTCCTCGACCGGGGCACCGTTCAGGACGCGGGTCAAGGTCGGCTACGGCTTCCAGATGTTCAACCAGCTGATCGTCGCCGACGACCTGAACGTGGACGGCCGCGCGGACTTCCTCGCGCGCACGCCCGACGGGGCCGTGTACCGCTATCCGGCCTCCGGGGGCGGCAAGTTCGCCCCGCGCACGGTGCACAGCAGCGGGGCGCAGTCGGTCCGGCTGTACGCGGGCGGCGGTGGTGTGCCCGCGTACGGCAAGCACGAGCTGGTGACCATCGACGGGAACAACGACATCCGCTGGTGGCCCACGCCGGCCAACGGGCGTCTCGGCACCCCCGTGCCGAGCGGCACCTACCACAAGGGCTACTTCGAGGGCACGCTCAGCAGCGCGCTCGACGAGAAGGACCGGGCGCATCTCGTCGAGATCGGCCCCGGCTACGCGTGGGCCGAAGGGGTGGGCTATCTCGGCCAGGGCGAGGAGTGGAACAGGTACTGGACCATCGCCGGCCCCGGTGACCTCACCGGGGACGGCAAGGGCGACGTGGTGGGCCTCGGGTTCGACGGCTCCCTGTACCTCCACAAGAGCAGGAAGGACGTCTCGACCCAGCCGCTCGACAACCGGGTCCGGGTCGGCGGCGGTTGGGGGGTCTACGACCTGCTCGTCAGCGGCGGAGACCACAGCGGTGACGGCCGTCCCGATCTGATCGCGCGGAAGTACAACGGCGAGCTGTACCTGTACAAGGGCACCGGTTCCGCCACCGCGCCGTTCGCGACCCGCGTCCTGATCGGCGGCGGCTGGAACACGTACACCCACCTCGCCTCGCCCGGCGACATGACCGGTGACGGCCGCGCCGACCTCATTGGCGTCAACGGCGCCGGTGACGTCTACCGATACACGGCCACCGGCCGCAGCGGTACGTCGACCTTCGCGGTCCGCGCGAAGATCGCGAGCGGCTGGCAGGGCTACGAGTACGTCACCTGACGCACGATCCGCTCATCTCGACGGCTCCGGGGCACGCGCCCCGGAGCCGTTGTGCGTGGCGGCAAGCACACATCAGGTCGCGGGTGTTGGTGACGGCTCACGAAAAAACTGTCAAGGGTTGGGATTCCGTCACAGGGGCGGCGGGTTCGATGCCCTCCTACGCTTCTCGCACCGATCGGGTGAACGCGCCCCGGCGCGCAGGTCGTGGCTCCGTGAACCGGTGCCCAGAGCGCCGGAGCATGCCAGAGCCGCACCATTCGCCTGAAGGAGCCGCCCCCCATGCCGTTCCACGTCAAGAAAAGAGCCCTGTCGGTGGTCCTCGCGGCCGCCGGGACCGCCGCACTCGGGCTGGGTACCGCCGCCCCCGCCCACGCCACCGCCGAACCGGTGAACTACGTCGCCCTCGGGGACAGTTACAGCGCCGGTTCGGGCGTCCTCCCGCTCGACCCGGACGCCTCGCCCCTGTGCTTCCGCACCACCAGGAACTACCCGCACCTGCTCGCCACCCGGACCGGCGCGCGCCTCACGGACGTCACGTGCGGCGGCGCGAAGACCGAGCACTTCACGCAGGCTCAGTACCCGGGTGTCGCCCCGCAGTTCGACGCGCTCGGCAGCGACACCGACCTCGTGACGCTGACCATCGGCGGCAACGACAACAACACGTTCATCAGCGCCATCCTCGCCTGCGGCGCCCTCGGCACGCTCTCGGCCGGTCAGGGCAGCCCCTGCAAGGACCACTACGGCAGCCGCTTCTCCGACGAGATCGCCGAGAAGACGTATCCCGCCGTCAGGACGGCCCTGAACGAGATCAGATCCAGGTCGCCGAAGGCTGAGGTCGCGATCCTCGGCTACCCCTGGATCGTGCCCGAGCGGGCCGTCCCCGGCTGCTTCCTCAAGATGCCGGTCGCCAAGGGCGACGTGCCCTACCTGCACCAGATGCAGACGGACCTGAACGCGGCCGTCGAGAAGGCCGCCGCCGAAACGGGCGTCACCTTCGTCGACATGGCCGAGGTGTCGAAGGGCCACGACGCGTGCAGCCCGAGGGGTACCCGCTGGATCGAACCGCTCCTGTTCGGCACCAACATCGTCCCGGTGCACCCGAACGCGGCGGGCGAGGCCGCGATGGCCGATCAGGCGGCCGCGGTACTGGACCTGGACTGACGCACAACGCACATCGGGCCCGCCGCACTCTGCCCCCGCTGCTCCCGCCGGGTGCCCGGCGCCGGTTCGGCACGGTGTCCGGGCGCTCCCGGCGACCGGGCGCACCCGGCTCGTGCGTACGCGGCACGGCGTCCGGGCGCTCCCGGCGTCCGGACGGCCGGTGACCGGGCGCACCCGGCACGTGCGTACGCAGCACGGCGACGGGGCGCACCCGGCACGTGCGTACGCAGCACGGCGACGGGGCGCACCCGGACCGGCGACCCGGCGTACCCCGGGCCCCGCGCGGTTGTCAGCGCGGCGGCTCCGGGGGCCGCTGCCGGGGCATGTTCGGGCGGGTGCCCGGAGGCAGCGGGAAGCGGCCCTGGATCACTCCCGCGGACTGCGACGGGGGCCCCGCCTCCGGCCGGGCGGGTGACGAGGACGTCAGCCGCAGCGGCGCCGGGCCCGCCCGGAAGTCGGTCATCCAGTCCGCCGTCTCCGTACGGACCAGTGCCGAGAGGTCCTCCGAGAAGCGGCGCAGCACTCCCAGGCAGCGCTCGGCCGCCTCGCTCGCCGTGCCCTCCGTCGGGCCCAGCACCTCCCGCACGCTCTCGGACGCCCAGTCGAACTGGAGCGCCTGCAGCCGGTGCTGCACCGCCTGAGCCGTGGCGACGTCGCGCATCCAGCCCGCGGTGAGGCCGAAGTACCGGTCGCAGGCCGTGCAGGCCGCGGCCAGCAACAGGGAGACGTATCCCCAGGCGGCGGCCCCGGACACCGCGCCCGTCAGGTCGAGCAGCGGCAGGGCCGTCCCCGAGATCGCGCCCAGCGCCGTGCCGAGGCGCAGCAGCCGGGCCCAGCGGCGCTTGCGGGCACGGTCCGCGAGGTACCACTCGGCCGTGCGCAGGGCGTCGGCCTCCACCCACCGGTAGAGCTCGTCGAGGCGGACCGCGGGCTCCCCCCAGTCGCCGAGCGGGAACGCCCGTCCGGTCAGATCATCCAGCGGCGCGGTGCCGCCCTCCTCCCGGGCCGGCCCCCCAGGCTGCATCTCCGGCTGACTCACCGGTGCGCTCCTCTACCCTCTACGGCTTCTGCGGCTTCGCTGAAAAGGTGCTCAAAAGGTGCTGACGTTACACCGTGTGACGTACGGTGCGCGCGTTCGTTCTGATACGCCCGCGGATGCGCACGCCCTTCATACCGCCGAATGGTGGGCTGTGCGTCCCCGATCCTCGTATTTCCGCCCGCACGGGGGCCGTGATCAGGTAGAGGAGCCTGGTCGGGAGCCGTATCTCTCACTCGAAAGAGTTGGTCACCGCCGAGTGGGGCATCGCGCCCGGTGACCACGTAGGCTCGGCCGTATCGAAGCAACGTACGAACAGGAGTGACCGTGATTCCCGGTGGTGGCCAGCCCAACATGCAGCAGTTGCTCCAGCAGGCCCAGAAGATGCAGCAGGATCTCGCCCGTGCGCAGGAGGAGTTGGCGCGGACCGAGGTCGAGGGCCAGGCGGGCGGCGGCCTGGTGAAGGCCACCGTCACCGGCTCCGGCGAGCTGCGGGGTCTCGTCATCGACCCGAAGGCCGTCGACCCGGAGGACACCGAGACCCTCGCGGACCTCGTCGTCGCCGCCGTCCAGGCCGCCGGCGAGAACGCCCAGCAGCTCCAGCAGGAGAAGCTCGGACCGCTCGCACAGGGCCTCGGCGGCATGCCGGGCCTGCCGTTCTGACCCGGGCTCTGCCGGCCGGTCGCGTCAGGATCTTCTAAGCGTCACATCCACCAACTACCGTAAGCAGCAAGCACGCAAGGAAAGGCGTTCCGTTGTACGAAGGCGTGGTTCAGGACCTCATCGACGAACTGGGCAGGCTGCCCGGCGTCGGTCCCAAGAGCGCGCAGCGGATCGCCTTCCACATCCTCCAGGCCGAGCCGACCGACGTCCGCCGGCTCGCGCATGCGCTGCTGGAGGTGAAGGACAAGGTGCGCTTCTGCGCCGTGTGCGGCAACGTCGCGCAGCAGGAGCAGTGCACCGTCTGCCGTGACCCCCGCCGCGACCAGGCCGTCATCTGCGTCGTGGAGGAGCCGAAGGACGTCGTCGCGATCGAGCGGACGCGTGAGTTCCGCGGTCGGTACCACGTCCTGGGCGGCGCCATCAGCCCCATCGAGGGCGTGGGCCCGGACGACCTGCGCATCCGCGAGCTGCTGGCCCGTCTCGCGGACGGCACGGTCACCGAGCTGATCCTGGCCACGGACCCCAATCTCGAGGGCGAGGCGACGGCCACCTACCTCGCACGCATGGTGAAGCCGATGGGACTGAAGGTCACGCGGCTGGCCAGCGGACTCCCGGTGGGGGGAGACTTGGAATACGCCGACGAGGTCACGCTCGGGCGTGCCTTCGAGGGGAGACGACTGCTCGATGTCTGACGCCATGCTGCACGCCGTGGACCAGGACCCGGACGACTTCGCGGTCCAGATCGCCGACTCGATCGAGTCCTTCATCGTGGCGACGACCGAGGTCGCGAAGGGCGACGAGCCGGACAGCGCGGTCCCGTTCCTGCTGCTGGAGGTCTCGCAGCTGCTGCTGACCGGCGGGCGCCTGGGTGCGCACGAGGACATCGTCCCGGACGAGCGGTACGAGCCGGACACCGGTCCGGACCTGGACGTGGACGAGTTGCGCGAGCGCTTCGCCGTGCTCCTCGACCCGGTGGACGTCTTCTCCGAGGTCTTCGATCCGTACGAGCCGCGCAAGGCACCCGTCCCCTCGCGGATCTCCGACAGCCTCGCGGACATCGTCACCGACCTGCGCCACGGCCTCGCCCACTACCGCGCGGGACGCACCACCGAGGCGCTGTGGTGGTGGCAGTTCTCGTACTTCTCCAACTGGGGCCCGACCGCCTCCGCCACCCTGCGCGCCCTCCAGTCCCTCGTGGCCCACGTCCGCCTCGACCAGCCGCTGGCCGAGCTGGACGGCCTGGACACGGACGAGGACCTCACCGAGGAGCTGCTGGCCGAGGAGGCCGGCAAGGTCATGGCCGAGGAGATCGCCGGCCCCCTGGGCCTGCGCCGGGCGCGGCGCTGAGCCGCGTCGTCGTGGTGCGCTGGGCGCTGAGCCGCGTCGTCTGCCTTGGCATCGGGGGCGCCGCCCGGTGCCGAGCCACGGCATGGTGCCGGCGCCCGTATGTGAAGCGGGCCACATACCCGCGTACGTCGCCGTTCGAGGGGCAGCAGCCATCCGAGCGGCCGCGGACGTCCCCTGACCCTTCCTGGATGATCACGTGGTGAGCGGGACATCTCACCATGTGACATCACAGGGGCGTATCGCGGCCGCTCGATAGACTGAGCCGACCGCAGTAGTGACTGCAGAAGACCGAGCGAGGAGCGCACGTGGGCCTTGTCGTGCAGAAGTACGGAGGCTCCTCCGTAGCCGATGCCGAGGGCATCAAGCGTGTCGCCAAGCGGATCGTCGATGCCAAGAAGAACGGCCACCAGGTGGTCGTCGTGGTTTCGGCGATGGGCGACACGACGGACGAGCTGATCGATCTCGCCGAGCAGGTATCCCCCATCCCTGCCGGGCGTGAATTCGACATGCTGCTGACCGCCGGAGAGCGAATCTCCATGGCCCTGCTGGCCATGGCGATCAAAAACCTGGGCCACGAGGCCCAGTCGTTCACCGGCAGCCAGGCAGGCGTCATCACCGACTCGGTCCACAACAAAGCGCGCATCATCGATGTCACGCCGGGCCGGATCCGTACGGCGCTGGACGAGGGCAACATCGCCATCGTCGCCGGCTTCCAGGGGGTGTCCCAGGACAAGAAGGACATCACCACGCTCGGCCGGGGCGGGTCGGACACCACCGCCGTCGCCCTCGCCGCCGCGCTGGACGCCGAGGTCTGCGAGATCTACACCGACGTCGACGGCGTCTTCACCGCCGACCCGCGGGTCGTCAAGAAGGCCCGGAAGATCGACTGGATCTCCTTCGAGGACATGCTCGAACTCGCCTCGTCGGGTTCGAAGGTGCTGCTGCACCGGTGCGTGGAGTACGCACGCCGTTACAACATCCCGATCCACGTGCGCTCGTCCTTCTCCGGACTGCGCGGCACCTGGGTCAGCAACGAACCGCAAGGGGATCAGAAGGTGGAGCACGCCATCATCTCCGGAGTCGCCCACGACGTCTCCGAGGCCAAGGTCACCGTCGTCGGCGTCCCGGACAAGCCGGGCGAGGCCGCGGCCATCTTCCGTGCCATCGCCGATGCCGAGATCAACATCGACATGGTCGTGCAGAACGTCTCGGCGGCCACCACGGCGCTGACGGACATCTCCTTCACCCTCCCGAAGACCGACGGCGCCAAGGCCATGGCGGCGCTGGAGAAGCAGAAGTCGGCGATCGGCTTCGACTCCCTGCGCTACGACGACCAGATCGGCAAGATCTCGCTGGTCGGCGCGGGTATGAAGACCAACCCCGGCGTGACCGCGTCCTTCTTCGAGGCGCTGTCCGACGCGGGCGTGAACATCGAGCTGATCTCGACCTCCGAGATCCGTATCTCGGTGGTCACCCGCGCCGACGACGTCAACGAGGCCGTGCGCGCCGTGCACACCGCCTTCGGGCTCGACTCCGACTCCGACGAGGCGGTCGTGTACGGAGGCACCGGGCGATGAAGCCCAAACCGGCGCTCGCGGTCGTGGGAGCGACCGGAGCCGTCGGTGCGGTGATGCTCCGGATCCTGTCGCAGCACGCCGACATCTGGGGCGAGATCCGACTCGCCGCCTCCCCGCGCTCGGCCGGCCGCAAGCTGGCCGTGCGCGGGGAGGAGTGCGAGGTCGTGGCGCTCGGCGAGGAAGTCTTCGACGGCATCGACGTCGCGGTGTTCCTCGTGCCGGGCGAGGTGTCCGAGCGGTGGGCACCCGTCGCCGTCGCCAAGGGCGCGGTGGTCGTGGACAACTCCTCGGCCTTCCGCATGGACCCGGACGTCCCGCTCGTCGTCCCCGAGGTCAATCCGCACTGCGTCCGGGTGCGGCCGCGCGGCATCGTCGCCAGCCCCCACGACACCACGCTCACGCTGGTGCCCGCGGTGGGCGCGCTGCACGCCGAGTTCGGCCTGCGGGAACTGGTCGTGTCCTCGTACCAGGCCGCCAGCGGCGCCGGGCGGGACGCGGTGGACGCCCTGCGCGCCCAGCTGTCCCTGGTGGCCGGCACGGAGCTGGGCGCGGGGCCCGGCGACGTACGCCGTGCCGTGGGCGACGACGGGCTCGGCCCGCTGCCCGCGCCGCTCGCGCTGAACGTCGTGCCGTGGACCGGTGCGCCGCGCGAGGGCGGCTGGTCGTCCGAGGAGCTGGGGCTGCGCGCCGAGACGCGCAAGATCCTGGACCTGCCGTCGCTGAAGGTGGCGGCGACGTTCGTGCGCGTACCCGTGCTGACCGCGCACTCCCTGGTGGTGCACGCGCGCTTCGAGAACGAGGTCACCGTCGAGCGGGCGCACGAGATCCTGGCGACCTCGCCGGGCGTCGTCCTCTACGACGACCCGGAGGCGGGTGACTTCCCCACGCCCGCGGACGTGGTGGGCACCGATCCGACGTGGGTGGGGCGGGTGCGCCGGGCACCGGACGACCCCTCGGCGCTGGAGCTGTTCGTGTGCGGCGACAACCTGCGCAAGGGCGCCGCGCTGAACTCGGCACAGATCGCGGAGAGCGTGGCCGCCGAGTTCTGAACCCGCAGGGTTCTTGGGCCCGCGGAGCTCTGAGCCTATGAACCCCCCCGGGGGTCGGCTGTTGGACGATCGACCCGATAATCGGAAACGGATTGTCGGTGCGGCTTTGTAGGATCTGTGCGCGCCCTGCGAGCTGGTTGAGTGCTGAACCACTTGAACTGGGGCGTGGGCCTGTTCGATCATTCGCTTCCCCCTTGCCACAACCGGTGGCCGGGGAGGGAAGCGTCTTTGCGGTCGCCTCGGAACGGTGCCGTAAATATGGGGCATTGGGGATGAGCGAGTGCGCATAGGGGCATTTGGTTCACCGTCAAAAGCGGTGGCGTACGCGTACAACCCTGGCGGGGGGAAGCGTGTCCAACAGGCGTGGCAGAGGTTCTCGACATCGCAGGGGTGGCCCCGGTCCGCGGCGCCTCGGTGCGCCCGCTCCGCAGGCCCCGTCCGGCCGGCGGCATGCCGGTGATCGCACCCATGCCCGCACCGCGGACCAGACGGATCCCGGCGCCGCGGCAGGGCGCTGACGACGCCATGGCCGCCGGCACGACCGTCGATCACCTCACCGAGACCTACCGCGCCCACTACCGGTCGCTGCTGGGTCTCGCCGCCCTGCTCCTGGACGACACGGCGTCCTGCGAGGACGTGGTCCAGGAGGCGTTCATCCGGGTCCACTCCGCGCGTTCCCGCGTACGGGACCCCGAGAAGACCCTCGCCTACCTGCGCCAGACCGTCGTCAACCTCTCCCGCTCTGCGCTGCGCCGCCGCATCCTCGGCCTGAAGCTGCTCTCGAAGCCGATGCCCGACATGGCGAGCGCGGAGGAGGGCGCGTACGACCAGCTGGAGCGGGACGCGCTCATCAAGGCGATGCGGGGACTGCAGCGGCGCCAGCGCGAGGTGCTGGTCCTTCGGTACTTCGCCGACATGACCGAGGCGCAGGTGGCCGAGACGCTGGGCATCTCCCTCGGCTCGGTGAAGGCGTACGGCTCACGGGGCATCGCGGCGCTGCGCGTCGCCATGGGGGCCACGGCATGAGCACGCACGGCGACAGGTACGAGCAGTACGGGCCGGACGAGCCGTTTGACGACCGGACTGGGAACGGAAAAGTGAGCAACAGGCCGGAGAACGAACCGGGCGGTCCTGGCACGGGCCCCGACGAGGACCTCCTCGCGGGCCTCGGAAGGGGTGCCGGACCGGATGCAGGACTGGGCGGGGACGAGGAGGCCCTTCGCAGGATGCTGCACGGCGTCGTCGAGGACCTCGAGCCCTCCGAAGGCGCCCTGGACCATCTGCGCCGGGCCGTCCCGGCGCGGCGCGCCCGCAAACGCCAGGCGCTCGTCGGCGCGGCGGCGGCGGTGCTGCTGATCGGCACCGCGGTGCCCGCCTTCGTCCACGTCGCGAACTCGGGCGGCCTCGACCAGGCCAACCCGGTCAACGCCGGGCACGGCGAGCAGGCCCAGGGCGGCACGGGCAACGAGCCGGGCGCGACGGGCGGGGACAAGGACCCGCTGGCCCCCTCGAAGGGCGGCGGCCAGGACCCCCAGGTCAAGGACCCCACCAGCGCGGCACCGGGCGACCAGCCGGGCACGGGCGCGGGCGACGGCGCCTCGGGCGAGCCGGTCCCGCCGGGCAGCGCCGACGCCACCGTGCCGGTGTGCGGCGGCGCCGACCTCGGCGTCATCTCGGCCGAGACGAACCCGCCGGACCCGGACGGCAAGGTCTACGGCACCTTCCGCGTCGCCAACGTCTCCCCGTCCGACTGCACGGTGGGCGGAAGCGGCACCGTCGTCTTCCAGACCGCCGGTGCGGCCGACCAGGACCGCATCAGTGTCGTCGCGCACACCTCGGGCGACCCGGCGGGGGGCCTGCCCGACCCGTCGGCGGAGCAGGCGTCGCTGCTGCTGAAGCCGTCGTCCACCTACGAGGTGAAGTTCGCCTGGGTGCCGTCCGACACCTGTCCCAGCACCGCATCGCCCGACCCGTCGCCCACGGACGGCGGATCGGCGGGCACGGGCGACGGGTCCGGCACGGGCACCTCGGCGGAGAACAACACCGAGACCCAGCTGGCCGCCGAGGACGGCGGCACGCAGAACGGCAGCGTGACGGTCACCCACATCGCGGAGGCGGGCTCCCCGAACGCCCAGGCGACGATCACCAACGCCTGCGCCGGCACGATCTACCGCACGGGCCTGCTCCCGGGCCAGTGACCGCCCGCGCAACTCCCTCCGCCACGGGCAGCCGCCCGCGCCGCTGACGCGCGGGGCGCCGCGTGCCGCATCGGGCGGCTGGGGCGACCCCTGGCACAGTTGCGGGGCCCGTTTGGTGCCAGAACGTGGCCCGGGATTGCGGGACCGAGCTGGGCGCGGCGGGGCGTGTACAGGGCCGGGCGTGGGTCCGAGCGGGGCGCGGCGGGCCCGGGGCTCGGGCCTGGACCGGGGTCTGTGGCTGGGACCGGGGCTCGGGCCTGGACCGGGGTCTGTGGCTGGGACCGGGGCGGCCGGGCTACGAGGCCTCGGGCGCCAGTCCGAGCTCGCGGTCGCGTGCCGCCTCCGCCTCGCGGCGGACCAGACGGAACCACATGAACAGCACGAACCCCGCGAACGCGAACCACTCCCCGGTGTAGCCCAGGTTCTGGAACGCCTTCAGGTCCAGGCCGCTGTTCTCCGGTGCCGACGCCGGCACCGCCGTCAGGCCGCTGTCCGCCTTGGTCAGCGTGACCCACGCGTCGTACACGTCGTCCGGCACCAGGTTCACCAGCGACGCCGCACTGATCATGCCGAGCTGGCCGCGCGGCAGGCCGCCCGCGGTGTGCACGCCGTCCGTGCCCACGGTCTCGGACGCCTGCAGCGCGCCCGTGACCGTCACCACGCCGGACGGGGCAGCCGGCACCCGCTCGCCCTGGGCCAGCCAGCCGCGGACCACCGGCAGCGTCTTGCCGCCCTCCGTCCGCAGCAGCGTCAGCACATACGCGCCGCGCCTGCCGTCCAGCTCGCGGTCCGGGACGAGGAACTGCTCCCCGTATCGGCCCGTCGCCGTCGCCTGCCGTCCCGACGTCTCCTTGTCGACGGGCAACAGCTCGTCGAGGGGGGCCGCCGCGACCTGTTCCTGCTGACCGGGCCGTCGCTCGGCCTCCCGGTGACTGTCGACGCGGTCCTCGAACCTGCCGAGCTGCCACGAGCCCATGACGACGCAGAACGGGATCGCCAGCAGGACGAAGACGTTGATCCCCCACCAGCGGGGCGTCAGCAGGAATCGGTACACGCCTCCACGGTACGGAATACACCCAAGCTCCCTCGTCCCGGGTCCGAACCTCGGCCCCCGCCGCCGCAGCCCCCCGGTCGCCCGTCTACCGTCCCACGCTCTGCGCCTCACCCCCGTTCAGGTGGCGGTCCGCGAAGGCGATCTCCAGACGTACCTGCTTGATGCGTTCCTCGACCACGAGCGAGCCGTGCCCCGCGTCGTACCGGTATACCTCGTGGACCGCGCCGCGGGCCGCGAGGCGGTCCACGTAGTTCTCCACCTGACGGATCGGGCAGCGCGGATCGTTGACGCCCGCCGAAATGTAGACCGGCGCGCGGACCGCGTCGACGTACGTCAGCGGGGACGACGCCTCGAAACGCTCCGGCACCTCCTCCGGGGTGCCGCCCAGGAGTGTGCGGTCCATGGCCTTCAGGGCCTCCATCTCGTCGTGGTAGGCCGTGACGTAGTCCGCGACCGGCACCGCGGCCAGGCCGACGGCCCAGACGTCCGGCTGGGTGCCGAGTCCGAGGAGTGTCAGATACCCGCCCCACGATCCGCCCGCGAGCACGAGCTTGGCCGGGTCGGCGAGTCCCGAGGAGACCGCCCACTCGCGGACCGCCGCGATGTCCTCCAGCTCGATCAGACCCACACGGTGCTTGAGCGCGTCCGTCCACTCCCTTCCGTAGCCGGTCGAGCCCCGGTAGTTGACCCGGACCACCGCATACCCGTGGTCGACCCAGGCCGCCGGGCCCGCGGCGAAGGCGTCGCTGTCGTGCCAGGTCGGGCCGCCGTGGATCTCGAAGACGGTCGGCAGCGGGCCGCTCGCGCCGGCCGGTTTCTGGACCAAGGCGTGGATGCGGCCGCCGGGGCCCTCCACCCAGGCGTCCTCCACCGGGACCGAGGACGGCGCCTTCGTCCCCGGCGGGTCGAGCACGACGCCCCCGCGCGTCGAGCGGACCTGCGGCGGCTGGGCGGCGGACGACCACAGGTATTCGACGGTGCAGTCGGGGCGGGCGGTGGCGCCCGAGACCGAACCCGCGGGCGTCTCGATCCGCGTCAGCTCGTGCGAGGCCAGGTCGTAACGCCACAGCTCACCTCGTGCCTCGAAGTCGTGCGCGACGAGAAGGGCCGAGCCGTCCGGATACCACTCGGCGTTCACATCGCCAGGGAGGTCGATCGCGAGGCCGGTCTCCTCGCCGGTCGCCACGTCCCAGATCATCGGCTCCCAGCGTCCTCGCCGCTGGTGACCGACGAGCAGCCGGGTGTCGCCGTCGACCGGTGCGAAGCCGAGCACCTCGAGGCCGAGCTCCGCCGTGCCGTTCTCCGTGTCGTCGAGCTCGGCCACCACGTCGCCGTCCAGCCTCAGCACCCGCAGCGCGGAGTGCATCGCGTCCCCGTGCTCGGTGTGCTCGATGGCGAGGAGCGTCCCGTCGTGGGAGAGGTCGCCCACGCCCGCCGACTCCCGGTGCCGGTAGATCTCGACGGGCTCCGCGCCCGGCCGCACGACATGGACGGTCGAGCCGTCCTCGTCCGTCGAGCGGCCGACCGCGGCGGTGCCGTCGCGGCCTATGGCGAGCCCGGCCGGATAGGAGGGCTCGAGGCCGGGCGCGGCAGGCACGTCCTCCCCGCCGCCGAACGGCTGCCGCATCCAGATCCCGAACTCGTCGCCGTCGGTGTCCGAGAACCACCAGACGGCCTCGCCGTCCGGCGTGAGCACGCCGTCCGTGGTGCCGTTCGGCCGGTCGGTCACCTGCCGCTGGGCGCCCGTGGCGCGGTCCCACGCGTACAGCTCGTACGTCCCCGTCGCGTTGGAGACGAAGAGAGAGCGGTCGGGGGCGTCCTCGGCCCAGTCGGGCAGGGAGACACGGGGTGCCCTGAAGCGCTTCTCCCAGTCGGGCATGCCGGGCATGTCGGGTGTGCTGAGTACGTCGTCCATGCCCCCATCAAACCGGGAACCGCCGACACTCTCCTCAGCCTGTGGATAATTTCACGGCATGCCCGACCGCCAAGGTCTCGGACCAGCGGGCGGCCTGGTCGGGGGTCAGCGCCCAGCCGAGTTCGGCCGGCTTGAGCAGCGCACCGCCTCGGAAGCGTTCGTCAGGGGCTGGGCCTCGTTTGCGTCGTGGCCGTCGGTCACGGCCCTTAGAGCGTGCCCGGACGGCGCACGGCGGCTGCTGCCGCGTAGCCCGGGTCGGCGGGGAGGTCGGCGATCAGCCAGAGGTCCTGTGCGGCCGGCTGGGCGCCGCTGCCCACGTAGGCGAGCGCCACGTCCTCGTTCAGGCCGACGCCCATCGCTTTGAGCATCGCCTCCTTGCGCGTCCAGCAGCGGGCGAACGCGACGGTCCGGTCCACCGCGGGAAGCGCGGCCAGCTCCGCACGCTCATGGGGGTGCAGCTGCGTTGCGACGCCCTCGGCGGTCTCGGCCGACGGCAGGATCTCGACATCGATGCCCACGGGGACGGAGGAGAGCGCGATCATCACCATGCCGCTGGTGTGCGACAGGGAGAAGTGGACGGCCCTGCCCGGGACATAGGGACGGCCGTGCGCCCCGCCGCAGTGCACACACGGCTCCCGCACGACGGACACGTCCTGCGGCGCCTGCCCCAGCCGCCGCCCGAGCAGCTGTCGCAACGTCACGTGAGCGACGGCGAACGCGTCCCGGTCCTCGGGGCGACGGAACACCGCGAGGCGCGCGGACTCCTCGGCATCCAGCACGTGCGCGAGCGCCGCCGCTTCCTCCGCGTGCTCGGACACCCGGCCCGACCACACCAACTCCAGCCCGGGCAACGGCTGTGCTATGTCCCCGGCCATCACGTCCTCCGCATCGGTCGCTCGGTGCACCGGCTGCGACCGTACTGCACGGAGCGCCGCGCCCAGTGCACCCGCCCGCGCCGGACGCCGACGCGTACAGCACACCGTGCCGGTCTCGACGCCGACACGTGTGCACGCCCCCCATGCACTGCTGCGGCCGCGTACGCCGTCCCGGCTCGGGGCCGGCCCGTGGCACGGGCCGGCCCCGAGCGTGGAAGGGCTCAGGACGGCTCAGGACGGCGCAGAGCCCAGCCGGCTCAGATGTTGACGCCGAAGTCCTGGGCGATGCCCCGCAGCCCGGAGGCGTACCCCTGGCCGACGGCGCGGAACTTCCACTCCGCTCCGCTGCGGTACAGCTCGCCGAAGACCATCGCGGTCTCCGTGGATGCGTCCTCGCTCAGGTCGTAGCGCGCCAGCTCGGCACCGCCCGCCTGGTTGACGACGCGGATGAAGGCGTTGCGCACCTGGCCGAAGGACTGGCCGCGGCTTTCGCCCTCGTGGATCGAGACCGGGAACACGATCTTGTCGACCCCGGCGGCCACGCCCGCCAGATCGACCTTGATCTGCTCGTCGTCGCCCTCGCCCTGACCCGTCAGGTTGTCACCGGTGTGCTCGACGGAGCCGTCGGGGCTCTTGAGATTGTTGAAGAAGACGAAGTGCTGGTCCGTCAGGACCTTGCCGTTCTCATCGACCAACAGGGCGCTGGCGTCGAGGTCGAAGTCGGTCCCGGTGGTGGTGCGGACGTCCCAGCCGAGACCCACGATGACCGCGGTCAGGCCCGGGGCCTCCTTGGTGAGCGAGACGTTGCCGCCCTTGGAAAGGCTGACACCCATGGAAATCCCCTGCGCAATCCGGCGCGGGCCACGCCTTTTGACGATTTCTTTGCCCGACCGAGCCAACGAGCGGACTCCCGAGCTGGTTCCTCGCGCCCGCGGAAGCACCGGCTCGAGTGACCCCGCTCCACCGCGTTGACGGACGTCCACCCCCGACGTCGGCGATCAGCGCGGCACGACGGTCACTTCCGTCGCCTTGACGCTCGTCCACACGGACACCCCGTCCGCGATGCCCAGTTCGGCGGCGGCCTGCGGTGTGATCTCGGCCACCAGGTCGGGCACCCGGTCCGAGACGATCAGGATGCGCAGCCGGCTTCCGGAGACGGTGATCTCGCGGACGGTGCCCGGCCAGACGTTCCGCGGGCTGCCCTCCGGCCTCTCCCGGTGCACGGACACGGCCTCCGGCGCGATGACCGCCAGCGCGTCCGTGCCGACCGGGAGCGGATCCGCGGCCACCAGCGTGCCGCCCCCGGCCAGGTCGAGTCCGTGCGCCGATGCCGTGCCGGGCCACGCGTTGCGCCCCAGCATGCGGGCCACCCACGGCGAGCGCGGGTGCCGGGTGACCTCGGCGGGCGGCGCGTCCTGGAGGGCACGCCCGTCGTCGAGCACGAGCACCCTGTCGGCGAGCGAGACGGCCTCCACCGGGTCGTGTGTGACGATCAGGCAGACGCCGCCGAAACCGTCGAGATGCGTGCGCAGCGTGTGGCGCACCCGGGTCCGGGCGGTCTGGTCGAGCGCGGCGAGCGGTTCGTCGAGGAGCAGCAGCCGGGGCCGCGCGGCCAGCGCACGGGCCAGCGCGACGCGCTGGGCCTGCCCGCCCGAGAGCTGCGCGGGCCTGCGGTGGGCGAGGTGGCCGACGCCGAGCCGGTCCAGCCACTGCTGGGCGTTGCGGCGCGCCTCGGCGCGACGCACACCCTGGGCGCGCAGTCCGTAGGCGGTGTTGGCGAGCGCGTTCAGATGCGGGAACAGCGCTCCGTCCTGCGGCACCCAGGCGACACCGCGCCGGTGCGGTGGCAGCCGGGAGACGTCCTCGTTGCCGAGCCGGAGTACGGCCCGCGAGCGGGTGGTGAGGCCGAGGAGCGCGCGCAGCAGTGTGGTCTTTCCTGCGCCGTTGGGGCCGACGACGGCGATGGTGGTGCCGGGGTCCGCGTCCAAGGTGAGCCGGTTGAAGCCCGTGACGTCGGCGTGCAGCGCCCAGTGGTCCTGCGGAACCAGGAGGTCCGGCCTCTCCTCTCCGGGCGTGGGAGCCTCCGGACCGGCCCCCTCCGCGTCGTGCCCGCCCTGTGCGACGAAACTGGGGCCCCGGTCGCCGCCGCGCGGCGTCCCCGCCCATCGGCCCCGTAGGGCCACGAGGACCACCATGGCGATGGCGAGCAGCAGGAGCGACACGGACGTCGCCGCGTCCGGCTGCTCCTGGAGCAACAGATAGACCTGGAGAGGGAGGGTCTGCGTGGTCCCGGGCAGGTTCCCGGCGAAGGTGATCGTCGCGCCGAACTCGCCCAGCGCACGGGCCCAGGTGAGGGCGGCGCCGGCGACCAGCCCCGGCGTCACCATCGGCAGCGTGACCGTGAAGAACACCCGTACGGGCGAGGCCCCCAGGGACGCGGCGGTCTCCTCGTAACGGGGCCGCAGACCACCGAGCGCCCCTTCGAGGCTGATCACCAGGAACGGCATGGCGACGAACGTCGCCGCGAGCACCGCACCCGAGGTGTGGAACGGCAGCGTGATGCCGAACGTGTCCTCCAGCCAGGGCCCGAGCAGACCGCGCCGCCCGAAGGCCAGCAGCAGCGCGACGCCGCCGACCGTCGGCGGCAGCACCATCGGGAGCAGGACCAGGGAGCGCACGAGGGGCTTGCCGGGGAAGTCCACCCGGGCCAGCAGCCAGGCCAGCGGTACCCCGAGCACGAGCGACAGGCCGAGCGCCCAGAACGAGACCACCAGCGACAGACGCAGCGCTTCGGTGGTCGCGGCACTGGTCAGGTGAGCGCCGAGTTCGCCCCATTCCGTACGGGCGAGTACGCCGACGAGCGGCAGCAGCAGCAGGGCGACGGCGAACAGCGCGGGAACGGCGAGCGCTGCCGGCACGCCCGCCCGTGGTGCCCGGCCCTGCGGCGCGTCAGGGCTGTTGCGGCTTTCCGCTCGGCCCGACGTCCGGGGGCTGGGGCTGTGGAGGCGTTTCATCGGAGATCCCTCGGCTCGCCGTGCGGACCTGCGGCTATGGGCCCCGTGCCCGGTGACCGGAGCACGGCCGCCACGGAGTCCGGCCCGGCGGCTGGGGATCCGCCCGTGCCCGTCATGGCTGCTGGAATCCGGCGTCGCGGAAGAGCCTCTGCGCCTCGGCGGTGGTGAGCCACCGCACGAACGCGTCGGCCGCCTCCGCGTTCCGGGAGGTCTTCAGGGCGGCGGCCGGGTACTGCGCGATGGCGTTCTGCGCGTCCGGGATCTCGACGGCGTCCACCTTGTCCGTCGCGGTCGCGGCGTCCGTCTTGTAGACGAGGCCCGCGTCCGCCTCGCCCAGCTCGACCTTGCCGAGGACGGCGCGGACGTTGGGCTCTTCCGAGACGGGCCGCACGATGACGCCTTGGTCGTCGAGGATCTGCCGGCTGTACCGGCCGACCGGAACCTCGGGGGAGGCGAGGACGACCTTGACCCCCGGTTCCGCGAGGTCCCGCAACTCGGCGATCTTCTCCGGGTTGCCCTCGCCCGTGGCGATGACCAGCCGGTTCCTGGCGACGACCACCGGACTGCCCGTCTCTGCCTTCAGCCCGTCCATGGTCCGGGTGTCGGCGGTGACCAGGACGTCGGCGGGTGCACCTTGCCGCACCTGGGCGGCGAGTTCCTGGGACCCGGCGAAGGAGAAGGTGATCTCCGTGCCCGGGTGGGCCCCTTCGTACGCGTCCCCCGCCTTCTTGAAAACGTCGGTGAGTGAGGATGCGGCGAGCACGGTCAGGTCGGCGTCCTGCGTGTGCGAACCGGACCCCGACCCCGTCGCGCCGGGGTCCTGCCGGTCGCCACCGCCTCCGCCGCCGCAGGCGGCCAGCGGGCAGGCCAGGGCGACGACCACGACGGCGGCAGCCGTACGGCGCCGGGTGAGGCGATAGGCCAGGGACGACATGACAGGAACTCCTTGCAGGGACGCGGTCGGCTCGGCGGATGCCGCCCGAGCGGTTGGTCGAGAGCCGCGCCGGTGACGGGCGACGCCGCCGGTTTGCGATCCGCAGCCTGTCCGGACGGGGCCGGCTGGGACGTGTCAGGTGCGGTCGATGTGCACGTTGGTGGATTTCACCCGCGCGGTCGCCTCCACGCCGACCTCCAGGCCCAGCTCCTCGACCGCCTCCCGCGTGAGCAGCGAGACCAGGCGATGAGGCCCCGCCTGGATCTCCACCTGCGCCGCGACGTCGCCGAGCTTGACGGCGGTGACGATGCCGGGGAAGGCGTTGCGTGCCGAGGTGTACGAGCCCTCGTCCTCGTCGTTGCCGCTCTGCGCGAGCTCGACCGAGAACGCGGCCAGATGGCGGCCGTCGATGAGACGGCGCCCGCCCTCGTCGCGATGGGTCGCGACCCGGCCGGCATCCGCCCAGCGGCGCGCGGTGTCGGGACTGACGCCGAGCAGACGAGCCGCCTGTCCGATGGTGTATGACTGCATGTGCGTCAGGATACGACCATATGGCTGGCACCTGCGAATGTCTGGAGCAAACCACATGGCAGGTGCGAGGCTCTTGTGTGATCGGCCGCTACTAGTGGAGGCCGATCAGTTTCGCGTAGACGACCACGTTGCCGAGGTAACCGGTGTCCTTGCTGAAGCCGCCACCGCACGTGATGATCCGCAATTGAGATTCGGCGGAACTGCTGTAGACCTTCCGGCTCGGAAACGCACTCTTGGGGTACGCCTCGACGGCTAGGACGGCGAACCGCGCGGTCCGCCCGTCCCGGCGGTCGATCTCGACCGTGCCGCCCCTGGGCACGGCGCCGAGCGGGTAGAAAACGGCGCGGCCGGTGGGGGTGTCGACATGGCCGGCCACGACGGCCGTGCCGGACTCGCCGGGAGCGGGGCCGTCGGCGTACCAGCCGGCCAGGTTGGGCTTGTCGGCGGGCGGCACTTCGAGCGCGCCGTCGGAATCGAGCCCGAGCTTTGTCATCGGGGCGTCCACGCCGATGGCCGGGATACGCAGTCTCACCGGGGCGGCGCGGGACCGAGAGCCGGTCTTACCGCTCGACGGCAGGGGCTCGGCGGTCCGAGGAACGGCGTCCCGTGATGCGCCCCCGCGATTGGTTTCGGATCCGGCAGGACCGGATACGGCATGGGCCTGCGCCGCGGACGGCTGGGGAGCCGTTTCGCCGCGCAGGCCGCTGTAGAGCAGTACGACGCCGACGATCGCGACGGCGACGAGCGTCTTCGTCGACACGAACGGGGCGGGCCGTGTGTTTCCCATGAGGGTCGGGGTTTCGGTACAGGCGCAGGCCCTGACGGCTGTTCGGGCCGGCCGGTCAGGAGGCGGCACCGGCGAAGCGACGCCGCCGCATCGACACCACGCTGCCGGCCGCCGCGCCGGCGAGCAGAAGGGAGCCGACCGCGACCTGAGTGCCGTTCAGCCCTTCTGTGCCGCCGAACCCACCGCGCACCGCCCCTTCCGGGCGGCTGACGACCTCGAAGCTCGTCTCGACGCGAGTCCGCGGGGGGCACTTGACCGTGATGGTGTACACACCCTCCTCGGCGGTCTCGGGGACCGTGAAATCGCCGACCAGTCCATCGCTGTCCTGACCCTCGAGAAGGTTGATCTGACCACCGGCTTCCGCCTGCCCCTTGGCGTATGTGGCGTCCGGGCCGCAGACCTCCGTGCTGACCGTGATGGTCGAGCCGGGGAAGGCCCGCTGCGGGCTGACGCTGACGTCGGACTCATCGGCGGACGCGGCTGCCGAGGGGAGACCCAGGGCACACAGGGTCAAGGCGCCGCAGGCGAGGATACGTACGGTGCGCATTTCACCACCTTTCGACCGGCGCGGGGCAGGACGAACTGTCCCGTCGAGAGTGCCGCGCTCCGTTGATAAGACAAGCAGCTCGCGACATCCGACAGCCGGTCCGAAACGAGCGACCGGGCGCGCACCGGATTTCCATCAGGGCACTTTCCGCAGGTGGCACGAGCCGTGATAGGCCCGACGGAGGAACCTCGCAGAGGTGTGGCGATCGAGTGGCGACACGCCCGCGGCCGATCTGCTCGCCATGTGAGCGTCCGGGCCCCGAACAGGCCGGACGGGCGCACAGGTTCCCCCGAACGACACATCGTCAGTGCAACGACAAAAGGGCCTCCGCTCAGAAGCGGAGGCCCTTTCACCTGGATCAGAAGAAGCCGTTCAGGTTCCACCAGTCGTCGGCCGTCTCCACGCGCGGGGCCAGCGCGCCGGTGCCGCGGCCCGGGTAGACGAGCTGGCAGCCGACGCCCCGGCACGATTCGCCGACATAGCTGCTCTTGGTGGAGGTGACGAGGTCGCCATGGCCGTCGCCGGTGACATCGCCCAGGCCCAGGAACGTGTCCATGACGTTCCAGCCGCCGTTGCCGATCAGTACACGGGACCCGAGAGCCCCGGTCCTGCCCGGGTACAGGTACAGGTAGCCGGTGGAGGCCTGGCGTGCGATCAGGTCGGGGCGGCCGTCACTGTTCATGTCGCCCGGGCCGACCAGGGCATTCATGCCGTTCCAGCCGCTGGTGCCGATGAGCTTGCGCGCACCGAGGGCGCCGGCGCCCGTGCCGGGGTACAGCCACAGCTTGCCCGTGGACTTCTCGACGGCCAGCACGTCCGAGCGGCCGTCGCCGGAGAGGTCTCCGTAGGCGACGATCCGGCTCATGGCGTTCCAGCCGCCGGTGCCCATGAGCTTGCGCGTACCGAGGCTGCCGGTGCCGGTGCCCGGGTACAGCCACAGCTTCCCGGTGGACGCCTCGCGGGCGATCACGTCCTCGCGGCCGTCACCGCTGAAGTCGCCGTGCCGGGTGAGGGCGTTCATGGCGTTCCAGCCGCCAGTGCCGACCAGTTGCCCGGTGCCGTCGCCGCGCAGGAACCACAGCCGGCCCGCCTTGTCCCGGACCAGGACGTCGGCCCGGAGGTCGGCGTTCAGGTCACCGAAGCCCGCCGCCTTGGGCGCGGTCGTCGCGTACCACTGCGGGTAGGGCGGGAGGATGCACTCCCGCTCGGTGGGTACGAGCTTCACCGAGCTGACGGAGCCATCCGAGTGACCCCACTCGGTACCCGCGCGGTCGGGGGCCCACACGGCGACGCCGCCGTTCTGGCCGTAGTTCGGGTCGTCGTGCAGACAGGCGAACTTGGACGTGCGGTTCACAACGGTCTGGAACGTGTTGTCCCAGGTGCCGAGCGTCGCCTTGTTCGTGTTCGTCTTGAACATGGCGCCTGTGCCGTTGTCGCTCTTCCAGGCACAGAAATAGCCCGCCGGGCAGTCGCTGATCGCGGCCTGCGCGGGCGCCGCGCCCGCGCCGAGAAGCCCGAGCGAGGTGAGCCCCAGCGTCGTGGCCACCGCGGCCAGGCGCCGAAGCAGAGATACGCGCATACTTTCCCCTCCCTGACGCGGCGCGGAGAGACGCTCGACGCGCCGCGAGAGCAAGATACCGCGCCGACGAGATCACGCCATCGCACCCGTCCTCTCGCGGTGCACAGGCCGCCCACCGGAGCCGGACCCACCCGGTGATCCGGACGGAGCGGTCGCCGTGGACGGCATCGTCAGGGCCGATCCGACGTCGTCGTCACGCAGATGGGCAGGCACAACAGCCACCGAAAAGAATGGCCCCACACGCGGTATCCGCTCTCAGGATGCTCCGCTACTGGGACCTACACTGCGTCCCGATAACGCAGCACCGGGTTCCAGCGCATGCGTGATTATTCGCACTGCTCATGGAAATGTGCCCGGTGGAGGCTTGGTTGAGCCTCCACCGGGCGGCAGATCACTACGACGAGAAGCTCATGGCGTCGTGGCCTTCACCGGTTCTGCGGTCGTGACCTTCACTGGGTCGGTGTCGGGTGCGCTGTGTCGCTCGGCCCAGGTCTCCAGGGCCGTACGGCAGGCGTGGTCGAGGTGGTGCAGCCCGGACAGGTCCACCTCGATCGGTCGGTCCTGCGGAAGGGCCTCCAGACTGTCGAGTATCTTCGGCAGCCGCAGGAACGTGGCGTTGCCCGACAGATACACCTGGATCGGCCCGGCGCCCTTGTCTATGACTTCCGTCTTCAGGTGCGATGCCTCCCAGGCGGTCTTGACCACCGCCAGGGCAAGGCCGATGAGCACGCCCTCGAACATGTTCACCGCGACGATCGACACGGCGGTGACGATGAGGATCAGCGCCTCACCCTTGTGCCCCCGCCACAGCTCCGCGACCTGGCGGAACGGGATGAGTTTCCAGCCCGCGTGCACCAGGATGCCGGCGAGGGCGGATAGCGGGATCAGCGCCAGGGCGGAGGGCAGCGCGGCGGCGAACAGCAGCAGCCATACACCATGCAGCACCCGCGACGCCTTGGTCTTCGCGCCCGCCTGGACGTTGGCGGAGCTGCGCACGATCACCGCGGTCATCGGCAGCGCGCCGAGCAGACCGCATACCGTGTTGCCCGCGCCCTGGGCGATCATCTCCTTGTTGTACTCGGTGCGCGGACCGTCGTGCAGCCGGTCCACGGCCGCCGCACTGAACAGCGACTCGGCGGAGGCGATCAGCGCGAACGCGATGATCGTGCCCCAGATGGCAGGGCTGGCCAGCTCACCGAAAGCCTCGGACCCGGGCGGCTGGATCACGCCGAGCAGCCCCTCCACCTCGACGGTCGCGACCGGCAGGCTGAAGGCGAGCGAGACGATCGTGGCCAGCATCACCGCCGCGAGGGCGCCGGGCACAGCCTGCACGGCCTTCGGCAGTTTCTTCCACAGCACGATGACGGCGATGGTTCCCGCGCCGATCGCGAGCGAGGTCAGGGCCTCGGTGCTGCCGAGGGCGTCGGCGAGAGCCCCGGGCACGCCCACGATCTTGCCAATGCCGGTCTCCGGGGCCTTCAGGCCCGCCGCCGCGTAGATCTGGCCCGCGATGATCACCAGACCGATGCCGCAGAGCATGCCTTCGACGACGGCGACGGATATCGCCCGGAACCAGCGGCCGATTCGGACAAAGCCCATGGCGAGCTGGAGCAGCCCGGCGAACAGCACGATCACGCCGAGCGCGGCCACTCCGAACTCGCTGACGGCCTCGAAGACCAGCACGGTCAGGCCCGCGGCCGGGCCGGACACCTGAAGCGAGCTGCCCGGCATCAGCCCGGTGACCAGGCCGCCCACAATGCCGGTCACCAGGCCCAGCTCTGCGGGGACTCCGGAGGCGACCGCCACGCCGACGCACAGCGGTACAGCGACCAGGAAGACGACGATGGAGGCGGCGAAATCCTGCCGCAGGTAAGGGAACCTCGACATCACAGTCATGGTGTCCCTCACAGCGCCTCGAACGTGTCAGTCGCCGAGCGGTGTTCGCGCACGGCTCCGGTGTGCACCTCGTAGTACCAGCCGCGCAGGCTGAGCTGGCCCGCCTGCAGGCGCTGCTCGATAAAGGGGTAGGAGCGCAGCCGCAGCAGTTGCGTCAGGACGTGGTGCTGCACCGCCTCGGCGACCGTCGGGTCGGCGGGGTCGGAGCACTTGGGCTCGTCCGCAGCGTGCGCGAGCCAGTCCCGCACGGCGGGGACGGCGTCCAGGTCGTCGCCGCGCACCACAGCGCCCACGGCGCCGCAGTGCGAGTGGCCGCACACCACGATGTGCTGGACGCCGAGAACCTCCACGGCGTACTCGATGGTGGCCGCCTCGCTGGTGGGGCGCTCGGAGGCGTAGGGCGGGACGATGTTGCCCGCGGTGCGCAGCTCGAAGAGCTCGCCGGGGCGGGCGCCCGTGATCAGGGCCGGGACGACCCGGGAGTCGGCGCAGGTGATGAACAGGGCCTCGGGCGACTGGCCTTTGGCGAGGCCGGCGAACTCCTCAGGGCGCTGTCCGAACGTGCGGGCGTTGTCGATGAGGGGTTGCATGATGTGGTTACTCCTCCTGGCGCGCCGTGCAGGCGCGTCGGACGGGCAAGGACAGGTGTGTGTGGGGGGCTGCTCTGCTGTTCAGCAGCGGAACACCTGAAGTGCCGCCGGATGTGGGCTGTCGAGATGTCGACGGCCGGTGGTGCGCGGTACGGGGTGTGCCCGGCTCGCCCGCTGTCGAGGCTCCCTGCCTCAGGTGCGGACGGTCGGGTGTCTCGGGTGCGCAGCCGGCGGCAGTGCGGTGCCGGTCGCGGGTGCCCAGGGGACCGATCGGGTCCCCGTGGCGGCCGGCGTCCCGGCAGGTGGCGATCTCGTCGCGCAGCGCCCCTTCCCGGAGGGCTTGATCCCGGTCTGGCTCTTGGCCATGGCATGACGGGCCGTGCGCGCGGACGCGAAGGACGCGGTGGACGCGAAGACCTGGGGGCCGTGCAAGACGACGGCCAGGAGCGACACCACGGTCCGGGCCGTCACACCTCGGAACATGAGCCTTCCTCCACGTAGTTCACGGCTCTAGCGCATGCCAACGCTTGGTCAACGATCAGCCAAGAAACAGAATAACCCTGCAAAATTCTGTGTAGGGTTAACTCAAGGTTTCGACCTGAAGAGAGCCTGAAAGACGTGTCGTGGGTGGCGTGAACTCACGCCTGATGTAGTGAAGTTGATCAGCCAGACCGTCGTGCATCGCGCGCAATGCCCCGTCGCGCCGGTCAGGGCAGGTGTGTCCTGAGCGGTCAGGGGAGGGGGTGCCGCGGCCGTAAGGGCCGCAACTTCCGCAACAGAGACCTACAGGAGCGTCGGTGCCAACCGCCGGTTCGAGCCCGCCGGACCGCCCGTCGTCTTCCAACTCGGGGCGGAGTGATCTCCTCGTGCGGCCCACGCGCTGTCGTGGTCGACCGTGAAGGAGGTCCTGTCCGAAATGGTTGTGCTGCGGCGCGCGCAGTGGCGTTGAGGGAGGCGAGCCGGTCGGGATGGACCGGATCGTCATGTTCCATGGCGGCTTGTCTGGAGGACGGGCTCGGGGCTGATGCCCGCCCGCGACGCCGCCGGCCCGGCACCTAGGCCCGTGTGGAGGAGTACCGCCATATCCTCGAAAGTTGGGCTCGGCTGCACGCTGGCCCGCCTCACTGGCGAGCGGCGCAAGGCGGGCCAGGCACGGCCGACGACGTTCGGCCCGGGTGGCGCGACTCACTCTGGCACGGGCGCCTTGCGCGTCGAGGTATCTGCCGTCGTCGAACACCCTGCGGCGACGTCTGTCGCCTGGTCGGGCCTCGTCAGGTGGCCAGGTCAGCTGCGAGTCGTACAAGCTGTGGTCTTCGCCGACGTCGGCGGTCAACCGCATGTCCGGCAGGTCGCTGACAGAGACCCCGACCGCGGCAGCGATGACTGACGCCGGATGGCGCTCCGGCCCGCCGCGCTCGGCTGGCGGACGTCGGCGACAATCTCGGCTGATCACCAAACAGCAGCAGGACGCGGACGGTGATGCGCTTGGTGGCCATGGGCGCCATTCCTCGATCTACTCCATCGCGGAAAACCACCGCATGTTCGGGTGTGCCAGTGGCCATGCCCTGCTCTTAGCTCACTGGCCTCGTCCCTCACGACACCGACGACGTCGCCGTGCCGGCCTTCCGGCTTCCCCGGTCCGATCACTGGCCGCTGTCGCCAGCTGTACTCGGTTCTGCCCGCAGCTGCGCCTGCTCACGAGCTGCGACGAGGCCGGAAAGCCCTCACTCTGGAGGAGGGAGGCCGAGCCGTCCAGCGCGCGCAGCGAGGGAGAACGGAATGGCGAAGGGGCGCAGGGAAAGCAAGGGGCTGCAGAAGGGCAACAAGGTCACCTGGAGCAGTCACGGCAGTGAGGCCGAAGGCAAGGTGGAAAAAAAATCACTGAGCGGACAAAAGCCGCAGGGCGGACGGTGGATGCCTCGTCCGAGGATCCGCAATACCAGGTCCGCAGTGAGAAGTCCGGCAAGTCCGCGGTGCACAAGCCGTCAGCGCTGAAG
This sequence comes from Streptomyces sp. 5K101, assembly GCF_046506645.1. Taxonomy (NCBI): domain Bacteria; kingdom Bacillati; phylum Actinomycetota; class Actinomycetes; order Kitasatosporales; family Streptomycetaceae; genus Streptomyces; species Streptomyces sp. 5K101. The sequence continues at coordinate 81,011 of NZ_JBKFFO010000005.1, read as the reverse complement.
AAGAAGTGAGGCCGCGTGGACGACAGCGAGCGGAAAGAGACCTGGGACGAGTTCCACGAGCTGGTGAACATGAAGCCGGCCGAACTGGAGAAGTGGCTGGAATCCGAACAGTCGCAGAGTGCCGGACAGCACAAGGACGGCGGCGAGTCCACGGGCCACGCCTCCGGCAGCCGTGTCGCCGGTCCCGACGGACCGGCGGTGCGCGCGCGCATCCACCACACGCCCGGCCCGCGCTGGTTCGGACCGCACCGCCCGATCCGCACGGTTCACGCTGACGCCTCGATGTTCGTCGGAGGGCTGAGCGCACTGCTGCAGTCCCTGCATCCGCTCGCGATGGCGGCGGTGGCCGGGCACTTCGGTTACTGAGGCGATCCGTGGCGGCCGGCGCCAGAGAACCAGCACCTTCCTGGACCGTGACGACCTACGGCACCGCCGCGGACGCCCAGCAGGCCGTCGACCACGTGCGCACCATCCACGAACGGACAAGTGGAACGACGGCCGAGGGCGTGCCGTACCGCGCGGGCGATCCGCACCTGCTCGGCTGGGTGCACGCCGCCGAAGCCCACTGCTTCCTGCGCGCCCATGCATGCTGTGGCTGCCCCGAATGCCGGTCGTCGAGGACCTCGCCGTACGCCCCACCGGCCAGGCCCTGACCCGGACCATCCGCTGGGCCATGAACCCACCGCGCCAGTCTCGTCCGACGTGAGCCCCCCGGGGCCCATGGTGCCGATGCGCCAGCGTTGCCAGACACGAGGTGCGCCAGTCGCGGGCAGTCGGCCATCAGGCGGTGTCAGAGGGACGCGGACGGCCAAGGGCGAGCAGGGCGGTGTCGTCGTCGAGCCCGTCGCCGAAACCGGCGAGGAGGCCGATGAAGGCGTCGATCACGGAGCGTGGGCGCGCCGGGGCGAGGTTGGTGGCGAACGACTGCAACGCGTCGTAGCCATACAGGTCGTCGTTCTCTCCCGTGCGCGCCTCGGTGAGGCCGTCGGTGTAGAGCAGCAGGGTGTCGCCGGGATGGAGGGCGGTGCGGACGGTGGTGAAGGACGCTTCGGGGAAGGCACCGATCAGCAACCCACCAGGCGTCGGCAGGTACTCGGCCCGGCCGTCCGCCCGCAAAATCAGCGTCGGCGGGTGGCCGCCGGAGGCCAGGCGCACGGTGACGGTTTCCCCTGCGGGTTCCAGGATGCCAAAGACAGCGGTGCAGTAGCGCGGGTCGCTGGTGTACCGCTCGAGCAGCGCGGCGTTGAGGGTGGACAGGACGGCTTCGGGATCGGAATCGTGCAGAGCCGCCGTGCGCAGGGTGTAGCGCACGAGGGAGGTCACGGCCGCGGCCTGCGGGCCCTTTCCGCAGACGTCGCCGAGGAAGAAGGCGAAGCGCTCGTCGCCCAGGGGGAACAGGTCGTAGAAGTCACCACCCAGCTGCATCGAGGAGGCCGTGTGGTAGTGGGCGGCGCTTTCCACGCCGGGCACCGTCGGCAACCTGGCCGGAAGTAGGCTCTGCTGCAGTACGGCCAGGGCCTCGCGCAGTTGCTCACGGTCGGCCTCCGCCCGGCGGTGGGCTTCCTCGGCCGCGCGGCGGGCGCGAAGCAGCTCGGTCTCATAGGAGCGCCGGTCGGTGGCATCGAAGACGGTCGTGCGGATCAGCAGGGGGCGGTCTTCCGCGCCCCTCTTCACGGTCGAGGTGATCAGGACCGGAAGTCGGGACCCGTCCGCGACCTTCATGTCCAGTGCGATGCCGCCGACGTGCCCCTGCATGCGCAGCAGCGGTGCGTAGTGGGTCTCGTGGTAGAGCTTGCCCCCCACGGTCAGCAGGTCGCTGAAGTGCTTGCGGCCGACGACCGCCTCCCGTGAGAGGCCGAGCCAGTCCAGCAGCGTCTTGTTGATTTTGACGATGGTGCCGTCCATGAAGGTGGACAGGTAACCGCAGGGAGCGGACTCGTAGAGTTCCTCCGTACTCTCCTCCAGCAGCGCGGTGACATCCGCGCCGACGCGGGGCTTCCCCTCGCCGTCGGATTGAGGAGCGGGGCCGGAGCGACGCGTCATGCCAGGTCTTTCACGAACGCGATGATCGCCTGGGCGGTGGCCTCGGGAGTGCTCAGCTGCGGGCAGTGGCCAGTAGCGGCGAGGGTGACCAGACGACTGCCGGGAATGGCTGCGTGGACGTAGGCTCCGACCTCCCGGGGTGCGATGACGTCCTGGTCGCATTCCACGATCAAGGTAGGGACGGTCACGGATGTCAGATCCTGGCGGGTGTCGGAGAGGAACGTGGCGCGTGCGAAGACGCGCGCGATGTCAGGATCGGTGGCGCAGAAGCTGTTGGTCAGCTCCTCACCCAGCTCGGGTCGCTCCGGGTTGCCCATGATGACCGGGGCCATGGTCGCGGACCAGCCGAGGTAGTTGGCCTCCAGTGACTCCAGCAGCTCGTCGATGTCCGCCGCGCTGAAACCGCCGCGATAGCCCTCCTCGTCGATGTAGGAGGGTGAGGGACACACCATGACAAGCGAGCCGAGTCGGCTTGGCGCCGCCGCGGCAGCCAGGACGCCGACCATGGCGCTGACGGAGTGGCCCACGAACACGGCGTTCCGCAGCTCCAGCTCCTCGCACACGTCCACCACGTCCTGGGCGTAGCCGTCCAGAGTGGCGTAGCGCTCCTCCTGCCAGGCCCTGAGATCGGAGCGGCCGGACCCGACGTAGTCGAACAGCACGACGCGGAAGTGCTCCGCCAAGACGGGCGCCACGAGACGCCACAGGTTCTGATCGCAGCCGAAGCCGTGTGCGAGGACGACGGTCGGACCGTCTTCCGTCCCGACGACGCGAACGTTGTTCCTATGACGGACAGCCATCCGTCCATGGTCCCACGTCGGCGATCGGACTTGCCTTTCCGCCATCGACCCGGACCCCCATCTGACAACGGCCTCGGATCACAAGGCGCTGACGGTGCGGACGCCACCTGGGTTACCGGAGCTCGTTGCCGCCACGTGGCGGGTGGGGGGCCACAGCATGTGGGCTCCGTGAGCACCACAGCCTGGTCGACGCCGGTAGGCCGCCGAGGAGCTGGCCGGACCGTTCGTACCCCTATACCGCGGGGTAGGCACGTTAGTGGGAGCCGTGTTTGTCTTGGTGGACGTACTGAACTTCATCCCGCGCAGCACCACCGACTTCGGCCGCTCTGACATACGTCTGTCACGGATTCAGGGATCGGGCGCCGAGATGTTCTGCGTGTGACATTTGACGTGACGGCGTTACCCGGCCGAGCACCGATGGCTCCGCCCCGGCCGGACCATTCCCACGCCTGATGGGGTAACAGATGCAGACCTTCCTGCCTTATCCGGACTTCAGGGCATCGGCGCTGGTTTTGGACCGTCGTCGACTCGGCAAGCAGCGGGTCGAGGCGCTGCAGGTCCTCCGCGGGCTCATCGTGCCGGGTTACGGGTGGCGCCGGCACCCAGCGGTGCGGATGTGGGCCGGCTACGAGGAGGCGCTGGTCCGGTACGGCCTGGAGGTATGCAAGGTGTGGCGTGAAGCGGGGCATCAGGACACCTGTGCGGCTTCGCTGGTCAGTGGCCTTGCCGCATTCCGGCCTGGTGCACCAATACGTGCCCAGCCGCAGCTGGCAAGCGCCGGAGAGCTACCTCCCTGGCTCGGTGATGACGCCTTCCACCACAGCCACCGCTCGGCGCTGGTGCGCAAGGACCCGACGACCTACGTCCCGCTGTTCCCCGGCGTGCCGGACGATCTACCGTACGTCTGGCCGGCGTCGGACCGGACAGGCGACTCCGTACCCGACGCGTGAGTGTGCTCGGCCAAGGACAGGTATGGCGCTGCGTCGGCCCTCGCCCGAATATCCGGCCCGCACCCGATCGTCGGGGCGCTGAACATGCAGGCGGCCGACGGGATCGGCGCCGCGGTCGACGGCGCGTTGGCCAGCGTGTGGGGGCCTTGGGGGCGACGTGGAGTCGCTGCTGGACCACCGACGTCAGCCGGATGCCGGAGTAGGTCGTGTGAGCGGGCGGGCAATGTGGCACCGATCTTGCATGCGCATGGTTACCGGGACGACTGGGAACGTCAGGTCCGCCGTCGTACGACGTCTGCGTGCCGAGGGCGCGCAGGACTGTTTCGGCCCGATCCGGCGGCTGCACGTCCCGGTGGCGGTCTGGTGATGCCCCTGGCGTCCAGCGCGGGGCCGACGCGGCCGGCGCCGTCACCCGTGCTCGCACTGTTCGCCGCCGCCCATGGCGGGCCGGCTCTGGCGGTCACCGCTGTCGGGGGGTTGCTGGCGCTCCGCGGCGACCTGCATCCGCTCCACGCCGTCGCCGTCACGGCGGGATTGTTCACCGGCCAGCTCACGATCGGCTGGGGCAACGACCTGCTCGACCGTCGTCGCGACCTCGCCGTCGGCCGCACCGACAAGCCGCTGGTCACCGGCGCTCTCCCGGTCGGGCTGGTGGGGCGAGCCCTGGCCTGGGCCGCACTCGCATGCCTGGTTCTGTCCGTGCTGGCCGGCTGGCGCAGTGCCCTCGGCCTCTTCCTCATCACCGGCGCGGGGCACCTCTACAACCTGGGGCTCAAGTCGACCCGGTGGTCGTGGGCGCCGTACGCCTGCGCCTCCGGCACGCTACCCTCGGTCGTCACCCTCGCCGAGCCCATCCCGCACTGGGCGCCGTTCTGGATGACCGGTGCGGGTGCCACGCTCGGTGTCGGAGCACACCTGCTCAACGCGCTGCCCGACCTCGCGGATGACAAACGCACCGGTGTCCGCGGCCTCCCGCACCGGATCGGTGAGCGCCTCTCACGTGTTCTGGCCGCCCTGCTGCTGTCCGTGGCCTCGCTGCTCGTTGTGTTCGGCCCCGCAGGTGTGCCCCCGGGGTGGGCGTGGGCAGTCCTCGCACTCGTGGCCGTCCTCGCGGCGCTCACGCTGGTCACTCAGAGCCGATCACCCTTCCGCGCCGCGGTGTTCATCGCCCTCCTCGACGTCGTGCTGCTCGTGGCGGTCGGCTGATGGTGCCGACGCCCACCCACTGGGACCTCGCCGTGGTCGGCGCCGGACCGGCCGGCGCGGCCACAGCCCTCGGCGCGCTGCGGGCCGAGCCGGGCCTGCGTGTCGCTCTCCTGGACCGGGCGGACTTCCCCCGGGACAAGGCCTGTGGCGACGGGGTGGCTCCGCACGCTCTCGATCTGCTGAGCGAGGTGGGCGTGACAGGTCTCGTCGACGACCGGGCGCCGGTGGACCGGCTCCGTCTCGGCCGAGGCGCCCTGGTCGTGGAGCGGCGGATGGCCCGCCCGGCCTGGGTGGTACCGCGCCGTGTCTTCGACACCCGCTTGGTCGACGCGGCGGTCGCCGCAGGCGCCCGGTTTCTCCGGCACCGGGTCCGTGACGTGCGGCAGTACGGCGATGCGGTGGTCCTGGACGGCGAAATCTCCGCCGCGGTCGTCGTGGGCGCCGACGGTGTCCACTCGGTCGTCCGACGCGCGCTCGACCTGCCCGGCGGGCCGGCGGCCCTGGCGGTGCGCGGCTACGCCCCGATCCCAGCCGGGCGGCGCGGCGCGCAGGTCATCGCGTTCTCCGGCCACCACCGGCCGTCGTATGCATGGTCCTTCGACCTTGGTGACGGCCGCGCGAACGTCGGGTACGGCGAGATCGTTCATGAGAACCATCCTGCGCCGAGCCGGGTCCAGTTGTTCGAGCGCATCGAGGCTCTCCTGCCCGGCGCGACGGAGGGCGGGGAGCACTGGGTCGGTCACCACCTGCCGCTGTCGACGGCACGCTGGCGCCCGCCCACCGGCCGCCTGTTGCTCGCGGGCGACGCCGCCGGCCTGGTGAACCCGCTGACCGGCGAGGGCATCTACTACGCCGTCGCCTCCGGTATCGAGGCCGGTCGCGCGGCAGCCGCGGCCCGGCGCGGCGGACGGCCCGAGGCGGCGGGGGATCGGTACGCCCACGCCATCCGCCGCATCCTGCTGCCCCACCTGCGTCACACCGCTGTCGCAGCCCGGCTCGCGCGCAGCACACGCGTCCTGGAGGCCGGCCTGCGCGCGTCGGCCGCCGACCAGCGCGTCTTCGACGACCTCGTGGAGCTCGGTCTGGCCCGGGGCGGGCTCACCCCCGCCATGGCGCTCGGCCTGGGCCGGGCGCTGGTCGCGCCGTTCCGCCCCACCGGCCGACTCCCGGAGCCACCATGACGGTGCGTGTCCTCAGTGTCCGCGGCGCCCTGCCTGAGTACCGCCACCGGCAGGAAGAGATCACCCGGTCCTTCACCACCACGCTGACCGAGGGCAGGGTCAACAGCGGCGTTGTCGAGCGCTTCCACCGCAATGTGCGTGTTGCGACCCGGCACACCGTGCTGCCGCTGGCGGAGTACGCCCAGCTCGAGGACTTCGGTCAGTCGAACGACGTGTTCATCCGGGCGGGCGTCGAGCTCGGCGGTCGCGCGGTCGTCGACGCGCTCAAGGCTGTCGGGCTCACCCCGGCCGACGTCGACTACATCGTGTCCTGCACGGTGACCGGCCTGGCCGTCCCCTCGATCGAGGCCCGCGTGGCCGCGGAGATCGGGCTCCGCCCCGATGTGGTGCGGCTACCTCTCGTCGGCCTCGGCTGTGTCGCCGGAGCAGCCGGCATCGCCCGCCTGCACGACCTGCTGCGCGGCCGACCGGACGGTGTCGCTGTGCTGATGTCGGTGGAGCTGTGCTCACTCACCCTCCAGCGCGATGACACCTCGGTCGCCAATCTTGTGGCCAGCGGCCTCTTCGGAGACGGTGCCGCCGCGGTGGTGGCCGTCGGATGCGAGCACCCCCTCGCGCGGTCCGACGAGCCCACCCGTCCCGAGGTGCTCGCCTCCCGCAGCCGTCTCTACCCCGACTCGGAACGCATGATGGGTTGGGACGTCGGCTCCGGCGGCTTCAAGATCGTGCTTGACGCGTCAGTCCCCGACCTGGTGCGCCGCTACGTCGGCGAGGACGTCCGCGGCTTCCTCGCCGAACACGGATTGCACGGCGACGACATCAGATGGTACGTCGCCCACCCCGGCGGCCCGAAGGTCCTGGAGGCGCTGCAGGACGCCCTCGGAGTCGAGCGGCACGCCCTGAGCGTCACCTGGGACTCGCTGGGCCGCATCGGCAACCTGTCCTCCTCGTCGGTGCTGCACGTCCTGGCGGACACGCTCGCCAACCGTCCGCCGACGCCCGGCTCCTACGGGCTCATGCTCGCCATGGGGCCGGGCTTCTGCTCCGAACTAGTGCTTCTGCGCGCTCCGCGAGGTGGGCAGTGACCAGCGAGGTCTTGTTCACCGCCCTGGTTGTGACCATCGGCCTGGAACGAGTCGCCGAGTTGGCACTGTCCCGGCGCAACGCCGCTTGGAGCCTGACGCGTGGCGGCGTGGAGTACGGGCGGGGCCACTACCCCCTCATGGTGATGCTGCACACGGGGCTGCTCGTGGGCGCGCTCACAGAGGTGTGGATGCGACGGCCGGACGCCGTAGCGGTCCTCGCGTGGGCCATGCTCACCCTCGTCGCGGCCTCGCAGGGGTTGCGCTGGTGGTGCGTGGCCACCTTGGGCCGGCGGTGGAACACCCGCGTGATCGTCGTGCCCGGCGCCCCACGCGTCACCAGCGGCCCCTACCGATGGATCCCCCACCCGAACTACGTCGCTGTCGTCATCGAGGGGCTCGCGCTCCCGCTGGTGCACGCTGCCTGGGGCACAGCCCTGGTCTTCACCGCACTGAACGGGTTCCTGCTCGCCACCCGCATCCGCACCGAGGACGCCGCCTTGACGCGGCTGGCCTGAGGAAACGCGCGTGGACCTGCTCGTCGTCGGCGGAGGACCCGCAGGCCTGGCCACGGCCCTGCACGCGGCCAGGGCGGGGCTCGACGTCACCGTCTGGGAACAGCGCGCCGGCACGGTCGACAAGGCCTGCGGCGAGGGACTGATGCCGGGCGCCGTCGCCGCCCTGGCGGCGCTCGGCGTGCACCCGCCGGGGCACGCCCTGAGAGGGATCCGGTACGTCGCCGGGCCGCGCCGGGTCGACGCCGATTTCCGCGCGGGGCCGGGGCGCGGGGTACGCCGAACGACGCTGCACGCGGCGCTCCGTGAGGTGGTGCTCGCCTCGGGAGTGCGGATCGAGCAGCACACCGCGCGCCGCATCGAGCAGGAGGAGGACGGCGTGGTGGCCGACGGCGTTCGCGCCCGTCACCTCGTCGCGGCCGACGGCCTGCACTCGCCGATCCGCCATGCCCTGGGCCTCGATCGGCGGCATCCGGGCCACCTTCGGCGGCACGGGCTGCGGCGTCATTACGCCCTCGCCCCCTGGGGCGACCACGTCGAGGTGCACTGGGCACGCCAGGCGGAGGCCTACGTGACCCCTGTGTCCGACGATCTCGTGAACGTCGTCCTGCTCACCGCCACCCGCGGATCGTATGACGACCACCTTGCCGCCTTCCCCGAGCTGAGGCAGCGCCTGGCCGGGGCCAGGCCAGCCGGACCGGTACGCGGGGCGGGCCCGCTCCGCCAGGTCGCGAGCGCGCGTACCGCCGGCCGGGTGCTGCTCGTCGGCGATGCGGCCGGCTACCTCGACGCGCTGACCGGCGAAGGCGTCGCGCTGGCGCTCGCGCAGGCGCCGGCGGCTGTGCGAGCAGTGACCAGCGGGGACCTCGGGGCCTACGAGAGGGAGTGGCGACGGCTCACCCGACGCTACCGCTGCCTGACCCACGCGCTGCTCTGTTCGACCAGGGTTCTCCCGGCCCGCGCGGCGCTGGTGCCCATGGCACAGAGGTTGCCGTGGCTCTTTTCCGCCACTGTCGACGTGCTGGCACGCCCGGTCGGGTAAGCCCGATCACGCGGGACGGCCAGGGCTGACCGAAATCGAATCTTCATCGTTTCCAGCTCGACCTCGACCGGTCACCATCAGGAAAAACCCTGGCGCTGAACCTTGATCCGGCGCGGTTCGTCGGACGGGTCGTTCGGCACGAACGACCACCAGCTCTTCCCTCTGATCAGCGGCGACCAAACTGCGCTCCCGTAGCCAGCCCTCCCGCGACCGCACAACGGGGCCGAACGGGATCACCCGACGCCGTGTCACGGACGCCTTCAGCCCTGCCCGCGCAGATGCCCCAGCGTCCGGTCGGGACAGCTGAGCGCCGAGTGCACGACCAGAAGAACACCGCCGGGGCGCAGCAGGGCGGGGGTTTCCAGACAGATCCAGTCGAGGACGAACCGTCCGTTCCCGGCCGGCGTCCCAGGAGCGGGCCGCGCCACGCGGTACGTGGCCCGTGTCGGGCGCAGGCACACAGGGCGGATTGGCCAGGATGAGGTCGAACGACTGCCCCCGCACAGGGGCGAAGAGGTTGCCGTGCCGGATGCGGACCTGGAGCCGGCCAGCCGGTCGTTCAGCCGTGCAGTGCTCACCGCCCGCCAGGACACGTCCTCCGCGGTCATCCGCGTGCCACGGCCCCGCGCGGCCCCGATCGCCAGCGCGCCCGAACCGGAGCCCACGTCGAGGACGTCCGCGCCGTCCGGCAGTACTCGTCATGCAGGGCCCCGACCAGCAAATTGGTATCTTTCTGAGGGGCGTACACGCTCGGTGTGACTGACGCCGGAGTGCGCTCCGGCTCGCCGCGCCCGGCTGGCGCCCGGCGGCGACAATCTCAATGTGAGCTGGATGCCGGATTCGGGGCGGCAGAATGAGGTCCCAAAGGAACAACTGCTCCCCTGTCGTTTCTGTGCGCCGTTCCTGGTCATCAACTACCGCATGACATCTGGCCGGTGACGGAGTCGGCGTGGGGTGAGCGTCCTTGCTTGACGCCACCACTGGACGGCTTCGGTCGCAGCCACGGGTCGGCGCATCCGGACGCCGACGACTGCCTGTGGCGCGTCCCGTCGGGCGGCGTACTGTGCTGTGCACTTCGGGTGCTGCGGCCCTTTCCCTTCCCGCCCGATGTCGGGCGTCTGGCTGTCCAGTCCCAGGTCGGCGCTGACTGTCAGTTGCTCTAAAGACCGCGAGCGCGTTCAGTTGTCTCCAATGCTTTCGTCAGGGCTCCCAAGGCCCACACTGTCGTGTCGCTAAGGCCCTCGGGGTACGGTCGTGGCCGTTGCTGCAAAAGTTCGTCACTTTCCACGAGGCTGGATGTGCGGTGGTGCCCGACTGGGCAGGCACCACTAGGCAACTTCGGCTACGCAGCTTTTCAGCCGGCTTCCCTACGCTCCCGGAATTCATGCACGCTGGCGGTGAGGGTGCCGTCTTGCTGCTCGTAATGGGACAGGGCGAGACCGAGGCCGAAGAACGTGGGAGCCCACTCGCCCACGAAGAGGCCCCACCGGTCGGCGCGGGCGAGCCCGGTGCCGGGTTCGGCTTTGAGGCTTGTCACCCAGGCGGCGACTGTGAGGCCGATAGAGGTAAATGCGGCCATGTAGGCGTGCTCGCTTCGGACGCCCATCTCGTGCATTCTCTTGACGATCATGGTGTTCTCCGAGTCATAGGTCGGTAGTGGGGGCGGTTTGCGGTTCCTGACAAGGGCCGCACACCGGAGAGAGTCCGAGCCGATCGGCAGTGCTGCAGACGCGCGCCGTCGTCGTCTCCCGCCTATTGCAACAGCGCCGTCGCTCGATCAGCCGGGCGTCAGCGGTGGCCAGAACTTCAGCAGGCGCTGCCTGCACCTGCGAGTGCCCGCTTTTTTAAGCAGCAGCCACGCACCGGGGAATCGGTGACCTTTTTTGGTTGCGCCTTCAATATTCCGTGGAGCTCCATCGGGTGGACGTCAGTCGGCCGGGAAGACCCGCCCGTGGTCTGGCGTCGACCGGACCGGCGTGCACCGAGCTCACGGTCGGCCAGGTGGTGTTTGCGTCAGGCGTGGTACTCGTCGGCAAGAGTCGCTTCCTTCTGCTGACTCACCGGTACGACGTAAGGACCGAAAGGCCATGACCACACATACACGCGCAACCGCCCGGGGCCCCGTGCAGCAGGCCGCTATGCTGGCGGGTGCCATATTCCTCCTGGTGGGCATACTGGGCTTCATTCCGGGAATCACCACGAGTTACGGCTCCATGAAATTTGCATCGCACGAGTCAGGTGCCATGTTGTTGGGGATCTTCCAGATTTCCGTCCTGCACAACCTCGTCCACCTGGCCTACGGCGTGGCCGGCCTGGCGATGGCCCGCACCGCTTCGGCTGCGTATGCCTATCTGCTGGTCGGCGGAGCCGTCTACCTGGTGCTGTGGATTTATGGGTTGGCCGTCAGTCACAACACTGACGCCAACTTCGTGCCTCTCAACACTGCCGATGACTGGCTTCACTTCGCACTGGGCATCGTCATGATCGGCCTTGCGCTTTTTCTCGGCCGACGCAGCCCTGGCCGCGGAGATCGGTGAGGGCGAGTCAGGCGAGGGCTTCTTCCTTCGGGAATAGGCCCGCAGCATCGCTGCAGGCCCTTTTCGACACGCTGATCCTCAAGGGGCGTGCAGGGGTACTGGCGCGGCGACTTCTTCGACACCGTCTCCAACGGCGCCATCGACGTACACCACAGCTGCGCGACCGGCTCGTCACCTGGGCACAGTCCGTGCGCCTCCTGGCCGGCGCGGGTCCGCGCCGCCTGCATTGAGCTGGTCACGCGGCCAACACCAGCGACAAGGGCAGCATCAGTATCCGCCTGCTGACTGACCTGCGCGACTACGTGTGCAACGGCATCGGCCGCCTGCCCATGAACGACTGGTTGGAGCGGGGACTGAAGGGCGCGATGAGAAGGGGACGATCGGCAAGAACCGGTCGATGGCGAACAAGCACCTGATCCCGTTCATCGGCAAGGCCAAGCTGAAGGAACTCAGCGCGGACGGTGTCGACGACTGGTTGGACGGCAGGGCCGAAGTGCTCGCGACTCGGAGCCTGCGTGACCTGCTCGCTATCCTGCGCCGTTCTGTCGCGCACGCTCAGCGCAGGGACAAGGCCGCGCGGAATGTCGCCCTACTCGCCACCGCACCGGAGGGGCGCCCCGGCCGACCGAGCAAGGCACTGAACCTGGAGCAGGCGAAAGCCGTGCTCACCGCCGCGCGTCCGTCACGGCTGTACGCCTACCTCGTGCTCTCGCTCCTCAGCGGTGTGCGCACGGAAGAGGCACGGCCCCTCACCTGAAATCACGTGTTCCTGGAAACGAAAGACGGCATCCCGTCGCATGTCGCGGTGTGGCGCTCGGTGCGCAAGCACGGCGGGACCAAGACCAAGAAGAGCCGCCGGACCATCGCTCTGCCGAAGCAGGTGGTCGATGTCCGCGAAGAGCACATGCGATGGCAGAAGCAGGAGTGCGCAGCGCGAGGGATGGAGTGGAGCCCGACCGGGCGCGTCTTCACCACCCGGAGCGGCGAGCCGCTCGATGCGGCGAACGTTCGGTGCGACTGCAAGGCCATCGTGAAGAAGGCCGGGCCAAAGCCGGAGTGGACTCCGCGGGAGCTTCGGCACAACTTCGTGTCCCTGCTCTCCGACCATGGCATCCCGCTGGAGACCATCGCCCTGTTGGTCGGGCACAGCAGTCAGACCACCACAGAGGCGGTCTACCGGAAGCAGCTCCGGCCCGTGATCACGGAGGGGGCTGAAGCGATGGATGACATCTTTGCCGAAGATCAGGAAGGGGAGGGCGAGGAAGAGGGCGACGCGGTGGCCTGATCAAATTCGTTTGGCCCCCCGAGCACGACAAAGGGCCATTCGCGATCACGCGAATGGCCCTTTGACCAGCGTCGGGGTGGCGGGATTTGAACCCACGACCTCTTCGTCCCGAACGAAGCGCGCTGCCAAGCTGCGCTACACCCCGATGTCGCCCACTGTCCCGGCGACGTCGTTTACTTTAGCCCACCCGCGCCCTGAGACGAAATCCGGTTTTCCCTGGCCTCCGGGCCGTCCCTGCCGCAGGCCACGGCGGGGAGCACGGCCGGGCCGGGGTCAGTCCCTCGGAGTCAGCGTCAGAAGCGTCGCCTCCGGGGGGCAGGCGAAGCGGACCGGGGTGTAGCGGTTCGTGCCGCAGCCCGCCGAGACGTGGAGGTAGGCGGTGCTGCCCTCCGCCGTGTGCGTGGACAGGCCCTTCACCCGGTCCGTGTCCAGGTCGCAGTTGGTGACCAGGGCGCCGTAGAACGGGATGCACAGCTGGCCGCCGTGGGTGTGGCCCGCGAGGATCAGCGGGTAGCCGTCGGCCGTGAACGCGTCGAGGCTGCGCAGGTACGGTGCGTGCACCACCGCCAGCGACAGGTCGGCGTCCTTCTCCGGGCCGCCCGCGACCAGCTCGTACCGGTCGCGCTTGATGTGCGGGTCGTCCAGGCCTGTGAAGGCGATCTCGTAGCCCTCCAGCTTCAGGCGGCCCCGGGCGTTCGTCAGGTCCAGCCAGCCCGCCGCGTCGAAGCCGTCGCGCAACTGCTCCCACGGGTTGTGGACCGCGCCGACCGCCGGGGCGTTGCCGTTCAGGCCGTGGCGGCCCTGGGCCTTCTCCAGGAGGTAGCGGGCGGGGTTGCGCAGCTTCGGGCCGTAGTAGTCGTTGGAGCCGAAGACGTACACGCCGGGGTACTCCAGCAGCGGGCCCAGCGCGTCGAGGACCTCCGGGACGCCCTCCGTGTCGGAGAGGTTGTCGCCCGTGTTTACGACGAAGTCGGGTCGCAGGCCGGCCAGGGACTGCAGCCAGGCACGCTTCTTGCGCTGGCCGCTCACCATGTGGATGTCGGAGACCTGGAGGACGCGCAGCGGCCGCATCCCGCGGGGCAGGACCGGCACGGTGATCCGGCGGAGCCGGAAGGAGCGGGCTTCGAACCCGGCGGCGTAGGCGAGGCCGGCCGCGCCGACTGCCGCGATTCCTGCGGTGATCTTCAAGGGCATCCCGTAGCGTGCGCGCATAGGCCCATCGTTGCAGAACGTTCAGAGGCTGGGGAGCGGCGGACGGTCACCGGCCAGGTGGCACGCGTCCGGCGGCGTGCGCAGCGGCAGCGCGAAGAGCAACCCGAGGGATATCCAGACGTACGTGTTGCCGCCCAGGAAGCCGTCGAGTCCGGACGAGTCCCTGCTCCACAGCCACACCACACTGCTGCTCAGCACCACGGGCAGCGCCACGGACCAAATCAGCAGCCGGCGGCGGTCCGGCCCGTCCGGGGCGCGCAGGGCCGCGTCTGCCAGCACCACAAGGGCCGGGGTCAGCCAGACCAGGTGGTGGACCCAGGTGACCGGGCTGATGAGGCAGGCGAGGACGCCGGTCAGGGCGAGGGCCGCGGCGTGATCATGGGCGGCGTTCGCCTTGCGTACGCGTACGGCCCAGACGACCAGCAGCGCGGCCACTCCGAGCGCCCACACCGTCCGGCTCGGTTCGGCCGGGTCGAGGAGGCGTGCCACCAGGCCCTGCCAGGACTGGTTGGAGACGTACGCGAGCGCGCCGACGCGGTCGGTGTCCCACAGGGCCTCGGTCCAGTACACGCGCGAGGCGCCCGGCGCCGCCCACGCGGCGATCCCGGTGGCCCCCAGGGCGACGGCCGTGGCCGTGGCGGCGGCGCGCGGGCGGCCGGTGAGGAGCAGGTGGAGGATGAAGACGGCGGGGGTGAGCTTGATCGCGGCGGCCAGGCCGGTGCCGATGCCCGCGTACCGCGAGGCACGGCCGCCGGCGAGCAGCCGGGCGTCGGCGAGTACGAGCGCGAGCAGGAGCAGGTTGACCTGGCCGAAGCTGACGGTGTCGCGGACCGGTTCCAGCAGGGCGAAGGCGCAGCCTGCGAGGGCGAGGGCGTACCAGGGCGTCCAGCCCTCCCGGCGGATGAGGGGACCGGCGGTCCAGTGCAGGATCACGGCCGCGGCCGCCGCGTTGAACAGCACGCTCAGCGCCACGGCGCTCTGCCACCCGATCAGTGTCATCGGCAGCATGCACACCGCCGCGAAGGGCGGGTACGTGAAGCCGTAGTGCGTGCCCGGCACCAGGTAGTCGTAGAGAGGACGGCCGTCCGTCCAGTGGCGCACGGCCCCGTAGTAGACGCCCAGGTCGAACCAGTCCCGGTGCAGCGGGACCGTCGCGAGGAACAGCAGGACGGCGGCGGCCAGGCCGGCGACCAGAAGCAGCCGCCCGCGCGTGGTCACCGGCCGGTGCCAGGCGGTCTCCGTCGTCTCCAGCTGTGTCATGCCGTACTCCCAACAGGCCGGTGGGCGAACCGATGTGCGCCCCACAGCGCCGTCAGCGCGAGCAGCCCACCGCCGACGGCGAGCGCCAAATGCTTGGCGTCGGGGGCGAATCCGCTCGGCAGTACGGCCAAAGCGAGGACTCCGCTGGCCGCGGCGGCCGCCCGGCGCAGGGGCCTTCCGGGGCCGGCGGCGGCGATGAGGAACAGGCCCCACAGCACGTACCAGGGCCGTATCGCGGGCCCGAGGAGGGCGACGGCCATCAGGCTGAGGCCCAGCGCGTGGACCGGGCGCAGCAGATGGTGGCGGCGCCAGGCGAGCAGGACGGCCAGGGCCGTGGCCGCGAGGCCGAGCAGGTGCCAGGCGGGCATCGCATGGCGGGCGAGGTCCGCGAGCCCGTTTCCGGCGTCGGCCAGCACGGCGGTGGTCATCCGGCCGAGGGTGGAGGTCAGGGACCAGTTCTCGGGGGACACGGGGGTGTCGAGCGCGGCGAGCCAGCCGTATCCGGTGCCGACGAGGGCGGTGGTCGCCGCGGTGGTCGCCGCGCATACGCCGAGCGCGGCGAGGACGGAGGACAGCCGCGGTGCGCGGGCCCAGGGCGGCTGCCGGGCCCACAGCACGACCACGGCGATCAGTCCCAGGGCGGCCGGGGCCTTGACCAGAGTGGCGAGGGTGATCAGGACGACTGCCGTGACCGGCCGGTGGCCGAGGGCGGCGACGAGTCCGGCGCCCAGCAGGCCGATCATGATCGCGTCGTTGTGTGCGCCGCCGACGAGATGCAGCAGCACCAGCGGGTTGAGCGCGCCCAGCCAGAGGGCGACGGACGGATCGGTTCCGCAGTACCGGGCCAGGCGCGGCAGGCACAGCGCCATCAGCGCCACGCCGAGCAGCGCGACCAGCCGCATGCCGAGCACACCGCCGGTGAGCCGGTCGGCCGAGAAGGTGCCGAAGTCCGCGGAGCCCGCTATGGCCGAGGCGAGGGCCAGGAAGACGGGGCCGTACGGGGCCGGGGTGTCGCGCCACAGGGGTGCGACCTCGGCCGTGAGCGGACCGCCGAGGCGGGAGGGGCCGTAGGCGTACACGTCGAGCTGTGCGTCGACCATCGCGCCCTGGGCCAGGTAGCTGTAGACGTCCCTGCTGAACAGGGGCGGCGCCACCACGAGCGGGGCAGCCCACAGCACGAGCGTCACGAGCAGGTCGCGCGGCCCGGGCGGCCGCGGTCCGCGCACCGCCCGGCCCAGCAGGACCCACGCCGCTATCAGGACGACGAGCCCGAAGTACGCGCCGGCCAGGCCGAGTGCGGCCGCCCCCGAGTCCGGAGCGAGCACCTCCCGAACGGGCAGTGCCCCGGCGCCCACGCCGCCCGCCGCGAGCGCCGTCGAGCCGATGAGCCCGAGCAGCCGGCAGTGGCGGAGGCCGACGGCCGGGCCGGCGAGCAGACGGAGGGACGACACCCGCGCAGGCTGTCAACGGACGGTGTCCGGGAGGCGACGTTCCGGTCGACCGGCGGGGGCCGTCGTGTGTCCGCGGCCTTACGAACTCCTGGCGACCACACCTCGGTTGGCGCTCGCGGCGCGCTCCAGGCCCGCGCCAGCCCAGCGACCGGCACGCTCCTCCGGCCGAGCCAGGGGCACCACCCGGTGCCGCCTACCGGCGCGCGGCGCGCGAAATGCGCGGGCGCATCCCGTCGCGTACCTGCGACACTTGGGCGCATGACCACGCTCAAGTCCAAGCTGCAGGAAGACCTCACCGAGGCGATCAGGGCGCGCGACGAACTGCGCTCCTCCACGCTCCGGCTGACCCTCGCCGCGATCACGAAGGAGGAGGTCTCGGGCAAGGCCGCCCGGGAGCTCTCCGACGACGAGGTGCAGAAGGTGATCGCCAAGGAGGCGAAGAAGCGCCGCGAGGCCGCCGACGCCTTCGCGCAGGGCGGCCGTGCCGAGCAGGCCGAGCGCGAGAAGGCCGAGGGCGCGATCCTCGACGCCTACCTGCCGCAGCAGCTGACGGACGACGAGCTCCACCAGATCGTGGCGCAGGCGGTCGAGGAGGCCAGGGCGGGCGGCGCCGAGGGACCGCGGGCCATGGGCGCCGTCATGAAGATCGTGAATCCGAAGGTGGCGGGCCGCGCCGAGGGCGGCCGGGTGGCGGCCGCCGTGAAGCAGCTGCTCGCGGGCTGAGCGCGCACGGCGTACGGCACGGTGAAGGGGGACCCGGTCACCGGGTCCCCCTTCACCATGACTGGCTGACTGCCTGACTTGCCGCCTGACTACTGACGGCCTGACCTGCCCGCCGGACGCCTACGGCCAGTTGCCGCCACCGCCACCGCCACCGCCGTTGCCACCGCTGCCGTTGCCCTGACCGCGGTTGTTGCCGCCGCCGATCAGGTCCGGCGGGATGCTGATGCCGGGGAGGGGCCCGTTGTCTCCGGGCCTGTTCGTGTCCTGGTCACCGTCGCGGCCCTTGTCCTTGTCCTCCTTCTCCTTCCCGCGCGGGACGGGGACCGGGTTGAAGGAGGGGGTCTCTGCGGCGTCCAGCGCCCCGGTCATCGCGATCTTCCAGATCGGACCGGGCAGACAGCCGCCGCAGACCTTGTCGTAATACTGGCCGCCGATGGTGATGCGGTACATCGACGTCTTCTCGCCGACGTCGTCGCCGACCCACACCGCCGTGGACAGGTTCGGCGTGTAGCCCACGAACCAGGCGTCCTTGCGGTCGTTGGTCGTACCGGTCTTGCCCGCGTTGTCGCGGTCCTGGAGGCCGGCCTGCGTACCCGTGCCGTCCTCGACCACGCCCTTGAGCATCTGGTTGATCGTGTCCGCGGTGCGGGTGTTCATCACCTGCGAGCACTCCGAGCCCGGCACCTTGATCCGCTTGCCGTTGGCGTCCGTCACGGACTCGATGGCGACCGGCGTGCAGTACGTGCCGCGGTTGGCGAACGTGGCGTACACGGACGCCATGTCCAGCGGGGTGCTCTCCTGGCCGCCGAGGGTGATGGACGGGAGCTCCTGGAGCTTCTTGCCCAGCTCACGCTCGTAGCCCATCTTCTTCGCCATCTCGACCGTCTCGCACAGACCGGTCATCTGCTCGAGGTGGGCGAAGTAGGTGTTGATGGACTTGCCCAGGGCGCTGGTCATGTCCCAGGCGCCGGCCTCGGACTTGAGCTCGTTCTGCAGGGGCCACTGGCCGCTGCCCGACGGCCCGCCCGAGCAGGTGCGGAAGGAGTCCATCGGCAGCGAGATCTTCCACGGCGTCGCGAACGACTGCGCCGGGCTGATGCCCTTCTCCAGCGCCGCCGCCGCCGTGATCGGCTTGAAGGTCGAGCCCACCTGGAAGCCGTACGTCGTGCCGCCCATCTTGCTGCCGACCGAGAGGTTGAGCACCGTCTCGTGCTGCTTCTGGTCCAGGCCGTACGGGCGGGACTGGCCCATCGAGAGGATCTTGCCCGTGCCGGGCTGGACCTGCACCACGGCCGCGGCGACCTTGTCCGTCTTGTTGACCTTCGCCGTGGCGGCCTCGTTCGCGGCGGCCTGCGCCCGCGGGCTCAGCGTGGTGCGGATGGTGAGGCCGCCCAGGTTCCACAGCTTCGAGCGTTCCTCGTCCGTCTTCCCGAAGGCGGGGTCGTTGAGGATCGTCTTGCGCACGTAGTCGCAGAAGAAGCCGGCGCCGTCCACGGCGGTGATGCAGCCGTTGTCCGGCTTGCTGACGGTCAGCTTGATCGGCGTGGCCTTGGCCGCGTCCGCCTCCTCCTGGGAGATGTAGCGGACGTCGGCCATGCGCTGGAGCACGATGTCGCGGCGCTTGGTCGCCTCTTCGATGTCGTTGACCGGGTCGTAGCGGCTGGGCGACTGGACGATGCCGGCCAGCATCGCCGCCTCCTCCAGCTTCAGGTCCTTGGCGGACTTGGAGAAGTAGCGCTGCGAGGCGGCCTCGACGCCGTAGGCCTGCTGACCGAAGAAGGTGATGTTGAGGTAGTTCTCGAGGATCTTCTTCTTGCCCAGCTCCTCCTCGACCTGGATCGCGTACTTCAGTTCGCGGATCTTGCGGCCGATGGTCTGTTGGGTGGCCTGGGCGACCTTGTCGGGGTCGTCGCCGGCCTCCTCGACGAAGACGTTCTTCACGTACTGCTGGGTGAGCGTGGAAGCGCCCTCCGACACGCCGCCGGACTGCGCGTTCTTGTTCAGTGCGCGCAGCACGCCCTTGAGGTCGACCGCGCCGTGGTCGTAGAAGCGGGAGTCCTCGATCGCGATGATCGCCTTCTGCATGTACGGCGAGATGTCCTTGAGGGGCACCACCGTGCGGTCGCGCGAGTAGACCGTGGCGATCTTGCCGCCCTCGGAGTCGAGGATGGTGGTGCGCTGACTCAAGGGCGGTGTCTTGAGGTTGGCCGGAATCTCGTCGAATCCCTCGACCGTGCCCTTGGCCGCGAGTCCCAGTGCACCGGCGGCGGGCAGGGCGATGCCCGCCAGTACAGCTCCGGCGAGCACACTGACACCGAGGAACTTGGCGGCCTGCTGGGTCCCGGTCAGACCGCCGCCCGAGCGCTTCTTTGGCATGGGAGCAGCCTACGTTCTCATTTGCCGGACAGGCGTAAAGGCATTGGCCTAAGCTGCTCTCGACCGTCACAGCAGTGCGGTATCACATCACGTACCTGCAGAACTCCGCTGTACCCGAATCCGGCGGAGCCATGCCCGAATCCGCTGCCTGTGTCGGCGAAGTCCGTGGTACGGCAAAGGAAGTGACCCGCTTTGTCGGGTTTGTCGCGCATGTCCTCAGGTCACTCCCCTGGGTGATCTGCCGCGTACGCATAGTCCGTTCGGACCATTCAAGATTGGGCCCCGTGGGGGTGTTGCGCTGTGGCCTCCTTCCGTAACGTCCTCAACTGGCAGCGGTGAATATGCCGCTGCCGCCGTGGGGGAGCCTCGATTCGGGAGAGGACGGCGCCGGCATGGGCTGGGTTACCGACTGGAGTGCGCAGGCAGCCTGCCGCACGACGGATCCGGATGAACTGTTCGTACAAGGGGCAGCGCAGAACAGGGCCAAGGCGGTGTGCACGGGATGCCCGGTACGCACCGAATGTCTTGCCGATGCGCTGGACAACCGCGTCGAGTTCGGCGTGTGGGGCGGCATGACCGAGCGGGAGAGACGAGCGCTGCTGCGCAGGCGCCCCACGGTCACGTCCTGGCGGAGACTGCTCGAGACCGCGCGCACGGAGTACGAGCGCAGCGCGGGCATTCTGCCGGTGGGCCTCGACGACGACGAGACGTACGAGACGTACGCGGCGGTGGGCTGACGGGCACCCGCACGTCGGCACCCAGGCGGTGACGCCGGCGCGCCGGAGCGTGCTGCGCCCTGCGCGCTCGCGCTGCTCTGCGCCGGATTGCGGGCCGGCCCGGAGTGTGCTGTTCCGGCCACACAGCGAACCGCCTTGCGCGTGCGCACCGTTGCGCTCCCTGGGCTCCGCGCGCGGACCACCTTCGCATTGGCGCCGTTCGCGCCCGAGACCGGGACGGCCCGGAACGGTGGCCGAACCCGGCGCGCTCAGGGACGACGAGCCGAGCGCCTCCCCGCGCGCCGCACGCGGTGCTTACGACCCCGCTGCCAGGCGTGTGCCGATCGCGCGGAGGCCGCCCAGATCGTGGACGTCGCCCGGCAGGGCCGGGACCTCGGTGACGGGCACCTCGGGGTGGAGCGCCGTGAAACGGTCGCGCGTGCGCTGCTCGCGCGCCAGCACCTGCATCCTCTCGGCATGCAGACGCAGCAGGCCGGCGGTCAACTGCTGCGCGGTCTGCACGTCATGGACCTCGCGCACGTCGTGCACGTCAGGAACCTCGGACGACGATGACGACGATGACGACGACGCGAGTGTTGCGGGGGGAACCTCACGAGCTTCGGGGGAGTGATCCACGGCCGGGGATTCGGGAGAGACGGCCGCGGCGTCACGAACACCAGTCTTCCCGGGCCCCTGATCCACAATGCGGGACTCGTCAAGATTTTCCGCCGCTGCGAGCGCTCGCTCCGCGGACAGCCGCGCGGCCCCGCTCCCGTGCACGCGGTTGAGGACGAGGCCCGCGAGGGGCATGTCCTCCGCCGCCAGCCGCTCCACGAAGTACGCCGCCTCCCGCAGCGCGTCCCGCTCCGGCGCCGCGACCACCACGAACGCCGTGCCGGGCGCCTGCAGCAGCCGGTACGTCGCGTCCGCGCGCGTACGGAAGCCGCCGAACATCGTGTCCATCGCCGCCACGAACGTCTGGACGTCCCGCAGCAGTTGACCGCCGAGCAGCTTGCCCAGCGTGCCCGTCATCATCGACATGCCGACGTTGAGGAACTTCATCCCCGCGCGGCCACCCACCTTCGCCGGCGCCATCAGCAGCTTGATGAACTTGCCGTCGAGGAACGACCCCAGGCGCTTGGGCGCGTCCAGGAAGTCGAGCGCCGAGCGCGACGGCGGGGTGTCGACGACGATCAGGTCCCACTCGTCGCGCCCGCGCAGCTGCCCCAGTTTCTCCATCGCCATGTACTCCTGCGTGCCGGCGAAACCGGCGGACAGGGACTGGTAGAAGGGGTTCTCCAGGATCGCGCGGGCGCGCTCCGCGTCCGCGTGCGCCTCGACGATCTCGTCGAAGGTGCGCTTCATGTCGAGCATCATGGCGTGCAGTTCGCCGTCGCCCTCGATGCCCTTGACCCTGCGCGGCGTGTTGTCGAGCGAGTCGATGCCCATGGACTGGGCGAGCCGCCGGGCCGGGTCGATGGTCAGGACGACGACCTTGCGGCCGCGTTCCGCCGCCCGGACGCCGAGGGCCGCGGCGGTCGTCGTCTTGCCGACGCCTCCCGCGCCGCAGCACACGATGATGCGCGTGGCCGGGTCGTCGATGAGCGGGTCGACCTCCAGGCGGGCCGTTGCGTCCAGCGTCATGAGCCCGTCCCTTGCTTGCGCAGTTCCCTCGCCAGTTGGTACAGCCCGGCGATGTCGACCCCCTCGCCGAGCACGGGGAGCTCGTACGCGCCGAGGTCCAGCGCGTTCAGCACCCGTCGCTGCTCGCGCTCCAGCTCCACCCGCCGGGCGTGATCGGCGGCCTGCTCCAGCAGGGGGGTGACGAGCGTCGCCGAGTCGGAGAGGCCGGCCGCCGTGAGCGCCTCGGCAATCTCGCCGCGACGGGCGCCCGACGCGTCGCGCACCGCCTCCTCGTCGAGCACGTGGGGGCGGACCATGTTCACGATGACGTTGCCCACGGGCAGTTCGGCGGCGCGCAGCTCCGCGACGCCGTCCGCCGTCTCCTGGACGGGCATCTCCTCCAGCAGCGTGACCAGGTGGACGGCTGTCTGGGAGGACTTGAGCACGCGCATCACGGCCTGTGCCTGATGGTGTATCGGGCCGATCCGGGCGAGGCCCGCGACCTCGTCGTTCACGTTCAGGAAGCGGGTGATGCGGCCGGTGGGCGGCGCGTCCATGACCACGTGGTCGTAGACGTACCGCCCCTGTTTGTCCCGGCGGCGTACGGCCTCGCACGCCTTGCCGGTGAGCAGCACGTCCCGGACGCCGGGCGCGATGGTCGTGGCGAAGTCGATCGCGCCGAGCTTCTTGAGGGCCCGGCCCGCGCTGCCGAGCTTGTAGAACATCTGGAGGTAGTCGAGGAGCGCGCGCTCGGCGTCGATGGCCAGCGCGAACACCTCCCCGCCGCCGGACGACACGGCGATCTTGCGCTCCTCGTACGGAAGGGCCTCCGTCTCGAAGAGCTCGGCGATGCCCTGCCGGCCCTCGACCTCGACGAGGAGGGTGCGCTTCCCCTCGGTCGCGAGGGCGAGCGCGAGGGCGGCGGCCACCGTGGTCTTACCGGTACCGCCCTTGCCGCTGACGACCTGGAGCCTGCTCACGTATGCGAGCCTAACCAGTCGTGCGCCGGCCTACGCACGGGGCTGCGTGCGGGCTGCGTCACGTGCCCACCCCAGGGCTGCTTCGCGAAGCGGCCGGCCGGTGCGGCTACAGTCGGCCCCATGACCAAGTGGGAATACGCGACCGTGCCCCTCCTCGTGCACGCGACGAAGCAGATTCTGGACACCTGGGGCGAGGACGGCTGGGAGCTCGTCCAGGTCGTGCCCGGGCCGAACAACCCCGAACAGCTGGTGGCCTACCTGAAGCGGGAGAAGTCCTCGTGAGCGGCGTGGTCGAGCGCAGGATCGCCGAACTGGGTCTGACGCTGCCGGAGGTCGTTCCGCCGCTGGCCGCCTATCAGCCGGCGGTGGTCTCGGGCGCGTACGTGTACACCTCCGGCCAGCTGCCGATGGTGGAGGGCAAGCTTCCGGTCACCGGCAAGGTGGGCGGCGAGGTCACGGCCGAGGAGGCCAAGGAGCTCGCCCGTATCTGCGGGTTGAACGCTCTGGCCGCCGTGAAGTCGGTCGTCGGCGACCTGGACCGCATCGCCCGGGTCGTGAAGGTCGTGGGCTTCGTGGCGTCGGCCGCGGACTTCACCGGCCAGCCCGGCGTGATCAACGGGACGAGCGAGCTGCTCGGCGAGGTGCTCGGCGACAAGGGCGTGCACGCGCGCAGCGCGGTGGGCGTCGCGGTGCTGCCGCTGGACGCTCCGGTCGAGGTCGAGATCCAGGTGGAGCTCGTCCAGGACTGAACACAAGGTCAGTAGGTGTACGGCCCCGAGCCCGCCGGTCCGCCGGCGGGGCCGGGGCCGTCGTCGTCCCGCGGCCTGGTCGCGGAGTCCGGCGCGCACACTGTCCCCCTGGCCCGTGACGCCGCCACGGACGGCACCGGCGTCACGGGCCACGACATCTACCAGCACGGCCAGTTGATGCAGCGGGTCGGCGGGAGCACGCTCGCGGCCACCGTCGACGGCCTCGACCGGAGACCTCGTACGACTGGACCGTCTTCGCCCGTGATGCCGCGGCAACGTCTCCACCGCCGGCAACGCCGTCACCACCGCCACGCGGGCCCGCGCCGGCCGACACCCTGGCTCACGACGTCCACCGACATGACGGCACGGCCGGCAACGACCGCGTCCTGCTGATCGACGTCCAGCACTCGGGCACCGGCCGGCAGCTCAGCGGGCACGGGCGCTGACGCCGCCGAGGGGTGGCCGGTGCGACCGGCCACCCCTCGAACATCCGCCCGTGAGCGCATAGCATCCGCCCCATGTCCAATGGTCAGTGGTACCCGCCGGAATGGCCCGACCGCATCCGTGCCCTCGCGGCCGGTGAGCTCACGCCCGTGGTCCCCAAGCGGGCCGCCACCGTGATGCTGCTGCGCGACGGGGAGGACGGGCCCGCCGTCCACATGCTGCGCCGGCGCACGTCCATGGCCTTCGCGGGCGGCGCGTTCGCCTATCCGGGCGGCGGCGTGGATGCGCGCGACGACCGGCCCGTCGGCTGGGCCGGCCCGTCGCTGGACACCTGGGCGCGGCGACTCGGCACCGACACCGCGTCCGCGCAGGCCATCGTGTGCGCGGCGGTCCGCGAGACGTACGAGGAGGCGGGCGTCCTGCTCGCGGGCCCGACGCCCGGCACGGTCGTCGGGGACACGACGGGGGACGACTGGGAGGCGGACCGGCAGGCGCTGGTGGACCGGAACGTGTCCTTCTCCGAGTTCCTGGACCGGCGCGGCCTGGTGCTGCGCTCGGACCTGCTCGGTGCGTGGGCGCGCTGGATCACCCCGGAGTTCGAGCCGCGCCGCTACGACACCTGGTTCTTCGTGGCCGCCCTGCCCGAGGGACAGCGCACCCGCAACGCGTCCACGGAGGCCGAGAGCACCGTCTGGATCCGCCCTGCTGACGCGACCGCCGGCTACGACAAGGGCGAGCTGCTGATGATGCCGCCCACCATCGCCACCCTGCGCACCCTGCGGCAGTACGCGACGGCCACGCAGGCGCTGGCGGCGGCGGCCGGGCAGGACATGACGCCCGTGCTCGCACAGGCGCGGCTGGAGGGCGGCGAGGTCGTCCTGAGCTGGCCGGGGCACGACGAGTTCACCAAGCACGTGCCGACCGGAGGCTCGCGATGACCGACGCCGCAGCACTGCCCGGGCAGCCCCGCGGAGGCGTGCTCTCCGGACCCGCAACCGCCCGCGCGGTCAATGTCCTCGCGCCGAACCCGTCCGCGATGACCCTGGACGGCACCAACACGTGGATCGTCTCGGAGCCCGACTCGGGCCTCGCCGTCGTGGTCGACCCCGGGCCGCTGGACGAGGCCCATCTGCGGGCCGTGATCGAGACGGCGGAGAAGGCGGGCAAGCGGGTCGCGCTGACCCTGCTCACCCACGGGCACCCCGACCACGCGGAGGGCGCCGCACGCTTCGCGGAGCTGACCGGCACGAAGGTCCGCGCCCTCGACCCCGCGCTGCGGCTCGGCGACGAGGGGCTCGCGGCGGGGGACGTGATCACCACGGGCGGGGTGGAGATGCGGGTCGTGCCCACCCCGGGGCACACCGCCGACTCGCTCAGCTTCCATCTGCCCGCCGATCGTGCCGTGCTGACCGGCGACACGATCCTGGGCCGGGGCACGACGGTGGTCGCCCACCCCGAGGGCCGGCTCGGCGACTACCTCGACTCGCTGCGGCGGCTGCGCTCGCTCACCGTCGACGACGGTGTCCACACGGTGCTGCCCGGCCACGGGCCCGTGCTCGACGACGCCCAGGGTGCCGTCGAGTACTACCTCGCGCACCGGGCGAGCCGCCTGGCACAGGTCGAGACGGCCGTCGAGGACGGCTTCACGACGGCCTCCGAGGTCGTGGCGCAGGTGTACGCGGACGTCGACCGGTCCCTGTGGCCCGCGGCCGAGCTGTCGGTGCGGGCGCAGCTGGAGTACCTGCGCGAGCACGGGCTGATCGGCCAGGGCTGACGCCCCGGGGCCTGTTCGGCGGGCCCCCGGCCCGATCGCCCGACGGCCCCGTGGCCGGGGCGCCGGAACCGGACACCGCCCTCCCGCGTCCCCACCGCCGGTGATGTTTTACGCTCCGCTTACTTTGCGCTCTGCGACATCCGTCACTGGGGGGATCAAGCCGTGTTCGTACTGTTCGTCATCCTCGTCATCGCCGCCGCGGTGATGTACGCCGTCGCCCGCGGCGGCGACAACAGAGGTCTCAGGATCGGCGCCCTGGGCGCCCTGCTCGCCGGGCTCTTCTCCGGCGTGGCCAGCTGCGTCCACGTCGTCAGCGCCTACGAGGTCGGTGTGCCGGTCACCTTCGGCAAGGTCGGCTCGCCGATGACCTCCGGCCTGAACCTCACCTCGCCGTTCACCGACGTCACGACGTTCTCCACCCGGCCGGTGGACCTCAACCTCTCGGACAAGGACGTCGTCGAGGTGCGCTCCTCGCAGGGCGGCGTGATGTACGCGGAGCTGACCGTGAAGTGGGCGGTCACCCCGACCAAGGCCGTCGAGCTGTACCGCCTCGCGGGCAGCGAGGACGCGATCCAGCAGCGTCTGGTCTTCCCCGACAGCCGCGAGATCGTACGCAACGTCTTCGCCCGCCACACCAGCGAGGAGGGCTACACCTCCGCCCGCGAGAAGATCAACGCCGAGATCGGTGAGCTGATCAAGGAGCGGCTCGCCCCGCGCGGCATCGACGTCACGACGGTCAACCTGCGCAACGTGAAGCCCTCGGAGAAGCTGCAGGACCAGATCGACCGCAAGATCCAGCAGCAGCAGGCCACCGAGCGGGCGACGGAGGCGGCCCGCACGGCCAAGGCGGAGGCGGAGCGCCGCCGCATCGAGGCCGAGGGCATCGCCAGGGCCAACCGCATCCTCAGCGAGTCGCTGAGCGACAAGGTGCTGGCCAACCAGTGCATCGAGGCGTTCCGCGAGGCGGCCGAGAAGAACCCGGTCTACGCCGTCCCCTGCGGCTCCGGCACCGGCAACCCGCTGATCGTGGACGGCAGCAAGAACTGACGCCACGGGAACGCGAGAGGGCCGCCCGCGCGATGCGGGGGACGGCCCTCTTTCGCAGGTGCGGCGGGTGTCAGCGCGAACGCTTGGCCAGGCGCTCCACGTCCAGCAGGATCACCGCACGCGCCTCCAGGCGCAGCCAGCCGCGCTGGGCGAAGTCGGCGAGTGCCTTGTTCACGGTCTCGCGGGAGGCGCCGACGAGCTGGGCCAGCTCCTCCTGGGTGAGGTCGTGGACGACGTGGATGCCCTCCTCCGACTGCACGCCGAAGCGGCGCGACAGGTCGAGGAGCGCGCGGGCGACACGGCCCGGGACGTCGGAGAAGACCAGGTCGGACATCTGGTCGTTGGTCTTGCGCAGCCGGCGGGCGACCGCGCGCAGCAGTGCGGTGGCCACCTCGGGGCGCGCGTTCAGCCAGGGCTGGAGGTCGCCGTGGCCGAGGCCGAGGAGCTTCACCTCGGTCAGGGCGGTGGCGGTCGCGGTGCGCGGGCCGGGGTCGAAGAGGGACAGCTCGCCGATGAGCTCGCCCGGGCCGAGGACGGCGAGCATGTTCTCGCGGCCGTCGGGGGACGTGCGGTGGAGCTTGACCTTGCCTTCGGTGACCACGTAGAGGCGGTCGCCAGGTTCGCCCTCGTGGAAGAGAGCGTCGCCGCGGGCGAGCGTCACTTCACTCATCGAGGCGCGGAGCTCCGCGGCCTGCTCGTCATCGAGCGCCGCGAAGAGCGGGGCGCGCCGCAGAACGTCGTCCACGAGTTCTCTCCTTGTCGACCTGCTCAGGGGACGTTGTCCCCATGATGCCGGACCGTCGCTGTGCTGTTCGGGGACTCGGTGCCCCGCGGCGGCATCGTCGGGGATCGGGACCCCGGTAGTAAACAATCGTGCGATCAATCACAACAAGTTTGACGCACGCGGGCGCCCAACCGTGCGGCAGGGGCCCGATTGGGTCCCGATTCCCGGGGACCGGCGCGAATGTCGGTGGCGGCCCTTAGGCTGGCCGGGTGTCCAATTCGCCGGTGAGAGCGCAGGCCAAGGGGGATGGGAGCGTGTCCGGAAAGCAGAATTCCGCTGTGGGCGAACAGGTCTCGCCCAGCCCGGGCAAAAGGAATAAATCGGTCAAACCGGAATCGCGTCTCGCCATGGTCCGCCGCGCCCGCCGGATCAACCGCGAGCTCGCCGAGGTCTTCCCGTACGCGCACCCGGAGCTCGACTTCGAGAATCCGTACCAGCTGCTGATAGCGACGGTCCTGTCGGCCCAGACGACCGACCTCCGGGTCAACCAGACGACGCCCGCCCTCTTCGCCAAGTACCCCACGCCCGAGGACCTGGCAGCGGCGGTGCCCGAGGAGGTCGAGGAGCTCATCCGCCCGACCGGCTTCTTCCGGGCCAAGACCAAGTCGATCATGGGCCTGTCCAAAGCCATCCGCGACGACTTCGGCGGAGAGGTCCCCGGCCGGCTCCAGGACCTGGTCAGCCTGCCCGGCGTGGGCCGCAAGACGGCCTTCGTCGTCCTGGGGAACGCGTTCGGCGTCCCCGGCATCACCGTGGACACCCACTTCATGCGCCTCGTGCGCCGCTGGAAGTGGACCGAGCAGGACGACCCGGTGAAGATCGAGGCCGAGATCGCCGCGATCTTCCCGAAATCGGAGTGGACGATGCTCTCCCACCGCGTCATCTTCCACGGCCGCCGCATCTGCCACGCCCGCAGGCCCGCCTGCGGCGCCTGCCCGATCACCCACCTCTGCCCGGCCTACGGCGAGGGCGAGACCGACCCCGAGAAGGCCAGGAAGCTCCTGAAGTACGAGATGGGCGGCCAGCCCGGCCAGCGGCTCAAGCCGCCGCCGGACGACTACCCCGGAAAACCGGCCCCGGCCCTGGGCGCGATCGGGTGAAGGGCCCCCACGAGGAACGATCCGGGCGCTCCCCGGCGTTGAGCACCAGGGGGTGCCCATGACGCGAGCAGGCGAAGAGACCTACACGACGTACGAGCAGTCCGGCAGGCAGGGCGACGTGTCCATCAGCACCGACGGCCTGCCCGACTGGCTCGACCCCGTGGTGCGCGCGGCCGACACCGTGCAGCCGCACCAGCTGAGCCGCTTCCTGCCGCCGGAGAGCGGCCGCGGCCGCCAGTCCGCCGTGCTCGTCCTGTTCGGCGAGGGCGCACGGGGGCCCGAGCTGCTGCTCATGGAGCGCGCCGGCACCCTGCGCTCGCACGCCGGGCAGCCGTCGTTCCCCGGCGGCGCCCTCGACCCGGAGGACGGCGACCCGGCCACCACGGGACCGCTGCGCGCGGCGCTGCGGGAGGCCGAGGAGGAGACCGGGCTCGACCCCTCGGGAGTCCAGCCCTTCGGCGTCCTGCCCAAGCTCTACATCCCGGTGAGCGGATTCGTCGTCACGCCCGTACTGGGATGGTGGCGCACCCCGAGCCCGGTCGGAGCGGTCGACCCCGCCGAGACCGCGCGGGTCTTCACCGTCCCCGTGGCGGATCTCACGGACCCGGACAACCGCGCGATGGCCCTCCACCCGAGCGGTCACGCCGGACCCGCGTTCCTGGTGGAAGGCGCTCTGGTCTGGGGTTTCACGGCCGGGGTGATCGACCGGCTGCTGCATTTCGCGGGTTGGGAGCGACCATGGGACCGGACCAGGGAGGTCCCGCTGGACTGGCGCGCATGACACGCTGATGCCCATACGAAGCGCACCCCGGGGCGCCCAGACGAAGCGGCCGCGCCGCGGACCCGGACCGACCAGCCGGAGGGAGCACCCGGCGACGACACTGCGAGGCTATTGACGGTGAACGTGCTGGACATCCTGTTGCTGGTCGCCGCTGTCTGGTTCGCGATCGTCGGCTACCGCCAGGGCTTCGTCGTCGGCATCCTCTCGGTGATCGGCTTCCTCGGCGGCGGGCTCGTCGCGGTCTACCTCCTCCCGGTGATCTGGGATGCGCTGACCGACGGCGCCGACGTGTCGACCACGGTCGCCATCGTCGCCGTGGTGGTCGTGATCGTCTGCGCCTCGATCGGCCAGGCGTTCACCACCCACCTCGGGAACAAGCTGCGCAGGCACATCACCTGGTCACCCGCCCGCGCCCTGGACGCCACCGGCGGCGCCCTGGTCAACGTCGTCGCCATGCTGCTGGTCGCCTGGCTGATCGGATCCGCGCTCGCCGGCACCTCGCTGCCCACGCTGGGCAAGGAGGTGCGCAGTTCCAAGGTGCTGCTCGGCATCTCCCGGGTGATGCCCTATCAGGCCAACACCTGGTTCGCGGACTTCACCTCCATCCTCGCGCAGAACGGCTTCCCGCAGGTCTTCAGCCCGTTCGCCAACGAGCCCATCACCGAGGTGAAGCCCCCGGACCCGGCGCTCGTCGGCAGCCCCGTCGCCGCGCGCGCCAAGCAGTCCATCGTCAAGGTGGTCGGCACGGCACCCAGTTGCGGCAAGGTGCTCGAAGGCACCGGCTTCGTCTTCGACGAGCGCCGGGTGATGACCAACGCGCATGTGGTCGGCGGCGTGGACGAGCCGACCGTCCAGATAGGCGGCGAGGGCAAGCTCTACGACGCCAAGGTCGTGCTGTACGACTGGGAGCGCGACATCGCGGTCCTGGACGTCCCCGACCTCAGGGCCCGCCCGCTCGTGTTCGCCGAGGCCGACGCGCGCAGCGGCGACAGCGCGATCGTCGCGGGCTTCCCGGAGAACGGAGCCTACGACGTCCGCTCCGCCCGCGTCCGCGGCCGGATCAACGCCAACGGCCCCGACATCTACCACCGCGACACCGTCCGCCGCGACGTCTACTCGCTGTTCGCGACCGTGCGCCAGGGCAACTCGGGCGGTCCGCTGCTCACCACCGACGGCAAGGTCTACGGCGTCATCTTCGCCCGGTCCCTCGACGACGCCGACACGGGATACGCACTGACGGTCGACGAGATCCGCGACGACATCACCCGGGGCAGGGCCGCCAACCAGCAGGTCGACAGCCAGGGATGCGCCCTGTAGGGATGCGGGTGGCCCGGGGCGGTCGCCGCCTCAGGCCCGCGGATGCCGCAGTCGCGCGGACACCCAGCGTGCGCGGCGGCGGAGGATACGCGGAATGCCCATCCCCTGTCCCGGATGCTCCTGGCTCTCGCGTCGCCGAGAGCCGCCACTGTCGTGGGAGATCGGCCCATTGGCCGAGCGGCGGTTGCGTGCTGCGTCACCGTAGTCGTGCGTCCAGCCCATACCCGGACGTCTGCCCGGGCCCCATGGTCGGTAACCGTGTCGGGGCCCGCCAATTGGCCTATGCGCCGGGCATGTGGCCGTTCGTAGGACAACCGTTCCACGGGCTTGCCCGAACGGCCTCGTCCGGAGCTGTCACATCCGCGGTGGGGCGCCTCAGCGGTCCGGTTCCGGGTCCTTGAGCCAGCTGATGAGCTCGTTCGAGAAGGCCACCGGGTCCTCCTCCTGGGGGAAATGGCCCAGACCGTCGAACAGCCGCCAGCGGTACGGCGCTTCGACGTACTCGCCCGAACCCGCCGCGCTGCGCGTGCGCATCGCCGGATCGAGTGACCCGTGCAGATGCAGCGTCGGCACCCGCACGGGACGCTTCATCCGGCGGTTGAACTGGATGCCGTCGGGCCGGGCCAGCGAACGCACCATCCAGCGGTACGGCTCGATCGAGCAGTGCGCCGTCGAGGGGATGCACATCGCGCGCCGGTAGACGCCGACCGCCTCCTCGTCGAGCGGCTGGGGCCCCGACCAGTCCTCGATCAGCCGGCCCACCAGTGCGGCATCGTCGGCGACCAGTTGACGCTCCGGGATCCAGGGCCGCTGGAAACCCCACACGTACGACCCGGCACGGCTCTGTGCGACGTCGGACAGCATCGCGGAACGCCAGCGCCGCGGGTGCGGCATCGAGGACACCGCCAGGCGGCGCACCAGCTTGGGACGCATCACGGCCGCCGTCCACGCCAGGTAGCCGCCCAGGTCGTGTCCGACCAGCGCGGCGTCCGGTTCGCCCAGGGACCGGACGACGCCGGTGATGTCGAGCGCGAGGTTCGCCGGGTCGTAACCGCGCGGCGTACGGTCGCTGCCGCCCACTCCGCGCAGATCCATCGCCACCGCCCGGAAGCCCGCGTCGGCGAGCGCGGGCAACTGGTGCCGCCAGGTCCACCAGAACTGCGGGAACCCGTGCAGCAGCATCACCAGCGGCCCGTCGCCCATCTCGGCGATGTGGAAGCGGGCACCGTTGGCCGCGACGTCGCGGTGAGTCCACGGACCGTCGAGACGTACGGGGCTGCCGTGGCCGCCGGGGCTGGATACAGGTGCCGTCATGCTGATGAGCGTGCCACACCCGCGTACCGGGCGTTCGCCACTGCCCGGCCCGCCCCGCCCGTGCCGGTCCGGCGCGTCACACCGCGACCTTGTCCTGCCGGGAGCCCGCCGGGAGCTCGGCGCGGGCCGGGCGGCGCGGATGCGGCTTGGCGTTCTGCAGTACGGCCGCGGTCTCCTTGGCGGAGGCGACCGCCTTCTGCGGCCCCCTGCCCTTCTTCGCCTTCTTCACGAAGACCAGGCCGATCAGCGCCAGCAGTCCGGCGACGAGGACGTTGGCGGCGAACGACAGCAGGAAGCAGACGGACAGGTGCCAGCCGGTCCACGCCTGGAAGCCGTAGGCGAGCGCGAAGCTCAGCATCGGCAACGAGAAGAGCAGCACCGCGCCCGCGGCGGTGAACGCACCGCCGCCGATGCCCGCCTTCTTCACGTCCCGGCGCAACTGGGTCTTGGCCAGCGCGATCTCGTCGTGCACCAGCGCCGACATCTCGGCGGTCGCCGCGGCGACCAGCTGACCGAGACTGCGGTCGGCGCCGACAGCGTTCGCCGTGGTGTTGCCGCGGTCGCTCATCGCTGACTCCCTCTCCAAAGTTCTACGGTCCGATGTCAGATCATGCCGGACTGTCGCCGCCGTCGCGCGACGCCCCCGCCGCTTGGGCCTTCCTGCGGTGCTCCGCGGCCTTCTCCTCGTAGATGGCGGCCATCCTCAAGTGATAAGCCGGGTCGTCCTGCTCGTAGATGTCGGGGATCCCGGACATGTCCTCGTCACGCTCCTCATCGGCCGCCAGTGCCTGATAGGTGCGTACCCGCAGTTTGAGGAGAATGCCGGAGAGGACTGCGGCGATCAGGGAACCGGTCAGGACCGCGGCCTTCACCTCGTCGGTGAGAGTGGCGTCGCCGGTGAAGGCGAGTTCGCCGATCAGCAGGGAGACGGTGAAGCCGATGCCGGCGAGGGAGGCCAGCGCGAAGACGTCCGGCCAGCGCAGGTCCTCGTTCAGCTCCGCCCTGGTGAAACGCGCCGTCACCCAGGTGCCGCCGAAGATGCCGAGTGCCTTGCCCACCACCAGCCCCAGCACGACGCCCAGCGTCTCGGGCCTGGTGAAGACGTCGCCGAGGGACTTGCCCGTGACGGTGACCCCCGCTGAGAACAGCGCGAACAGCGGGACGGCGACGCCCGCGGACAGGGGCCGCACGAGGTGCTCGATGCGCTCGCCCAGGGAGTGCTCCTCGCCCTCCCGACGGGTGCAGCGCAGCATGAGGCCCATCGCGACACCGGCGATCGTGGCGTGGACGCCGCTGTTGTACATCAGCCCCCAGATGACGAGGGCGAGCGGCACGTACACGTACCAGCCCCGCACACCCGTGCGCAGCAGCAGCCAGAAGAGGGCGAGTCCGGCGAAGGCGCCGCCGAGTGCCGCGAAGTTCAGGTCGTTCGTGAAGAAGATCGCGATGATCAGGATCGCGAACAGGTCGTCGACGACCGCCAGCGTCAGCAGGAACGCGCGCAGCGCGGACGGCAGCGACGTGCCGATGACCGCGAGGACGGCGAGGGCGAAGGCGATGTCCGTGGCGGTGGGGACCGCCCATCCGGCCGTGGATCCGTCACCGAGCGTCGTGATGGTCAGGTAGACGAGGGCGGGCATGATCATGCCGCAGAGCGCGGCGACGACCGGCAGCGCGGCGGCCTTGGGGTCGCGCAGCTCTCCCGCGACCAGCTCGCGCTTGAGCTCGATGCCGGCGACGAAGAAGAAGACGGCCAGCAGACCGTCCGCCGCCCAGTGCTGGACCGACAGGTCGAGGCCGAGCGACGCGGGGCCCAGATGGAAGTCGCGCACGGAGTCGTAGCTGTCGCCGAGAGGGGTGTTCGCCCAGATCAGCGCCACCATCGCGGCGAACAGCAGCAGCACACCGCCGACCGTCTCCGCGCGCAGTGCGTCCGCCACGAAGTTCCGCTCGGGCAGCGACAGACGGCCGAAGAGCTTGGGAGCGGGCTTGAGCGCGGCCACGGTGCGTAACCTCCGGTCGGTTGGACACGACAAAACCGTTGCCGACCAGACTTCCCGGCGCACCTGAGATCGTTCGCTGCGCCATTGACGCGTTCTTTACTCTAGCTAAAGATCCTGTGAGACGTCGCATGGCCCCGGGCGTACGCACGCGGGTCAGCCGCATACCGCATGCGCGAGGCCCCGGCGCGAGTGCGCCGGGGCCTCGCGGGTGCCCGGTGGATCAGGGCCGGGCGACCCTCGTCGGTGCCGCGCCGGTCAGTCCTCGCTGGGGGCGCTGGGCAGGCGGGACTGGATCAGGTCCATCACGGAGGAGTCCGTGAGCGTGGTGACGTCACCGAGCTGACGGTTCTCGGCGACGTCGCGCAGCAGGCGGCGCATGATCTTGCCGGAGCGGGTCTTCGGCAGTTCGGCCACCGGCAGGATCCGCTTCGGCTTGGCGATCGGGCCGAGTGTCGCGCCGACGTGGCTGCGCAGCTCGTTCACGAGGCCCTCGTCCTCGCTCGCCGTGCCCCGCAGGATGACGAACGCGACGATCGCCTGCCCCGTCGTCTCGTCCGCGGCGCCCACGACGGCGGCCTCGGCGACCTTCGGGTGTGAGACCAGTGCCGACTCGACCTCGGTGGTCGAGATGTTGTGGCCGGACACCAGCATCACGTCGTCGACGCGGCCGAGCAGCCAGATGTCGCCGTCGTCGTCCTTCTTGGCTCCGTCGCCGGCGAAGTACTTGCCCTGGAAACGGGACCAGTAGGTGTCGATGAACCGCTGGTCGTCGCCCCAGATGGTGCGCAGCATCGACGGCCACGGCTCGGTGAGCACGAGGTAGCCGCCGCCCCCGTTGGGCACCTCGTTCGCCTCGTCGTCGACGACGGTGGCGGAGATGCCGGGCAGCGGGCGCTGCGCGGAGCCGGGCTTGGTCTCGGTGACGCCGGGCAGCGGCGAGATCATCATCGCGCCGGTCTCGGTCTGCCACCAGGTGTCGACGATCGGGGTCTTCCCGGCGCCGATGTGCTCCCGGTACCAGATCCAGGCCTCGGGGTTGATCGGCTCACCGACCGAGCCGAGGACGCGCAGGCTGGAGAGGTCGAACTTGGCGGGGATGTCGTCTCCCCACTTCATGAACGTGCGGATCGCGGTCGGCGCCGTGTAGAGGATCGTGACGCCGTACTTCTGCACGACCTCCCAGAACCGGCCCTGGTGCGGGGTGTCCGGGGTGCCCTCGTACATGACCTGCGTCGCGCCGTTGGCCAGCGGGCCATAGACGATGTACGAGTGGCCGGTGACCCAGCCGATGTCGGCCGTGCACCAGTAGACGTCGGACTCGGGCTTGAGGTCGAAGACGGCGTGGTGCGTGTAGGCCGCCTGGGTGAGGTAGCCGCCGGAGGTGTGCAGGATGCCCTTGGGCTTACCCGTGGTGCCGGAGGTGTAGAGGATGAAGAGCGGGTGCTCCGCCTCGAACGGCTCGGGGACATGACTGGCGGGCTGTCGTTCAACGAGCTCGTGCCACCACACGTCGCGGCCCTCGGTGAACGCGGTCTGCTGGCCCGTGCGTTGCACGACCAGCACGTGTTCGACCTGCGGGCAGCGGGAGACGGCCTCGTCGATCGCGGGCTTGAGGGCGCTGGGCTTGCCGCGGCGGTAGCCGCCGTCGGCGGTGATGACGAGCTTGGCGTCGGCGTCCTGGATCCGGGAGGCGACGGCGTCGGCCGAGAAGCCGCCGAAGACGACCGAGTGGGCGGCGCCGATCCGGGCGCAGGCCAGCATGGCGACCGCGGCCTCGGGGATCATCGGCAGGTAGACGGCGACGCGGTCGCCCTTGCGGACGCCGAGCTCCGTCAGCGCGTTGGCCGCCCTGGAGACCTCGTCCTTGAGCTCGGCGTAGGTGAGTGCGCGGCTGTCGCCGGGCTCGCCCTCGAAGTGGATGGCGACGCGGTCGCCGTGGCCGGCCTCGACATGGCGGTCCACGCAGTTGTACGCGACGTTGAGCGTGCCGTCCGCGAACCACTTCGCGAAGGGCGGGTTGCTCCAGTCGAGGGTCTCGGTCGGTTCGGTGGCCCAGTCGAGCCGCCGTGCCTGCTCGGCCCAGAAGCCAAGCCTGTCCGCGGCGGCCCGTTCGTACGCCTCCGCGGTCACGTTGGCGTGCGCGGCCAGCTCGGCCGGGGGTGCGAACCGCCGCTCTTCCTTAAGAAGGTTGGCCAGGCTTTCTTTGCTCACGACATCTCCCTTTCTCAGGGCGTCTTCTGTGCGTATGTGTCCCAGGCCCATAGCTCACCAGCCAGAGGGCCGGGTGACAAGGCCCTCCCGGGAATTGGTTTAGACCTGTGAGGTGGCCCCTCTTCCCCGGGCGGTGGGGAAGAGGGGCCGCACATGTCCACGGACACCGCACGACGGTGGTTCAGCCGTGCGGTGTGCGCTCGCTCACGCGTCGTGCCCGGCGGTCGACCGGTGGCGGGCGCGCGCCGTCAGACGTGGGCCTTGTCCAGGACCGACGGTGTGGGTGCGACCCGGTCGAAGACCTGCTCGGCATCCTGGTCGGTCGCGCTCGTGAGCAGATACGCCTGGGCCTCGCCGACATGGAAGTACATGCCCTGCAGCTGCAGCGTGCCCTCGGCGAGCCGGCGGGCGACCGACTCGTGGGCCCGCAGATGCTCCAACTGCTGGACCACATTGGTCAGACACAGCTGCTCCACCGCGTCCGCCGGCATGCGCCCGGAGATCCTCGGCCACGCGTGCCGACGGCTCCGCATGCGCTCCAGGCTGGGCAGGCCGTGCCGCAACCAGCGGCGCAGCGGTGTCGGCGCGCCGTCGACGGGCGGGCTGTTCAGCAGGGCCTGCATCGCCCCGCAGCCCGAGTGGCCGCAGACGGTGATGGACTCCACCCCCAGCACGTCCACCGCGTACTCGATGGCGGCTGCGACCGAGTCGTCGCCGCTCTCCTCGCCGGGCAGCGGAACCAGGTTTCCCACATTGCGTACCGTGAACAGGTCGCCGGGGCCGCTCGCCGTGATCATGCTGGTGACGAGCCGGGAGTCGGCGCAGGTGAGGAACAGCTGTGACGGCTGCTGGCCCTCGCGGGCGAGCCGCGCCAGCTCGTCGCGGACCAGGGGAGCGGTGTTGCGCTGGAACGCGCTGATCCCGGTGGCCAGTTGATGCGCCTCGGTCGGCTGCGGACGCTCACCGCAGTGGTGGTTGCGCCAGGGTGTCCAGGGGCGGCAGCAGCCGTGCGTCTCGTGCGTTGGCTCGCTGATCCGCGCCCCGGAGCGGCCCGTGAACTCCACGGTGCCGCCCTGCGCGTGGTGCGAGGTCTGCCAGTCGTGCAGCGCCTCGTACGCCGCGTGGTCCATGAAGGTGCCGTCCAGCTCGACCACGCAGTGGACGCCGTGCGGCACCTGCCCGAGGACCCGGCTCAGCCGGGGAACGGCCAGGAACGTCAACTGGCCGCGCACGCGCACGCGCTGGACGCCGTCGTCCTCCTCCACGGTGATCCGGGTCCTGGTGAGCCGGTGCAGCGCGAGCGTGACGGCCATGGCGATCCCGATCAGCACTCCCTCCAGCACGCCGGTCAGCACGACCGCGCCCAGAGTGACCGCGTAGACCAGGATCTCGCGGTTGCGCCTGACGCTGCGCAGGTGCGTGATGTTGACCATCTGTACGCCGACCACCATGACGAGGGCGGCGAGTGCGGCCAGGGGGATCAGGTCGAGGACGGGCACCAGCAGCAGCGCGGCCACCGCGATCCACAGCCCGTGGAGCATGGTGGAGTGGCGGCTGACCGCTCCCGCGGAGACGTTCGCCGAGCTGCGGACCGCGACGCCGGTGATGGGCAGTCCGCCGAGCGCGCCGGACACGACGTTGGCCGCGCCCTGGCCGGCGAGCTCGCGGTCGAGGTCCGCGCGGGGGATGCGTACGTCCGGATGCTTGCGGGCGGCGGCGAGCTTGTCGATGGCCACGGCCGAGAGCAGCGACTCCACGCTGCCGACGAGCGTGATGGTGAGGACGGCGGCGAGCAGCCCGAGCACCGGCCCCTCGGGAAGCTCGGGGAGCGCGTGCGAGCTCCAGGAGGGCAGGTCGACACGTGGCAGGTGCAGCTGCGCGAACGTCGCGAGCGCGGTCGCGGCGGCGACGGCGGCCAGGGCCGCCGGAACGGTCCGCAGGATGCGTCCTGCCCGTCCCGGAAGCCGTGGCCATGCCAGGAGAAGGGCGATGGTCAGGAGGCTGACGAACAGCGCGGCCGGGTGCAGGTCCGCCAACTGGCCGGGCAGGGACTGCACGTTGGCGATCGCCGAGCTCTGCGGCGTGCCCCCGAGGACGATGTGCAGTTGTGCGAGGGCGATGGTGACGCCGATGCCGGCCAGCATTCCGTGGACGATGGCGGGACTGACGGCGAGGGCGGAGCGCGCCACCTTCAGGGCGGCGAGGCCGAGTTGGCACAGGCCGGCGAGGACGGTGATGGCGCAGGTGGTGCGCCAGCCGTAGCGCTGGATCAACTCCGCGGTGACGACGGTCAGTCCGGCGGCCGGGCCGCTGACCTGGAGCGTCGATCCGCCGAACCGGCCCGCCACGATGCCGCCGACGGCTGCGGCGACGAGGCCGGCCTGGAGCGGCGCTCCGGTGGCGAGGGCGATGCCGAGGGAGAGCGGCAGGGCGATCAGGAAGACGGACACGGATGCGGACAGGTCGGCGCCCGCGATGCGCAGGCGCCGGCGCGGTCCGGTGGGAGGCGGGCTGTGCGGGCGCTGGAAGTGGCCGGCTGGGGACGTCGGCGGGTGAGCGGCATCGTCGGTGCGAGTGGGGACGCAGGACATTCCCGTCTCCTCCAGGGTGGCGCGGTCGCGGAACGTGGGGGACGCGGCCGTGTGGCACGGCATGCAGCGGCGGGATGCTCGAATCGCACGAGCTCTCAACGTTAAGTAAATGAATCGTAATGCAGAGTAAAGACTCAGGCATGATTTGGTGGGCAAATGGGGCAATCAATCGCCTGAAGTAGTGATTAATCATTTCAATGCGGCCTGTCGGGCCGCTCCCCTCGCGCGCGGTGAGCGACCGTGTCGGCTCCATCGCAGTCGGATAGTCGTATTGCCGTACGAAAGAGGGTGGGTGGATGCCGGCCGCCACGAGGAAGACCGCTGTCGTCGGCGTGGGCGCCACGGCACTGATCGCAGGACTCGCTGCCTGCTCGGGCGGCGCACAGGACTCGGGCGCCGGCACCAAGCACGGGGCTCCGGGCCAGAAGAAGGCCGGCGCCCCCAAGGGCGTGGTCCGCCTCATCGGTGACGGCTCCACCGCCTTCACCGGCACACAGCCGGGCCTGCTCAGACCTCAGCGTCTGAGGCGCGGTGAAAAGCCCCCGCAGTTCGTGGTGTTCTCGTGGGACGGCGCGGGGGAGGACAGCCAGAAGCTGTTCTCCCGCTTCCGCAAGGTCGGCAAGAAGTACGACGCGACGATGACGTACTTCCTCAGCGGCGTCTATCTCCTGCCCGAGAAGAAGCGGCACCTGTACGACCCGCCCAAGCACGAGGTCGGCCGCTCCGACATCGGCTTCAACCACATCGAGGGCATCAAGAACACCGTGCGCGAGCTGCGCGGTGCCTGGCTGGACGGCAACGAGGTCGGCACACACTTCAACGGGCACTTCTGCGGCAAGAACGGGGGGGTGGGCACCTGGTCCGTCGAGGAGTGGAAGAGCGAGATCCGCCAGGCCAGGTCCTTTGTGAAGAACTGGAAGACGAACGCCGGTCTGCCGTCGGCCGAGCCGCTCCCTTTCGACTACGACAAGGAACTCATCGGAGCCCGCACCCCGTGCCTCGAGGGCCGCACCAACTTCCTGCGCGCGGCGCGCGACCTCGGCTTCCGCTACGACACCAGCGGCAGCAGCGAGCAGGTCTGGCCCAAGAAGGAACTGGGCCTGTGGGACCTCTCCCTCCAGATGGTCCCCGTACCCGGCCGCGCCTTCGAGGCGCTGGCGATGGACTACAACTTCATGGTCAACCAGTCGGGCACCGCCAAGGGCAACCCGGCGCTGCACAGGTACTGGGGCAACCAGATGCGCGACGGCCTGCTGCGGGCGTTCGACCGCGCCTACAAGGGCAACCGAGCGCCGCTCGTCATCGGCAACCACTTCGAGTCCTGGAACGGCGGGACGTACATGAGGGCGATCGAGGAGACGATCGCGGCGGTGTGCGTGAAGAGCGACGTGAAGTGCGTCTCGTTCCGTCAGCTGGCCGACTGGCTGGACGCCCAGGACCCGCCGGTCCTGGAGAAGCTGCGGCAGTTGGAGGTCGGTGAGGCCCCCAAGGGCGGCTGGTCCGCATTCCTTGCGAAGCGGCCAGTGGCATCGGACGATCCGCCCGCCAAGCGGGGCGCCAAGAAGGGCCCGCCCGCGAAGAGGGACGCCAAGAAACGTGCCGCGCAGCGCTGAGCGCGCCGCGAGGGCAGTCCTCGAAGCGCTGAACGCGGCGTGACGCGAGGGCAGTCCGGCCTCCCCGGACCGCCCTCGTTCGCGGATCAGCCCGGCTGCGCCACCGGCGCGTGCTCACCGAGCACGAACGACGGGTCCACCTGGGCCGCCAGGTCCGCCCCAGTCCTCGTGTTCCCCCAGCTCTCCGCGTTCTTCAGGTGGAAGTGGACCATCTGACGGGTGTAGCGCTCCCAGTCCCTGTGCGCGTACGAGTCGTCCGCCGCGTCCTGCAGGGTCTGCAGCGCCGCCCGGTTGGCGGCCTCCAGCAGCTGGAACCGCGGCGGCCTGCCCTTCTCCATCGCCCGGACCCAGTCCGAGTGGCCCACTGTGACGAGCAGGTCGTCGCCCACCTCGTCGCGCAGGAACTCCAGGTCGTCGGGGCCCTGCACCTTGTTGCCCACGACCTTCAGCGACACCCCGAAGTCCCGGGCGTACTCCTTGTACTGGCGGTAGACCGACACGCCCTTGCGGGTCGGCTCCGCCACCAGGAAGGTCATGTCGAACCGCGTGAACATGCCGGAGGCGAAGGAGTCCGAGCCTGCGGTCATGTCCACGACGACGTATTCCCCGGGCCCGTCCACCAGATGGTTGAGGCACAGCTCGACCGCGCCGACCTTGGAGTGGTAACAGGCGACACCGAGGTCGGACTCGGTGAACGGCCCCGTCGCCATCAGCCGGATCTCGCCGTCGTCGAGCCGTACGGTCCGGGCGCACGCCTCGTACAGCGGGTTGTTCTCCACGACCCGCAGCAGCCGGGAGCCCTCCCCGGGCGGCGTGGTCTTGATCATCGTCTCGGCCGAGGTGATCCTCGGGTTCGTACCGCGCAGGTACTCCTTGATCAAGGGCAGGTGCGCGCCCATGGCCGGCAGGGCGGCAGCCGCCGCGTCGTCGAGGCCGAGCGCGGCCCCCAGGTGCTGGTTGATGTCGGCGTCCACCGCAACGACAGGGGCTCCGGCGGCGGCAAGGTGGCGGATGAAGAGCGAGGACAGCGTCGTCTTGCCGCTGCCGCCCTTCCCTACGAAAGCGATCTTCATGTTCACCTAGAGTAGTGCGATGAGTGCTTACTGTTGTCAAGCTGCGTGAAGAAGACCACTCCAAGGTGGGGCGCGGGCCAGGGGCGCGTAGCCTCGCTACCTATGAGTACGAACGCCTCGCCGGCCGACCCCCTCGCCACTCTCGGCACGCTGCCGGATGTCGCCGACTCCGTGGACTCCGTGCGCAAAGCCGTCGACCGGGTCTACGGGCACCGGGTCATGCGGCGGCGCAGCAACGAGATCACGTCGGAGGCCGCGCTGCGCGGCGCCCGAGCCTCTGCTGCCCTGTCCGGTGCCGACTGGGCGCTGGAGGAGGTGCGTCGGCGCACCGACTTCGGCAGCGAGCCCGAGGCCCGCACCGTGGGCGCGGCGCTGCGGCTGACTGCCGAGGCGGGGCAGCTGTTGTCGATCTGGCGGCAGTCGCCCCTGCGGGTACTGGCCAGGCTGCATCTGGTCGCGGCGAGCGGCAGTGACGCCGCCGAGGCGGTGGGCAGGCCGCGCCTGTCTGGCGAGTCGGTCGACGAGCCGCTGATCGAGGCTCCTGCGCCCGGCGCGGCCGAGGTGGCGGGGCGTCTGGACGGGCTCGCGGAGCTGATCATCAGGGGCAGTTCCGCGCCGGCCCTGGTGACGGCGGCCGTGGTGCACGGCGAACTGCTGGCGCTGCGCCCGTTCGTCTCCTGCAACGGCCTGGTCGCACGGGCGGCCGAGCGGATCGTGCTCGTCGGCAGCGGTCTCGACCCGAAGTCGATCTGCCCGGCCGAGGTCGGGCACGCCGAGCAGGGACGCGCCGCCTACACCGCGGCCTTCGAGGGGTACCTCTCGGGGACGGCGGAGGGCATGGCGACCTGGATCGCCCATTGCGGGCGATCCGTGGAGCTGGGCGTCAGGGAGTCGACGGCGGTGTGCGAGGCGCTCCAGCGCGGCGCGGCCTGAGCAGACGTCCCTGGCGAAAGCCCCGAATTCCTGCTGAAAAGGGTTGCGGCGGTACCAATTGGTACCGCCGCTGGCATGTCCACCCAGTTACCATGCGTCCTCGAATGTTGCCCATCAGGTCGGGGACTTTGCCCGTCACCTGGTGCGGCTGGCCCGTAATCGACGGGTCGACGTCGCGTGGGTGCTCGGCTTCCATGCTTCGGTCCGTGGGGCCTTCTCTGCGTTAAAGGTGATCCTTTCGGATGTCCTCGGTCTCGCGGGCCGTGAATCCTTTGTACTACCGCAGGCCAGGAAGGGAAAGCCCTGCACTGACTTCTTTACTTTTAGGTTCAAGTACGGGCGAACCGGCTGCCGAGTCCGGCCGTCGCACGGGCGGCGCGCGCCGCGCCCCGCCGACGGCTGGCGTACCAGACGAGCCCGGCGGTCGCGGCCGCCGCTCCGACCGCCGCGGCGGCCACCAGCGCCGGACGGGGCGGCATCGAGAAGGCCGGCAGCCGCTGCTTCAGCCGCACCGGCTTGTTGAAGACGAGAACAGGCCAGCCCCGCACCGCCGCCTCGCGGCGCAGCGCGCGGTCCGGATTCACGGTGTAGGGGTGCCCCACCGCGGACAGCATCGGGATGTCGGTCGCAGAGTCGCTGTACGCGTAGCAGCGGTCCAGGTCGTAGCCCTCCGACGCGGCCAGCTCCCTGACGGCCTCGGCCTTCGTGGGTCCGTACGCGTAGTACTCCACTTCGCCCGTGTAGCAGCCGTCGTCGCCCACCACCATGCGGGTGGCCACGACGCGGTCCGCGCCGAGCAGCTCGCCGATGGGCTCCACAACCTCGGCACCGGAGGTGGACACGATGACCACGTCCCGGCCCGCCATGTGGTGCTCCTCGATGAGGGAGGCGGCCTCGTCGTAGATGATCGGGTCGATCAGGTCGTGCAGCGTCTCGGCGACGATCTCCCGCACCTGCTGCACGTTCCAGCCCTTGCAGAGCGCGGACAGGTACTCGCGCATCCGCTCCATCTGGTTGTGATCGGCACCACCCGCGAGAAACACGAACTGGGTATAGGCGGTGCGCAGCGCGGCACGCCGACTGATCAGCCCGCCTTGGTAGAAGGACTTGCTGAAGGTCAGCGTCGAAGACTTCGCAATGACCGTCTTGTCCAGATCAAAGAAGGCGGCCGTACGCGGCAAGGAGTGGTTTTCCACGGGGTGAGCATATGTGCCCGCCATTCGGCGTACGCTGGGCGCGTGGGTTTGCCTGAGAAGGCTCTCGGGTACACCATGGAAGTCACGGATCGTTCGCGACCGTGCTAACCCGGTCCGGCTCCTCCCCCCCCGAGTCGGCCGGAGAGACGACCCCCGCTCTCCCCCCCGGCGGGGGTCGTCGCATGTCCGGGCGGGTTTCTCCCTCATTTTCGCGGTCGGCGCCGCCTCCTGCCCGCCTCCGTCCGCTGCGGAGGGCATGGAACGCACACCCTCGATTTCGTCACGCTGAGTAGTTGCAATGCTGCGCTCCGGCAGCTTTCGGTGGCTCACCGGTTCGGGCTACGGGGATATTCACAAGTGGCCGGTTGTCCACAGTTTTTCGGCAAGATCCACACGATTTTTCAGCGGGTTGCACCGTGATTCCGTCGCGAAGTTCGCGGACCCGAGGAATCACCGATCTCGCCGTGCGCGAGATCGCCTGGAGAGGGGTGGAGATCGTGGCCGGATCCATCACATCGGAGCGTCCCCGCAGCGCCGAGGAGCGCCGCGACGGACCGCTGATCGTCACGGAGGACGTGGAGCTGCTCGACGACCTGCTGCGGCTGTGCGCGGCGGCGGGGGCCGAGCCGGACGTCCACCACACGGTGCCCGACCGCAAGGGCGTCTGGGAGGGTGCGCCGCTGGTCCTCGTCGGGGATGACGCGGCCGAGCGATGCCGCGGGGCCACTCGCAGGCGCGGGGTGCTGCTCGTGGGCCGCGACCAGGACGACCCGGACGTCTGGCGGCGGGCGGTGGAGATCGGGGCCGACAGTGTCCTGCGCCTGCCGGACGCGGAGGGCTGGCTCGTCGACCGGATC
This sequence comes from Streptomyces sp. 5K101, assembly GCF_046506645.1. NCBI lineage: Bacteria > Bacillati > Actinomycetota > Actinomycetes > Kitasatosporales > Streptomycetaceae > Streptomyces > Streptomyces sp. 5K101. The sequence continues at coordinate 36,242 of NZ_JBKFFO010000005.1, read as the reverse complement.
GCCGACGTCGTCGAGGGCGTCGGACGGCAGGCGCTGACCGTCGGAGTCATCGGTGGACGGGGCGGTGCGGGGGCGTCGACGCTGGCCTGTGCCCTCGCCGTGACGGCCGCCCGCGCCGGCCGGCGCACCATGCTCGTCGACGGGGACCCGCTCGGCGGCGGCCTGGACGTCCTGCTCGGCGGCGAGCAGACGGAGGGTAGACGATGGCCCGATTTCGCCGCCTCGAAGGGGCGCGTCGCCGGCGGTGCACTGGAGGAGTCGTTGCCGGAGCTGCACGCCCTGCGGGTGCTCAGCTGGGACCGCGGGGATTCCGTCGTCGTCCCGCCCGAGGCGATGAGGTCGGTGCTCGCGGCGGCGCGCCGCCGGGGCGGCGTGGTCGTCGTCGACCTGCCGCGCCGCGTCGACGAGGGCGTGGCCGAGGCGCTCGCCCAGCTCGACCTGGGGCTGCTGGTCGTCCCCGGCGAGCTGCGCGCGGTCGCCGCGGCGAACCGGGTCGCCTCGGTGGTGGGAATGGTCCTCTCGGACCTGCGGGTGGTCGTCCGCGGCCCGTACGCCTCGAGGCTGGACGAGCAGTGGGTGGCCGCTGCGCTCGGTCTGCCGCTCGCGGGTGAACTGCCCGTGGAGGCAGGGCTGTCGGCGGCGCAGGACGGCGGAGTCCCGCCGGGCGCGAGCGGACGAGGGCCGCTGGCCAGGTTCTGCACGGCCTTCTGGGAGAAGGCGCTCGCCGGGGAGACGGTCTCATGAGCACCGGACTGCTGGAGGCCGTACGGCAGCGGCTGGCGGAGAGCGGTGCCGAGCCGACCCCGGCCAGGGTCGCGGCGGCCCTACGGGCACAGGGACGCCTGCTGGGGGATGCCGAAGTGCTGGGCGGCACGGAGAAGTTACGCGGCGAGCTGGTGGGCACGGGGCCGCTGGAGCCCCTGCTGTCCGACCCGTCCGTCACCGATGTGCTGGTCTCCGCGCCGGACCGGGTGTGGGTGGACCGTGGCAGGGGCCTGGAGCTCACCGAGGTGACGTTCCCGGACGCCGCGTCGGTGCGCAGGCTGGCGCAGCGGCTCGCGGCCGTGGCGGAGCGCAGGCTCGACGACGCCCGGCCCTGGGTGGACGCCCGGCTGCCGGACGGGACGCGGATGCACGCCGTGATTCCTCCGGTCGCCGTCGGCTCGACGTGCCTGTCGCTGCGGGTGGTGCGGCCCCGGGCGTTCTCGGTCCGGGAGCTGGTGGTGGCGGGGACGGTTCCGCCGGACGGGGAACGTGTGCTGCGGGCGCTGATCGCGGCCCGGCTCTCCTTTCTGATCAGCGGCGGAACCGGTTCGGGGAAGACGACCCTGCTGAGCAGTCTGCTGGGGCTGGTGGGGGAGCGGGAGCGCATCGTGCTCGCCGAGGACTCGGCCGAGCTGAGACCCGACCACCCCCACGTGGTGCGGCTCGAATCGCGCGCCGCCAACCAGGAGGGCGCGGGACGGGTGACCCTGCGGGACCTGGTCCGCCAGGCGCTGCGGATGCGGCCCGACCGGCTGGTCGTCGGAGAGGTCCGTGGCGCCGAGGTCACGGAGCTACTGGCCGCGCTCAACACCGGTCACGAGGGTGGGTGCGGCACCGTACACGCCAACGCGGCGGGGGACGTGCCGGCGCGACTGGAGGCGCTGGGGACGGCGGCGGGTCTGGACCGGGCGGCACTGCACAGCCAGTTGGCCGCGGCCCTGTCCGTGGTGGTCCATCTGGCGCGGGACGCGGACGGGCGGCGGCGCATCGCGGAGGTGCACGTGCTGGAGCGGGATGCGGCCGGGCTGGTGGTGACGGTCCCGGCGCTGAGGTGGGGTGCGGAGGCGTTCGCGCGCGAGGTGGGCTGGCCGCGGCTTCGTGTCCTGATCGGGGAGGCGCTGTGAGGGCCACCGAGTCGATCTGCGCGGCGGCGGTCTGCGCGGGGGCCGCCGCCTGGCTGATCGCCGGCAGGGACCAGGGGATGCGCCGTGCGCGGCTGCTCCTCGCCGGTGGGGGTGCCGTCGCGGAGCCGCCGTGGTGGGCGTGGGAGCGCGTGCTGCCGGTGGTGCGGCTGCGCAGGGAGTGGCTGTGTTTGCCGGTGGCGCTCGTGGTCGCCGTGCTGGGGAAGTCCGTCCTGCCCCTCGTCGCGGGGGCGGCGGCGATGCCGTTGGCACGGCGGCGGTTGCGGGCGCGGGAGCACCGGAAGGAGAGGGATCGCAGGGCCGAGAGGGTGGTCGCGCTGTGCGGAGCGGTCGCGGGAGAGCTGCGGGCGGGACTGCAGCCCGGGCAGGCGCTGTTGTTCGGCGCCCGGTCCACCAGGGCGCTCGGTCAGGCGGAGGCGGCCGTCCTGGCGGCGGCGCGGTTCGGCGGTGATGTGCCCGGGGCGCTGAATGCCGCGGCTCGGCAGCCCGGCGCGGAGGGGCTGGCCGGATTCGCCGCCTGCTGGCGGGTCGCCGTGGACAGCGGGGCGGGGCTGGCCGCCGGGCTGGACCGGCTTGAGGCGGCGCTGCGGGCGGAGAGGGACCAACGGCAGGACTTGGCAGCGCAGCTGGCGGGTGCCTGGTCGACGGTCGTGCTCCTCGCGCTGCTGCCCGTCGCGGGCCTGGGAATGGGCTGGGCGCTCGGAGCGGACCCGCTTGACGTGCTGTTCCACACGCCGGGCGGTATCGCCTGTCTGGCCGCCGGTGGGCTGCTGGAGGCAGCGGGCCTGTTCTGGGCGGGGCGGATCGTGCGGGCGGGTGAGGAGACATGAGCCCGGATGTCGTCCACAGGCTGGGGGCGGTGCTGGCCGGCCTGGCGGCGGTGAGCTGTGCCGGGTCGCTGATCGCCGCGCACCGCCGGGGCAGGGCGGTGCGCGGACGGATCGAGGCGCTCCTGTCGGTGGAGCGGGAACAGCGCCGCAACAGAGCGCAGTTGGTGGCCCGCGCGAGGGAGTGGGCGGCGCCGTTCGGCGCGGCAGCCCTCAGCTATGTCCTGATCGGTGGCCCGGTCGGAGCCCTTGTGGGGGTCGCCGCGGCACTCGGCGTACGGCACTGGCTGCGGCGCCGGGTGGGTGCCGCAGCGGTGGTGGCAGAGAAGGAGGGAGCCGACGGAGGCAAGGAGGCGGCACGTCAACTGCCGCTCGCTGCCGACCTCCTGGCCGCATGCATTTCGGCCGGCGCGGGGCCGCGGGAAGCGGCGGAGGCCGTGGGCGAGTCGCTGGGCGGTCGGCTCGGGGAGCGCCTCGTCAGGGCCGCGGCCGAGCTGAGGCTCGGCGGCGAGCCGGCGCACGCATGGGGCTGGTTGGGCGCGACAGCGGGTGCCGAGCCGCTGGCCCGCTGCCTGGAGCGCGCCGACCTGACCGGCGCCCCGGCGGCGGAGCAGGTGACGAGGCTGGCCGAGAGGCTGCGGGCGGACCGCGCCCGCCAGGTGGCGGCACGAGGCCGGAAGGCACAGGTGCTGATCACGGCACCCGTGGGCCTGTGCTTCCTGCCCGCCTTTCTCGCCGTCGGTGTCGCACCGGTGGTGATCGGACTGGCCGGCGGACTGCTGGCCGCCGACTGACGCACTGATTTCTCACGAAGACAAGCGCACGACGACACCAGGGAGTTGAGCATGTGGAATACGCTGTGGCACCGGCTGTGCGAGAGCAGGGCCTCCGGACGCGGACTGCGCGGCCGACTGGCCCGGCTGCGGACGGACAAGGGCATGACCACATCCGAGTACGCGGTGGGCACGATCGCCGCCTGCGGCTTCGCGGCCGTCCTGTACAAGGTCGTGACGAGCGACGCCGTGTCGAAGGGCCTCCAAGCATTGATCGGCAAGGCCCTCGATGCCCAGTTCTGAGAGGCCGGGCGCGGTTCCGGGCACAGGCGGCGACCGGGGGTCGGTGACCGCCGAGGCTGCTGTGGCGGTTCCCGCCCTGGTCGTGTTCGCCATGGCCCTGGTCTGGGCGCTGATGGCCGCGTCCGCGCAGATCCAGTGTGTGGACGCGGCACGAGCCGGGGCCCGGGCCGCGGCAAGGTCGGAGCCGCGTGCGGCGGCGCTCGCCGCCGCACGCTCCGCGGCCCCGGCCGGCGCGCGGGTCACCCTGTCCAGGGCAGGCGACGTGTGGTGGGTACGGGTGCAGGCGGATACGCCCGGACCTGGTGCGCTGGGGCTGACGCTGAGCGCCGAGGCGGCGGCCCTGGCCGAGGACACGGTGGGGCGGGGCCCGGACGACGCCTCGGCCGGCAGCACGGCAGCCGCCTGGCCCGGCGTCGCACGGGCGACCACGGCGCGTGCTTCGGCCCGTGCCGGCGTCGCGGGTGGTACGGCGGTGGCGCCGTGAACCGGGACCGTGGTTCGGCCACCGTCTGGGTGGCCTCCGCCACCACGGTGCTGTGCGCGGTCTTCGCGCTGGTGCTGGCGATGGGGCAGGCGGTCGTGGCACGCCATCGGGCGGGCGGCGCCGCGGACTTGGCGGCCCTGGCCGCGGCCGGCCACGCCCTGAGCGGCCAGGCCGCGGCGTGTGCCAGGGCGGCCGAGGTCGCCCGGGCACAGGAGGCGGAGGTCACCAGATGCGTGGTGACGGGCGAGATCGCCGATGTGACCGCCCGCTCCCGCTTCGGGCCGTACGCGCCCGAGGTCAGGTCGAGAGCGGGGCCGCCCGACGGGACGGACGACGGGGGCTCTTTGGCGATACCGCAGAGCCCGACCGCCCGTACGGTCCCGCTGCGGGCCGAACGTACCCGAGGTCAGGTCGAGAGCGGGGCCGCCCGACGGAGACCTTGGGCGACGCAGAGCCCGACCGCCCACACGGTCCCGCCACTGGGTCGCAGGGACTTCCCTACGACGGGTCGCGGGGCGGCGGCCCCTCCGGCGTCGGGGCGGCCGCATCCGGGACAGGCCGGTCTCCCGGTTCGCCGTCCGGTGCGTCCTTCGACGGGGCGGCAGGTCCGTCTGCCCGCTCGACCGCCGCGTCACCCATCGGCTCGCTCGCCTGTTCCTCCGCCGGCCCTTCCGTCGCCTTCCGCTCGGCCGCTTCCCCGGCCTCGCCCAACGGGCCCGGCTCCACCGGCGCTTGGGCCGGAGCCCCCCGGAGCAGTTCGGTGAGCAGGCGGACCGCGCCGCGCTTGTGCAGCGGGTCGTTGCCGTTGCCGCATTTGGGGGACTGGATGCACGAGGGGCAGCCGGCCTCGCACTCGCAGGACGCGATGGCCTCACGTGTCGCCGTGAGCCATTCGCCGGCCGTGTGGAAGGCGCGCTCGGCGAAGCCCGCGCCCCCCGGATGCCCGTCGTACACGAACACCGTGGGGAGCAGCGTGTCGGGGTGGAGCGGGACGGACACGCCGCCGATGTCCCAGCGGTCGCAGGTGGCGAACAGCGGCAGCATGCCGATCGAGGCGTGTTCGGCGGCGTGGAGGGCTCCGCCGAGCTGTTCCGGGCCCACCCGGGCGGCGTCGAGCTGGTCCTCGGTGACCGTCCACCACACGGCCCGAGTGCGCAGGGTGCGGGGCGGGAGATCGAGCTTCGACTCTCCGAGTACCTCGCCGGTGACGAGCCGGCGGCGCAGGAAGGAGACGACCTGGTTGGTGACCTCGACGGAGCCGTAGCACAGGCGCCCGTCACCCCACGGGACCTCGATGTCGGTGTCGAGCACGGAGATGGAGGTGGTGTCCCGTGCAGTGGTCGAGTAGGGCGGATTGGCCTCCTCGACCAGGGCGACCGAGTCCTCCAGGTCGAGCTGTTCGACCAGGTAGGTACGGCCCTGGTGCAGGTGGACGGCGCCGTCGTGGACGGCCGTGTGGGCGGCGGCCTCGTCGACCGTGCCGAGCAGGCGGCCGCTGGAGGCCTCGACGATCTGGACGGGACGCCCGCCGCCGCCGCGGATGTCGGTGAGGTCGGCGGCCCGCTCGCGGCGCGTCCAGTGCCAGCCGGAGGCACGCCGGCGCAGCAGCCTGGCGGTCTCCAGCTGGGGCATGAGCTCCGCGGTGGCGGGGCCGAAGAGCTCCAGGTCGGCTTCGGTGAGCGGGAGTTCCGCCGCGGCGGCGCACAGGTGGGGGGCCAGGACGTAGGGATTGTCCGGGTCCAGGACGGTGGACTCGACCGGCCGCCGGAACAGCGCCTCGGGGTGGTGGACGAGATAGGTGTCCAGCGGGTCGTCGCGGGCGACGAGGACGGCCAGGGCACCCTGGCCCGAGCGTCCCGCGCGGCCGGCCTGCTGCCACAGGGAGGCACGGGTGCCCGGATATCCGGCGATGACGACCGCGTCGAGGCCGGAGACGTCGACGCCGAGTTCGAGGGCGGTGGTGGCGGCGAGGCCGAGGAGGTCGCCGGAGTGCAGGGCACGCTCCAGGGCGCGGCGCTCCTCGGGGAGGTAGCCGCCGCGGTAGGCGGCGATGCGCTGCGGCAGCGAGCGGTCGACCTCGGCGAGGCGCTCCTTGGCGATCACGGAGATGAGCTCGGCACCGCGCCGGGAGCGTACGAAGGCGACGCTGCGGACGCCCTGCACGGTCAGGTCGGTCAACAGGTCGGCGGTCTCGGCGGTCGCCGTGCGGCGCACCGGTGCGCCCTTCTCTCCGTGGAGCTCGGTGAGCGGCGGCTCCCACAGGGCGAAGACGAGTTCGCCGCGCGGTGAGGCGTCGTCGGCGACCTCGCGAACGGGCAGGCCGGTGAGGCGGCCGGCGGCCACCGAGGGGGCCGCGGCGGTGGCCGACGCGAGCAGGAAGACGGGGCTCGCCCCGTACCGGGCGCACAGGCGGCGGAGGCGGCGCAGCACCTGGGCGACGTGGGAGCCGAAAACACCCCGGTAGGTGTGGCACTCGTCGATCACGACGTAGCGCAGGGAGCGGAGGAAGGAGGACCAGCGCGGGTGGGAGGGGAGTATCCCGAGATGCAGCATGTCCGGGTTGGTGAGGACGTAATTGGCGTACTGCCGCACCCATTCGCGTTCCTCGACGGGCGTGTCGCCGTCGTAGACGGCGGGGCGGACGCGGTTGCCGAGGGGGGCGGCGAGTTCCCGGACGGCCCGCAGCTGGTCGGCGGCGAGGGCCTTGGTGGGAGCCAGGTAGAGGGCGGTGGTGCCGCGGCCGTTCGGGGCCTCGGCACCGTCGAGGAGGGTGCTGAGGACAGGGGCGAGGTACGCCAGGGACTTGCCCGAGGCGGTGCCGGTCGCGATGACCACGGACTCGCCGTCCAGGGCGTGCTCGGCGGCGGCCGCCTGGTGGGCCCAGGGGTGGTCGATGCCGGCCGCCTGGACAGCGGCGATCACTTCCGCGCGGATGCGGTCCGGCCAGACGGCATGCCTGCCCGGTCGCGGGGGCAAGTGCTCCGTATGAGTGATGCGCGCAGCCCGGTTCGCCCCCGTGGTGAGCCGGTCGAGGACCGCACCGGGGGAGGGGCGGGTTTCCCCGCTCGCGGGAGGTCGTCTGGGACGGTGATTCTTGGCCATCGGCACCGAGTGTGTCACTGGCGTGACGGACAATGGTCCCAAGGCGTCGTGCATGGCTGCTGGTAAGTGATTGAATGCCATCGCGGCTGGCGACCGTCCTCCGGCTCCGTCGGGGAGACCTGCGGGGACGGCCGCTCGATAGCAAGGTGCTGGAGGATCCGTGGACCTGTCCCTGTCGACTCGCAATGTGTCCGGCCCTGGTGGCGACCGCACGGTCGTCGAGGTCGGTGGCGAGATTGATGTGTATACCGCGCCCAAGCTGCGCGAGCAGTTGGTCGAGTTGGTGAACGACGGCAGCTACCACCTGGTTGTCGACATGGAGGGCGTGGATTTTCTCGACTCCACCGGCCTGGGCGTGCTCGTCGGCGGCCTGAAGCGCGTGCGCGCGCACGAGGGCTCCCTGCGCCTGGTCTGCAACCAGGAGCGCATTCTCAAGATCTTCCGGATCACGGGTCTGACCAAGGTGTTCCCGATCCACACCACGGTCGACGAAGCCGTCGCGGCGACCGACTGACGGTTAGCCGGAGACCGCCGGAAGCAGTGAGGGGCACCGGGCATCCAGCCCGGGCCTCTGTGAGGCACGCTCGTATGTCCGAGGGGGATCTGCATGGCCACCGTTGAGCTCCGCTTCAGCGCCCAGCCCGAGCACGTCAGGACGGCCCGGCTGGTCGCCGCTGCCGTGGCACGCAGGGCCGGGGTCGACGAGGCGGTGCTGGACGAGGTCCGCCTCGCCGTGGGCGAGGCGTGCAGCCGGGCCGTCGGACTGCACCGCAGCCACGGCCTCACGGCGCCCGTGCGGGTCGTGCTGTCCGAGGAGGAGAAGGCCTTCTCGATCGAGGTCGGGGACGAGGTCCCCGGCTCGGGTGCCTCGGCCGCGGGCGGGCGTGCCGACGACGAGGCCGAAGCCGAGGGCGAGGACGAGATGGGGCTGGCGGTGATCAGCGGCCTCGTCGACGACATGGAGGTCTCGTCCTCCGAGGAGGGCGGCGTGATCAGGATGAGCTGGCCCGCCGCACCGCCTCCCCCGGCGACCTGACCGTTCGGTCCGCTGTCTCGGCTCCGAGGGCCGGGCTGTCTCGACTTCCGGGCGGGCCGCCCTCTCTCCGGGGTCGGCCGTCCCTTCTTCGCGGTCTGCTCCCGGTCGGCTGCCCTCGTCCGGGCCCGGGTCGGCCGCCGGACAGGCCCCGCCGTGACCCGTTCGGCCCATCGTGGGCCGAACGATTCCACGAGCGAGCCGGGGCGCCGGAAGCCGTCGCGGAGGACCGGCCGGATTCGGCGGGCGGCTTTGTGCGCGAGCTTGACCGCCACCCGGATGATCGATCTTCCGATTCTCTACTCATTAGATCTACGAAAGAGGTCTGCTGAGCAGGGCCTTTTCGTATTTTCTAGATCATGGATCAAGAGTCAATGCTTTTGCCCCATTACTACTTTCGGGCAAGTTTTCCGTACGCGATCATTTGCTGAGTAGCCACTCAAGGTCGATTGCATTTGACGCACCCTGTTTTGATCAGGTTCCGCTACTTACAATCCGTCCACATCTTGAGCTCTGAACGTCAAGGAGGACGAATGGCGGGGCTCTTCAACCCACAAATGACCGATCATCCCACTTCCTACGCAGCTGCGGTGCTCACGGATGACAACCGGATGATCATCGTGGTCATCGCGGCCGTCGCGCTGGCGGCCCTGGTCGTCGCCCAATTGCTCGTGCGCCAGGTCCTCGCCGCAGGCCAGGGCACCGATTCCATGAAAAAGATCGCAGCAGCGGTGCAGGAAGGCGCGAATGCCTATCTCGCCCGGCAGCTGCGCACCCTCGGCGTCTTCGCCGTCGTGGTGTTCTTCCTGCTCATGCTTCTTCCTGCGGACGACTGGTCGCAGCGTGCGGGGCGTTCGGTGTTCTTCCTCGTGGGCGCGATCTTCTCGGCGGCCACCGGATACATCGGCATGCGTCTCGCGGTGCGGGCCAATGTACGGGTGGCGGCAGCCGCGCGGGAAGCGACACCGCAGGAAGGAGAGCCGGAAAAGGATCTGACGGCCGTCGCGCACAAGGCCATGAAGATCGCATTCCGTACCGGTGGCGTGGTGGGCATGTTCACGGTGGGCCTCGGGCTCCTCGGTGCCTCCTGCGTCGTGCTCGTCTACGCGGCCGACGCGCCCAAGGTGCTCGAGGGCTTCGGTCTCGGCGCCGCGCTGATCGCCATGTTCATGCGTGTCGGCGGCGGCATCTTCACCAAGGCGGCCGACGTCGGCGCCGACCTCGTCGGCAAGGTCGAGCAGGGCATCCCCGAGGACGACCCGCGCAACGCCGCGACCATCGCCGACAACGTCGGCGACAACGTCGGCGACTGCGCCGGCATGGCGGCCGACCTCTTCGAGTCGTACGCCGTCACCCTCGTCGCCGCCCTCATCCTCGGCTCGGCGGCCTTCGGCGACGCCGGGCTCGCCTTCCCGCTGATTGTCCCGGCGATCGGCGTGGTCACCGCGATGATCGGCATCTTCGCGGTCGCCCCGCGGCGCGCCGACCGCAGCGGAATGACCGCCATCAACCGGGGCTTCTTCATCTCCGCGGTGATCTCGATCGTCCTGGTGGCCGTCGCGGTGTTCACCTACCTGCCCTCCTCGTACGCCGAGTTGGACGGTGTCGGCGACGCCGCCGTGCGGGCGCACGACGGAGACCCGCGCATGCTGGCACTCGTCGCCGTCGCCATCGGAATCGTGCTGGCGGCCCTGATCCAGCAGCTGACGGGCTACTTCACCGAGACGAACCGGCGTCCGGTCCGGGACATCGGCAAGTCGTCGCTGACCGGCCCGGCCACCGTCGTGCTGGCCGGCATCTCGATCGGCCTCGAATCGGCGGTCTACACCGCGCTGTTGATCGGCCTCGGTGTCTACGGCGCGTTCCTGCTCGGCGGCACGTCGATCATGCTCGCCCTGTTCGCCGTGGCGCTCGCCGGAACCGGTCTGCTCACCACGGTCGGCGTCATCGTCGCGATGGACACCTTCGGACCGGTCTCCGACAACGCCCAGGGCATCGCGGAGATGTCGGGCGACGTCACCGGCGCGGGCGCGCAGGTGCTCACCGACCTGGACGCCGTCGGCAACACCACCAAGGCCATCACCAAGGGCATCGCCATCGCCACGGCCGTGCTCGCCGCGGCCGCGCTCTTCGGCTCGTACCGCGACGCCATCGGGACCGCGGCCAGGGAGGTCGGCGAGAGGCTCGGCGACGGTGCTCCGATGAATCTGGTCATGGACATCTCCCAGCCGAACAACCTGGTGGGGCTGGTGCTGGGCGCCGCGGTCGTCTTCCTCTTCTCCGGGCTTGCGATCAACGCCGTGTCCCGCTCGGCGGGAGCCGTGGTCTACGAAGTGAGGCGGCAGTTCCGCGACCACCCCGGGATCATGGACTACTCGGAGAAGCCGGAGTACGGGCGCGTCGTCGACATCTGCACCAAGGACGCGCTGCGGGAGCTGGCCACGCCGGGTCTGCTCGCGGTGATGACGCCGATCGCGGTCGGCTTCTCGCTCGGGGTCGGCGCGCTCGGCGCGTTCCTCGCGGGTGCCATTGGCACCGGAACGCTGATGGCCGTGTTCCTCGCCAACTCCGGCGGCGCGTGGGACAACGCCAAGAAGCTCGTCGAGGACGGCCACCACGGCGGCAAGGGCAGTGAGGCCCATGCGGCGACGGTGATCGGTGACACGGTCGGCGACCCGTTCAAGGACACGGCCGGTCCGGCGATCAACCCCCTGCTGAAGGTGATGAACCTGGTGGCGCTGCTGATCGCGCCGGCGGTCGTCCAGTTCAGCTTCGGGGACGACTCCAACCCTGGCGTGCGCGCGCTGGTCGCGGCGATCGCCGTGGCGGTCATCGTGGGGGCCGTGTACATCTCCAAGCGGCGCGGCATCGCGGTGGGCGACGACGGCGACAGCCGGGCCGATCGCAGCGCGAAGTCGGCCGATCCGGCGGCGGTTTCCTGACGCCGGATCAATCAGTGGGCGGGTGCCGCGGACTGACGCGGCGCCCGCCCATTCGCGCGTGTGGGTGAGTCTTGTCTCCCTTGGTGCAAATGGCTGCAATAGGGGATGAACCGTGCACACGACACGCGTTTGTCGCCCACTTGGCGTGTATGTTCCGGGGCCGAGAGAGCCTTGGAAGGGACCAATCCGGTGAACAAGAAGCTTGCGGCCGCACTGTCCGGCGGTGCGGTACTGGTACTGGCGCTGTCGGGATGCGGGGACGACAGCGAGAAGAAGGTGAACGACTGGGCCAAGAAGGTCTGTGACCAGGCGCAGCCGCAGATCCAGAAGAGAGCCGACGCCCAGCAGGCCATCATCTCGACGGCCGCGGACGGCAAGCCCGCCGACATCCAGGCCGCCGACTCCAAGGCTTTCGCCGACATCGCCGCAGCGGACAAGGCACTTGCCAAGGCGGTCAGGGACGCCGGCGTCCCGCCGGTCGAGAACGGCGAGAAGCTCCGCACGGACGCCGTGAACGAGCTGGAGGCCACCGCCAAGGAGTACCTGGCGCTCAAGCAGAAGGTCGACAGCCTCGACGCCAAGGACCAGCAGAAGTTCGCCGACGGCCTGCAGGAGGTCGCGGACGGTCTGAAGAAGATCGAGCGCATGGACCAGGCCGCGCTGGCCAAGCTGCAGGCGGGCGAGTTGGGCCAGGCGATGGCGAAGCAGCCGGGCTGCCAGAGGGCCAAGGCGTCGAGCCCCGGCCCCGGCGCGTCGGCGTCCGGCAAGGCGTGACCGGCACCCGTTCGGCCCGTTCGCAGCGCAACAGGGCTGCGTGAGGCTCCACTCGGCCCACGGCCGACGCGTGCCGTCGCACGCAGGCTCGTACCGCACGGCCCGCTCCCCGACCCGGGGCCGGGCCGTGCGGCGGTTGTCAGGGGTGGCCGCCACAATGGGTTCGTGAGTACGACCAGTCTTCCCGTGCCCGACCACGCTCCCCGACTCCGCGACGCCTTCCTCGCCACCGGTTTCACCGCCGACGGGCTGCTCGACCTGCTCGGAGCCCCGGCGTATGCGGCGCTCGCCCGCAGCGAGACCGTGCCCGCCCTGCGCGCCACTCGTGGCGAGGGAGCGCTGGAGACGCTCGTCCGGCTGTTCCTCTTGCAGCGGCCCGTGGCGTACGGGCGGGCACGCGACGCGCTGCCGGTCGACGCGTGCCTGGCGGACGGCTGGGTGCTGCGCGACGGCGACGAGGTCCGCGCCACCGTGGACGTCCGGCCCTACGGAGGGCCGGAGGGGCAGGACTGGTTCATCGTGTCCGACCTGGGCTGCGCTGTCGGCGGCGCGGGGGGAGCCGGCGGCCAGGGCGAAGGGGTCGTCCTCGGCGTCGGCGGCGCCTCCACCACGCTCGCCGGCATCACCGTGCGTACGCCCGTCGCGTCCGCGCTCGACGTCGGCACGGGATCCGGTATTCAGGCGTTGCACGCCGCGCAGCACGCGACGCGGGTCACCGCCACCGATCTCAATCCCCGTGCGCTGCACTTCGCCCGGCTCACGCTCGCGCTGTCCGGCGCGCCGGAGGCCGACCTGCGGGAGGGCTCGCTGTTCGCGCCGGTCGCCTCGGACACGTACGACCTGATCGTCTCCAACCCGCCCTTCGTCATCTCGCCGGGCGCCCGGCTCACTTACCGGGACGGCGGGATGGGCGGGGACGATCTGTGCCGTTCGCTCGTCCAGCAGGCGGGGGACCGGCTGAACGAGGGCGGCTTCGCGCAGTTCCTCGCCAACTGGCAGCACGTCGAGGGGGAGGACTGGCAGGAGCGGCTGCGCTCCTGGGTGCCGCGCGGTTGCGACGCCTGGATCGTGCAGCGCGAGGTGCAGGACATCACGCAGTACGCGGAGCTGTGGCTGCGCGACAGCGGCGACCACCGCAGCGATCCCGCGCAGTACGCGGCGCGGTACGACGCGTGGCTGGACGAGTTCGAGGCGCGGAAGACCAAGGCCGTCGGCTTCGGCTGGATCACGCTGCGCAAGTCCGGTGCCGACCGGCCGTCGATCGTGGCGGAGGAGTGGCCGCACCCCGTCGAGCAGCCGCTCGGCGACGCCGTGCGCGCCCACTTCGACCGGCAGGACTACCTGCGGACGCACGACGACGCGGCGCTGCTCGCCGACCGCTTCCGGCTGGTGCCGGAGGTGGTGCAGGAGCAGGTCGGGCTGCCGGGCGCCGAGGACCCGGAGCACGTGGTCCTCCGCCAGAACCGCGGCATGCGGCGGGCGACCAAGGTCGACACCGTGGGCGCGGGCTTCGCGGGGGTGTGCGACGGGACGCTGAGCGCCGGACGGATTCTGGACGCCATCGCCCAGCTGATCGACGAGGACCCGGTGCTCCTGCGCGACCGCACGCCGCAGGCGCTGCGACTCCTGGTGGAGGAGGGCTTCCTCGAACCGGCCGATCCGGCCACGACGGCGTAGGCACCTGCACGGGCCGGTGCCGGGCCGGCATGGGCTCTGCACGGGCCGCGCCGGCATGGGCACCGGTACGATTCGCGCCGCTCGATACGGGCAAACCGGCCAATGTTCGGACAGCGCTCTCCCGCCGCGTCGGCAGGACCGCCGCCGGAGCGGTGCACTCCGGCGGCAGGGATAAGAGGACGAGCCCCCTCCGGAAACGTCGGAAGGACGCTCCTGGCGGGAAAATCGCCGGCGCGACCGCGCGAGTGAACCCACGCGTCGTTCACCCGGAATTCGTGCGGGCGACGCCCGGGGGTGCCAGCCTCGGCATCCGGACGTCCATGGCGCCAGGAAAGGACCGGATACGGGCATGGAGAGCGGGCCAGCGATCTTCGCCGGAACGGCATTCGCGCTGTTCGGAGCCGGGCTGCTGCTGTGGACGGGGATGCGGCTCGCGCACCGCGCGCCCGTCGCGCACGGAGTGAGCCCCGCCACGGCCACCGCCTTCGGGATCTTCTTCGGTGCGGTCTTCCTCACGCTCGGCGTGTGGTGCTTCGCTCGCGTCTGAGGCGGCGCACAGGCGCCGACGTACCGGTCCGGGCGGCATAAAGGGCTGGACTCGGGTTACCGTTCGAGTGGCCGTTGCGGTCTTTTGCCGTTTGACACGGGGGCGGGTTGTACCGTCACACTCCGCAGCGACAGCAGCGCCACAGCTGTGCCGTAACGCCGCACCGCCGCGTACCGCACCGCAGTGAGCGCCCATCGAGCGTCGACCGGAGAGAAGAGCGAAGTTGTCCCCGACCAGCGAGACCGCACAGGGCGGCCGCCGACTCGTGATCGTCGAGTCGCCTGCCAAGGCGAAGACGATCAAGGGCTACCTCGGCCCTGGTTACGTCGTCGAGGCGAGCGTCGGGCACATCCGCGACCTGCCGAACGGCGCCGCCGAGGTGCCGGAGAAGTACACCGGCGAGGTGCGCCGCCTCGGCGTCGACGTCGAGCACGACTTCCAGCCGATCTACGTCGTCAACGCCGACAAGCGCGCCCAGGTCAGGAAGCTCAAGGAGCAGCTGGCCGAGTCCGACGAGCTCTACCTCGCCACCGATGAGGACCGCGAGGGCGAGGCCATCGCGTGGCACCTCCTCGAGGTGCTCAAGCCCAAGGTCCCCGTCCACCGCATGGTGTTCCACGAGATCACCAAGGACGCGATCCGCGACGCCGTCGCCAACCCGCGCGAGCTCAACAAGCGCATGGTCGACGCCCAGGAGACCCGCCGCATCCTCGACCGCCTCTACGGCTACGAGGTCTCGCCGGTCCTGTGGAAGAAGGTCATGCCCCGGCTGTCCGCCGGCCGTGTCCAGTCCGTCGCGACCCGGCTCGTCGTCGAGCGGGAGCGCGAGCGCATCGCGTTCCGCTCCGCCGAGTACTGGGACCTGACCGGCACCTTCGCCACCGGCCGCGCAGGTGACGCCTCCGACCCGTCGAACCTCATCGCCCGCCTGGCCACGGTCGACGGCCGTCGTGTCGCACAGGGCCGTGACTTCGGCCCGGACGGGCAGCTGAAGGCGGGCTCCGGCCAGGTGCTGCACCTGGACGAGGCCAACGCCCGCGCCCTGGCCGCCGCGCTCGCCGACACGTCGTTCAGCGTCCGCTCCGTCGAGTCGAAGCCGTACCGCCGCTCCCCGTACGCGCCCTTCCGCACCACGACCCTCCAGCAGGAGGCCAGCCGCAAGCTCGGCTTCGGTGCCAAGGCGACCATGCAGATCGCGCAGAAGCTGTACGAGAACGGCTTCATCACCTACATGCGTACGGACTCGACCGTGCTGTCCGACACCGCCGTCGCGGCGGCCCGGGCCCAGGTCACGCAGCTCTACGGGGCGAACTACCTGCCCGACACGCCACGCGTGTACGCCGGGAAGGTCAAGAACGCGCAGGAGGCGCACGAGGCGATCCGGCCTTCGGGCGACCGTTTCCGCACGCCTGCCGAGACCGGCCTGACCGGCGACCAGTTCCGGCTCTACGAGCTGATCTGGAAGCGGACCGTCGCCTCCCAGATGAAGGACGCCGTCGGGAACAGCGTGACGGTGAAGATCGGCGGCCGGGCCGCCGACGGCCGCGACGCCGAGTTCACCGCGTCCGGCAAGACGATCACCTTCCACGGCTTCATGAAGGCCTACGTGGAGGGCGCCGACGACCCGAACGCGGAGCTGGACGACCGCGAGCGGCGCCTGCCGCAGGTCGCCGAGGGCGACGCGCTGTCCGCCGAGGAGATCTCGGTCGACGGCCACGCCACCAAGCCGCCCGCCCGCTACACCGAGGCATCGCTGGTCAAGGAGCTGGAAGAGCGCGAGATCGGCCGCCCGTCGACGTACGCGTCGATCATCGGCACGATCCTGGACCGCGGCTACGTCTTCAAGAAGGGGACGGCGCTCGTGCCGTCGTTCCTCTCCTTCGCCGTGGTGAACCTGCTGGAGAAGCACTTCGGCCGGCTCGTCGACTACGACTTCACCGCCAGGATGGAGGACGACCTCGACCGCATCGCCCGGGGCGAGGCGCAGGCCGTGCCGTGGCTCAGGCGCTTCTACTTCGGCGAGGGCGACGCCGCCGGCGCGGCCTCCGAGGCGGGCAACGGCGACGGCGACCACCTCGGCGGTCTCAAGGAGCTGGTGACCGACCTCGGCGCCATCGACGCCCGCGAGATCTCCAGCTTCCCCGTCGGCAGCGGCATCGTGCTGCGCGTCGGCCGCTACGGCCCGTACGTCGAGCGCGGCGAGAAGGACGCGGAGGGCCACCAGCGCGCCGACGTCCCGGACGACCTCGCGCCCGACGAGCTGACCGTGGAGTACGCGGAGGAGCTGCTCGCCAAGCCGAGCGGTGACTTCGAGCTGGGCACCGACCCGGCGACCGGACACCAGATCGTGGCCAAGGACGGCCGCTACGGCCCGTACGTCACCGAGGTGCTGCCCGAGGGCACGCCGAAGACCGGCAAGAACGCGGTCAAGCCGCGTACGGCGTCGCTGTTCAAGTCCATGTCGCTGGACACCGTCACGCTCGAGGACGCGCTGAGGCTCATGTCCCTACCGCGGGTGGTCGGCACCGACGCCGAAGGCGTCGAGATCACCGCGCAGAACGGCCGCTATGGCCCGTACCTGAAGAAGGGCACCGACTCGCGGTCGCTGGAGAACGAGGAGCAGCTGTTCAGCATCACGCTGGACGAGGCCCTCGCGATCTACGCGCAGCCCAAGCAGCGCGGGCGGGCTGCGGCCAAGCCGCCGCTGAAGGAGCTCGGCACCGACCCGGTCAGTGAGCGTCCCGTCGTCGTCAAGGACGGCCGCTTCGGCCCGTACGTCACCGACGGCGAGACCAACGCGACGCTGCGCACCGGCGACAGCGTCGAGGACATCACGCCGGAGCGCGGTTACGAGCTGCTCGCCGAGAAGCGTGCCAAGGGGCCGGCCAAGAAGAAGGCGGCCAAGAAGGCGCCCGCCAAGAAGACCGCGGCCAAGAAGACGGCGGCGAAGAAGACCGCCGCCAAGACCACGGCCGCCAAGAAGACGGCTGCCGCGAAGAAGACGACGGCCGCCGCCAAGAAGGCACCGGCGAAGAAGACCGCCACGAAGAGGGCGTCGGCGAACGCGTCCGCGACCGCGGGCGAGGAGTAGAGAAGCGGCCGGGAGGCGACTCCCGGCCGGACCGGCACGGGCGCTCTGCCGCACGAGGACCCGCACGAGGACCCTCTACGAGGGTTCCCTCGAGGAGCCCCGCGAGGACCCCCATGAGGACCTTCACACTCGTGTGACAAAGCGCCCGTGTGTTCGGACACCCCTCCGGGGAGCGACCCGCTCCGGATAGGCTGGGCGGATGACGCGAGCCGAGCAGCCAGCCGAGCAGCAGGCGGTCATGAGTACCGCTGCAGAGACTGCTTCCGACGCATCTGATTCCGACGCACTCGCCGCGGACTCACGGGAGCGTGCCGTGCGCGCCTTGCTGCGTCACGCGCCGCTGCGGCGGCTCTGGAACGCCCAAGTGGTCGGCGGGACCGGGGACGCCCTGGGTGTCCTCGTCCTGATGCTGCTGGCGTTGCAGGCGGCGGTCGCATCGGGCACGTTCGGGACCGGTTACCGCGGGGCGGCCTTCGCCGTCGCCGCCGTCCTCGGCGCGCGCGTGCTGGCCACGCTGCTCTTCGGCGCCGTCCTGCTCGGCCCCATGACCTCGCTCACCGCGCCGAGCGGCCCGCTCGACCGGCGCTGGACCATGATCGGCGCGGACGGCGTGCGGGTCGCGCTGCTGGTCGTCGCGCCGCTGTGGATCGACTGGACCCCCGCGAACGCGCTCGCGATCCTGCTGATCACCGTCTTCGTGTCCGGTGTCGCCGAACGCTTCTGGACGGTCTCCCGGGACGGCGCCGCGCCCGCGCTGCTGCCCGCGCCGCCGCTCGAGGGTGCGGCGGTACGGCCGCTGCCCGACCACCTCGACGCGCTGCGCAGGCTGTGGCTGCGCACCGGCTTCGCGGTCATTCCGGCCGCTGCCGCCGTCCTGCTCGTCGCCACCCTGATCGGCAACCTGCTCGGCTCGGGCATCGAGTGGTTCACGCTGCACCAGGCGGCGCTGGCCTCCTACGTCGCGGCCGGCCTGTTCGCCGCGTCCGTGTCGACGCTGTACTTCGTGCAGCTGCCCGCCGCGCAGACGCCCCGGCCGCGTTCGCCGCTGGAGGGCCTGCGCCGCCCGTCGACCGGGCACGGTGTGGACAAGGGCCGCACCAGCAGCATCCCGCTGTTCGTGCTCGCCTGCGCCGCCGTCACCGGAGCCATCGCGTCCGCCACGGCCGTCGCCGTGCTCCACGCCGGCGATCTCGGCGGCGGCCCGGCGGCGTTCGCGCTGCTCGTCCTCGCCCTGATCGGCGGCACGGGAGCCGGGATCCGGGCGGCCGGAGCCGTCCTGCCCTCGCTGTCGCGCCGCCGGCTGCTCGCCCTCGCGCTCACCGTGACCGGCGTGGCGCTGCTCGCCATGGGGCTCGTGCCGGACACGGCCACCGTGCTGTTCATCGCGGCGCTCGCCGGCTTCGCGGCCGGCGTGGCCGCGAACACCGGGCACGGCCTGATCGATCAGGAGACCGAGGACTCCCGTCGCCCCCGCATCACCGAGCACCTCCAGGCCGTCGTCCGCGTCGCCATCGGGCTCGCCGCGATCGCGGCCCCGCTGCTCGCGGCGGCGATTGGACCGCACCGGCTCGCGAGCGGCGACTTCGTCTTCGCGCACGGCGGGGCCGCGTTCACGCTGATGCTCGTCGGCGCGCTGCTCCTGCCCGTCGCCGCGGTCGTGCTGGCCAAGACCGACGACCGGTCCGGGGTGCCGCTGCGCCGCGATCTGCGCGACGCGGTGCGCGGCGGCGCGGACCCCGCCCTGGCGCCCGCTGCGAACGGCTTCTTCATCGCCATCGAGGGCGGCGACGGCGCCGGCAAGTCCACGCAGGTCGAGGCGCTCGCCGAGTGGATCCGGGCCAAGGGCCACGAGGTCGTCGTCACCCGGGAGCCGGGTGCCACCCCCGTCGGCAAGCGGCTGCGGTCCATCCTGCTGGACGTGTCGAGCGCCGGACTGTCCCACCGGGCCGAGGCCCTGCTGTACGCCGCCGACCGCGCGGAACACGTCGACTCGGTCGTCCGCCCGGCGCTGGAGCGCGGCGCGATCGTCATCTCCGACCGCTACATCGACTCCTCCGTGGCGTACCAGGGCGCGGGCCGCGACCTGTCGCCGACCGAGATCGCACGGATCTCGCGCTGGGCCACGGACGGACTCGTACCGCACCTGACCGTGCTGCTCGACGTCTCCCCGGAGACCGCGCGCGAGCGCTTCACCGAGGCGCCGGACCGGCTGGAGTCGGAGCCCGCGGAGTTCCACCAGCGGGTGCGCGCCGGATTCCTGACCCTGGCCGCGGCCGCCCCCGGGCGCTACCTCGTCGTGGACGCGGGCCAGGAGCCCGAGACGATCACCACCGTCGTACGCCACCGGCTCGACCAGATGCTTCCCCTGTCCGACGCCGAGATCAAGGCCCGGGAGGAGGCGCGCAGGGCGGCCGAGGAGGAGGCCCGCCGCAGGGCCGAGGAAGAGGCGGCGCGCAAGGCGGAGGCCGAGCGCCTGGAGCGCGAGCGTCAGGAGCAGCTCGCGCGGCTGCGTGCCGAGGAGGAGGAGCGCAAGCGGCGCGAAGAGGAGGAGGCGCGGCAGCGCGAGGCCGAGCGCCAGGCCGAGGAGGCCAGGCAGCGCGCCGAGGACGCGCGCCGGCGGGCGGAGGCGGAACGCCGCCGTCGCGAGGCGGAGGAGAAGGCCCGCCAGGAGGAGCAGGAGCGGCTGCGCCGGCAGGCCGAGGAGGAGGCCCGGCTGCGGGCCGAGGCCGAGGCGCGCCTGCTGGAGAAGCAGCGCAAGGCGGAAGAGGCGCTGCTCAAGGCCGAGCAGGCGCGGAGGGCCGCGGAGGCGGCCGC
This sequence comes from Streptomyces sp. 5K101, assembly GCF_046506645.1. Lineage (NCBI taxonomy): Bacteria > Bacillati > Actinomycetota > Actinomycetes > Kitasatosporales > Streptomycetaceae > Streptomyces > Streptomyces sp. 5K101. The sequence continues at coordinate 15,968 of NZ_JBKFFO010000005.1, read as the reverse complement.
TGCGGCGGCGGCCACGGCGTCCACGGCGTCCGCGCAGTCGGCGAACGAGGTCACGGTCCCGACCCCGGTCGTGCGGCCGGAGGAGGAGCCGTCGGCCGGGCCCGACGAGATTACGCGGGAGGTCCCGAGGCCGGGCACGGTCGCCGGGGACGACGAGACGCGGCTGCTGCGCAAGGTCCCGGATGAGGCGGAGACGTCCGTCCTGCCGGCGGTGGACCCGCGGGCCGAGGAAGAGACCTCCGTGCTGCCGGCCGTGGACGACCGGCGGGCGGCCGACGAGACGGCGGTCCTGCCGCCCGTCCGCGACGCGCGCCAGGACGCGGATCCCGCGGACCGGGTGCCGCCGGGCTTCTTCCGCGACGAGCGTCCGGGGAACGCTGAGGGCGCTGAGGGCGCGAACGAGCGCACCCGTGAGCTGCCTCAGCCTCAGGTCGACCCGCAGCAGACCCGTGGGCGCGGCCGCCCGGACTGGGCGGAGGAGACGCCGCTGGACGACCTCCCGACCCTGGCGGACGAACTGCTCGGCCCGCACGAGGACGACGACGACCGCCGGGGCCGCAGGCGCTGAGGATCGTCGGAGGCGGCGTCGGCTCCCAGGTCTCGGCCTGACCCGACGCGCCGCCCGGGCCCTGGTGGGACGGGCCGCAAGCGGGGCCGAGGGCGTTCCAGAGCACACCGGGGGCCGGGCGGCGCGGCCCCGTGGCCGTCATGCCCCAAGGGCTGATGCGCCGCGGCCCACCTGGGGCACAGGCAGGCCACGCGGCGGTCGCGCACGGCACTCACGCCCGGACCGGCGGCGCGGGCCCGTCGCTGCCGCGGCCGCGCCCCAGTCCGCGCGCCGGCGGGGACGGGGCTCGCTGTGCCTGGTCTCGTTGGCCTGCGCCCGCCGTCTGCCCCCCGGGGGCGGCGACTCCGGGGTGCGGGCGGAGTGGGATGTCAGAGGGCTCCATCACAATGGGAGGCCGCAGCAGGGAAAGGCGGTGACGGCACATGGCCGTTTGGGACGACATGGTCGGCCAGGAGCGCGTCCAGACGCAGCTCTGCGCCGCCGCGCGGGACGCCGACACGCATGTCACCGCCCAGGCCCAGGGCGTCCCCGTCCCCGCCGCCTCGAAGATGACGCACGCCTGGCTGTTCACCGGGCCGCCCGGGTCCGGGCGGGCCACCGCCGCCCGGGCCTTCGCCGCCGCCCTGCAGTGCACCAGCCCGGACCGCGCGCTCGGCGGCGCACCCGGCTGCGGGTTCTGCGACGGCTGCCACACCACGCTCGTCGGGACGCACGCCGACGTCGAGGTGATCCGCACGGACCTGCTGTCCATCGGCGTCAAGGAGACCCGCGACCTGGTGCGCCGCGCGCAGCTCTCGCCGGCCGGCGGCCGCTGGCAGGTGATCATCGTGGAGGACGCCGACCGCCTCACCGAAGGCGCGGGAAACGTGCTGCTGAAGGCCGTGGAGGAGCCCGCCCCGCGCACCGTCTGGCTGCTGTGCGCGCCCTCCCTGGAGGACGTGCTGCCCACCATCCGGTCGCGCTGCCGCCACCTCACGCTCCGTACGCCCCCGGTCTCCGCGGTCGCCGACGTGCTGGTCCGGCGCGACGGCATCGAGCCCGAGGTCGCCGCGGCGGCGGCACGGGCTACGCAGGGCCACATCGGCCGCGCGCGCAGACTGGCCACGGACGAGCGCGCCCGCGCCCGGCGTGCGACCGTCCTCAAGCTTCCGCTGCGTGTCGAGGACATCGGCGGCTGCCTCAGGGCCGCGCAGGAGCTGGTCGACGCGGCGGCGGAGGACGCCAAGCAGGTCGCCGAGGAGATCGACGTCAAGGAGACCGAGGACCTGAAGGCCGCGCTCGGCGCGTCCGCGGGCGGCCGTATGCCGCGCGGGACGGCCGGCGCCGTGAAGGAGCTCGAGGAGAAGCAGAAGCGCCGCAGGACACGGACCCAGCGCGACAGCCTCGACCTCGCGCTCTCCGACCTGACGGGCTTCTACCGCGACGTCCTCGCGCTCCAGCTGGGCTCGCAGGTCCAGCTCGCCAACGAGGACGTGCGCGACGCGCTCGACCGCATCGCCCGCGGCTCGACGCCCGAGGCCACCCTGCGCCGCATAGAGGCGGTCGTCGCCTGCCGTGAGGCGCTGGACAGCAATGTGGCCCCGCTGCTGGCCGTCGAGGCGATGACGATGGCGCTGCGCGCGAGCTGACGCCACAGGCGCGTCCGGGCGGCGGGACGTCACCTCCGCGGCGGGTTGACCAGGTCACCCGTACGAGCAGTGACGGGCATGGGCGCTCTGCGGGGATTACGCTCCGGGAATGGACTCCAGGCGCCTGCTCCGCACCTTCGCCCTCCCCCTGGCCGCGGTCGGCCTGCTCGTCTCCGGCTGCAGCGGCGACGGCGGTTCCTCCCCCGGCTCCTCGCCCTCCGGCCGGGCAGCGCCCTCCGCCGGCCTCGAGCGGTACTACACACAGAAGCCGGCGTGGCGCGACTGCGGCGTCCCCGGCTTCCAGTGCGCAACCGTGAAGGCCCCGCTGGACTACGCGGACCCCGAGGGTAAGTCCGTCGACCTCGCGGTCGCCCGCAAGAAGGCCACGGGCCCGGGCAAGCGGCTCGGCTCCCTCCTGGTCAACCCGGGCGGGCCCGGCGCCTCCGCCATCGGCTACCTCCAGAGCTACGCGGGCATCGGCTACCCCGCACCGGTCCGCGCCCGCTACGACATGGTCGCCGTCGACCCCCGCGGCGTGGCCCGCAGCGCACCGGTCGAATGCCTCTCCGGCCGGGAGATGGACGCGTACACACGGACCGACCAGACCCCCGACGACGCCGGTGAGAGGGCGAAGCTGACGGCGGCCTACCGGGACTTCGCCGCGGGCTGCGAGAAGCGCTCCGGCGGGATCCTCCCGCACGTCTCCACGGTCGAGGCGGCGCGGGACATGGACATCGTCCGCGCCGCGCTCGGCGACGAGAAGCTGCACTACGTCGGCGCCTCGTACGGCACCTTCCTCGGCGCGACGTACGCCGAGCTGTTCCCCGACCGGACCGGCCGGCTCGTCCTGGACGGCGCGATGGACCCGTCGCTGCCCTCCCGCGAGATGAACCGCGACCAGACGGCCGGTTTCGAGACCGCGTTCCGGTCCTTCGCCGCGGACTGCGTCAAGCGGGCCGACTGCCCCTTGGGCCGGACCTCCGCCGCGGACGCCTCGGAACGTCTCAAGGCGCTGTTCGAGAAGCTGGACGCCACCCCCGCCTCCACCGGCGAAAGCCGCGAGCTCACCGAGTCGCTGGCCACCACGGGTGTGATCGCGGCCATGTACGACGAGGGCGCCTGGCCCCAGCTCCGGTCGGCGCTGGCCGCGGCCCAGGAGGGGGACGGCGCCTCGCTGCTGTCGATGGCGGACATGTACTACGAGCGTGAGGCGGACGGCTCGTACGCGAACCTGATGTTCGCCAATGCCGCCGTGAACTGCCTGGACCTCCCGGCGGCCTTCGACTCGCCCGAGGCCGTGGAGCCGGCCGTCCGGGAGTTCGAGAAGGCCTCCCCGGTCTTCGGTGAGGGCTTCGCCTGGGCCTCCCTGAACTGCGGCTACTGGCCCGAGGAGGCCACCGGCAAGCCCCACCGCATCGAGGCGAAGGGCGCGGCCCCGATCGTGGTGGTCGGCACGACCCGCGACCCGGCCACCCCGTACAAGTGGGCCAGGAGCCTTGCCGAGCAGCTGTCCTCGGGCAGGCTGCTGACGTACGACGGCGACGGCCACACCGCGTACGGCAGGGGCAGTGACTGCATCGACACGGCGATCAACACCTACCTCCTGGAGGGCAAGCCCCCGGCTGACGGAAAGCGCTGCTGAGCCCGCTGACGGGCGCCGGTCCGGGGTGCGACGGGAGGTGGTTCGGGGCACCCCGGAGAACCCTGTAGACTTGGCGCCGCTGCTGATGAGAGCGTGTCCCCGCGGGGACGGGTGTCTTGTCCCGTAGCGCGCCGCCTTAGCTCAGTTGGCCAGAGCAACGCACTCGTAATGCGTAGGTCTCGGGTTCGAATCCCGAAGGCGGCTCACCTGAAACCCCAGGCCGGATGTACTCCGACCTGGGGTTTCGTCGTTCAGCGCACGCGGCGACGGCGCCGGGCGCGGGCCGCGCGGGTGTCGGCGGTCTCAGTTCTGGTCTCAGTGGTGCCCGGAATCGGCCCCGGGGGCGCGGGCACGAAGAACTCGCCCATGCGCCGCATGGCGTCCTTCGAAAGGTGTGAGCGGCCCTTCACGTACCGCCGCGTCTGGCTGATCTGGGTGTGTCGAAGGATCTCCATGATTGTCGGCATGTCCACGCCCAACTCGTTCAGGATCGTGCCGGCCGTGTGGCGACTTCCGTCATACAGGCGGCGGTCATCGATGCCTGCTTCCCCGAGCAGTTCCTTGAACTCCTCGTAGTCGGCGCGCGGGTCGAGCGGGCGTCCGTCCGGCCGCGAGAACACGACGTCGTGCTCCTGCCACAGTTCCCCCGCGGCGGCCCGCATCTCTGCTTGCTGGGCCTTGTGGTCGTGCAGGAACGGGATGAAGACGGGCGGGATCGGGACGGCGTTCCGGCTCTTCTTCGTCTTGGGGCGCGTGAAGACGAGACCGCCCTCCTTGCGCTGCGGGCAGGCGCTCGCGTGCCTCGTGCACGTTTTGGGGCACGGCTTAGGGCAGCCGCGCTTGTAGCCCTTGTGCGTGGCGCATCTCGGAGGGCACGGCTCGAAGCGGTGCAGGCGCGTCCCGCAGGCGCGCGGGTCGTCGCAGCCGTGCCGCCACGTGAGGCGCTGTAGCTGCCATTCCGGGCGGAACAGCTCCGCTTCCAGGTCGACGTACGACCATCGCAGGCCGAGCGTCTCGCCCTGACGGAACCCCATACCGACACCGACGATCCACCGCATGAAGGTGGGCCGCTTCGAAGCAGCTTCGAGAAACGCCTTGGCCTCCTCCTTGGTGAAGGGGTTGGCCTCGGTCTCGTCGATGCTCGGCGGGTCCACGAGCGTGGCGACGTTCTCACCGACGATGCGGCGGCGGTGGGCAATCTTCAGGGCGCGGGACAGGATGCGGTGCACCTTCACGACGTGCGACGGTGCACGGCCGGCGTCGAGCATGGCCCGGTACATCCGCTCCAGGTGCTCAGGCTGCAACTTGTCGATGCGGTGCCTGCCGACGCCCGGGATGATGTCGTTGCGGGTCTTCGACCAGTAGTCGTCGAGAGAGCGCGGCTTCAGCTTCAGGCTCGCGATGTCGGTGAGGTAGGTCTCCATCCACGCAGCGACGGTTGGCTTCCGCCCTGCGGCCGGCGCTCGCCCCTGGTCGCGAAGGCGCTCCAGCTCCTTGACCTTGCGCTTGATCTCGGGCTCAGTCCTGGCCCGGCGGTGACGTCGATCTGGGCTGCCGTCGCTCTTCACGCCCATGGTGACGCGGCCGTGCCACCAGCCGTCGGCGCCGAAGTAGACGGATGACTCCATGTTGGGCTTGCGGGGGCTCATGTGCTCCTCCAAGTGGGAGGCGCCCCGCGCGGGATGCACGGGGCGCCTCGGTTCGTGCTCAGGTCAGTTGGGCAGTGGGGCGAGGTTCGCCACGTACGCTTCGAGGTCCGCTCGCCGGATCCGGCGCGTGCGGCCCAACTTGATGTACTTCAGGGCGCCTTCGGCCATCAGCTCGTAGACGGTGGAGCGGCCGATGGCGAGCGCTTCGGCCGCCTCCTCGGGCTTGTACAGAAGTCGGTCGACGGGGGCGGCAATCGCGGTGCTCATCCGGGGTGCCTCCTGGGCAGTTCGTCTTTGCCTTCGGGGAGTTGGGCTCGGGGCCCTGGCACGCGTGTGTCCGAGGTGCTGATTTCTGCGTCATCGCGTCATCTGTGTCACGGTGCGCGTCTGACCTGCGGTTTCTCGTGACGCGGCGGGTCGTGGGGCGCGTCATCGGTGACGCAGGGCGTGCGTCACCGATGACGCAGGTGACGCGGAATGACGCAGCGGCCGCCGTCTGCGTCACTGCTGTTGCGGCAGGTCGCGGGCCGTTTGCGGCCCCTGGTGACGCAGGTGACGCAGCGTCTCTTCCCTTAGGGCAAAGGGAGGGGTGTCTGTTGTGGTGCGTGCGGCTCAGGGCGTGAATTGCGGAGCCGCTCGCGGCGCGACCATCGGGCGGCGGCGAGCCGCCGAACTGCAAGAGGAGCACGTCCTCGCGGGCCTGGTGCTCTTCTTGCTTGTCCGCGCCGCGGCAGGTCAGTGCATCGCTTCCTGCTGGTGTGCGGGAGGCGTTGCCGGGCGGGTCATGGCGATGTAGCGGGCGGTGCTGGTGCGGCCCCAGTCGATGAGGACGGCGCGTGCGGCGAGGGTGGGTTGGAGGCGCTTGAGGCGGTCTGAGAGGACTTTGCCGGTGGTGGGCCAGCCTTTGGGCAGGGGACGGCATTCCTCGCCGGTGTAGAGGCCGGTGAGGGCGTGCAGCCACTCGGAGGACGTCATCCGCGTCTCCTCGCCCGGCATCATGCCGGCGGCGTGCTTGAGCACGGTCTGCGCGAGGAGGTCGCCTTCGATGACGTCGTCGTTGAGGTCGTCCAGGCTGGCCCGGTAGGCGCCCAGCGAGCCGAAGCCGGTCGCGGCGTCCAGCTGCGCGCACAGGTGCGCGAAGTCGGCCATCCGCAGGTCGGTCGGGATGTCCGCCTCGGCGGCCCGCACCTTCACGGTCAGGTCCAGGAGGGAGCCGAGGATGACGGGCAGCACCTCGGCGTACTCCGCCCACAATTCCGCCTCGGTGCGCCGCACGCGCGGACGCTCCAGCCGCAGCGGAAGGAGGCGTTCGGCGAGGTCGGGCCGGATGACGCCGACGTCGATGCCGGTCAGCAGCATCGGCCGGCGGTAGCGGGCGCGGAAGACGTCCCCGTCGGTGAACAGGGCGCGCTTGACGTTCTCGGCTCCGGTGACGATGCAGCACATGGCGTCGGACAGGTCCGGGGTCATGTGGGAGAGGTTGTCCAGGGCGGTGACCCACCCGGCGGCGACGGCCGCCGTCAGGTTCTCCTCGTCCTTCGGCGCGCGGCGCAGGTCGCCGCTCATGCCCTCGATGATCCGCACGAGCATCCGCCCGGCGGTGGACTTGCCCGCGCCCTGGGGGCCGGTGAGGAACGGTGCCGGGACGGGGACGGACGGTCCGAGGCAGCCGATGAGCCAGGCGAGGGCCAGGCACTCGGTCTCCGCGTTGGCGAAGTTGGTCAGCCTCAGCAGGAGGTCGATGCCCTTGCCGTCGGTGTCCTTGACCGGCAGGGGCAGTTCCCCGGTGAGCTGGGTGCGCCGCCAGCACACTTCACGCGGGTCCGGCACGGCGATGTCCCACCCGGTGGGGTGGATCCGGACCGACTTGCCGTCGGTGCGGCCCAGGTCCAGCCAGGTCGCGCCGTCGAACCCGGGCGCGACACGGATGTGCACGGGCTGAGTCTCCTCGGTCAGCGCCAGCGCCTCGATCAAGTCCAATGCCTCCTTGAGGGCGGTGCCGTTGAACACGCCGACCCCGTCACGGAACAGGCCGACCATGAGTTCCTGCCGGTGACTGCCCGTCGTGCCCTGGGACCGGATCGGCCGCGCTACAGGGTGGCCGTTCTTCTGCGCGTAGACGGTGCCGTCGGCGGTGCGGAAGTACCGGAAATGCGCCTGCGCGTAGTCGGTGATGACCTCGCGGGCCGGAGTCTTGTCGTCCTCGGACATGGCTCACATCCCCAGGGCGGTGCGGGCGTTGGCCCACGCGTCGGTGCAGTGCCGCAGGCTCTCGCCCTTGGCCTGCGCGGCGGTGAACAGCCGCCCGACGTGGGTGTCGGTCAGGCAGCCGCACCGGCCATGGACGGACAGCACCGCGAGGAACGTGCGGTACACCGTGGCGTGGATCGCGCTCTGGGCCTCGCTGATGCGCTGCTCCGCCATGGCGGTGCCCCGCTCCAGGTAGACGGGCGTGCGGTGACGGCACTCCCCGCCCCCGGCGGGCGCGGCCAGACCTACGGCGGACTGTGCCGGCCGGACCGGGCGGGACTCCTTCGCGGCCAGGGCGCGGACGGCGTTGGGCAGGGCGGTCATGGTGCCGGTGCCGGGGCCGAGCCACCGGGCGTAGGCCATCGTCGACTTGATGTCCACGCCGTCCCGTACGGCATTCACGGACCGCATCGTGCCTCGGTAGATCCAGTGCTCGCCGCGCGTGGTGACCACGGTTCGGGTCGGCGGCAGCGCGGTGCGGGCCCAGGCGACCGCTTCGGCGTCGTCCAGGTCCACCACGGTGAGCCCGGCGCCGGCGGGGTGGTAGGCCACGGCGGCGGCCGTGCGCCACATGGGCGCCCACGCCGCAGAGGTGATGACGGCGGGGTCTGTGGTGGCGGCGGCCCAGCCATGGCACACGCGGAGGCACCGGCAGTCACCTGCCTGCTTCATGTTCGGCCGCCCGCCGCACGCGAGCCCGGTGCACTCGGGGCAGTTCCCGAACGGCACCTTGCCCTTCCGCAGAGGCAGCACGGGAACGCGTGCCTCTGCCAGGGCCAGGGCGGTCCGCAGGTGCTCGTTCGGATCGAGGAGGCGGGGCCGGTGGCCTGGTGCTCGCCGGATGGGTGTCGGTTGGGTCATGCTGGGGGTTCTCCTGTTTCTTTCGGAGGGACGGAGAGCCGGGGCGGTCGCGGTCTTTGGAGAGAGGCGACCGCCCCGGGCGTAGCTAGTGGTTGCTGGCCCAGTGGGCGTACTGCTGGCGGACGTAGTGCCGCGGGTCGCAGACGGCCGTGGCGGCGTCGGTGTCCATGAGGCGGCGGGCTGCTTCGGTGGCTAGCTCTGCCGCGTCGCTGCGGATGCCCTCGTGTTCGTCGGCGAGGGCGATGTGGTCCAGGAGGGCGGCCTTGCGGAGCCAGAACTCGCGCCCGATGTCCTCGCCGAACGGCTTGTCGGCGACCGCTCCGGCGGTCCAGCCGATCTCGCTGATGATGCTCGGGGCGAGCGCGTACGCCTCTTCCGGCGTCGGCCAAGCCTCGGTGGCGGCGCGGTGTTCGGCCGTGATGTAGAGGCGGGTGCGCTCGGTGTTGCGGCGGTTGGGGTACTGGCGGGCGGCCCCGGTGGTGAACACCTGGGCCAGCTTCTCGGTGATGTGGTCGGCGTCGGTCGGGTCGCAGATGACGCGGATCTCGAACATGGGTCAGTGCTCCTTCGTGGCCTCGATGGCGGGCAGTTCGGGCAGTCCAGCGCGGGTCAGCTCCAGCGGGTCGAAGCCGGGGAGCGCGGCGCGGGCGGTGAGGGCCTGGGCGAGGGCGGTGGTGTAGGCGGCGCTCTCGCGGGCGACCTCGATCTGTGCTCCGGCGCGCAGGGCCTCGACTCGTTCGACGTGGGCGTGGTCCTCGCGGCGCTCGATGGTGCGCCGCTCGTACGCGACCGCCTCGCGGCGGTCGGTGCGCCAGTAGCGGGCGGCGAGCCCGTAGGCGACGGCAGTGGCGAGCGCCCACAGCAGCAGGGGCAGGGAGATGCCGTCGGCGTATCCGGCGACTCCGGCGAGGGCGAGCCCGCCGGATGCGGCGAACGCGGTTCCGGCGATGACGCTGTCACCGCGTCGTCCGGCGGAGGCGAATGCACCGGCCGCTGCGGCGCCGGTGGCGAGCACGACCATGAGGGCGGCGTTGCCGACGGAGTGTTCGGCCCCGTTCGCGTTCCAGATCCGCCCCAGGATGAGCACCGTCGATGTGGCGATGGCCGGGGCCACCTTGGGCAGCGCGAGAGCGAGCGAACTGCGGGCGACGATCGGTTCGTTCATCGCAGGCTCCCTACAGGTTGGGGATGGCGTTGATGACGGCAGTGGCGAGTTCGTTGATGGGCCCGGACGCTCCGGTGGAGGCGAGGAAGAACCCGAACATCGCGGCGACGAACGCGGAGCCGTAGCCGAGGGTCTTGGAGCGCAGGAGGAAGAACAGGACGAGTCCGAACAGCAGGACCAGGGAGACGGTCACGGCCATGCCGGGGCTCCTTTCTCGATGGCAGGCGGGGCGGTGGTGGTGTGGCCGGCCGGGCAGCTCGTGAGCGTGAGGGCGAGCAGGATTCCGGCGAGCGCGAGGTAGAGCGGGCCACGCATCAGCGGGTGCCTTGGCGGTAGGTGTGCGAGGCGCGGTTGTAGAGCCAGCGGCCGATGCGTATCCGCTTGCCGTGGCCCTTGCAGCGGCGGCAGGTCTTGCCGCGCTTGGGGCGTCCCTTGCGGTCTGTGGTGGTGGCGAAGCCGAAGCCGTGGCACTTGCGGCAGGTCCCGAACGGCGACGCGGCACACACGGATGCGTAACCGAGGGTGACGAGCAGTAGGCAGGCGACAGCGAACAGGGCAGGGGTCATGAAGGGCCCTCCCAGGGCGGTTTCAGGGGTTGTCGCAGGTGGGCCGCTAACAGCTAGCGACCTGATCAGGTGCTATGTGGGCCGCTAGCGGGACCTCTAGCGCTAGAGGGTCGGCCCCCTAGCGCTAGAGACCCGTAACGGTCAGCCCGTGTCCCGCTTCCTGTCACGCTCCGCAATCGCGGTGGCGATGCGGGCGCGCTCGAAGCCGGTGCGGTTGACGGTCTTGCCGTTTATCCGGCGGGCCACCTGCCCGGTGGCGATGCCGTAGGGCTTGAGCGCGGTGGTGAGCTGGCGCGCCTTGTCCGCGGGCTCCATCTCGCCCCACGGGGCGTACGTCTCGGGCCGCAGTTCGGCGAGGCGGTCGACCGTGACGTCGTTCCACGCCTTTGCCTCTCCGGCGGGGACGACGGCGAGGATGTCCTCCAGCAGCGTGTCGGCTGCCGCGCGGCGCTCCGGCTCGACGCCGGCCGCGAGGCCGGACAGCGTCCCGGCGTCGATGCGCGCCTTTCGCGCCCGGTCGCAGATCCGGTCCGCGGTGTGCCCGTCGATGTAGTACGTCCGCACGATCTGCGGGTCGTCGGCGGCGCCGACCAGGTAGCCGATGCCCTTGTCGGACTTGGTGAACGACGTTGCGCGGATGCCGTTCTTGTAGGTCGACGTGCCCAGGATCATGTCGTTCTCGATCTGGCCCATGACGCGCAGGCAGAAACGCGTGCCGACGTTCGCGCTGATGGCCGGGGGCAGCGAGTCCTTGTCCGGCCGCTGCGTGGCCAGCAGCAGGATCACCCCGAGCGCCCGGCCGCGCTTGATGATGGCCGTGCACAGGGCCCCGGCCTCTTTGCCGTAGGTGTCGTGGGAGAACAGTTCCTGGCACTCGTCGATCGCGAGCACGAGCGGGTGCAGCCCGAGCGAGCGGTTGCCTGCCAGGGACGGGATGACCTTGTTCTCCGGGCACTTGTCCTTGGGCAGGGAGGCGATCACCTTCGCCCGGCGCTCCAGGTCCTTGTGAACGTAGCGGATCGAGTCCAGCGCGGCGGCGCAGGTCTCGTCGTCCGGGCCGGAGCCGTAGTCGGCGGCGACCTTCTTCCCGATCGCGTCCAGGTCACCGGTGCCCTTGAGCTCCCAGATCAGCAGCTCAGCGGTCGGATCCAGCGCTGCAGCGAGCAGCGGCGTACGCAGGGAGAACGTCTTACCCATGCCCGGCATGGCCCCGATCAGGACGTTGTCGTACATCAACGTGATGTCGACGTTCCGGCCGCGCTGGTCGGTGCCGAACGGCAGCGGCTTGAACACAGACGCCGCACCGGTCTTGGCCAGCGGCCACGCGGGCGGGGTGACCTTGTTCAGCGCCTTGTCGCCGACCCAGAGCATCATCCGGCCGGCGTGCTCATCGGCGACCGGCTCCGGCCACACGCAGCCCAGCGGGCGCCGCAGGCCGGATGCCAGCTTCTCCCGCCGGTCCAGGATGTCCGGCACCGTCACTCCGTACGGCAGGTCCACATCCGCGCGCCAGCCGGGTCCGTCACGGGTGATCGGGGCAGGGAACTTGATGCCCTCTCCCCCCTTGGCGAGCGCCTTGTTGATCTCCGCGATGCCGAGCGCCCCGAGGGCACGCTCCACAATGCCGGAGGTCAGCCGCTCCACCTCGGTGGTCACCACCGCGCGGGAGATGACCGGCTTGTCTGCGGGCGCTCCCATGAACCCGAGCCCGGCCGTGAGCACCGCGAGCGCGATGACCGTCAGCCAGGTCGGCGCGAGCACGTACAGCAGGAGCGCGAGCACCGGTCCGAGGATGAGTGCCAGCACCATCAGGATGCCGCGCAGCTTCACGCGGTTGTCGCGCTGGCGGGAGAGCTTGAGGTACTGCTCCACGTCCTCGCGCCGCGCGGCGACCTGCCGCAGCGGCTCCCCCTCGGCGTCGGCGACCCAGCGCATCGCGCCGCCCACGAACTTCGCTGCCCCGGCCGGGGCTTGGAAGGCCAGGCGGACGCTGTACCAGGGAAGACGGACTGCGTGATAGGCCGTGGTGTGCCAGGCGTACCCGCCCAGCCAGCCCAGCGCGTCAAGGAACTCGGGCTTGGAGCGGGCCCAGGCGGGGATGACCTCGCGCCGCTTGCCGCCGCGGACCCTGTCCACTAGACCCGGACCGGCCGGGGCAGGGCCGTCGACCATCGGGGCCGCCTCGCCCGGCTCGTCATCGGCCGACGCGGGCGGGGGTGTCGCTGCAGCACGGGCGGAACGGGCCTTGTCGAGGTCGACCACCTCGGCACCCGCATCGGCGCCCATCTCGGCTTCCAGGCGGTTGAACAGCTCGTTCTCGTCGTCGGGGTGCTTCACAGGTGCCTTCCTTCCGAGATCAGGCGGCGAGTTGGGGTGAGTCGGCGCAGGTCACGCACATGCCGAGCGAGGTCGGGATGCGGTAACCGGCGTCCGTACGGCACTGCGGGCAGATGCGGCGGGCGGCGTTCGCCTTGACGAGGGCCGCCCACTTGCCCGGCGTCATGGGGCGTACGGGCTTCGCCAGATCGATCCGGTACAGGTACGCGACGCGGATCGGGCTGCGGCCCGTGCGCCAGTAGCGGCGCGAGTACCAAAGGACCTGCGCGGCGACGTCCTGCCCGCCGGGCCGCAGCCCCGCGGCGCGGAGCTGACGGCGGGTGGCGAAGCCCTCCGGGGCGAGCCGCCACGGGAAGGTGGGGATGCCGTACCGGGCTCCGGTCGGGTCGTAGAGACGGTGTCCGGACATCAGGCGGCCACTGCCTCAGTGACGCCGTCCCGGCGGCTGCGCTCCGCCTTGAGCGCGTCGCGCAGGATGCGCCCGTTCGCGGACGACGTGCGGACCGCCTTGCGGATCCCCTCGGCGGTCAGCTCGGCATCCGACCAGTCGGCCGTAGCCGACCGGGCCTCATCGAGCAGTTGCTCCGGGGTGCGGACCAGTCGGGGGGTACGGGCCGACTGAGGTACCCGACCGGTCGCCCGGCGGGGAGCCGACTCCACAGCGCCAACCGCCCGAGCCGGAGCCGACTCAGCCGGGCCAGCGACTGCCACGGGCTCGCCCGACTCGGCAGCGTCGAACGGCTTGGGGTCGGCCGACGGGAGAGCGGGAAACGTCGCCGCTTCCGCTACCGGCTCGGGGGCCAACTTCCGCAGGTCAGACCCCAACCGTTTTGCGGTAGAGCAGGACGTTTCATCCTGGTATGCGGGGGCGGTGAACATGGCCGCGAGGGCGGCGTCCGCACCGCCGGTGACGCGCTCGCGCTGGATGTCCAGCAGCCGCACACCGAGGGACGCATCCCCCAAGCCGACCTTGCGGGCCAGCCTCCAGGACTTGCGCTCTGACGCCTTCTTGACCCGACGGTCGGGGTGGTTCGCCGCGCGTGCCCGGTGATAGGCGAGCGCTCGCACGACGGCGGCCGCCTTCACCTCCGCCTCGATGTCGCGCCCGTCCTGGTGGACCACGATGCGGCGAGCCAGGAACGCCATGCCTTCCGCCGACACACACATGCCCATCGGCGTCACGGCGTAGATCACCGTGCGGCCCAGATCGTCGGCGGCCATGGCCGCCATCACCGACGCCGCGGCCGGCAGCGCCCACAGACCCAACCGAATGATCCCCGGCGAGGACTGCCCCAGCATCGTCAGCCCGAGCAGCACCAGCGCCAGAACAGCGGTCGCGCCCTCACCGGCCGCCACCGCACCCAGCGCCGTACCCGAGCCGTAGGCGCGACTGATGTTGCTGAACGTCCCCACGCCACCAGCCACACCGGTGGCGACCATGGGCACGAACGCCGCAACGAGAACGACCTTCTGTGCCTTCGTCAGCATCCTGCGCTCACTCATCACGCCGCTTCCCCCGCTCCGGAGAAACGGCCGGCCGCGCGAGCGGAGCGCAGGAACGGCACCGTGCGGGTCAACGCGTCGGCGTACAGGGCGTCCCACGCAGCGACCTCGTCACCGCCCTCGCCCTGAGCCGCCAGGTCGGCGATCACCTCGCGGGCCACGTCCAGACGCGCCGCCCGCTCCTGCAGGGTCTCGGGCGCCAGCGGACCGCGGAACAGGTCGACGTCGATACCGGCGGGCAGCTCGTCAAAGCCGAGCGCAAGCTCTTCGAACTCAGCGGCGTTCGCAGCCTCATGACTACCGATGTACGTGCGCATGGGGATCTCCCAAGTCGGAGGGACGGAGATGACGGGCACGGTCACGGCCTTGGAGAGAGGCGACCGACCCAGCGGTAGAGCCCAGATACATCCGGCTCCCCTCAACCCCGCCCGTACGGCGCAAGCACCGGACGGGCGAGGGAGGCAACCGGCGCAGCGTGCAGCGCTGCGAGAGATTGCGAACGCGCGAACCTAAGCCGCGCAGGCCGCCTTGTTGGGGCTAAGGACAGGCGGCGAACCCTCATCACGCTGTTCAGTTCTCAAGCAACGGGCGCTTCGGTGGCGCGGTAGCCCGGGTGCGGGCTCTCGTGCAGGCGCACAGGACCGCCGAAACGCTTGAGCTACCTAGGTAGCTCACTTCCTCGAAGCTACCTAGGTAGCTTTACAAGCGTCAAGCCCGCAGCGGCCGGCCGGAAAGTTACCTAGGTTGGATAAGCTCTAGGCATGGACTGGAAGCCGGCAAAGCCACCGACCGCCAAGGAGATCGCTGCCCGTTTCCGCGACAGGCTCGCGGCCGGGACGTACTCGCCCGGGGCTCGACTCCCTGGCGCTAAAGGGTTGGCCAAAGAGCTGGGCGTGTCGCTGATGACGGTGCAGAGCGCGTACAAGCAACTCGCCGATGACGGCCTGGTGGAAGGTCGACCAGGGAGCGGCACGTACGTGGTTGATCCGCAGAAGGGTGACCAGACGGCCAATCAAACCGCCCTTGGCTTGCGTGAACTGCGGTCCCAACTGAGCCATGTCACCTCCCAGCTCTCTGAACTTCGCGACCGGGTCGAACGGCTGGAGGCCGCTCGCTCCGGCGTCGCTGACGAGAACCAGTAAGCCGGAATCCTGGGAGAAACGCAGCGAACAGGGTTAACAGTTGGCTCCTGTTACGTGTTAACTGCCCACGTCAGCAGGTTGATTGCCGTGATGGGCGCCCACTCGCTCCGCATGATGCTGGGGGACCGATGAGGACCAAGCTGCAAGCTGCGCGCCTGGCCCGGGGCTGGTCGCAGGCTCAGCTCATGGAGGCGCTGGAAGACGCTGCCGGACGACTTGGCATCGAGTTACCGGCGGCGTCAAGCCTCAAGGCTCAGATTTCGATGTTCGAGAACGGGCGTCGCCCGCCCGGGCAGAGCTACCAGAACCTATTCTGCGAGGTCTACGAGTCGAGCCGCGTGGAGCTGGGGCTGGCGGTGGAGAGTGCGCCGTCTCAGCTCGATTCGCTGCCGACGCTTCCCACGCCGCAGATGGTCTCCCCAAGAGCCAATCCTGAGGTGCTGGAGTACCTGCAATCCGTCTTTGTCCAGCACGCGCATGCAGAGCCACTTGTTGGGCCACGGTTCCTCGTACCGGCCGTGCAGAGTCAGTGAACCGTTCCGGGTTCGGTAGGGGCTCGATCATTTGAGAGGATCGAGTTATGGCACGTCCTTCCCAGTACCCGCTTGAGCTGCGCCGTCGTGCGGTGCGCATGGTCGCCGAGGTGCGGCCCGACTA